>CAWEQN010000005.1:0-278526 GCA_963811185.1 uncultured haloarchaeon
AAATTATTTATGCACCAATTCGTATTCTAATTTTCGGGCCATGAAAGAAAGTCCAGATACCGACGGAAACGAAGACGAACGAACAGACGAACCGTCCTCAAAGCCGGCGCGCTCGGGGTGACGAGCCTCATCGCGGGCACCGGCGTTCGCCAGTGCGGAACTGAACGAAAAACAACCACGCGGAAGTGCGGTTTACACGGCGAAGGCGTCCGGAGGCACAGCGATTTCCGACGAACGGCGGCGAGCGGTTCGACGGCGTGCCGTCCGCGATTTCGAGAAGAAAAACGGTCGCTCTCCTGCCGTCGTCCCCAGGAGTGAACAGGAGACGAGTTCCGGCGAGGTCGTGGCGTACGCCTACGGTTTCGACGCGAACGGTGTCGGACACTCCTACGTCGGCGTCGCCACCGAGGATATGGCGGAACCACAGGCGGAGTCGGGGCGCGCCGAAGCCCTGATTCACGACAGTTTCGATAGTCACGTCGCCGACATCTCTTCGACCATCGAAACGTCCGAGCAGGTCACGACGATGGCCGGCGGGACGGTGTCCGGCACGAACAACATGCAGCAGGTGTTCTCGCAGAAACTCGAATACGCCGACGACCCGTACGGAACGGTCGGTGCCACGTTCTACGTGTTCATGGACACGCTCGGGAGCAACGACGGCGACGTGTTCGCGCTTCATTCCCCGGCCGGATTCGAACCCGGAACCTCCGCATATGGGAGTGATTACAAGAACGAATGGGGACGCGTGTACCACAAGTGGAACCAGAGCGAGATGGGCAACACCGACGTGGACTACGGGCAGTGGAACCCCTACGGAACCCAGGGCGGGTCGTCCTCGACCAGTTACTCCCTCAGCGTGAGCGTCGGGTGGATAACGGCATCGGTTTCGGCGGGCATCAGCTGGTCGTACTCGCAACCGAACGTCGAAGTCGTGGACGAATCCTCGCCGACCAACGAGTACAACCAGTGGCAATTGAAGCTCAACTCCGCGTGGGACGACGACACCCGCGAGAACTTCATCGGCTTCCAGCCGTCCAGCGCCGCTTCGATGAACCACTACGAGGACTCGATGGGTCGCAGAATCCTCTCCGGGAACGAGGTGAAAGCGAACTTCTCGAACGGCGACGACAGCTACGACCTCTCGTCGAAAAATCAGTTCTATCTGAACTCCGGCTAAGTCGAACCGAATCGCCCCGTCAGCGGCCCCATTCGCGCGCGACTTTCGGCCTGTCGCCGACCGACTGCACGCAGAGGGGTTCGTCGCGGGCCGCCGAGCGCTTCGAGCGCCGCCGTCGCGCTGGCGACGGTCGTGAAGTACGGGATGTCCTCCTCGACGGCCGTCTCCAGTGCGGCTGCGGTCGTCGCTCACGAGGAGGTCGACTTTTCCGGTCCGGATCGCATCGTTGGTGTCCTCGAACTCGCCGAGTTCGTAGTAGTCGCCGAAGCCGTCCACGTCGAGGTCAACGACTGCGACGCCATCTATCGGAAGCGCGTTCGAGGCGGCGGATTGTGCCTTCTCGTAGGCTTTGCCGAACGAATCGGCGGTGCCCATCACTTCGCCCGTCGATTTCATCTCCGGGCCGAGGCGCGGGTCGGACCCCGAGAGGCGGTCGAACGGGAGGACGACTTCCTTCACGCTGGTCTGCTCGGGAATCTGTTCCGTTACACTCGAGTTCGGCCAGCGTCTTCCCGGCCATCACCTTCGCCGCGAGTTTCGCTATCGGGACGCCCGTCGCCTTCGAGACGAACGGGACCGTGCGCGAGGAGCGCGGGTTGGCTTCGAGGACGTACACCGTGTCGTCTTGGACAGCCAGTTGCACGTTCATCAACCCGACCGTATCGAGGGCGCGGGCGATGTCTTCGGTGACTTCGCGCACGCGTCCCAGCGTCTCCTCGGAGAGGGAACGCGTCGGAATCATGCAGGCCGAGTCGCCCGAGTGAACACCCGCGCGTCTCGACGTGTTCCATGATACCGCCGATGACGATTTCCTCGCCGTCCGAGACGGCGTCCACGTCCAGTTCCACCGCGTCGGCGAGGAACTCGTCCACGAGGATCGGTTTGTCGGGCGAGACGCGAACCGCCTCCTCGATGTACTCCGTGAGTTCCTCGTCGTCGTACACGATGTCCATCGCTCTGCCGCCGAGGACGTAGGACGGGCGCACGAGGACGGGGTAACCGATGTCGTGTGCGAGTTCGAGGGCTTCCTCCTCGCTGGTCGCACTGCCGCCGGTCGGCTGTTCGATTCCCAAATCGTCCATCAGGCGGTTGAAGCGGTCGCGGTCCTCCGCGAGGTCCATCGCATCGACCGTGGTGCCGAGAACCTTGCAGTCCAGTCCTCTGCGCTCGTATTTCTTCGGCCAGCGGGTGACCGATATCGACCGAGGTTTGGCCGCCGAACTGTACCATCACGCCGTCGGCGTCCGTCGCCTCGATGACGTCGGCGACCTCCTCGGCCGTGATGGGTTCGAAGAACAACCCGTCGGACGTGTCGTAGTCCGTCGAGACGGTCTCGGGGTTGTTGTTCACGACGTGCGCCTCGATACCCATCTCGCGGAGTGCGCGAACCGCGTGAACCGAACAGTAGTCGAACTCCACGCCCTGCCCGATACGAATCGGGCCGCCGCCGACCACCACGACGTTCTCGACGTCGGGGTTCACTTGCAGTTCGTCGTGCCCGAACACGTTCGTCTCGCGGGCCGAGCGTGCGGAGTAGTAGTACGGCGTCGACGCCGCGAACTCGCCCGCACAGGTGTCGACCTGTTTGAACGAGCGTTCCGGCGCACTCGTCTCGACGGACCCGACGTCCGCGCCGGCCATCGCCGCGACCTCCTGATTCGTGAATCCTTTCTCGGCGGCGGGAGCGAACTCGCCGTCCTGTGCGGCCTCGACGGCCTCCGCGATGCGGCCGTAGCGTTCGACGTACCACGACTCGATGCCGGTCAGGTCGGCGACCTGTTCGGCGGTGTAGCCGCGCTCGAACGCCTCGAACATGGCGTACGGGCGGTCCGGCGTGGGCTTTTCGAGGTAGTCGGCTTCGAGTTCGTCGTCGCCGATTTCGTCCCATACCACGTCCGGGTCGTACTCCGAACTGCGGAGCGCCTTGAGGAGGCTCTCCTCGAACGTCCGGCCGATTGCCATCGCCTCGCCGGTCGATTTCATCGCGGTGCCGAGTTCGAAGTCCACGTCGTCGAACTTGTCCTTGGGCCAGCGCGGCACCTTCGTCACCACGTAGTCGATGGCAGGTTCGAACGCCGCCGTGGTCTCGCCGGTAATCTCGTTCTCGATTTCGTGCAGGCGCTTGCCGAGTGCGACTTTCGCCGTCACGCGGGCGATGGGGTAGCCGGTCGCCTTGGAGGCGAGCGCCGAGGAGCGCGAGACACGAGGGTTCACTTCGACGACGCGGTACTCGCCGCCGGGCGTGCCGTCGTCCTGCCACGCGAACTGGATGTTACAGCCGCCCTGAATCCCCAGGTCGCGGATGACTTCGAGGGCCGCATCGCGCATCTCCTGATGGCCGTCGTCCGGGATGACCTGCGACGGCGTGACGACGGTGGATTCGCCGGTGTGAATCCCCATCGGGTCCAAGTTCTCCATGTTGCAGATGATGATACACGAGTCGTCCGCGTCGCGCATCACCTCGTACTCCAGTTCGACCCAACCCGCGATGGATTCGGTGATGAGCACCTCGCTGTTGCGCGAGAGGCGCAGTCCCTTCCGCACGCGCTCTTTGAGTTCCCCCATCTCGTGAACGACGCCGGACCCCGACCCGCCGAGGGTGTAGGTCGTGCGCGAGATGACCGGAAGCCCGCCGACGGCTTCGACAGCATCCTCGACGCGCTGGCCGATGGCTTCCTCGTCTAACTCGGCGACCGACTCACCCTCGTCGAGCGTGATGGTCGTCGAGTACGGCATGGGTTGGTCGAGTTCCTGCATCCGCTGGCGGAAGAGGTCGCGGTCCTCGGTAGCATAAATGGTGTCCAGCGGTGTCCCCATGATCTCCACGTCGTACTCCTGGAGGATGCCCTCCTCGCTGAGTTCCGCGGTGACGTTCAATCCCGTCTGTCCCCCGAGACCGGCGATGACCCCGTCCGGACGCTCCTTCCGGATGATTTCGGCGATGGCCTCGGTGGTGATGGGTTCGATGTACACCTCGTCGGCCATCTCCGGGTCGGTCATGATGGTCGCCGGGTTGGAGTTCACGAGAACGACTCGCGCCCCCTCTTCCTGTAGTGCACGGCAGGCTTGCGCGCCGGAGTAGTCGAACTCCGCGGCCTGCCCTATCTGGATGGGTCCGCTTCCGATGAGCAAAATCGTCCTGTTCTCGGTGTCCTCACTCATGGCTGTTATCCATGTGAAGTTCGTACATCGTAATAAGCGCCACGAATCATTACGAGGTACGAAACTTGATTTCGAATTTCGGAAGCAAGATAGGAGAGTTTTATTTCTTCGAGGAATTTTGGGTCATCGGTGGTCGGTAATGGCCAGTAGTGGAAGAGAAGTGACCGAATGTGTCGAGAGTGGTTGGATTTTTCACTGAAGTCGTACTCGTGGAAGGGAAGTGAGTGAGTCATTGTGGTGATTGTTGGTGTTGAATCTGGGTGAGGATGGGTGTTCCCCAGCAGTTGTGACTGTGGTCATCGCGGAAATCATGGTCGCTGTGACATTCGGAACCGTCGCTGTGGTTGGCGGTGGCTCGTGGTCGCACGTGCTACGCAGGCGCGAAACAAAAAACAAATAATCGAACGTTCCGCATCCGAACTTCCGCTCTTCGAAGTAACATCAGCAGGTAAAGGGTTTTACAGCCTGAACCACTACGTCGAATCATGTGGAAACGGATGCTGGCGCTACTGCTGTTGATTCCGTTACTCGACGGGTTGTTACTGGTCTTCATCGCGACGCAAGTCCTCCAGTGGCAACTCACCGTCGCGCTCGTCGTACTGACCGCCCTGCTCGGAATGCTGTTGGTTCGTGCCGAAGGCAGACACACTATCAGGGCGATTCAATCCGACCTCGCGCGGGGGAAGGTCCCGACGAACCGCATCATCGACGGTGGATTCCTGCTCATCTCGGGTGCGTTCCTGCTTACGCCCGGCCTCATCACCGACACGCTCGGGTTCCTGCTCGCGCTCCCGCCGACGCGCGCGGTGTTCCGCGTCGTGGCGAAGAAGTGGGTCATCACGCCGTACATCGACGAGAAGACCGGTGGATTCGCCACGGGTAACGTCTACAGCTTCGGGTTCCCGAACGGCGGCAACGCGAGCGGAACCGGAAACTCCGGCGGTGCCACCGGCGGAAGCGGTCCGAGCGGTGACACCTACCGGGTGGATTCGGACGCCTACGATATCGAATTCGATGACGACGCCGAGGAGAAAGGAAACCCTTAAAAATCTCACCGGGCAATGAGTAAATGCGCCAACCGGGGCCAATAGCTCAGTTAGGTTGAGCGCTCGGCTGATAACCGGGAGGTCCGCGGTTCAAATCCGCGTTGGCCCACCTTTCAACGGGGGCCGAGGACAACTCCCCAGCCAACTAATCTTGCTGTTCACAACGTTTTCGAGAGTCCTCTCTCGGCGTTGATTTTCTACTTTCCACGACCGTCAGCGACTGCTCCTTGTCGTCCTGTACTTTTCGCACCACCCAGACGAACGAGATGACCGCCAACCCGGTCAGTAGGTGTCTCGCCAACCCCCGCCAGTTCGGATATTCGCTTCCCGTGTCTTCCATGGGTTTCCGTCGGGCGAGTCACTGAAACCCGTTGTGGCACTCGATACCTCTACTCCCGACCGGATGCTCGCAAACCGCCGACAACGCCATCAGTTGAATTCGCGCTCCCGCTCCTCGCCGCGCTTTTACGTCGTCCACCGTCTCGTTTTCCAACAGCAGGTCCGCCCGGTGCTCGAACTCCTCCTCGTCGATTTCCCCGCGTGCGTATCTGTCCCGGAGCGTGTCGAGGGCGTCCTGTTTCGTATCGCTCCCGTCCTCCATTCCCTCCGCTACCATCCCTTCGAACCAGTCGGGCGTTCCCGTCGCCCGCTTCACGACGCTCGTGAGGATGGCGACTAGCGGAAGGACGACGGCGAACCCGATTGCGAAAATCATCCACGCCCAACTGATACCCAAGAAGACGCCGAGAATCCCCGCACCGAGGATGAGGAAGACGAGTATCGCGGGGGCTTCCTTCAGCAATTCGTCTAGGAGACTACCCATAGCTCACTGCTCCGTGGCGAATTATAAAAATCCTGCCACCCGTTAGGCCGCAGGTTCTTACGTGTGCAAGCCAACATCTCGCATGGCAAACCGTGTGCCATCGGGACCGGAGGGGGTACCGTTTTTGGGGTCCAGTCTCCAGTACGCAGACGACCCGTTGGGGTTCATGGAGCGCGTCGCACGCGAGTACGGCGACGTGGCCCGACTCGACGTGTACGGACAGGAGGTGTATCAGGTGACGGACCCGGACGCCATTCGGCGCGTCCTCGTGACGAACGCCGCGAACTACCGCAAGCCGACGCTGGGCGGGGATGAGGGATTGGGTGGCTTGCTCGGCGACGGTCTGCTGACGAGCGACGGCGACCATTGGCAACGCCAGCGCAAGGTCATGCAACCGTCGTTTTACGGCGCGAAACTCGAACGAGTACGGCGATATCATCGTCCGCGATACGACCGAATTAGCCGACTCGTTCATCGACGGCGAGCACACGAACATCCACGCCGAGATGTCGCAACTCACCCTCAGAATCGTGGTCGAGAGCCTGCTCGGTTCACGAATCGACGGGATGGAGCGCGCCATCCGGGAAGCCCTCATCGAAGTCGGCCAGCGCTTCCAACCCGGGCCGCAGGGCCTCGTCCCCGAGGAGGTGCCGACGCCGCGAAACGTGCGCTATCGCCACGCCGTGGAGAAACTGGACAGAATCCTCCGTGAAATCCGCCGACAGCACGACTACTCGGGCGACGAGGAGCGACCTGCTCGGAACGTTGCTCGGGGAGCGCGATGCGGGCAACCTCGCCGACGAGAGCGTTCGCAACGAGATGATGACGATGCTGCTCGCGGGCCACGACACGACCGCCTTGACGCTCACTTACGCGTGGTATCTGCTCTCGAAGCATCCCGACGCACACGAGAAATTCCACGACGAACTCGATTCGACGTTCGACGGGACGCCGACGGTCGCCGACCTCGCGGAACTCGAGTACCTCGACAAAATCGTGATGGAAGCCATGCGCCTCTATCCGCCCGCCTACGTCGTCTACCGGCAGGCGAACGACGCGGACGACCTCGCGGGGTTTCACGTCCCGGGCGACACCGTCGTCTCCGCGCCGCAGTGGGTCGTCCACCACGACGAGCGCTTCTTCCCCGACCCGTGGGAGTTCCGCCCGGAACGCTGGACCGACGAGTTCCGCCGCGAACTGCCACAGTTCGCCTACTTCCCGTTCGGCGGCGGCCCGCGCAAATGCATCGGCGACGGCTTCGCCATGCGCGAGGCGAAACTCGTGTTGGCGACGCTCGGCAAGCGATTCGCGTTCGACCTCGTCTCGGATGCGCCGCTGACGCTCGTTCCGCTCGTCACCTTACACCCCGAAAACCCGGTCGAAGTGACCGTGACGGCTCGCTAGCGCTCGCCGTTCCGTCTCCCCGTTTTTCGCTCTCGGTCCATCGACCGGACGACGACGGCGATGCCGCCGACTAATATCCGTTCTCGTTTCATGTCCGATTCGTGTAACGTCTCGGCAAATATTTTGTGGTCTGTCAGTTCCTGACGGCGTCAGGTCGAAACCGTGCGATTCAGGCAGGTGGAGGACGAACCCCTCGCCATGAGCACGCACAACGCCGCAGGGAAGATTCGCTTCGGCTTGCTGATGGCGCTCGGCGTCATCGTGCCGGGCATGACGAAGTACATCCTGACGGAGAACGGCTACAGTATGCTCGGAACCGTGATATTCTTCACCGGCTACCTCACCGCGGCCATCGCCATCTGGTACATCTGGATTCGACCGTTGGAGCTGACGGGGTCCGGCGGCGGGGTGTAGCGGCGGGCCGTTCCCTCTCTCGCATCGGTGTGCCCACCACGTGCGTACTCACTATCGTGTCGTCGGTCGCCTCCTCACTTTCCTACACGACCGCGAGCCGATAGATAGAACGTCTTTTTTCCTTGGAGGCCGACCGTTCGGGTATGGCAGACGACCTAACGGCCACGCTTCACACGAACCACGGCGACATCGAAGTCCGACTGTTCGACGAGCGCGCACCGAAAACGGTGGGGAACTTCGTCGGACTGGCGACGGGCGACCGCGAATGGACCGACCCGGAGTCGGGCGACCGAAAGACCGACGAACCGCTCTACGACGACGTGCTCTTCCACCGCGTCATCGAGGGCTTCATGATTCAGGGCGGCGACCCGACCGGAACCGGTCGCGGCGGTCCCGGCTACCAGTTCGACGACGAGTTCCACCCGGAACTCACCCACGACGGCGAGGGTATCCTCTCGATGGCTAACTCCGGTCCGAACACCAACGGCTCGCAGTTCTTCATCACGCTCGACGCCACGCCGCACCTCAACAACCGCCACGCCGTGTTCGGCGAGGTCATCGACGGCATGGACATCGTCAAGGAAATCGGCTCCGTCGATACGAACCCGCAGGACAAACCGCTCGACGACGTCGTCCTCGAATCCGTCGAGATTCACGACTGAGCACCGTTTCCGTTCGATTTGACTGTTTTTTTGCGTGTCATCGAGCGTTTCCCGACTCGACCGTTTATCCGTAGCTACGAAAGCACGGGACGGCGTCGTTGAAACTCACAAACCATTGAGAACCCAAGCTATAAGCGACAGGCTGACTGACGAATTAGTCAGTGAACGTAATGAGTATTGACTGGACGGATGATTCAGGCCATGAGTGGGGGAAGGGTGGCTCGGCCCCCGGACGCGCCCACGAGGAGACGATGGCCGCGACTTACCGAGCAATAAGTGCGCACGGCGTGACCGACGGACAGCTCGCGGCCACGCTGTCGCCGACGGAGGTGCACGATGAGTACGTCCAGAGGGGAGAACCTCGACTTCCTGAACGGCGACCTCTACAAGCCGCTGTTGTTGCTCGCGGTCCCCATCGTGCTCTCCCAGATGATGCAGGTCATCTACAACCTCATCAACACGTTTTGGGTCGGCCACATCGGTCCGGACGCGGTGAGTGCGGTCTCCTTTTCGTTCCCGATAATCTTCCTCGTCATCAGCGTGACGACGGGCTTTGCGGTCGCTGGCACGACGCTCGTCTCCCAGAACACCGGTGCGGGCACCGAACAGGGTCGAATCGACCACATCGCCGGCCAGACCATTACCTTTGCCGTCGCCGCGTCCATCGTCGTCGGCGTGATCGGTTACTTTCTCTCTCCGTGGCTCATCACCCTCGTCGGCGCGTCACCCGGCAGTCAGATTCATCGGTGGGCGGTTCAGTACACCCGCGTCATCTTCGTCTCCATCTTCGTGATGTTCGGTTTCTTCATGTTTCGGGCGCTCCTTCGTGGCGTCGGCGATACGAAAACCCCGATGTATCTCACCGCGGTCAGCATCGTCATCAACACCCTCATCGACCCGTTCCTGATCTACGGGTTCAACGACAACTTGCTCCTCTCGGGTCTCGGGCTGCACGGGCTCGAAGCCAGTCTCATGAGCGCCACCGGATTCACCGGATACGGCGTCGTGGGCGGGGCAATCGGGCAGGTCATCGCGCGCGGTATCACTGCGTTCATCGGGATGGCGATCCTGTTTTCGGGACGCGTCGGTATTCAGCTCTCGTGGTCGGACTTCCGTCCCGAACGCCACACCATCGAGCAGATCATCGAGATTGGCCTGCCGGCGAGTCTCGACACGTCGATGCGTGCGGTCGGCATCGTCGGGTTGACCATCATCGTCGCGCTGGCCGGAACCGACACCGTCGCTGCCTACGGAATCGGCAACCGAATCAACACGCTCGTAATCTTGCCCGCAATGGGTTTCGCACGTGCGACCGCAACCGTGGTGGGCCAGAACTTGGGGGCGCGGAAAATCGACCGGGCGAAACGGGCGGTGTACCTGAGCGCGCTCACGCTCGGGGTCGTCCTCGTTGCGTTCTCGGTTCTGGCGTTTACATTCGCGCGGCCGATCATCTCGATTTTCTTGAACTCGGACAGCGGCGCATCGACCGCTCACGTCATCTCCATCGGTGTGGGCTTCCTTCACGTCATCGCGCCGTCGTTCCTGTTCATCGGCGTCTTCCAGGTACTCTTGAGCAGTTTCCGTGGTTCGGGTAACACCCAAACCTCGATGATGTTCTCGGTGCTCTCACTCATCGTTCTCCGACTCCCGATCGCGTACCTGCTCTCCCAGCGGTTCGGATTCGGTTCGAGCGGCATCTGGATCGGCATCGCGGCTTCGAACGTGATCGCTTCGATTGCCGCCGCGCTCTGGTTCATGCGCGGAACGTGGACTAA
Source organism: uncultured haloarchaeon (assembly GCA_963811185.1). GTDB lineage: Archaea > Halobacteriota > Halobacteria > Halobacteriales > Haladaptataceae > Haladaptatus. The sequence continues at coordinate 10,467 of CAWEQN010000005.1, forward strand.
GAGCGTCGTCCAGGAAAGCGAAGAATCCGCGGCCGGGTCGGACCCGACCCCTGGTGAGTCCGACGCCGTACCGAGCGATGTCGATTGAGGGTTCCGTTTCCCTCCGGTCGTTCTCGACGTTCGTTCTTTCGCCGACACGCGAATTCCGAAACCACTTCCCACGTTCGCCCCAAACTCCGGCCATGGATCAGTCTGCGGAACGGACGAAAATCGAGTGGCGTGAGTGGGGTGACGCGGCGTTCGAAGAGGCCAAGGAAGCCGACAAGCCAATCCTCCTCTCGCTGTCCGCTCGGTGGTGTTCGTGGTGCCACGAGATGGACGAGACGACCTACGCGGTGCCGACGCTGGCGGCGAACGTCAACGACTCGTTCGTCCCGGTTCGGGCCGATATCGACCGCCACCCCCGCGTTCGAGAGCGGTACAACATGGGCGGCTTTCCGACGACGGTGTTCCTCACGCCCGAGGGCGAGCACCTGACGGGCGCGACGTTCCTCGACGCGAATACCATGCGCCAAGTGGTCGGACAAGTGCGCGACCTCTGGGAACACCAGGGTCGCGATGCGGCACAAGTCCCGCGAAACGTCCGCGACCAGAACCCGCCTGCGGGGGAGGTCACGGACGAAATCGAGCGCCTGATGGTCGGCCAAATCGAGGACCAGTTCGACCCGACAAACGGCGGTTGGGGCGACGACGCGAAGTTCCCGCTCCCGCGAACCGTCGAGTTCGCGCTGAAACGCGACCGGGAGCGCGCGCTCTCCACCCTCTCGCCCATCACGGCGAACCTCTACGACGACTACGAGGGAGGGTTCTTCCGCTACGCCGGAACCCGCGACTGGAACGATATCCACCGCGAGAAGATGCTCGACCTGAACGCCGCGCTCCTACGCACCTACGCGAACGCCTACCTGTACACCGGAGAGGACCGCTACCGCGACCCCGCCGAAAAGACCGTCGAGTACCTGACGACGACGCTCTGGGAGGGCGACGCCTTCGGCGGAGCCAGCAACCCGGCGACGACTACTACGAGGGCGATGCGAGCGACCGCGAGAGCGCGGGGTCCCCGCCGGTCGATTTCACCGCCTTCGCCGACCGCAACGCGCTCGCCGCCGACGCACTGCTCACCTATACCGCTTACACCGACGACGAACACGCCCGGCGGTACGCCGAGCGAACCCTCGACTTCCTCTCGGCGGAGGTCGAAAACGGTGCCGTGGTTCACTACCGCGACGGGGACGAAGTGGGCGAACGCGGACTGCTCGCCGACCACGCACACACGACACGGGCGTTCATTACTGCCGCGCAGGTTCTCGGCGGCGAAGGGTACCTCCAAACCGCCCGCACCGTCGCGGACCACGCAATCGAGACGCTCCAAGCCGACGACGGCGCGTTCGTCGACGGCCCACGGGAAGGGCCGGGACTGCTCGACCGGGAACTCCGCCCCGTAGACGACAACGCCGTCTTCGCCGACGCGCTGGTCGATTTGGCGATCCTGACGGACGAGACGTCTACGGGAAACGGCACGCGAGGCACTCGGCGCGTTCGCCGGCGCGGCGGACCGAATCGGCGTGCAGGTCGCGGGCTACGCGACGGCCGCCTCTCGGTTGTGCCGGCCGCCCCTCCAAGTCGTGGTCGCCGACGAACCGGGTTCGAACCTGCATCGTGCCGCGCTTCGCCTCGCCGACCACGAGAAGGTCGTCGTTCTCGACCCCGACGGCGAGTACGAGCGCGGAACCGCTCGACTCGTGACGACGGGACGGTATCCGACCCGGCAGCATCTCCCGCCGAACTGAGTGAACTGGCACGAGTTTTTCTGAGCAATATTTGCGAAGGATAGTCGTCTCCGTCGGTCGGTCGGAAACGCACGTAGAGTTTATATACTGTCGGTCTGATGTCAACAGATATGGCAAGTCTCCGCGATTTAGGTCTCTCCGAGTACGAAGCGCGCGCCTATCGGGCGCTGTTGAACACGGTCCGACGACGGCGAAAGACCTCTCCCGGGTGAGCGACGTCCCGATGGGGCGGATTTACGACGTCCTCAACAGTCTGGAGACGCACAATCTCGTCCGCAGTCAGAGCGCGAGTCGTCCGAAGAAGTACGTCGCGGTCGAACCAGACCGCGCTCGACCGACTGCTGGACGACAAACTGGACGAATTGAACGCGAAGGCCGACCAGTACGAGGAATCGTCGACGAGTTGAGCACGGAACTCGACACCGTCGACCCGCCGATCGAAGAGGGGTTCTGGACGGCGGCGGTCGGCCCGGACGATCGCTCGAACTCCTCATCGAGCGGTTGGACGCCGCGGAACGCCGAATCGTCATGGTCGCCGGCCGAGCTCGCCGACGTTCGACATCGGCAACGTCGGCGATACCGTCACCAAGCACATCGAAAGGGCGCTGTCCCGCGACGTCGAGGTGTCCGTCCTCATGTCGCCGGAACTCGTCAACACGCTCCCCGAGAGCGTCGGCCAGCGCTACGCCGACACGCTTTCGGACCATCCGAAGTTCTCGGTTCGAACGACGCCCAAACTCGACGGCACGTTCAACCTCATCGACGACCTCGAAGTGTGCATCGAAGTGGCGAACCCGCTCTCGCCGGGCGAAGCGTTCGCCATGATAGACCTCAAGGACCCCGAGTTCGCCGCGAACGTCAACAGCCAGTTCTCCTCGCGGTGGGATCGCGGAACCGCTTCACTTCTGAACGATCGACTCATCCCTTTCGGTTCGTCTTCGAGCGTGTTCGGTACTCGTGCGATTACAGTCACTGAGAGTTGTCTTCGAACGTTCGCTGCCGACACTTGCTCGAGCGCCAGTGAAACAACCTCACCACAGCCCCATCTCACGGTAACCCGTGTCGTTCTCACGTACGATGGTTGTCTCACCAGTTTCAGTGTCGTAGGTGACCTCGTTGATAGCACAGTTCGATTGTGGCTGATCCAGGATTGCCTCTGCGATGTCGAAACCCTTGAGATACCCGAGAATCAGGCGGATGGGGCCACCGTGAGCGACGATGAGTACGGTTTCGACCGGTTCGCTTTCGATAACAGTCTTTCCCATCCCTCGAGCACCCGATTTCGAACTTCGACGAGGCTCTCCCCGCTGTCCGGTGTTTCGTACGCCGCATCGGGACCGGCCTGTTGGAGGGCGTACTCGGGAAATCGTTCGAACAAGTCGTCTGCCGGGAGCCCCTGAAACACCCCGAAATCGCGTCCCCGCCAAGTCGAATCGAACGTTACGGGGGCATCGACGTAGTCCCGAAGCAGTTCCGTCGTCTCCCTTGTCCGATGGAGGTCCGAAGACAGAATTTTATCGATGTCGTATCTCAGATTTAGGTTTGTACCGAGCCGTCTGGCCTGCTCCCGGCCGAGTTCGGTAAGTGGTGTGGGTGCCCACCCCTGCATGCGATGCTCGCGGTTCCACGCAGTCTCACCGTGTCGGACGACGACGACCGTGATCATGTTCGTACTTGTTTCGACTGATGACAAGTACGTTTTTACCTGGCACCCGACCCACCTCCGCCGTGATGGGTCATCGCATCGTTCACGACCGCTAGAGACGCGCCACCGATTCGAGAGGGTCGCCGAAATCTATCGCCGATAGTCCTGTGAGCGTTCGAACGGGAAAAGAGCGACGCCGTCTCCTTTTCACTCCCGTCCGGCGAGACCGACGAGGTGACCCGCTTCTCCGAGCACGATATCGCCGACGCCCAATCGAACGGCGTTTTCGCTACCGGGCAGACAGCAGACGACGACGCCGTTCGAGACGCCTGCAGTCGCTCGCGTGCCGACGATTTTCGTCCCGATTTCGTCGTAGGAGAGTCGCCGAAATAGCTCACCAAATCCGGGCAGTTCCTTCTCGAACAGCGGGGCGACGGCCTCGATGGTCACGTCGTCGGGCGTGACGCCCGTGCCGCCGGCCGTGACCACCACGTCGGTGTCGTCGCGTCCGATGATGTTGTTCACTACCTTCTGTACCCTGTCGTGGTCGTCGGCGACGAGTTCCCGCATCACCACGTCGTGGCCCGCCCCCTCCACGAGTTCGGTGATGGCATCGCCCGCCGGGTCGTCATCGACCGAACGGGACGTCGAGACGGTGACGACGGCGAACCCGAGTTCCGCTACGTCGTGAGCATGGTGACCATGTTCCGGGTGGTCGTGGCCGTCGTGGTCGTGGTCGTCATCGTCGTGATCGTGGTCATCATGGCCATCATGGCCATCGTGGTCGTGGTTCGTCATCGTCGTGGTCATCGTCCCTGTGCTTGTGCTCGTCATCGTCGTTTCCGTTTCGCGTTGGTCGTCCGGTTCCGCTCTTCGTCCTCCTCGTCCACCGCTGCGCGGTGGGTGTCCCGTGACTGAAAATCGACCATACCGGGGGTTTCCCTCGATGAACCTAAAATCCTCTGTGGATCCGTAAATCTTTATCTTCTGGTCGCTCTCATATTCAAAATTTCAGCGAAGGGATGCCCGCTTTGAACAGTGTTTTAGTGTTCGCCCCCAATGCCATGCATGAAGGCCGTCCAGTTTACGGAACACGGCGGGACGGAGGTCATCGAGTACGGCGAGTTTCCGGACCCCGAACCCGGCCGGGACGAAGTGCTCGTCGAGGTGAAGGCGGGGGCGCTGAACCACTTCGACGTGTTGACCCGCCGCGGACTGCCGGGCGTCGACCTCGAGATGCCCCACATTCCCGGGAGCGACGCCGCCGGCGAGGTACGTGGAGGTCGGCGAGGGCGTCACCCGGGTCGAACCCGGTGACAGAGTCGCCCTCTCGGCGGGCGTCTGTTGCGGCGACTGTGAGTTCTGTCGCCACGGCGAGCATTCGATGTGAGTCACTACCACATCTCGGCGAACACGTCCGAGGCGTCCACTCCGAAATGGCGGCCGTCCCCGCGGAGAGCCTTTTCTCGGTGCCCGAGCGCGCCGTGGGAGACGGCGGCGGCGTCCCCGCTCGTCTTCCAGACCGCGTGGCGAATGCTGATCTCGCGCGCCGAAATCCAAGCGGGCGACAACGTCCTCGTCCTCGGCGCCTCCGGCGGCGTGGGCCAGGCCGCGGTCCAGATCGCCGACTACGCCGGAGCGAAGGTCTATGCCACGGGGAGCAGCGAGGAGAAACTCGAGTACGCCGCGAGTTGGGTGCCGACCACGCCGTCGACTACGAAAAGGAGGACTTCGCCAAGCGAATGCGCGAACTCACGGACGGGCGCGGCGTCGACGTCGTGGTGGACTACGTCGGCGCGGAGACCTGGGACAACTCCACAAATCCCTCGCGAAGGGCGGAAAAATCGTAACCTGTGGGGCGACCACCGGCGCCAACCCGAGACCAACATCAACCGGGTGTTCTGGAAGCAGATTTCGGTCATCGGCTCGACGATGGCGAGACTCGGCGAAGCGGACGACGTAATGGCGCTGGTCTGGGACGGCACGTTCGAACCCCGGATTCCGGCCAGACCCTGCCGATGAGCGAGGCCGCCCGCGCCCACGAGATGCTCGAAAATCGGGAAGGTTTTGGTAAAGTGGTGGTAAAACCCGATAGTGAGTTATGACGACTGAACACGAAACGAGGGAGTTCGGACGGAGCGGCTGGATTCTGGTCGCCGCGATTATACTGGCGTTTATCGTCTCCCCGCTGCTCATCTACATCCACCCGCCGTATCTGCCGTTCAAGTTCGCCTACCTCATCCTGCCGATGATTCCGGCGCTGGCACTCGGCGGGATATCCGTGTGGGCGGCCCAGAAGAAGGCGTAGGCCGAACGTTCATCGACAATCCGAGAACGGAACTGGGTTTCGTGCTCATTTTTGATTCATCCCCTCGAATCGGAAACATTTGTTGAAGCGATTCCCTGCCGAATTATTACGAGATTCTAAGAGAATCGTGCTCTTCGATACGATATGTTCGCCGATACAGTATTGAAAACTGTAGCTTCGGGAATGCACAAATTTTTCAGTGTGTGGAAGAATCACACACATCATGAGCGTCATCGACGTTACGGCTCGGGACGATAAAACGACACATCGACAAGTGGAACTCAAACTCTGGCATCCGGGTTGTTGGACGCTCGAAGTCACCGACGAATACGATGGCACGCATATCCTCGAAAAGTCGCTCTACCCGACCGACGAGACGGTAAAAGGCGATTTCATCATCGTCACTGACGGCGACCACGATATCGAGACGTTCGTGGAGGCCATCGACTCCCATCGCGTCGTCGAGAGCACGGCCATCCTGAAACACAGCGGCGACCGCGCCCGTATCGTCGTCACCTACGCGCGTTCGTCCAGCATCGTCCCCGAATCGTCAACTCCGAGTTCATGCCCATCGAACCCGTCCACATCACCGGCGGGCGCGAGTACTGGACCGTTCTAGTCCGCTGGGACAAGTTCGATCCGTGTTCACCAAACTCGAAGACGAATACGACGTGCAGTTGGAGTCGATTCACGAGGTGAACCCGAACGACAACGTGGAGTTCGCCAACACCAGCGACCGGATTTACGACTCGCTTTCGGCCCGCCAGACGGAGTGTCTCTTCTCGGCACACGAGGCGGGATACTACAACTGGCCGCGGGACGTGACCGCGAACGACATCGCGGCCGACTTCGGCATCAGCGGGCCGACGTTCCTCGAACACCTCCGGAAAGGCGAACAGAAGGTCCTCAACGCCTTCCTCACGAAACTCGCCAAGCGAAACTACTGAACGCGTCACGATGGCCGCATCAGGTACCGCTTTGAGGGTTGGCCCGAATGGAATCTCGTGTCACCATCCCTCACACTCTCCGGCGTACTGGACGTGAAGTACCCCGGTCCCCCGGCGTGGTCCGCGGACGGCGACTTTCTCGCGGCGACGACCTACGAAGACGACGGAAACGTCCTGTTCGTGACCGACCCGGACGGCGACCGCTCGTGGCGATTCGTCCCCGAGGAGGGCTACGTCACCGAGTTCACGTGGTCGCCGACGGCTTCCGAACTCCTCGTCGCGACCGACGCGGGCGAGTTGTTCCTCGCCGAACCGAACCGACGAACGACCGACCGGATTTGCTCCGGTCCGGAGGCCACGGGGTCGTACACGTGGTCGAACGACGGGACGCGATTCGCGTTCTACCGTGACGGCCGTCCCGTCGTCCGGGACGCGACGACCGGCGCGGAGCGGAGTTTCGACGTTCCCGAGCGCGGGCCGTTTCTCGGTGACGAGCGGATGTTCGCGTGGTCGGACGACGCGCTCCTCGCGTACCGGTTCGTCGAGGACGACATCACGCACGTCGGCATCATCGATGTGAACTCCCCCAGCGATGGCATCAGCGAAATAGTCTGGCGCACGCGCGGCGAGATGGCGAGTTCCTGCCCCGCGTGGTTGGCCGACGGTCGCGTCGTTTTCGACCGGCGCGGCGAGGGAGGACGGGTCAGGCGGACCGGTTCCGCCGACCCCGAAACTGGCGAGGAACGCGTTCTCGTCAGGGAAATCGACCGCGAACGAGGAATCGTTTCGAGCGGTGCGCCGACGGTATCCCCCGACGGGTCGAATCGCGCTCCCGCTTCCGATCGACGGGTGGGACCACGTCCACGTCATCGACGCGAAAACCGGGGAGCGAACGCAACTCACCGGGGGGGAGTTCGAGGACAAAGGCGTCGCGGACGCGACGCCGCAGTGGTTGGACGACGAAACGCTCGTCTTCGCTTCCAACCGGGACGACCCCGGCCAGCGACACCTGTTCTCGGTCACTCTGGACGGCGAAACGACGCCATTGGTGGAGACCGCCGGAACGAACGTCCATCCCCGACCAGCACCGGACGGCGAAAAACTCGCGTACGTCCACGCCGACCGCCAGTTGTCGCCGGAACTCCGGATTTCGATATGGGACGGCGGACCGAACGACTCACTCGTTCGACCGTCGAAGAGTGGCAGACACATCCAATCGAACCCGAACGGGTCGAGTTCGAGAGTGCGGGACGAAGTATCGACGGCTATCTGTTAGACCCGCGGAGTCGGACGCCGTCGCGGACGACGCGATGGACCTCCCCGCCGTCGTCTGCGTTCACGGCGGCCCGATGCGCCAGATGCGCGATGGGTGGCATCCGTCGCGCTCCTACGGCCTCTTTTACAGTTATCACCAGTATCTCGCCACGAAAGGGTACGCCTGCCTCTTCGTCAACTATCGCGGCGGCATCGGTTACGGGAAGGAGTTCAGACAAGCCATCGCGGGCACCCGCGGCGTGGACGAAATCGAGGACGTCGCTCAAGCCGGGAAGTTCCTCAAAGCACTTCCGTACGTCGATTCTGACGCCGTCGCCGTTTGGGGACTCTCCTACGGCGGCTACGCGACCCTCCAAGTCCTCGGAACGCATCCCGACGTTTTCTCGCTGGGTATCAACCTCGCCGGATTGGCCGACCTCGAACTGTACAAGGGGTGGGCCGAGGAGACGAAGTATCCGGCGGCGGCTTCGTCGGAAGCGCTCCGGATGGGCGGCGAACCGTGGGAAACCCCGGAACGATGGGCTGAGGCGTCCCCGGAAACACAGATGGAGTACTACGACGTACCGCTGTACAACTTCCACGGGACCGGCGACCGGTACGTCAACTTCGAACAACTCGACGTGGTCGTCGAGACGCTCACCGACCTCGGAAAGGAGTTCGACGCCGACCACTACCCCGACGAGAACCACGTCTTTTCGAAGCGGGCGACGTGGGAGCGAACCTTGACGAAGGTCGAACGAGTGCTGGAGGACGAACGATGAAGGTCTTCATCTCCGCCGACATGGAAGGAATCACCGGAATCGCCGACCCGCTCGACGTGGTTCGGGGCGAAGCAAACTATCCCGCCGGACAGCAACCATGGTCGGCGACGTGAACGCCGCCATCGAAGGTGCGCTCGCCGGCGGTGCCGACGAGGTGCTGGTCAACGATTCTCACTCATCGATGACGAACCTTCCACGGGGCGCAGTACACGAATCCGCGCGCCTGATTCGTGGCGGGACGAAACCGTGGTCGATGATGCAGGGGATAACCGAGAACCACGACGTCGCCTTCTTCGTCGGCTACCACGCGAAAGCCGGAACCCAGCACGCAGTCCTCAACCACACTTACTTCGGACAGGTGCTCGTTTCGCTCCGCGTGAACGACGAGGAGGTCGGCGAACTCGGCTGGAACGCAGGGCTCGCCGCGTCGCTCGGCGTTCCGGTCGGTCTCGTCACGGGCGACGACGCGACCAAAGCCGAAGCTATCGATCGGCTGGAAACCGTCGAAACCGCCGTCGTGAAGGACGGCATCGACCGATTCACCGCGAACTGTTTGCCGCCCGAAGACGCACGCCATCGGATTCGTGAGGGGGCAAAGCGAGCGGTTCGCCGCGCATCGACGTTCGAGCAACCCGTTCCAGGCGAACCCGTCACTATCGAAGTCGATTGGGCGGCGACGAACCAAGCCGCCAGCGCGGCGGCGATTCCGTCGGTCGAACGCGTCGCTAGTCGGACGACCCGCGTCGAAGCGGATTCGTACGCCGAGGCGTTCGAGGCCTCCGTGGCGATGATTCACGGTGGCGGCGCGGGGAGAAACGAGTTTTACGGGTAGGCGGCGGCGGCCCCGCGTCGACTATTTTCGCCAAATCGTGCTCGGGTTCCGTGGAACCGACACGGTCCCGTGTTCGACGTCCTCTTTCGTCACCCCTCGCCGTCGGAGAAACGAACGAATTTCCGAGTGATGAACCGAAAAACGCCCGAAGCGGTCGCTGTGAACGGAGTCGGACGACCAATCCGAGGAACCAGCACATCGCGCCGTACTGGTCCCGTTTTCGCTGAAAAACCTTCGCGCTCAGCCGACGGTTTCGGAGACGAACGTGTCGATTCGTTGCCGTGCGTTCTCCTCGTCCTCACCGACCAATCCGCCGAGGAGGACGGAAAACACCACATCCCTCTCGTTTTCCCGCCGCACGATTCCCGAGAGCGTTCTGCTTCCGGTCAGCGTTCCCGTTTTCGCACGGATTTCCGACGCCATGTCGGGGAACCGATTTCCAGCGTTCCCTCGCCCGCTGTGGGAAGCGAATCGAAAAACGTCGCCGACCACGGTTGGTCGGCGACCCATTCGAGCGTTCGCACCATCCCCCGCGCCGAAATCAGGTTGTAGCGCGAGAGGCCGGAGCCGTCCCTGATCCGGAACTTACCACCGTCTCGTTCTTCGAGGAAATCCCGAACGACGGTTTCCCACTCCGTCCACGACCCTTCGCCTCGAACCTCGCGGGCGACGGTTCGGGCGAGTTGTTCGGCGAGGAAGTTGTCCGACGGGACGTTCATCTCTCGGACGAGGTCAGCGAGTGGTGGGGATTTTACCGTCGCAACTGTTCGTCGGGAGTCGAACCCGACACCGACCCCGGGTTTCGCGTGACGCGAAACTCGTCCGTGTGGGCCACACCCTCCGTTTCGAGCGCGTCACGAAACGCCAGCAGGCAGTGACGAACCGGGTCGCCGACCGGGACGGTTTCCGTTTGCGACTCCTCGGGTGGTTTTCCCTCGATTCGAATCGTCCCAGGACAGTCGCGGAACACCCGCAACTCGTCCGCGGTCTCGTCGAAATCGGTCGTGAATTCGATTTCGTCCGTGTTCGGCGCGATTTCGACGTCGGTGCCGGACACCGTCACCGAAACCGTGTTGCCGTCCAGTGCGAGCGCGGTGCTTTCCGCGCCGTAGCCGTACCGTCCGTCCTCCCACATCCACCCCGGTCCGCGGGACCCCTCGCCGAACCACGCCATATCCGCGACGATGTCGGTCACGCGGTCGATTCCGGCATCCCGAACGGCTTCGGCGAGCGTCGTCAGTTCGTCGGAGAGAGCGACGGATTTCCGCGTCCCGAGAGGACGAGCGAATCGTCGACATGAGAGACGCGCGTCTCGAAACGATAGTCCGGGCCGAGGTGATGGAGCGCGAGGGCGGTGGTGAGCAGTTTCGTGTTCGACGCTGGCGGGAACGGAACGTCCGGGTTCCGTGCTGCGAGTTCGGCCCCGCCGAGTTCGCGGACGAAAATGCTCGTCCCGAACGAACCGACATCGATATCCGTTCATCCCGTTCACCACGAGAACGGTTCCCGGTCGTCGGCGTCGAGGTGACAGGCCGAGAGTTGGTTCCGACCCACGGATTCCAGTTTCGGCACGTCGGTTTCACACGGCGACTGATACTCGCTCAGCGTGTCGAACGCGTCGTCCCAATTCCCGTCGGCGGCTTCCGAAACGGCCCGCTGAATCGTCTCGTCGACCCCCGCCGGCGGGTCGTGCTCGAAGTACTCCGAGCGAACGGCGGCGGGTTCGGCGTCCGTTCGCAGTGATTCGTCGGCTACGTCGGCTTTGAGGTCCATGTACTCCCGATACGTCTCGCGGGTGAACGGGTCGGGGACGATGATGTCGGGACAGCGCGTGTGGAACTTGCACCCAGACGGCGGGTTGCTCGGACTCGGAACGTCGCCGAAGAGTTTCGGTTCGACGCTCCGCGTGTCCGGGTCGGGATTCGGCACCGCGTCCAACAGCGCGCGGGTGTAGGGGTGGTGTGGATCGGTGAACAGTCGGTCCACCGGTCCGGTTTCCACGAAATCGCCGAGATACATCACCGCCACGCGGTCGGCGACGTTCCTGACGACACTCAAGTCGTGCGTGATGAACAGGTAGGTCAGGTCGTACTCGTCCTGGATGTCCTGCATGAGCGAGAGGATCTGTGCCTGCACGCTCATGTCGAGGCCGCTCACGGGTTCGTCGGCGACGACGAGGTCCGGGTTGATGGAGAGCGCCCGTGCGAGGTTGATCCGCTGGCGTTGTCCCCCCGAGAACTCGTGCGGATAGCGGCTGTAGTGTTCCTCTTTGAGTCCGACCTGCCCGAGCAGTTCGACGACGCGCTCCCGTCGGTCCGCCGGGTCCCATCCCGCGGCCTCCAGCGGGTCTGCGATGATAGTTCCGATCTTTCGTCGCGGGTTCAGGCTGCTCATCGGGTCCTGAAACACGATCTGTGCGTTTCGCCTGAACTCGTGTTTCGCGTCCGAATCGAACGTCGTGGTTCGGGAACTCGGAACTCCACGGCTCCGTCCGTCGGGTCGGTCAAACCAAGGAGGGTCCGTGCGAGCGTCGATTTCCCGCAACCGGACTCGCCGACGATGCCCAGCGTTTCGCCGGGATACAGGTCGAAACTGACGCCGTCGACCGCTTTGACGCTCTTGTCGTCCAACGTCAGCGGAAACCCGCCATCAGAGTTCCATCGGAGCGAACTGATGAGCCCGGAGCTCACCGGGAAGTGTTTCTTCAGGTTCTCCACCTTGAGCAGCGGTTCTCCCCGTGCCTTCGGCCGTTGTTGTACGTGTTGACTCATGGTTTCCCCCGTGGTGCTTCCTTGTGAAGTTGCGGCTCTTCGACACCGTATCCGCTCTTGTAGAGCAGACACGCCGCATCGTGGTTCGGTCCCACGTCGATTCGCGGCGGTTCGATCTGCGAGCAGTCGTCGATGGCGACGGGACACCGCGTGCGGAACCGACAGCCGGACGGCGGGTCGATTGCGCTCGGCACCGTTCCCTCGATGGGATTCAGGTCGTCCACGCGCTGGTCGGGACGGACGACCGACCGCAGGAGCGACTGCGTGTACGGGTGTTTCGGATTGCGGTACAGTTCCTCGTAGGATGCCTGCTCGACCACCTTGCCGAGATACATCACGGCGACGCGGTCACAGACCTCGCGGACGACGCCCATATCGTGGGTGACGTAGACGACGCTCGTGTCGTATTTGTCCTGAATGTCGTCGAACAGGTCGAGAATTTGGGCTTGGATCGTCACGTCGAGCGCCGTCGTCGGTTCGTCCGCGATGATGAGTTTCGGGTTACACGACAGCGCCATGGCGATGAGCGCGCGCTGGCGCATCCCGCCCGAAAACTCGTGGGGGTACTGGTCCGCCCGCTGTTCCGGGTCCGGGATTCCGACGTCGTCCAGCAGTTCGATGGCCCGCTAGTAAGCCTCCTTTTTCGTGCGGTCGGTGTGATACTCCACGACTTCGGCTATCTGACTGCCCACCGTGAAGACGGGATTCAGCGCCGTCATCGGGTCTTGGAAGACGAACGAAATCTCGCTTCCACGAACCTCCTGTCGGAGTTCCTGTTCGGAACAGTCGGTCAGGTCGCGGCCGTCGAACCGGACCGAGCCATCGACGACTTTGCCGGGCGGGTTGACGAGGCCGAGCAGGCTCTTCACCGTCACGCTCTTTCCGGCCCCGCTCTCGCCGACCAAGCCGATCGTTTCGCCCTTCTCGACCTCGAAACTGACGCCATCGACCGCTTGTACGATTCCGCTCTGCGTGTAGAAGTACGTTCGAAGATTCTCGACTTCGAGTAGACTCATCGATTGCCTCCGTCGGTTTCGTCGTTCCTATCCAGTTTCTCCCATTTCTCGGTCTCCGTTCCGCCGTCCGTGGCGGGATTTTCTGTAACCGGCTCTGGTTCGTCACGCGACCGGTCTCCGGTGGGCAGGAAGTCGTCGCCCAGTTCGTCCCAGTCCGCCTTCCAGAGCGTGGTTCGGGGGTCCATCGCGTCCCGCAGGCCGTCACCGAGCAGGTTGAACCCCATCACGGTGAGGAATATCATCAGCCCGGGGAAAATCGCAATCCACGGCGCGATAATCATGGCTTCCCGCGAGTTGCTCAGCATCCGCCCCCACGACGCCGTCGGGGGTTGGACGCCGAAGCCGATGAACGACAGTGCTGCCGCACCGATGATGACCCCACCCATCGAGAGCGTCGCTTGGACGAGCACCGCGGTCAGTCCGTTCGGGACGATTTCACGGAACAGGATGGTTCGGGTCGGCAGTCCGGCGGCGCGTGCCGCTTCGACGTACTCCTCCTCCCGGAGGGAGAGCACTTCCGAACGCATCACACGGGCGTACGCCGGGATACCGATGACGCCGTAGGCGAGGAAGAGGTTGTACACGCTCGCACCCATGATGGCCATCAGCGTCATGGCGAGGATGAGGCCCGGAATCGAGTACAGCACCTCCAGTAGTCGCATGATGATGTCGTCGATTCTGCCGCCGAAGTACGCCGCCGCCGCGCCGCAGGCGATACCGCCGAGGAAGCTGATTCCGACGGAGATGACGCCGATGGCGAGCGCGATTCGACTGCCGTAAATTATCCGTGCCAGTATATCCCTGCCGAAAGCGTCGGTTCCCATCGGGTGGTCGAGCGACGGTGCGGCGTCTATATGTAGCGGATCTTGTGCGTGCGGGTCTGCGAGTATTGCGGTGATTAGGTGTCTGTTGAAAATCACGATGTCGATGGTCGAGAATATCGCCAGTACGACGAGGATGCCGACCATTATGGCTCCCGCAATGGCGGTTGGACTGTACCGTAGCTCCCGAAGTGTTCCCCGTAGGCGACTTTCGGTGTTGATTCCACTCTCGGTAACTGGTTGATTCGTACTCATGTCAGTCGTATTTTATCCGCGGGTCGATGTACGCGTAGGCGAGGTCGGTCAGCAGGACACCCACCAGGAACAAGATCGCGAACGTCAAGGTCATTCCCATGACGACACCGTAGTCCTTGTTCATGAGCCCCGATAAGAACAACCGACCCATTCCCGGAATGGCGAAGATTTTCTCGGTGATGACGCTGCCGTCCAACAGGAAGGACAGCTGGAGTCCGATGATGGTGATGAGCGGCAACAGCGCGTTCCTGAACGAGTGTTTGAACAGAATACGCCGCTCTGGTAGTCCATATGCCCGTGCCGTCTGGATGTAATCCTGTGATAGCTCCTCGACCATGCTAGAACGCGTCATCCGCATCAACGTCGCGGTCATCGCCGTCGAGAGCGTGATGACCGGCATGATGAGCCGTTTAGCGGATTCGACCGGGGCCTGTGCGAAGGGCACGTATCCGGACACCGGGAGCCACTGCAACTTAACTGCGAGTATGAACATCAGCATCAGTCCCAACCAGAAGTTCGGCGTCGAAAGCCCCGCCAGTCCCACGAATCGGGAGACGTGGTCGCCGAGTTCGTTGTGTCGCGAGGCGGCGTAAATACCGAGCAGAATCGAGACGGGAAGCGCGATGACGTACGACAGCCCCATCAGGGTGAACGTGGGGCCGATTCGCTCCAGCATCAGGTCGACAACGGGTCGTTTCAGCATGAACGACTCGCCGAGGTTGCCGTGAAGAACTCTGCCGAGGTAATCGAGGTACTGCTTCCAGAGCGGTTGGTCGAAGCCGTACTGGTGGATGAGTTGGTCCGCAAGCTCCTTGCTCGGGTTCAAACCGAGATAGATTTTGACCGGGTTGCCCGGCAGGGCGTGCATCATTACGAACGTCAGCGTGAAAACGCCCAGCAGAACCGGTATTATCTGCAAAATCCGCCGGACGGTGTATCGGTACATGCTCATGATTTCGTGTGTATGGAAAGGTGGGGGAGTTAGTTGCTAAGCCAGGAGTTCGACCACTCGTTGCAGAGCGGTTGGGCGACGAAAGCCGTCGGGTCGTAGTCCTTCACCGACGTGCTCCACGCGGTCGCGGACTGTTCCGAATACACCTGAATGTGCGGATACTCGGACTGGAACGTCTCCGCGATGTCGATGTACAGTTTCCGACGCTTCTTTTTGTCCTGTAGCTTGCGTGCCTTGCGGATCTTCGCGTCCGCGTCCTGTAGCTTCTTGCTGTCCGGGTAGGCCTGATAGAGCATCCCCGCCGAAGCGTTGCCGACGTAATCGTCCGGAACCGGGCTGTCGTCGTTCTGCGGGTCGCGGAACAGGTAGTAGAAGAACCCGTCCGGGTCCTGTCCGCCGGACCAACCGTAGAACGTCACGTCGTACTTGCCGTTGTCGAGGAGGTCGAGCCACTGGCCGATGGTAATTTCCCGAACGTTGGCCTTGATTCCCACATCCTCCATCTCGTTCTGGAGCATGATGGCCATGTTCTTGAACTTCCCAGAGGCGGCAGTCGGCAGGTCAACCTCGAAGCCGTCGCCGTAGCCCGCCTCCTTGAGCAGTTGTTTCGCCTTATCGTGGTCCTTTTTCGGGAAGTACTTCTTCTTCCATTCCTGCCACGGGAAGTCCCACGCCTTGTTGACCTCCGTCGGCATGTATCCGTAAGTGCGCTTGCCGAGTTTCCCTTTCGTCACCTTCAGCATCGCGTCGTAATCGACGAGGTATTGCATCGCTTCGCGCACCTTGCGGTTGTCGAACGGCTCGTGATTCGCGTTGAAGATGAGACCGTTGTAGTCGAACTGCGAGATACGCTTTATCTTCAGGTCCTTTTTGGTCTGGGCCTTCCCGAGCAGCTTTTCGGGAATCGACGCCTGCTGAACGCCTCCACTCATGAGTTCGAAAAACGCGGTATCCGACTCGGGGATGACGCGATATTTGAGCTGTTTGAGGTTCGGTGCGTGGATGAAGTAATCATCGAAGCGTTCGAGGGTCAGATGGTCGCCGGACTGCCACTCACCGAGCTTGAACGGCCCGGTACCGACGGGTTTCCGAGCGAACTTCTTCTGACCTTTGTCACTCGCGTACTTCTTCGGGACGATGGTGGCGTTCATCCCCGCCAACGTCTGTTCGAACAGCGCGTAGGGGTGTTTGAGGTTGAACGTCACTTCGAGGTCCCCCGATTTCTTCACGTTGTCGACGAACGACAGGTTCTCCTGATTCGTGGATTTGTTGTCGGGGTCGAGCACCCAACTGAACGAGTATTCCACGTCGTCGGCGGTGAGCGTAGCCCCGTTGTGGAACTTGATTCCCTCCTTGATGGGGACGGTGAACGTCGTGTCGTCCTGCTGTTTCGGGAGTTCCTTTGCGAGGTGCGGAACGAGTTCGCTTCCGTCGGGTTTCATGGCCAACAACCCGTCGAAGAGGTAGTGCATCATCCCGTTCGCCCACGCGAGTTCGTTCATCCGCGGGTCGAGAGTCGTCGCCTGCTCGGGTGCGACGTTGACGAACGTCCCGCCCTTCTTCGCGTTGCTGTTACCGTTGTTACCGTCATTATCGCTACCGTCGCCCGTGTTCGTATTCCCACCGTCGGTGGTGCCGGCACCGCCGTCGGAGTTGTCACCAGTCGTGCTTTTGCCGCCACAACCTGCGATGGCCGTCGCACCACTGAGCGCGCTCACCGTCAAAAACCGCCGCCGATTCCACGAATAGTTTGTTTTTTCTGTCATGATATCGTTCGTCGGGGCAAATCGCCCGGTTCGTGATACCTAATAGCAAAGACGAACAGGGCATATAACGCCGCCCTTTCATACTAGGATTGACTCGAAACGACCGTTATCTCTACGCTATCGGACAGTTGTTGTCGGGGGTCTTCGGTCGCGAGATGTACGCTGAGCGTATGCGTTCCCGTCTGCGGTCGCCACTCGTCACCGTCGATTCCCGCGCGGCGGATTTGGCCGTCCCACGTCCCCTCGAACTGTTTGATTCCGCGGCTCCGAAACGCGACCGTCCGGGATGTCTCCGGCGGTTCGAACCCTCGTTCGTCCGCTTCCGGAACGCCGTCTACTTCCCATCCCCACAGGCGACTCGTCGGCAGTCGGACGCTGACGGGAGCGGGTAGCCGGTTACGAATCCGAAGGAGGAACGTGGCCGGTTCGCCGACGACGATTTCCCTCGGCGCGCGGAGTTCGACCGATAGACAGCGAAGTGCGACCGAATTCGGGACGAGACCGGCAAAAAAACTGCCCGTCTCGTCGATTCCACCCGCCGGGTCGGGCGACAGCGGGTTCGGTGGTTCCATAAATTTTTCAGGGGACGGCCCGGCTAAAGGTCTTTCTCACGGCGTGCACCGTTCCGAATGTCTTTCTCACGGCGTGCACCGTTCCGAATGTCTTTCTCACGGCGTGCACCGTTCCGAATGTCTTTCTCACGGCGTGCACCGTTCCGAATGTCTTTCTCACGGCGTGCACCGTTCCGAATGTCTTTCTCACGGCGTGCACCGTTCCGAATGTCTTTCTCACGGCGTGCACCGTTCCGAATCCCGTTTTCATTGCTCCAATAGCCCCTCGGGAATCGAATCCCGGCCGAGAACGTCGTCGCACGTCTCGCGTCGACGGAGCAGGTCGTACGTTCCGTCGGTTCGAACCAGCACGACCGGCGGTTTCGGTTCGGCGTTCGTGTGGCTCGCGCTCCCGAGCGAGTACGCGCCGATTCGGTCCACCGCCACGAGGTCACCGGGTCCGAGCTCGGGAAGCGGAACGTCCTCGCTAATCACGTCCCCGGAGTAACAAAGCGGACCGGCGACGTGATACTCCTCCGTCGGGGTACGGTCTTTCACGGCGTAGACCGGGTACGGCCAGTACGAGGAAACCGCGTTCGTTCCGCCGTCGAGGACGGCGAAATCGGCGTGCGGCGTCTCCTTGATGACGCCGACCGTCGCCAGAAACGTCCCGGCGTTGCCGACGAGTCGTCGCCCCGGTTCGACGAACAACCTCGGTTCCGAGAGGTCGTGTTCCTCACAGCTCTCCCGAATCGTTTCGGCCATGTACGATACGATGTCTTCGGTCGCCGGCACGTCCTCGTCGTACGGGACGGGGAAGCCACCGCCGAGGTCCAACACGTCGATTTCGACGCCCAGTTCGTCGCGAACGTCCGCCGCGAAACCGAGCATCTCGCGGGCGGCGACGCCGTAGGGTTCGACGCCACGAACTTGACTGCCGACGTGTAACTGCACGCCAGCGAGCGAGACGGCGTCGGATTCGACCGCCGTCCGTGCGACGTCCATCGCCCGCCCGCTCTCGATGTCGAGGCCGAACTTGCTTTCGAGGGTCGCCGTCGCCACCTCCGGGTGGGTCGGCACGTCCATCGCGGGGTTGCCGCGAATCAGCACGTCCGGAACCGCTCCGGTCGCCTCGGCGGCCACGACCACTTTCTCCAATTCGGTCGCGTTGTCGATGAGCAGGTGTGAAACCCCCCAGTCGAGCGCACGTTCGATATCCTCCGGCGTTCGGTTCATCCCGGTCAGGAGCACGTCCTCCGCGTCGAACCCCGCCCGTTGCGTGGCCGTCAGTTCACAGCGCGCGTAGGCTTCGGCCTTACAGCCTGCATCCCGCAGTACCGAGAGGATGCCGAGGTTGTAGTTCGCCTTCACCGCGAAGTGGATTTCCGAGTTCGGGTACTCCTCGTCCAGTGCTCCGCGAAGGGTCTCGTAGTTCGTGCGCAAGTCTTCCTCGAAGAAGGCGTAGAGCGGTGACCCGAACGCCGAAATCAGATCGTCCGCGTGCGTTTGCATCGCTCCGTTCTCTCCGCTAATTCCATGTCCGAACATCCGACAACGCGAGGATAACGGTTGACCCTCCCATGCTAGGCAACCGTCGTCGCGTTCCTCCGTCTCACCCTTCCCCGACGCGAAACTATTTGTAGGAACGGGGAACCAGTGTGTCGGCATGGCAACGAATCCGGAGTCGATTTCCGATGCGCCCTGACACGCCCACCATCGAAACCAGCGACGAACTGGCGGCATCTATCGAACGTTGCGACGACGAAATCGACGGAAAGCTCGGCATCTTCCTCGGATTTCCTACCGAGCACGGGGAGTTCGACGTGGTGTACGCCCACGACGAAACCCGCGTCTTCCAGAGCGCGAGCACCATCAAACTCCCCATCCTCTACGCCCTCTACGAGCGGTACGACGGGGAACTGGAGAACCTCGACCGTCCATGTCCGCTCGCTCCGGAAAACCGCGTCGGCGGGAGCGGACTGTTGCACTTGCTCGATGCGACGCCGACCGTCGAGGACCTCGCCGTGGCCATGATTTCGGCCAGCGACAACGCCGCGACGAATCAGCTCATCGACCACCTCGGCATCGAATCGGTGAACGACGCGGCGGAGGGACTCGGAATGGAACGAACTCGCCTCGCGCGAAAGATGATGGCGACGCTCGAAGACACCGACTTCGAGGACACGGGAATTCACGTTCCCGACGGCGAACCGACGAACGCGACGACGCCGCTCGACTGTGCCCGGTTTTTCGCCGACCTCGTCGGTCGGAGCACGCTTTCCCCGGACGCCTACGAACGAATGTGCGTTCCCCTGGCCGAACAGAAGGACACGTCGATGATTCCGCGCTATCTTCCCTACGAAACCGAGGTCGCACACAAAACCGGCTGGCTTCCGACCGCCGCGCTGGACACCGGGATTCTGTCCGTTCCCGACCGGGACCGACCGCTCGTGTTCGCCGTGTTCATCGACGGCGTCGGTTCTGCAGGGGGAGAAGGCGAAAAGGGGGGCACCCAACAGACCGGCGCGGATGCGGCGGACGCCATCGCGGAAATCGGCGATGCCACCTTCGCGTGGCTCAGATGAGCCGTCGCGCGAGTTCGAACTTCTCGTCCAAATCCTCGAGATATGCTTCGTTCTCCGGGTCGAAACTGTTGACCACCACCGACTCCGCGCCGCCGTAGGCGTGGATATACTCCTCGCCCCCGAGGCTGATTGCGACGTGCCCGGGGAAGAAGAGCAAATCGCCGGGGAGGAGTTCGCCGCGTTCGACCGACTCCCCCATGACCCGCTGTTGGTCGGCGTCGCGCGGCAGAGTGATGCCGTTGACCCGGTAGGCGATCCACGCCAGTCCGGAGCAGTCGATTCCGTCGGTCGTCATGCCGCCCCAGCAGTACTCCGTCCCGAGGAACTGTCGCGCGATTTCCACGACGGCCTTGCCGGTCGGATTCCCGGGCGGTCGCTGGACGGTTCCCCCCGAGGCGGTTGTTTGCGCGCCGGTTCGAAAGCGGACCGTCGTCCCGTTCCCGCCTTCGTCCTCGATTCGGCAGTCGGTTCCGACGTACACCGTCCCACCATCCGCGGTCGTCGTATCTCGGACGACGGTCGCGTTGGTCCTCCCTTCCATCTCGATGGGGACGAGCGCGTTCCGGTTCACCCACCCGAGATAGCCGTCCGGCGTCAGCACCCGCGACCAGTCGCTGCCATCGTTGCCGTCGCCACCATCATTGTCGCTGTCGAACACCTCGACTCGCGCGCCGTAGAGCAGTTGTGTCACCTGCTCGGCGTCGTCGTCCGGATTACCGCGCACGGGTGCGGCGGATCGAGTGACGGTTCGCTCGGTTCGAACGGCTTCGAGGATTTCGAGGTCGCTCGTCGCCGTCCGTCCCGTCGCGCGTTCGACCGCCGCTCGCGCCTCGCGTTCGAGTCGGGGCGTCGAGACGCGTCCGTGGATTTCGATTCCGCTTTCGGTCGATTCGGGCCTCACGTCGAAAACGGCAACCCGGGAATCGGGTGCGTGGCGAGTTTGACAGCGCTGGAGCGCCAACAGTGCTCGATCGGAGTCGTTCATCCGTCCCGGCGTCTCCGCGTGTTCGCTCCGGTCCATGCCTCCTGTGTTCGGAGCGGCCTCAAAAAGTCACCCCCTAGTTGGCCTCCGTTACCCGAGTTGGACGACTTCGGGTTCGAACTCCGTTCCGGTCCAGCGCCACGACCCGACGAACGGGTGTGAGCCGTTCAGCGAGACGATGACGTAGGAGTAGCCGTCCCACGTCGCGTCGGCCGCGTCGGTTTCGCTGGGCACGTCGGGACCCATGGGGTGGGAGTGATAAAACCCGACCACCTCGATTCCGTTCTCCTCGATTCGTTCCATTATCGCGAGTTGTTCCTCCGGGTCGATTTCGTAGTTCGTGCACGGGTCGGCCGCGACGTTTTCCGCGTGGAACACGTCCTCGACATCGACCCGCTCGCCGCGCGAGCCTGCGAGAATCCCACAGATTTCGGCCGGACGACCTCGACGCGCGCGGCTGACGAGGGTATCGTACACTTCGCGCGAGAAGGTGAGCATGGCCGAGGCTTCGACGTGAACCCGAATAAACGAGTGGGTCGTGCACCAACCGAAACCCACATGCAGGGGAAGCGGCAATCGACTGACGCGCGAGGGTTGCCAAGCTAGGCCAACGGCGGCGGGCTTAAGACCCGCTCGTGTAGACGTCCATGGGTTCAAATCCCATCCCTCGCAGTTTTCGAGGAACGAAGTGACGAGATAACGAGAGGGATGGGATTCGAATTAGACCGAGGTTCTGCGCTTGCGCAGGTTCTCGGGCGTAGTTCAAATCCCCTCCCTCGTATTCTCCGTGAACGATTCCTGAGAGTGTATACGGGATTCGACCGCCACGACGGCAAAACACGGTGAAAACCCGAACTGGGGCGATTTGACAGCCCACTTGGCACTGAACCATCATCTCTACTGAATTTCAGGAACCCGTCGAGGGCACTGTCTAGTTTAGCTCCTCCTCGACAGGTGTTCGGTTGTTGAGCGATTGATGCGGTCGTTGATAGTTATAGTAATGCACAAACTGTTCAAGCCACTGCTGGACGCTTGGCCGACTGCCCACCCACGAGGTATGGAAGCGGTCGATACGCTGTTTGAGCGTGTGAAACCATTTTTCGATAAGGTTTCGCTCGGTATAGTCAAGGTGACCGCTCAATCCAATTCGAAAGAGGGCAGTCCGATAGCCGTAGCCATCAACGAGAAACACAGTGTCAGAGAGATCGTGTTTCTCGGCCAATCCAGACAGAAACGCAGCCGCTTGATCGGTCCCATGCCGATCAAACACTTTGACATCGAGCAGTAACTTTGTGTCGGTGTCTATTGCAGCGTACACCCAAGACCACTCGCCGTTAATTTTGACAGCGGTTTCGTCAACCGCGACCCGCGTCGGCGACGCCGACGGCGGGTCGGAGACGCTGTCAGATACCCGATGAACCCATTGAAAAATCGCTTGATGCGACCGTTTTACGCCGAGGAGTGCGAGAATCCCTTTTGTTTCCCTGAGCGAACAACCGGTCGCGTGGAGCCGGACGGCGAACGCCCTGACGGGCGTCGCCGTCCGCTCACGCTCCCAACATTCAAGCGTAGCCGTCTCTAAACTCTTTTTGAGCAGGTTTGAGAGTAGCATGAATCACTAGCTCTTCAACCTGCTCGTCCTTATTAGACAGTGCCCCGTCGAGAATGTTGTCAATAAACGGATTGTAGTTGGTCAACTCCGGGTTTCGACCGGCAGTAGTGATATCACAGCGAGGAGTAAAATCCATCTCCGCTAAATTGGGTATTCTAGATACTCATTCGAATTTGGAACACAAACAAAACAACTATTCGAAAATATCTCATTATTCTGCGCCTTTCCATGGATAATCGCAACAATAATCAACCGATACTGGGAATCGATGAGCAGCGACCTATGGCCCTGGTTACCATGCGAGCTTCGACAGTCCGCGTGCTGCTCCTCGTATCTATTGCGGGACTCCTTCTCGCTGGGATTTCGAGTTCGACGATTGGTGGTCCCGATCGACCACGAGTGGTGTCCGCTGCGACTGGCAATACGACGACGAACGGGACGACAACAACAATAAACGGGACGACGACCAACGGGACGACAACCACGACTAACGGAACGACGACAGCCACGGCAACCACAACGACCGCGACGACGACAGCTACGACCACAGCAACCACGGCAACGACGACTTCTCCTTTCACGACAACTACAACGACGACTACGCCCTCCACGACAACCACGACAACGACGACTACACCTTCTACAACGACGACAGCCACGGCGACTAGAACGACCGCAACGACCAGAACGACGACAGCGACTGCGACGACGACATCCCCGACAACAACCGGGAAAACGACGACAGCTCCAACGAGTACTCAAACGACGACAGCTCCTCCCACCACCTCGAAACCGACGACTGGGACGACTGCCACAGCAACTACCACCACGGTTCCGACTGCCACGTCGGCGACGAGAGTCACGAAAACGAGCCATCACGCGACAGAGACGGCGGCACCCCCGACGGACGTGACGACTACCACTACGACCGGCACGGAATGGGAGACGGCCACGGAAACCGAACCCACGAATCCGCGAACGGGGACCGGGACGCGAACAGCACCGAACGGTACCACGACGAACTCGACGACGGGCGGAGATTCGAGCGGACCAAATCCGCCGTCGAGTAGCGGTAAAAACCCGGCCGAGTGGACCATCGGGGATATCGTGGCGCTTCTCGTGGGATGTCTCGGCGTCATGCTGATAGCGGTCCCCTGGCTGTTCTCGACCGTGTATTCGTGGGTTGAGTAGTTGCCATTGATTGCTGTCGTAACCGGACACAGCGCGCCATTTCTAGCGCGTTCGCGAGTGCGAGTTCTCGATTTACACCTCCCCGCGAATCTCGGGGCGATTCGCTGTCGTCGCTCGACAGCACGAATCGCGACGATGACTGTTTCGACGTCGTTTGGAACAACGGTCGCCGTCGGTTCTCACCATCCGTTTTCCAAAACCATCGAAAAGAATACAACTCATACCCATTCACTCAATATTCTTAGCCGTCTCTGAAGTTATAAATACTACCCCATCTGCCGATTTTAGTCGAAGACCCCGCACGTAATGTCGAGATTCTGACGATGGTTTTTTGACTCTCCCTCGCCGAGGCTTACAAAGTATATGAACGAGGATGGTTCCCCTGACGAACGCGGCGTTCACCGCGTGCAACACGACCTCACCGGCCCGCAGTCGCTCAGTACGACGGTGACGGTGGCTGTTGCGGATGTGGCAGGCGTCGAACCCTCGGACATCCCCGAGCAACTCTACGACGTTATCGACCCGGAGGCGCTCGACAAACTCTTCAAACCGCGTGACGACGGCGTGGCACGTCGGGGTGGCCGGCTTTCGTTTTCGTTGTACGGCCACCACGTAACCATCCGTGGTGACGGAACCATCACGGTGCAACCCGGGTTGGCGCGTATCAAGCAACTCGGTGGAAACCTCCTCGTCGTCGGGGCGGTCCCTGATTCCGTCCTCGATGCGGCCAGTGTTCCGCTTCTCGGCGAGACGGCCCGCAATCGAACACGCCTCTTCGCGCTCCACGACCGCAGTATCTCGACGGTCCATAGCCGCCTCGCGATGGCTGACGGCACCGGAACGAACGCCCACATCGTGGACTATCACACCGGCGCGCGGTCCGTGGCTACCGAACCCACGATGTCGAACCCGCCACGCGTCGAACGCGTTGACGGGAGTATCGATGACTTCCGACGGGAAATCGTCGACACCATCGACCGGCTCGACGAAAGCCACGGCGGCTTTGCCCCCGCAGAGCTTCGGTTCTGCTTCGACACGCTTCGCCCACTGGTGGAAAACTACGACGACGCCGAAGTCGATGTGTTTCTCGGCACCGTCTGTGAACGCATCAAGGACGTGTTCGGTATGGGTCACTGCGTTCTTCCCATCGAGCGGGACTCACCGCAGGTCCGTGCGATTGCGCACCACTTCGACGCGATAATCGAACTCCGGGCCGGTGACCGCGGCCCGGAGCAACGCTGGCATCTCCACGAAACGAGTTACACGACAGAGTGGTTCGACCTCTGATATCATCAAACAATGAGTGACGTACCCGTCTCCGACACCGTCGGTACAAGCGTACAGCCCGTCTTTCAGCTACGGGACGACCCAGTCGGGTTGACGATCATCGACCCGCTCGAACGGAGTCAGTACTCGATCAGAACGACCCGAGCGGTGGCTCCGAAACCCGTCTCGGTCGCGGAATTCGACGCCCCTGTCGGCGCAGTCACTCGTATTCGGACCGACCGAATCGAGTTCCCGTTCGTCATCTCCGCCTACATCCGTGATACGTCGGGGGAGTTGGTCGCCGCCGTGGAACACGAATCGGAAGTAACGCTCCCGAACGGCGAGTATTATATCGAACTGACGACGACGGTGAAGACGTATCTCCACGTCGAATCCGCCGTCAAATTCGAGATTCGAGACGACGAATTTCACATCTCGTTCGACGGTGACGCGACCGTCGATATCGGGACCCGGTCGGACCACACCCGTCCGGCGGAAACGATAACGACGACGACGGACCCCGAAGACGTGATGGCCGCTATCTCGACGTTCGGGTCGGCGTTGAAGACGTTCTCCCCGGAGCGCTCGTTTCCCACCCTGCGGGGCCACCCCCCGGCGGTCGAACTCGGCGACGAACTTCTGATTCCGGACGACCTGCAACCGCCGGAAACGGGTGTGACCATCGAAATCCCGCCCGAGTACGAGTTCGTTTTCCCGGTTACACCGCTCGCGTACTACCTCGGGGCAACCGTCGTTCCCGGTGAGACCCCCCGTATCGTCACGAATCGTGGTTCTCACCCGCTCGACCATCCCGAACGCGGATTCGAGGCCGAAGTGGCGCGCGTGCTCAAACAGACGGTGTTTCTGGATTGTCTCACCCGAACTGAGGGACTGTACCGACTCGACCTCCACGAACGCCAGCAGGTCGAACCGCTGGTTGACCTCGACTTTTCGACCCTGTACGAGGCCTCGCTCGTCGAGCAACTTCGTGCATATCTCGACGTGCCGTTTTCCGTCATCGAGGACGCACTCCCGACGTGGCGGCTCACGGTACAGGTTACGACCGACCCCGAAAACGCGGCACAACTTCCCTACGTTCTCCGGGATCTGCCGGTCGTCGGCATGGGAACACGAACCCGCGAATCGACGCCAACAGTAACCTCACCCACCGACATCACCGAATTCACGCGGGCGACGGAAGCGGATCGGACGTATCCATCCTCGCCCGTTCCGAACGAGCGGTACGTCGTTCCGCCGGATGTCGATACACTCGAACGGGCGTGGCTCGGGGACGGTGCACCGGTTGGGGGGAACAAACTGGTGGAGTCCGGATTCGAACACCGGCTTGGTCGTGAGAAGTCCGCGGACGACGCCAAAATCACCATCGTCTGTAACGACCCGAAGATGCGGGCGGAGTATCAGGAAACACTGTACGGTAACCGCGACCGACTGCCGTTCGACGTGACCATCGACCGAAACTGCTCGACGCTGGAGCTTCGGAGCCATCTCCGCGAACCGACTGATTTCCTTCACTACATCGGTCACGTCGAAAACGAGGCGTTCGTCTGTCACGACGGGCTGCTCCACCCCGCCGACGTCGGCGACATCGGTGTCGATATGTTCCTGTTGAACGCGTGTCGATCCTACGTTCCCGGAAAACGACTCGTCGAGGCGGGGAGCATCGGGGGCATCGTCACGTACAGCGAAGTCGGGAACGCCGGTGCGACGGTCATCGGACGGACGATTGCCAGACTGCTCAACGCTGGATTCCCGCTCCGAGCGGCACTGTCCATCGCCAAACGCCGACGACTCGTCGGCAATCAGTACGTCGTCGTCGGCGACGGCGGAATCCAGGTGGTTCAGTCCGAGAGCATGCCGCTCGTCTTCTTCATCGACCCGCTCGGCGGCGACGAGTACACGCTTCGCATTCGCGTGTATCCGACGAACCAGGACTCGATGGGGTCGTTCATCATCCCCTACATCGACGGCGTTGCACAGAACTTTCTCATCGGCGGCGAACTCCCGACGTTCACGCTCACAGGGGAGGAACTACAACGGTATCTCGACCGCGAAGAGACTCCGGTCGTCTACGACGAGAATCTGCAGTGGTCGTCCGAAATCGACGTGGCGCGGGACCTCTCGTAACGCCCTTCCCTCCTGCCGCCCTATCGGCGAGCAATGACTCGGAAGGATGCGGTCGAACGGGCGTTTCGCCTCCACGACGGCTTCGAAACGGACGACGACGAGTACACCGTGACGACGACGCCGTTCGACGGACGTGCGACGGTCGCCGATAGCGTCGAAGTAACCGTACGGATGCCGACGCTGTCGGCCGTCGTGACGGACGAATCGGTCGCCGACGTCGTAGAAACGGGCTGGTTCGAGACGCTCGAACTACGGTTGGAAGACGCCCACACAGTCGTTTCGGCGGACGATGCGACGCCGCCGACGGTCGAACGCGACGGGGACGAAGTGATCCTCTCGGTCGAGTTCTCGGGCTATCCGGACAAAGCGGCCGACGACGCCAAAGCCGTGGTGGATTTCGCCGAGGGAACGTGGATGCAAGGAATCGTTCCGGGCTACGAGTACGATGAGCCTGCGGCGGGAATGTTGAACCGGGCACACCAGCAGTACGATTGAATCGCTCGGTCCGAACCTCAGTCCATCGAGATGTACGTTTGGGTGTCTTCGACGCCCTGCACGCCCTGAATCCCGTCGGCGGCGACGGTCTTCACTTCGGCGGGGTTGTCCACTTCCACCTTGACGATGATGTCCACGTCTCCGGCGACGATGTGAGCGTCCTTTACGCCATCGATACCGAGAATCGCGTTTTTCAGTCGGTCGGCCTCGCCAGTGTTCGCCTTGACCATGATGTATGCTGCAACCATTTTAAATGCCTCCTGCCTCCGCAGTCGCTCGACTGCCGTCGCCGACAAGGATTTTACGAACGTCACCGAGAACTTCGAAATCGGCCAGGACGGCGACCCTGTCGCCGACTTCGAGCGAGTCGTCGGACAGCGGGATGCCCATCCGTTCGTCACGTTTGCCGAACGCGAGCACGCGCGAGTTCGCGGGTAGTTCGAGTTCGCTGACGGAGTACCCACGCATCGGTGACTCATCGGTGATGGTGAGTTCGACCACCTGCAAGTTCTGGGCGATGTCGGCAATCGCGCGGATGTTCCCGCCGAGGAGTGCGTTTTTCGCGCCGATGGCGCCGAGACGCTCCGGGTAGACGACCTCGTCCACGTCGCTCGCGTACTTCCGGTAGATATCCTCGCGGTAATCCTCGTCGATTCGGAGGATGGTCCGACAGCCGTGATGTTTGCCGATCAGACAGGCCGCGAAGTTGACGTTCAGGTTCCCCGTCAATCCACCGAGTGCGTCCGCGCTGTCGAGGTTCGCCTGTTCGAGCACCGCTTCACGCGACCCATCCCCTTCGATAACCTCGAAGCCGTCGGTGCGTGCACGCTTCGCTTTCGTCGTGTCGTTTTCGACTAACACCACCTCGTGGCCTTCCTCGCGGAGAACACGGGCGGTCCGTAAGCCAACCCTCCCTGCACCTATGATAACGAATCGCATGAACGGTTGTACGAGAGTGGGGTTAAATAAGCTTTCTCCGGAGATGAACCCCCGTCAATTTTTCCGCGATGCCGACCGTTCGGCGTCCGCCACGGACACCGCAACCTGTCAGGGGCGGTCCATCGCCGGGCAAAGGTTTTTCTCGCGTGGTAGAGTATCACACGCCATAATGGTACACGCATTTATCATGGTAAACACGGCCGCCGGAAAGTCGCAAGGACTGCTCGATTCGGTGCGCGAATTGGAGAACGTCGAGGAGGCCCACATCGTCGCCGGGGACTACGACATCGTCGTCGAGGTGGACGCGGACGAGGTGTACGAAGTGCTCCAAACGTCTTCCTCGTCCATTCAAGCTCTCGACGGTGTCGTGGAGACGAAAACGTACATCTCCATCGACTGAGCGTCTCACGTCTCCGATTCGTTTTGGACTCCGCCATCGCTGACCACTTCGGACATCGCCACGGTCGGTTCGTTCCGTCTACGGCCCTGTGACCCCATCATGTCGCCGAGAGACGGTGTCGTCAGTTGCTGGCACCCGTTCCCTCGTCTCCGCCCGCGACGACGACGGCACCTTTCATCCCCATCGATTTGTGTGGCTGACAGTAGTAGAGCGTCGTTCCGACCGAGTCGAACGTGTGTTCGAACGTCGCCCTTTCCTCCGGCGGTCCGCTCTCGAACCCTCCGTCGGCGGCGACGACGTTGTGGTGGCCACTGCCGACCCATTTCCACGTCACCGCCGTTCCGGCGTCGATACGAATCGCAGGTGGTTCGAACACGAACTCGTTTTCCGACGGGCCGACTTCGACGGTAACGGCCTTCTTCCGGGTCATATCCGCCACGGAATCGTAGTTGTTCGTCTTCGAAAGCCACTCGCCGACGCTGGACTTTCCGGTGGCTCCCCCGTCGTTTTCATCGCTGGAACAGCCTGCGAGAAGTCCAGCGACGACGAGACCACCGGTCGTGCCGAGGAACGTCCGCCGGTCGACGTTCGTTCGAGTCGGATCTCCATCTCGGGTTCGTTCGTCCGTCATGATTGTCTCCATCGACACCGTCGAACGGGACGGCGATAACCCGGGGAGCACGGTCGCTGTCGAGGCGAGTCTGCACAACTATTATATACGGTCGCGGGACCAACTCCGGTAATGGAAATGATAGCACGCGGTTCCAGCCATCTCGACCGTCTGGTCCGCGCTCCGATGCGCCCGCAGACGTATCGCAACCTCTGTTATCTCCTGTTGATGTTTCCTCTGGGACTCGGGTATTTCGTGCTGTTGTCGGTCGGGTTTCCGCTCGGAATCGGTCTCGTGACCGTTCTGGTGGGGATTCCCCTCCTCGTCATCCTGCTCGGGTTCGCCGTCGGTTTGGCCGGAATCGAACGAACCCTCGTTGGGTCGTTGCTCGCGGTCGAAATTCCGTCATCTCCCGTCGAACCACGGCGCGGTCTTCGAAACCGAACCGAACAACTCGTGACCAGTCGCTCGAACGTGGAAAGCCGTCGCGTACCTGTTGAGCGAATTCGTTTACGGGACGGTCGCGTTCACCCTCCTGTGGTGGTTGGTCGCGACGGCGGGGAGCTTTCTGCTCGCACCGGTGTACTACTCCCGGGCACCCGTCACCGCGTTCGCTCCGATTCCGACCCGACATTTCACCCTCGACATCCTGTTCGGATGGGACAACTTGCTCGTCGGTCTCACGACGACGTTCGAACTCGGCTCGTGGCACGTCGGAGACGCTTCCCGGTGCAGTGCTCGTCGCCGTGTCTCGGTGCGCTCTTGCTGCTGTGTTCGCTTCACCTGTTGAACGCCCTCGCTCGGTCTGTGGGGACGAGTACGCCCGATTCATGTTGAAGACGTAACTCGTCTGAACCGCGACGACTCGTTTCCGAGCTGAACGTCACGCTCTCGTGAGCGCGTACAGAATCGAGACGACGCCGCCGAGGTTGGCGACCGCGATGGCCAGCAGGATTTCGGCGTCGGTCGCACCCGTCGAGACCGTCAGAACGAGATTCACGACAGTGGGGACGGCGGTGAGGAGTACGACTCCGAGCGCGAGATACAACATCGGCGCTGCTCCCGTTGCGTCGATAGCCCCGATAGGCCAGCGAACGCGACGAACAGCCCTGCGACACCGGTTACTCCCGCAAAGGCGAACGTGATATCCGTCGGGCTCGCGGCTATCGGTGGCAGGAACGGGAACACCGTCTTTTCGGTTCCGCTCGATTCGTCCTCGGGCACTCCTCCCCTCGGCTTCTTTCGAGGGCGCGTGACGCCGTAAATCGCGTACAGCATGGCCCCGAGCCCGAGCAATTTGCTCGTGTTGCGCGGCCGCCGACCGACCGATATCGGAAACGCCGGTGAAACTCGACAGAACGAGTTGCAGGAGTATCGGGACCGGTCGTGAGCAGTATCAGACCGGTTGCCAACCACAGTCGCGCCCTGTCGCGGTTTCGCCGGTAGCCGCGAATCACGAGGGAGGCGACGACGAGCGAGAGACCGGCGGTGACGAGCAGACCGAGGAGCGCGAGAACGATGACGAGCGAGGAACCGCCGGTCGTCGCTGCTGTTGTCGCCGCTGTCGTCGCTATCGGTCCCATGGCAATGTCTCTCGAAATCATCGCAACCCCTCGAACAAGTCGGTGAACCGGTCAGCGGCGTTCTCCTCCCGATACGTGACTTCGATTTCGAACGCACCGTCGGTCAGTCGGATTTCGATTCGGTCGAGTCGCGCGGTGTAGGTGTTGTAGTGATGGCCGTCCCTGTCGAGTTCCAATCGTTCGGCGAGTAACTCGTGTTCTTGCAGTCGCTCGATACGTCGATAGATGGTCGAAACCGACGCATCGCACACGTCGCTCAGTTCGTGTCGCGGACATGGATCTCTCGCTCGTGTGGATGAGGATGGAATGGGCATATTCGTCTTCGAGAAGCGCGGCGATGGCCCGTACGTCGCTGTCCTCGGTCATTCCACTCGGGGATACAGCGGTCGTCCGTGGCAATGACGGCGGTCAGTTCCGGAACTCGGTACGGGCATGAACTCGATGAGTGTTCGAATGGAGCCGACTTAAACGAGGGGCCACGGTCGCGGAACGAGAAACTCGGGAACCTCTCAGTGTTCCAGTTCGTACACGTCGTGGTCTTCGAGGAACGAGTCGAGCCATTCGCGCTGTTCGCGCAGTCGCGGCGGGATGTCGGCGTACACCCGGTCGAACACGTCGTGCGGGTCCACGTCCTCGACGGCTTCCGCTTCCTCGACGGCCTCGGCGAGTTTCTCGTCCGCCTCGTCGTGAACCTCCTCCACGAACTCGTCGGTGATGAGGTCCTGTCCTTTGAGCCACGACTCGTACCGTTCGAGGGGGTCCGCCTTCCGCCATTCGGGCAGTTCCCGTTCCACGTCCTCGTACTTGCTCGGGTCGTCGCTGGTGGTGTGAGCGCCCTGTCGGTAGGTCAAACTCTCCACGAGGATTGGTTTGCCTTCACGGGCCGAGTCGAGCGATTCGGTGACGGTCTGGCGAACCGCCAGCGGGTCGTTGCCGTCCACTTGTACGCCCTCGAAGCCGTACGCCTCGGCTTTTACGGCGATGCTCTCGCTCGCGGTCTGTTTGTGTCGCGGGAGGCTGATGGCCCAGTTGTTGTTCTCACAGAAGAAGACGACCGGCGCGTCGAACACGCCCGCGAAGTTCAGCCCCTCGTGGAAGTCGCCCTCGCTCGTCGCCCCGTCGCCGAAGTAACAGAGGACGGCGTTCTCGTCGCCGCGGTAGTTCATCGCCATGCCCGCTCCCGCCGCGTGTGGGATTTGAGTGGCGATGGGAACCGCCTGCGGGAACGTCGGGATGTCGTGGTCGGAGTTGAACTCGGGGCGTCCGAGACGGAACAGCAGGATGTCGCTTATCGGGACGCCGCGCGCGACCTGCAGTCCGTTCGAGCGGTAGGTCGGGAAGAGCCAATCGTCGTCGGCCATCGCCAGCGCGGCACCGACCTGCGAAGCTTCCTGTCCGCGATACGGCGGCCAACTGCTCATCCAGCCGCGTCGCTGAAGTGCGATTGCCCGCTCGTCGAATCGTCGAGCGAGAACCATCTGCTTGTAGGTCTCTCTCGCGTCTTCCGCGGAGAACGGCGTTTCATCCAACTCGCGTTCCCCGATGATTCGGTGCATGCCACTGCGGGATGTATTCCGGTTTCAAAGTCGTTCCGAAAGCGGTCACCTCGGATAGGGGTCGTGCGAGGAGTTGGAGGAAAGTACGACCCATCGAAAACACATCCTCCGCCGTTCTCACACTCCTCGCCCTCACGGCAGCGGACAGAGACTCGCCGTCAGAATCGCCACGTCGTCCGAATCGTTGCGCGCGCCGTGGCTCACACCGCGTTCGTGCAGAACCACGCCGGGTGCCGAAACCGTCTCCTCTTCGTCGTCCTGAATCACGGTCACGTCGCCGGAGAGGACGTGGAAGACGTTCGTGCTGTCGCCGTGTTCGTGCGGGCTGAGTTCCGCGCCGGGTCCCAGCGCGAACGCCTTCACGAGCACGTCGTCGGTCACGACCAGTTCCTCGGTCAAAACCTCGCCGTCGTCGGGGTCGAGGTCGGGGTAACGGTCGAGCACGTTATTCTCCCTCGTAGTACTCAGAGTTTTCGCTGACGAATCCCGATTTGAAACTGATCCACGCCAACACGCTGATGAATATCATCGGCGGGAGGATGGCGAACCCCCAGAGCGGGTTGAGCCCCCAGCCGAGGATGAGTACCAAGTCTATCAATCCGAGCGTCATAAACGGAAGGACGGCTTTCGTCGCCCGCCACCTGTCGATATCGCCGGTTTCGGTTGGTAGTGGCGTTCCCATACCACCACATGCGTGGCGAACGACCAAAAACCGTCCGTTCATCCTCACGCGACGAAAACCGTCCGCCCACGCTCAAGTGGTTGGCCGACGTACCGTAACGCATGGTGACACAACTTTCGGACGACGTGTGGTGGCTCGACCTCGGGGGCGTCAACTCCTATCTCGCGGACGACGACGGCGAGTTGACGCTCATCGACGCCGGGACGCCCTTCGACAGCGGCGATATCATGCGCGAGGTGCGGGACGCGGGATACTCCATCAACGACGTGGACCGCGTTCTCATCACGCACTACGATTTCGACCACGTCGGCGCGCTCTCACGCCTTCCGCTTCAAGCGCCGGTGTACGTCGGCGAAGCGGACGCCCCGCTCGTCTCCGGCGCGGACAGCCCCGACTGGCACAACCACAAAGGGGCGCTCCAGCGCGTCGCGGGGACTCTTCTCTCCCAGCCCGATACCGAGGTCCATTCAGTCGAGGACGGCGACGAAATCGGGAGTTTCACGGCCTACGCAACCCCCGGCCACTCCCCGGGTCACCTCGCTTACGTCAGCGAATCGCTGGAGCGCGGCGTTCCTCGGCGACCTCGTTTTCGAGAATCACGGGAAACTGACCGCATCAGCGTGGGCGATGAGTTACGATACCGAAGCCGTGCGCGACAGCATCGTCTCCCTCCAATCCCGTGCGCCTGCCTTCGAAATCGCCGCGATGGGCCACGGCGTTCCCTTCTACCGCGACGGGAGCGAGCGACTGGCCGAACTCGCGGATTCGTTGTAGGCCGTCACATCCGCAGGATACATCCCGCGCGAGGCGGGCGCGGTGTACTCGAAGCCGAATCGCTCGTAAAACCCCTCCACGTCGGCCATGAGGTTGACGTAGGCTCCGTCCGGGGCGTTCGCCTCCAGATACTCCATCAGTCGTTCCATCATTCGGGACCCCAACCCGTGTCGCTGGTGGTCGGGGTGAACGGCCATATCGCAGAGGTGATAGACCATCCCGCCGTCGCCGATGATTCGGGCCATGCCGACGGTGTCTCCGTTTTCGTCCACGGCAATCACGCCGAAAGTCGTGTTCGGCAGTCCCTGCTCGACGGCTTCCATGCTCCGGGCGGACATGTCGGCGGCGTCGCGGAGGGCGACGAATTCGTCGGCTGTCGGCAACTCGTCACGGACTTCGTAGGACATGAAAAATCGTTCTGCCGGCCGCAGATTAGTTCTATCCATCGCGGCCGAATCCGTCGGCGAAACGGGGGCAACTTACGCCGCCAGTTCCTCGGCCACCGTCTCCGCGCCCAGCAGGTCCGGGTCGAGGATGAGGTCGGCCTGACTGCGGGCGAACTCCGGGATGGAGTTCTCGTCGTAGACGATGACGCGAACGTCGGGGTTCACGTCCTTCGCGACCGCGATTGCGGTGGCCTGCCCGACGTCCGTGAGGACGAACAGGTCGGCGTCGGTGATGGCGGCGTCTTCGAGCGCGGGGCGGGAGGCGACGCCGTCGATGGTCGTCAGTTCGACGCCCTCCGCTTCGAGGGCGCGACCGAGTTCGGCTTCGTCGGGACCGGCGATTACTGCACGCATCACTCGTACTCGATGGTCGCCGGAGGTTTATGTGTCACGTCGTAGACGACGCGGGCGACGTTCTCGCTTTGCCCCGTGATACGCGACTGGATGCGCTGGAGCGTCTCCCAGTCGAGTTCCTGTGCGCGGGCGGTCATGCCGTCGCGCGATTCGACCGAGCGTACGGCGACGATCCAACCGTGGACGCGGTTGTCGCCTTTCACGCCGGTTCCCTTGCCGACGACGGCGGCGAACGCCTGCCACGGGTCGTACTCCTCCAGTTCCTCCTCGACGACGTGGCACGCATCGCGGGCGACCTGTGCCTTCTCGGGCGTGACCTCGCCGACGACGCGAACCGCCAGCCCCGGACCGGGGAACGGCATGCGCTCGGCGATGATTTCCTCCATGCCGAGTGCGCGAGCGACCTCGCGCACCTCGTCCTTGTAGAGGTCGCGGACGGGTTCGACGATGCCGTCGAAGTCCACCACGTCCGGCAGGCCGCCGACGTTGTGGTGGGATTTGATGCCGCCCTCGCTCTCGATTCGGTCGGGGTAAATCGTCCCCTGCACGAGGTAGTTGGCGTCCGTGGATTGGGCTTCACGCTCGAACTCGCGGATGAACTGCTCGCCGATGACCTCGCGCTTCTCTTCGGGGTCGATGACGCCCGAGAGCGCGTCGAAGAATCGGTCTTCGGCTTCCACGACTTCCAACGAACTCATGTACGAGAACGTCTCCCGAATCTGGTCGGTCTCGCCCTTGCGCATCAAGCCGGTATCGACGTACACCGGCGTCAGTTGGTCGCCGATGGCTTTGTACGCGAGTCCGGCGGCGACGGACGAATCGACGCCACCCGACAGCGCGATGATGGCGTGTGAATCGCCGATTTCCTCTCGAATCTCCTCGACAGCTTCCTCGATGAATGTATCAGTGTCTACCATTAGGCTTCTACCTCCTCACGCTTCTCGGTTTCGTCGAGTACGGCGTCCAACAGGCCGACGAACGGCGGGCTAGCGCGGTCCGGTCGGGAACGGAACTCGGGGTGGAACTGCGTCCCGAAGAAGTACGGATGGTCGTTCATCTCCAGGATTTCCATCCGGTTGCCCGCCTGCCCGGAGAACACGAGGTCCTCGCCCTCGAAGTCCTCGAAGTACTCGGGGTTCACCTCGTAGCGGTGGCGGTGGCGCTCCGTGCAACTCGTTCCGCCGTACACTCGCTCCGCGAGGGTTCCGGCCTCGATTTCCGTCTCGTGTGCGCCGAGACGCATCGTCCCGCCCATATCCTCGACTTCGTACTGCTCGGGCAGAATGTCGATGACGGGGTGTGGCGTGTCCGCGTCGAGTTCGGCGGAGTTCGCCTCGGCCAATCCGAGGACGTTCCGGGCGTACTCCACGACGGCCATCTGGAAGCCCAGACAGAGGCCGAGGAACGGAACGTCGTGTTCGCGGGCGTAGCGGATGGCCTCGATTTTGCCTTCCGTCCCGCGACTGCCGAACCCGCCGGGAACGACGATGCCGTCGGCCTGCTTCAGACGCTCCTCGTGGTCGTCGTCCATCTCGTCGGAATCGACCCAGAGGACGTTGACGTCGACGTTCTTCTCCAGTCCGGCGTGTTTCAGCGCCTCGTGGATGGACATGTAGGCGTCTTCGAGCGCGTACTTCCCGACCAGCGCGATATCGACACTGCCTTCGGTTTCCTGCGTGACGAGTTCGCGCCACGCGGTGCTTCGGTCCTCGCTCGGAACCGCCTGCTCCGTCAGGTCGAGTTCCTCCATCACGTACTCGTCCAGCCCTTCTTCCTCCACGACGAGCGGAACGTGGTAGATGTCCTCCACGTCGGGGTTCGAGAACACGGCGTCGGTCGGCACGTCGCAGAACAGCGCGATTTTCTCCTTCGTTTCCGGTTGCAGACCGTCGCTACAGCGCCCGACGAGCACGTCGGGTTGCAGGCCGATGCTCCGGAGTTCCTTCACGCTGTGTTGGGTCGGCTTGGTTTTCTGCTCGCCGTTCTTCGAGTGCGGAACGAGCGTGACGTGGGTCAATAAGAAATCCTCGTCGTCCTGTTCCGTGGCGAACTGGCGGAGCGCTTCGAGGAACGGCATGCTCTCGATGTCGCCCACGGTCCCGCCGACTTCGACGATACACACGTCGTGGCCGTCGGCGGCCTCGCGGATGCGGCGCTTGATTTCGTCCGTGATGTGCGGGATTATCTGGACGGTTTTGCCGAGATAATCCCCGGCGCGTTCCTTCTCGATGACGTACTGGTATGCTTTCCCGGTCGTGACGTTGTGGTCGAACGTCATATCGATGTCGAGGAATCGCTCGTAGTTGCCCAAATCGAGGTCCACCTCGCCACCATCTTTCAGTACGTACACTTCTCCATGCTGGTAGGGATTCATCGTCCCCGCGTCCACGTTCAGATACGGGTCGATTTTCACGGCAGTCACGTCGAACCCGGCGTTCGCGAGCAGTCGCCCAGTGCTCGCGGCGGTAATGCCTTTGCCAAGTCCGGACATGACGCCCCCTGTGACGAAAATGAACTTCTTCCCCATCTCGGGGTCGTAGTCTGTCTCGGGGTCAGTCGGCATACTGAGTTTCTGCGAGCGGTCTTGAAAATCGTTTCGGAGGCGTCCTGCTTCGCCAGATGATGGCATATGTTGGATACATCAGGACTCGACCGTGAGATGAATTCGACACCGAGGACTGCTTTTCGAACTCGGTATCGTGAAAACCGGAACTTTTTGCGTGAGAAGCGCCAACGCCGGAGTGTGACCGACGCCGAGAAACTGACGACAGGGTGCCCGCCGGTAGACGACCTACTCGGGGGCGGATTGGAGCGTGGAACCGTCACGCAAGTGTACGGCCCGCCCGCCGCCGGGAAGACGAACGTCGCGCTCGGGGCCGCTGTCGAGACTGCTCGGGAGGGTGGCACCGTGATTTACATCGACACCGAAGGACTGTCCATCGACCGCTTCGAGCAGATTGCCGACGCACGAGCGGACGACGTCGACGAAGTCGCCTCCCGAATCGTCATCAAGGAGGCACTGGATTTCGGGGAGCAAGCCGAGGCGGTGAAGGACGTTTCGGACTTCGCCGAGCGTGCGGACCTCGTCGTCCTCGACAGCGCGACCGGGTTTTATCGCCTCGAACGCGGCGACGACCAGGAAGGTGGCGAGGCGCTCCGCGGGGTCGCTCGCCAAGTGACACACCTACTCTCGCTCGCGCGCAAACACGACATCGCGGTGCTGTTGACCAATCAGGTGTACACCGACCCGGATTCGGACGGGACGCGACCGCTCGGAGGGCACACGCTCGAACACTGGACGGGCGTCGTGCTCCGAGTGGACCGATTCCGGGGTGGCAACCGCCGAGCGACGCTGGAAAAGCATCGCTCGAAACCGGCCGGGGGACGCGTTCAGTTCCGTATCACGGATTCCGGACTCGAAGGGCCACAGGAAAGCGTCTAACGCACCGTCTCGGCGGCGAAAAATGGGAAAATCGGAGTGAACGACCAGCGAATCGAGGGGTTCGGGCAGTTCGCGCGCTTACAGTTCGTTGAGTTTCCGCAGCAGTTGGCCTTCGTACTCGCGGTCGCTCTGGACGCCCTTCAGTTCCAGGACGTTGCGCTCTAGCACGTCGCGGGCGACGTTGAACGCCTGCTCGGCACCGTAGCCCTCACCGGACCCAGCGACCTGTCCCCGGTTGGTGCGGAGGCGGATTTTACACTGGATGAGCGGCGTTCCACGGAGTTTCTCCTTGTGTTCGTGGAACCGGACGTGTGCGTGGCGCACCTGCATGTCCTGGTACTTGTCCGTGATTCCCTCGACACTCTCGCGGATGGCCTGCCGCGAGATGGTGTCGAGGAGGTCGATGTTCGTGATTTGCACGTCCATGTGCTCCTCCTCGGTGTAGGTGAGCGCACGGAGCACGTCGGTCTTCGTGAGGATGCCACCGACGACGCGGTCGTCGTCTTCGGTCGTGACGGCGAGTCCGGCGTAATCCTTCTCGAACATGCGTTCGACTGCCGTTTGCACGGAGTCGGTGAGCGAGATGGTCTCGACGGGACTGCTCATCACGTCGTACACGGGAAGGTCGAGCATGCGGTTGCTGTCCCCCGTTCTCTCGCCGCGCGTAGGCTTGTCCATGTTGCGGGTGACGAAGTCCACGATGTCGTGGGTCGTGACCATACCCGTCAGGAAGCCGTTTTCGTTCACGACGGGAAGTCGGGAGACGCTGTGTTCTCGCATCGCGTTGATGACGCGCCCGAGGGTCGCATCTTCCGGAATCGTGACGGGGTTTTCGGTGTAAATCTGCTGGACCGTCAGGGCGTCCAGATTTTCGAGGACGCTTTCGAGTATGGTATCCTCGTCGATGATTCCCCAGAGCGTGCCGTCCTCGAAGACAGGTGCGACCTTCGACCCACCTTCGACGAGTGCACGGGCGACGTCGCGCACGTCATCGTCTCGCTTCACCTTCGGTGCCGGTTTCGTGAGTGTCGCTATTTTGGTTTGGTCTTCGATATGTGACTGCAAGAGTTGCTTTTGCGTGATGACACCGCTGTACTTACCCGCCTCGGTGACCACGATTCCCTTCGGGTTCTCCTCTTCGAATATCGAGCGTGCCTTCCCTAGTCGCTCTTCGGCTTCGATTTCGAAGTAATCGGTGGTCGCAATGTCAGAGATATCCATCGGCATTTTGAATGACGCGGCCATCGGTCTTGAACTTTGTCGCGGTAGCGGCATTTTGGCGGGGTTTTTCTCGGTCCAAAACCTACAGTTCGAACGTGTTCCCTGACATCGGTGCGGTGTTCGGTCCCTACACGTATCTCTTCAGTGAAATATTGTTCGGAGCGATCGCATTCTGGTTGATCGTTCGAGCGGACGCCCTCCCCCGCGTCGCAAGAGACCCTTCTCGTGATTTACCCCATCGGGTTCGTCTGGGATTGGTACACCCTGACCATCGGTGTGTTCGCGATTCCGCTCCGAACCGGTATCGAACTGCTCGGAATACCGCTCGAAGAACACATCTTCATCGTCGTCGTTCCCGGCTCTCGTCCTCGGCATACACGAGAACCTGCTCCGGCAGCTGAGACGAGGTGCAAAATTCCGAGTAATGGGCCATTACCGCCAGACTGCGACGGGGTACGAGCTATCTGGAGTCTCTCGTAACGAGTCGTTTACGGCTGGTAAATGGTGAATAACAAAGAACAAACCCGGCAATGTTCGAATCCATGCTGGGTTACGAGCAAGGGGTGGCGTAGTAATGAGCACAATCGGTGACTCCTCTGGCACGGGAGACAACGACACCGACAGCCAACCGAGTGAGTCGGACTCAACGGTTGCGAAACAGGTTTCGGATATCCTCGAATCGAATCAGCTCGCACGAGGAACGGGCAACACCGCTCTCCCGCGATATGGTTTTCGACGTACTGAAAAACCAGCGGCGACGGTACGCCCTCCACTATCTGAAACAGGCGGACGAAACCGTCCAGTTGAGCGACCTTGCCGAACAAGTCGCCGCGTGGGAGAACGATACCACGGTCGGCGCGATTTCGGCGGCGGAACGAAAACGGGTCTACACTGCACTCTACCAATCCCACCTCCCGAAATTGGACGACGCAGGAATCGTGGATTACAACCAAAACAGGGGTATCGTCGAGCTTGCCACCGCGGCCGAACAACTCGACCCCTATCTCGAAACGAATACCCGGGACGACATCTCGTGGTGCAAACGATACCTCGGAATCGCAGTGGCCGGATTCGCACTGCTTACCGCGGCGTGGCTTCATCTCCCACCACTTGCGGGAATCACTGATATCGGACTCGCGTTACTCGTGGTCGTCGCGTTCACGATCGTCGCCATAGCACACACCTACGACGCACGGAACGCACCGTCCACCGGCGAACAAGCGCCCGAAGTCTCCGACGAGTAGACCGAACTCGGTTCCTTCTTTTTCGACTCTCGTACCAATGGGTCGCTGATGGTCCACCGATACGACAGGGATGGGTGGGGAGCTTTTACCCACTCCTCGAATCAGCCGTTACCGGACAGTAGACCGTCCATGGTCGCTGTTGAACTGTCCGGCGGATCTCCCGTTGCAGAAAACGCATCCTACAAAGAAGTGGATATCCGCATATGTCGTCACTACTCGAAGACGATGTAATCCGGTATCTCGCTCGAACGAAAGGGCGTCTCCGAATCCCCGCGTTCTACTGCGGTTACTTCCCGCTCGCCGTCGTTGGAAGCCTCCTGTCCGTGCTCAGCCTGGGCGTTCCGCTTCGTCCGGAACTCGTCCACGGCATTTTCGCTATGGCGCGGTGTCCCCCCTCGTGTTCGGTGCCATTCGCGTAACTGCCTGCTGCACGAACTGCACGAACGGAACACGAAACAGGACTCGACTGTCACGACGTAGGACGCGTTTTCGTCGGAGTTGCTACCGCCCTATCCGAGTTTACACCCGCGAAATAGCGGAAACGGGACTTTGACGAGCGTGTCCGACCGATGGAATCGGCTCCTCGAGGAAAAACGGCGAATCGAGCGACTACTGCCCCGCGGCGTTCCGGTTGCGGGTGGGCGACCACGACAAACGCGATGATTCCCAGTCCGACGTAGATGAGGGCCGCATTCAAGACGCCGATAGCCGTGGCGAACCAGACGAGGTACGGGACGATGAGCAGGGCGAGTGTGTACTTCTGCCGTCGCTCGATTCTGTCGAGACGAGTTCGAAGGGTGGTTTCGTCCACGATTCGTCGAGATGGAAAACAAATATAAAAATCGTTCTCCTCGTACGAGCGTCCCGGAGAGCCCCCACACGACCGTGTAAAATCCGATTTCCG
Source organism: uncultured haloarchaeon (assembly GCA_963811185.1). Lineage (GTDB taxonomy): Archaea > Halobacteriota > Halobacteria > Halobacteriales > Haladaptataceae > Haladaptatus. The sequence continues at coordinate 52,588 of CAWEQN010000005.1, forward strand.
AACGTCGTGAAAGATATCCCCTCCAGAAAACATATTACAGTGCTCGATTCTTCGTCCACTGTGAGCTCACGGATACGAACATCGACCGGACTGCTTCTGTGGGGTGTCTGTGTGGTCGTCGGCGGTACCATTCTTTACTATCCTGCGGGCAAATCCGGTGTCGCCGGCGGTCTCCGCTGGGTTAGTCTCTTCGTTGCCCTCTCCATAGGAATCGGATTCGTCGTCGCTGGGATTCGAACGTGGAACCGTGGGGTGAGTTACGCAGCTCAGATGCGGATTCCGTCTATTCTCATTGGGGAAATCAGACTCCTCGGAGTCTGTGGAGGTGTCTTGATATTCCGTCCGTGGGCGTACGATGGACTGGCCGGAGGACTGCGAGTGATCGCGCTTATCATCTTCGTCGTCGTCGGTTTGTTATTAGCCATCGCGGCGTATCGCTGGTATCAGTCCCGAACCACGACGTATCCGCTGGTCTTGCTCGCTCTGTTGACTGGGTTCGGAGCGTTCTACCCGCTCGATGATGCCGGTCTCATGCTTGGCACGTCTCCGCTCGAATACGGTTCCGTTCTTTCCGTCTTCGTCGCGCTTCCGGTCCTTGCGATGTATTACAACTGGCGACGAATTTCCCGTCACGAGTCCATCTGACGACCATGCGGATATCTCTCGGGTGATGCTACGAACTGTTTTACTCCCGAATTCAAATCATCTACCATCGGCAAGCAGAGCTCTCTTGAGAATTGGTTTCGAGAGAGTGGGTTCGGGCAGATTTGAACCTCGCCAAGACGGTCACGCTCACATACGTTCGCGCGCTGCGTCTCGTCTGGTTCAAACTGCCAAACGAACGGTTTCCGCGCTACCGCGACTCGCTTCGCTCGTCGAATAGTAGCGCGGAAAAGTATGGGTTTGGGCAGATTTGAACTGCCGGCCTCCTCCATGTCAAGGAGGTGTCATAACCAACTAGACCACAAACCCAGTCGGCGTCTTTCTGAACGCATTCATCAGTTACCCGCAAGGGTAATTGAAGGTTTCGAAACGTGCCGCCCTATCTCGGTTTCATTCGTGAACGTCCCGCACGACAGCTTTAAGTTGATGTACGTATGTGTTCATTGTAACCCAAAGAAGTCCATTGGTGTTCACTATGCAGGATTACATCGAACTCGTCACCGACGGTCAGGATTTGACACTCACCCAGGCACGGGAGGCGGCCACGGCCGTCTTCGACGGGGCCACGGAGGCCCAAATCGGCGCGCTCCTCACCGGCCTGCGCGCCAAGGGCGAGACCGAAGCCGAAATCGCCGGTTTCGCGCAGGGAATGCGCGGGGCGGCCCGGACGATTTCCCCGGACCGGACGCCGCTCGTGGACACCTGCGGAACGGGGGGCGACGACTATAACACCATCAACGTCTCGACCACATCGGCCATCGTCGCCAGCGGTGCGGGGGTTTCGGTGGCGAAACACGGCAACTACTCCGTCTCCTCTTCTTCCGGTAGCGCCGACGTCCTCGACGAAGTCGGCGTCGTCATCGACTCCGAACCGACTGCCGTCGAGCGCGCCATCGAGGAGCAGGGAATCGGATTCATGCTCGCGCCCGTGTTCCACCCGGCGATGAAGGCCGTCATCGGGCCGCGCCGCGAACTCGGCATGCGTACCATCTTCAACGTCCTCGGTCCGCTGACGAACCCTGCCGGTGCGGACGCGCAAGTCGTCGGCGTCTACGACCCCGACCTCGTACCCGTTCTCGCTCGTGCACTCTCGCACATGGAGGTGGACCACGCGCTCGTGGTTCACGGCTCCGGCATGGACGAAATCGCCGTGCACGACGAAACGACGGTCGCCGAAGTCGAGAACGGAACCATCGAGGAGTACACGCTCTCGCCGACCGACCTCGGCGTGGAACGACACGACGTGTCCGCCGTCGCCGGCGGCACGCCGACCGAGAACGCCCGCGACCTCCGCGGCATCGTGGAGGGAACCGTGGACGGCGCGAAGCGCGACATCGTGCTGGCGAACGCCGGGGCCGCGATTTACGTCTCCGGACGCGCCGACTCGCTCGAAGACGGCGTCGAACAGGCACGGAACGCCATCGATTCGGGAAGCGCGGGTGACAAACTGGCCGTGATGACGGGGGCGCTGTCGGCATGAGCCGCGTGAAGATCTGCGGGCTGACGAACGAGGACGACCTCTCGGCCGCCATCGACGCCGGAGCGGACGCGGTCGGCCTGCTGGTGGACGTGCCGGTCGATTCGCCGCGAGAAATCGGTCCGAGCCGGGCCGCTCAACTGGCCCGTGAAATCCCCCCGTTCGTCTCGACGGTGCTCGTGACGATGCCCGAACGAATCGAGCGAACGGTCGAAATCGCCCGCCTCGTCGAACCCGACATCGTCCAGGTTCACGACACCAGCGTCGGCGACCTCGCGTACCTCACGGCGAACGTCGATGCGAACGTGGTCTGTGCCATCGACGCGGCGACGGAACGCCCCGAGCGCTACGACACCGTGGCCGACGGTCTCCTGCTCGATGCCGGAACGGCCGGCGGTACCGGCGAGACACACGATTGGGACCGCGCGCGCGAGCTATCGAACACGCTTTCCTCGCCAGTCCTGCTCGCGGGCGGACTCACACCCGAGAACGTCGCGGAGGCAGTGGACACGGTCGAACCGTTCGCCGTTGACGTCGCCAGCGGCGTCGAATCGAGCGGCGGAAACAAGGACTACGCCGCCGTCGAGTCCTTCGTCAGGAACGCGAAACGTGGTCGCCAGGCAATCGCCCACCAATGAATCGAGGGGAGTTCAGCACACTGGCTGGGAGTATCGACTGTACCGACAGCGGTGACGGCGATGGCGCGGTCGTCTACGCTTCGGCGGACCTCGACCTCGACGCGTCCATCGACCCGCTTACGGCGTACTCCACCCTCGGTGGCGGGAAGTACGATTATCTCCTCGAAAGCGCCGACAAGGTCGCCTCCAGCGACCCTTACGGCGCGTTCGACGCGGGAACGCAGGAAAGCGACACCGGCCATCATAGCCGAGCGCGTTACTCCTTCGTCGGCTACGACCCCGCAGCGGTGGTGTCCGTTACCCCTGACGAAACCGACGTGCAGATATTGAGCGAGCGGTGGGACCACGAATTGGACGCGAACGCTTCCACCGACGACGACGTGCTCGATAGGCTTCGAACGGCGCTCCCTGACGTCCCACGTCGCGGGTTTCCGGACGGCGAAGGGTTCTGTGGTGGACTGGTCGGCTTCCTCGCGTACAACGCCGTCTACGACCTCTGGTTGGACGAACAGGGCATCGAACGACCGGACACCGACCTCCCCGACGCGCAGTTCGTTCTGAGCACGAAGACGCTCGTCTTCGACCACGAAGAAGGGACCCTGTCGCTCGTGTTTACACCGCTCGTGTCGCCGGATGACGACATCGACGAGCGGTACGACCGGTTGGTCGCTGAGCGCGACCGCGTCGTCGCCGAACTCGAATCCGCAACACCGCCGTCGTTCGGTGACTACCGACCGAAAGACGGGACGGCAGGGCCACAGGACGAGTACGAAGCCGCGGTGGAGCGAGCCAACGAACACGTCACAGCGGGAGATATCTATCAAGGCGTCATCTCGCGCAAACGAACCGTCGAGGCGAACATCGACCCTCGGGCGCTGTACGCGGCGCTCCGGGACGTGAACCCCTCCCCGTACATGTATCTGCTCGGGTACGACGACTTGAGCATCGTCGGCGCGAGTCCGGAGACGCTCGTGTCCGTGCAGGATGGGGAAATCGTCTCGAATCCCATCGCGGGGACTTGCTCGCGCGGCAACAGTCCGATGGAAGACCGCCGACTCGCGGGCGAACTCCTCGCCGACGAGAAGGAGCGCTCGGAACACGCTATGCTCGTGGACTTGGCTCGCAACGACGTTCGGCGGGTCGCCGAATCCGGGAGCGTGCGCGTCGAGGAGTTCATGAACGTCATCAAGTACAGCCACGTCCAGCACATCGAGAGCACCGTCACTGGGGCGCTCGCCGAAAACCGAGACGCCTTCGACGCGGTGCGGGCGGCGTTCCCGGCCGGGACGCTGACCGGTGCGCCGAAGATTCGCGCGATGGAAATCATCGACGACCTCGAACCGACGATGCGCGGCGTCTACGGCGGCGGGGTCGGGTACGTCTCGTGGACCGGCGACGCCGACTTCGCCATCGCCATCCGGACGGCCACCATCGCCCACGGACCGACCGACGAAATCACGGTACAGGCGGGGGCGGGAATCGTCGCCGACAGCGACCCGGCGGCCGAATACGAGGAGACCGAACAGAAGATGGGCGGCGTGCTCGCCGCCTTGGAGCGATTGGAACCGGGCAAAGAACTCGTGGGGATGGAGGCCTCGAAATGACGCGCCTGCTGTTCGTGGACAACTTCGATTCGTTCACGTACAACCTCGTGGAGTACGCCGAGGACGCGCTTCGAGCGAACGGGGAGGCGTTCGAGACGAAGGTCGTGAAAAATACGGCGTCGCTCGCCGACATCCGCGAGTTCGACCCCGACGTCATCGTCATCAGTCCGGGTCCGGGGCACCCGAAAAACGAGCGCGATGTCGGCATCACGTCGGCCGTGCTTCGGGAACTCTCTCCCGAGATTCCGACGCTCGGCGTCTGTCTCGGGTTGGAAGCGGCGATTCACGAATACGGAGGCGAAATCGGCCGCGCGCCGGAACCGATTCACGGCAAGGCGTTTCCCGTCGACCACGACGAGCAGGGGGTTTTCCAGGGAATCGAGCAGGGCTTTCAGGCCGGACGGTATCACTCGCTCGTGACGACGAGCGTCCCCGACACCTTCGAGGTCAGCGCGACGACGACGCACGAGGACACCGACCTCGTGATGGGAATCCGCCATCGGGAGTACCCTATCGAGTGCGTGCAGTTCCATCCGGAAAGCGTCCTCACGGCGTGCGGTCGGGAGATAATCGGGAACTTCCTCGCAGGTTAGAACGTCAGCACACCCGACGCGTACAGCGCGGCGGCGACGAGGACGACGACGATGCCCACGCGGAAGAGGAGATTGATGGCGAATCGAATGGCCGCGATGAGGAGGATGACGGCGATGATAGCGACCACAATTCCGACAGGTTCGATGGCGAGAGGTATCATGCGAGAAATGAAACCCTACTGGTTGGTAAACGTATCGGTGATGTCGGTTTCCGATTGCGAGGAGACTGCCAGAAGGGATGGCGGTAATGACTCGTTACCACGAGAAATATCGGCATTCCGGTCACTTTCGCTCCGGTCTGAACACTCTTATAGTCCTCGGCGTCTTACTCAGGGATAAGCAAAAGGAAAATCGCAGAGGCATCACTAATCAACTACAGTTGGGATAAAGAAAGTAAACTTAATTGGGGATGGGTCGAATGCATTCTTCGTCACGAATGAAACGGGTCTACGTGCGAAACCAAGAGCGAATCGACGTGCAGAGTATCGAACGAACGGTGGTGGCGCGCACATGAGCGACGCGCACGAGGCGGACGCCGACGAGGTGTCACTTCCTGTCAAAAGGACGGAAGGAGACACCCTCGAAGACCGGATGACCGGGAACGCCTACGGGAACATCCTCCCGGCGCGCTATCTGCGCAAGGACGCGGACGGCAACCTCGTCGAATCACAGGACGACTTGTTCCCGCGCGTGGCGAAGAACATCGCGCTCGCGGAGGCAGTCTACGAGGCCGAGAAGCAAGGCGTCGAACTCACCGTCACGCCCGAGCAGTTGAAACCCGATCACCCACGCAGGGACGAACTCGCCGCGGAAGTGTTCGGGAAGGGAACCACGGCCGAGGACGACGAGGAGACGACGCTTTCGATTTACAACGTCAACAAGTTCGCCTACGAGACGGTCGTTCCCGAACTCCCCGAGGACATCCGCGACCACGTCACGTCCGTCCGTGACGAGTTCGAGGACCTAATGGGACAGCTCTCGTTCGTCCCGAACTCCCCGACGCTGATGAACGCCGGCGACGAACTCCAGCAACTCTCGGCGTGTTTCGTCGATTCCCCCGGCGACGACATCACGGACATCCACCAGACGGCGAAGGAAGCCGCCGAAGTGTTCCAGTCCGGCGGCGGCATGGGCTATGCGTTCTGGCGACTCCGACCGTACGGCGACGCCGTCGGTTCGACCGGCGGCATCGCGTCCGGTCCCATCACCTTCATGCGCACGTACGACCAGATGTGTGAAACCATCGCGCAGGGCGGTGCCCGGCGCGGCGCACAGATGGGCGTCATGCGCGTCTCGCACCCGGACGTCATCCAGTTCATCCACTCGAAGAACAAGGACGTGAGCCTCGCCAACACGCTCCGCCTGAACGACCCCGACGACTACACGCACACGTCGTTCAAGGACGCGCTCGAAGAGGCGCGCGAACTCATCGACGACGACGGCCGCGTCCCGAAACACCTCCGGAACGCCGCCGAGGGTCACCTCTCGAACTTCAACATCTCCGTCGGCGTCACGGACGACTTCATGGACGCCCTCTACAACGACGAGGAGTTCGTCTTCACCAACCCGCGCACGGAAGAACCGCACGTCGCCACCGAACACACCGAGGAGATGTACGACATGTTCGGCCTCGGCGACTACGTCACGCCGGGCGAAGTGCTCTCGATTCCGGCGAAGGTCCTCTGGGACCGCATCGTGGACGGCGCGTGGGAGAACGGCGAACCCGGAATCATCTACCTCGAACGGGTGAACAAGGAACACTCCTTCGACGTGGAGAAACATCCCGACCACCGGATTCTGGCCACGAACCCGTGCGGCGAACAGCCACTCGAAGAGTACGAGGCGTGCAACCTCGGCCACATCAACCTCTCGACGCTGGCCGACCTCGACGCGCCGGACTGGCGCGTCTGGTACGACGAGAACGGCGACAACTACGGGTCGCTCTCGGAAGCGGTCGACGCCTTCCTCCGCGAGGGTATCGATTGGGAGGAGTTCGACTACCGCATCGAGTACGGTACCCGATTCCTCGAAAACGTCGTCACGATGTCCGACTTCCCGGTCGAGAAGATCGAGCAGAAGGTCCGGGACATGCGGAAAATCGGTCTCGGCGTCATGGGACTCGCCCAGTTGTACATCCAACTCGGCGTCCGCTACGGCAGCGACGAAGGGAACGAAATCGCCAAGCAGTTGATGACCCACATCAACCACGAGTCCAAGTGGGCCTCCCACGAACTCGCGGAGGAACGTGGCTCGTTCAACGACTGGTCGGACTCGAAGTACGCGAACCCGACCGACTACTCCGAGTGGTTCGAAGGCCAGACCGGCCTCGACGCCCAGAAGTGGAAGGACGGCTTCGCGGTTCGCAACCACAACACGACCACCATCGCACCGACGGGCACCACCTCGATGGTCGGCAACACCACGGGTGGCTGTGAGCCGATTTACAACGTCGCCTACTACAAGAACGTCTCCGACGACGTGCAGGGCGACGAGATGCTCGTCGAGTTCGACGACTACTTCCTCCGCACGCTGGAGGCGAACGACATCGACGTGGAAGCGGTGCAAGCAGGAGGCCCAGAACCAGATGGCGAACAACGAATTCTCCGGCGTCGAGGGACTCGACACCGTCCCGGACGCCATCGGCGAACTGTTCGTCGTGACCGGCGACCTCACCGGCAAGCAACACGCCGCGGTGCAGTGTGCCTGCCAGAAGGGCGTGGACTCGGCCATCAGCAAGACGTGCAACTTCCCCAACTCCGCCAGCAAGGAGGATATGGACGAAGTGTACCGCTACATCTACGACCACGGCGGCAAGGGCGTCACGGTCTACCGCGACGGCACGCGCTCGAAGCAGGTGCTCACCACGCGGGCCGACAACGCCGAATTCGCGGACGAGGAGGAAGCGGCCGAAACCATCGTCGAACAGATCGAAACCGTGTTCGGCGGCGTCGAAGCCTTCATCGAGAACGAGGAAGTCCAGGCCAAACTCGGCTCCGAACTCGGCGACCTTCTGGACGACGGCGTCACCGGCGGCGCGTACGCCAAGGAACGACCGCGCCCCGACGTGCTCCACGGCGTGACCCAGCGCATCGACACGGGCTACGGCAAGATGTACGTCAACATCAACGAGGACGAGAACGGCGAACCGTTCGAGTTGTTCGCCACCATCGGCAACTCCGGCGGGTTCACCAACTCCTTCACCGAAGCGCTGGCGAAGGTCATCAGCTACGCGCTGCGTAGCGGCGTGGACCCGAACGAAATCGCCTCCGACTTGCAGGGCATCCGAAGCCCGAAAGTCGCGTGGGACAAGGGCGAACAGATCAACTCCATCCCGGACGCCATCGGCGTCGCCATGCGGCGCTACCTCGACGGCGAAATCGAGAAAACTTCCTACCCGCAACAGAAGACGCTCGAAGAGACGGCCGACGACACCGAGACGGACGGCGGCGCGGCGAAAACGGAACAAAAGGACGCGTCCCAGTCGCTCATCGACGCCGGCGAAAGTCCGGAATGTCCCGAATGTGGGTCGCTCTCGCTGTACTTCTCGGAAGGCTGCAAGACCTGCGAGTCCTGTGGCTGGAGCGAGTGCTCGTAGATAGACCGAGAAAATAGCGTTCGATTTTGTTTTTTTTTTTTTCCGTTCCGCTACTTCACCGTCACCCACGTCAGGAACACGAGGGCGACGAACTGGAGCGCTCGGAGTACCAACACGGCCTGTTGAACCGCCGGGTTGCCGGAGTAGAACATCTGCATGCCGAAGAAGTAGTAGAGGGCGACGACGTTTTCGGCGAGCATGACGAGGGCGAAGGCCAGCAGTCCGAGGACGAGCGCGGTGCGGAACTTCAGATAGCTTCGCACCCAGACGCCCACCAGCACGGCGAGCAGGAGGATGTTCACGACCGCCAGTCCGCTTGCGAGTTGTATCGAATTCATTCTATCTGCTCCATGATTTCCTCGAAGGCGTCCCGATGGTGTTCGAACCGGTCGGTGAGAAAGTAGAGTTTGCCGTACTCGTTGTCGCCCGGTTCGACGACGCCGTGGTCCACGAGCATGTCGAGGTGATGTCGAACCGTCTTGTACTGCACGCCGAGCGATTCGGCCAGTTGGTTCGCGTTCCGTGGGCGCTCCGAGAGGGCGCGAATGATGCGTGCACGGTTTTCACCGCCGCGCGTCGCTGTGAGTAGGTACCAGAGCGCCTTGTCCATCGAACGGTCACTTGGGTGAGAGTCATCCAGCTAAATATATCTACGGCTCGATACGCTTCGACACCCATCCGGACGACCCGTTCGGGTACGCGTTCTCCTGTGTCTTCGGTTGCAGGTTTCCGTTTCCATCCGTCGCGCGAACCACGACTTCGTGCGGCCCGCTCGTCTCGTAGGTGTGCTCCCACTGTCGCCACACGTCGGTTCCGGGGAGCGGTTCCGAGAGGGTGGCGTCGGTCCACGACGCTCCCCCATCGGTGGACACTTCGACGCGCTGGATGCCCCGCGTTCCGGCGTAGGCGTGCCCGCCGACTTGGATTTCCCCGCCGTCGAGATGGTTGACTGCGTGGAGTTTGGCGACGGTGTTGACCGGCCCGGTCCCGTGCCACCCCTTCTTCTCCCAGAACCCCTCGGCTTTCTGCTCCAGTACCTGAATCTCGGTGATCCATTTCACGTTGATTTCGCCCCAGTGGCCGGGAATCAGCGCGCGAACCGGATAGCCGTGTGACCGCGGGAGCGGTTGGCCGTTCATCTCGTAGGCCAAAAACCCGTCTTCGAGCGCCGCGAGGGGAAACTCCTCGTAGTAGTCGTCTGCGGCGCGGAACATGACACAGCACTCGTCGGACACCGTCGTTTTCTCCAACAGCGCTGATATCGGTACGCCCGTCCAGAGCGCGTTGTCCATCTTCTTCCCGTTCAGCGACTCGCCGACACAGCGGAGCGTCTTGAACCGGTGTTCCTCGGCCATCGATTCGAGGTCGGCGAGGGTGAACGTCCGGTCCTCTCTCGACGGCACCCGTCACCCGGAGGTTCCAGTCTGCGGCCGAGACGACGGGGTCCACGCTGTTGATGTCCACCTGATAGAACTCCTCGCTCACCAACCCTTCGAGTCCGTCGATGGCGAGCGATTTCCCGTTCGCTTCGTCGAGCAGCGACTGTACGTCCGCGTCGACCGGTCCGGACGGTTTCGGCGTATCGCCACCGCCACGTCCCGAACCGAGGACACTGCCGATACCACCGATTGCGATGGTTCCGACGATGGCCCGGAGAAGGCTCCGGCGCGACTCGGAAACGGAATCCGTCCGGCCCGATTCGGTCGGACCGGTTTCACCCGCCGAACCGAACCGCGCGACGGCGACTACCAGTCCGGCACCGACACCGGCGGCCAGTGCGGAGACGAGAGCACCCGTCAACGCCAGCGCGGGAACGATACAGAACAGGGCGGCGACGGGGGACGCGGGGACGGGAGCGGAAACGGCATCCGCTGTTCGCGTCCCGACGGCCGCCGTCACTGCGAACAACAGGGCGGTCAGGACGAGCGCCAACAGAAACCCGAGTTGGTCGCCGAGGTCGCCGAGCGTCTGTATCGACCACGCGATGACCGCGTTCGGCGTGGTCGCGACGACGAACCCGCTGACCGGCGCGGCGACGAACGACGGGGTGAATCCGGCAACGGCGTACGACCCGGCGACGGCGGCGATACCGGCGAGGAGCGCGATTGCTCCCTCGGTCGCCACGGTGCGGACATCGCGTCGGTGAGTTTCGCGCAGGTCGTCAGTCATGGTTATCGCTTCCGTGCGACGTACAGTGCACCACCGGCGAGCGCAACCAGTGCGACGCCGACACCGAATCCGGGGAGGGAGTTGCCCGAACCGCCGCTCTCTCCATCGTTCATGGTGTCGTTCGTCATCGTGTCGTCTGACATATTGTCGTCACTCATGTTATCGTCGGTCATCGTATCGGAGGTCTTGTCGTCCGTCATGGTGTCCCCGCTCATGTTGTCGGTCATCGTCCCGTCGTCCATCCGTGAGTCGTGGTCATGTCGTCGGAACCGTTCTGCATGCCGTCGTCCATCGTCCCGTTGCCCATCGTCTCCGTCGTGGTCGTCGAACTCCGTTCGAGCGGGGCAGTGGATACGTCATCGACAGACGTTCCGGCGCTGACCGCGACGGGAACGACACAGACGGTCAGTACGAGGGCCACTGCGAGTGCGTGTTTGAATCGCATATCCGAATCGACCCCCCATGAATAAATAGCCGTTTTTCGAACTCCGACCCACTCTCTTCTCACTGTCTACCAAATCTCTTCCAAATTCGAGGATGGAGTCTCAGATGTGAGGTGAACTGCGCTCCCGACAGCACCGACGGAAAACGTGATACACCTCGGGATTCGTGATACAATCATGGAAGAGACGCCGAAGGGACGCCCCTGTCCGTTTTGCGGTGCGTCGATGATACATCGCCATTGCAAGTACGTCTGCCCGCAACACGGCGTCGTCTACGACTGTGCGGACACGTTCTACTGACGGTCGGTGTACGCCCGGTAGGCGGGGCCGGCCAATAACAAAACTCCCCCGAGTCCGGCGGCGACGATGAGCGTCCAGTTCTCCCCGATTTCGTGCATCGAAAGCGTGTCGAGTGAACTGCCGGCGAGGACGGCGACGACCATCCACGGTACTTCGCCGATTGCGGTGCCGATGAGAAACGAGTGGATGGAAACGTTCGACAGTCCTGCGGCCGCCGATACTGCGTCGGACGGTGCGGGGAAGAGGCGCGAGGCGATCATCCCGCGAAGGTCCCCTGTCGCGTCGAAAAACTTCTCGCCGGAGTCGCCGAGGCGGCCGAACAAGCCGGAATCCATCCGAAAATACCGAGCGGCCGCGAACGGGATAAACGCGCTCATCACGGTTCCGACCAGTGCGACCGGGAAGCCAACTACCGGCCCGTACACGTAGCCGACGGCGACGGCGACGACCGTCGTCGGCCACGCGAACATCGGGCGGATGAGATAGACGGCGAGAAACAGTCCCCCCGCGAGAAGCGGCGTCTGCTTTACGTGTTTCACCTGTTTGATGAGGAATTTCGGCGAGAGAAGGACGCCAGCAACGACCACCACTGCGATTAGCGCGAATCCGGCCACCTGTCGTCGATTCTCCGAGAATTCCATCTGACCCATGATTGCCTGAGGAGGGGTTAAGTTCTTTCCACCCGAGCGCACAACGCTTAATCCGTTTCACGTGCCACGGATAAACGATGGACGCGGACGCCGACCCCGTCGCGATGGGGGTCGAACTGTTGAGCAAGATAGAACACCCTGAGCTGTCGGTCGCGGAGGCAGTGGACCGCATCGAGACCATCACGACCGAACCGACGATGACGCGAACGATTCTCGACGAGGCGGAAAAACGGGGCGTCATCGACCGGGAAAACGGAATCATCCGACCGAACGGTGGGGGATTCGTTCGTTTCGAGAGCCAAGTCGTGACGAAGGAGGGTGATTTCACCTGCCGTCGCTGTGGTACCGGCATCTCGACGGGCCATTTCATCCGGCTCGATGCGGGGGAACTCGGTCCGTTCGGCTCCTCCTGCATTCGAAAAGTGACCGGACGAGAGTAGCGTTCGAGGCGAAAAATCCTACCGCCCGCGACTCAGTTCGGCGATGAGTTGCTCGATGGTTTTCTGCTGTCGTTCGAGCAGTTCGTTTTGTCGCTCGACCGTTTCGGTCAGTGCCGCGAGTTGGGACTCCACGGGGTCGTCCAGATTCTCGCTCGCGGACTCGAAGCCGGACTCGGCGAACCCGGTCGGTTCATCGGACGTCGACGATTCGGGTTCCGTTTCGGCCGTCACGGCGTTCGACGCGTTCGCCGTCTTCGACTCACTCGTCGTGTTCGATGCATTCGCCGTGTCCGTCGCGTTCGCGGGCTGGTCGGTCGTTTCCTCGATGGATGCGGACCCGCCGACGGAGGATGTTCGACTTTCGTCCGTGCCCGAGGGTTCGTCCCCGCCGAGCGGGTCGTCGGCTGGTGTTTCGATTATTTTTCCGCGGTCGTCCAGTTCGGGTGGGTTGGCGTCGAGGGGCCTGACACCACCACCGAACACGTCGTCGTCTTCGAGCGAAACGCTCTCGTCGGGTTCCGGCTCCGGCTCGTCGGGGACGACGCTTCGCTCGAATTCGGCGTAGCTTCCCACGTCGTGGTAGGACAAAAGCCCCTGTTCGATTCGCTCACGGACCTCCCGCGTCCGGTCGGTCGGGGTTTTGATTCGCTGTGGACGGCCGTTCGCTTCGATGATGATTTGCGAGGAGACGTTGCCTTCCTCGACATCGAGACGCGTCACGTCCTCGAAGTGGAACTGCTCGAAGTCCGTATCCCAAATCGCCTCGCCGACGTGCTTTACGACGCGTGCGCTCGTGAGGACCAGTGTCAATTCACTGAACTGGTAGGTTTGGAGGACTTGCTCGTTCGAGCCGGTGACGCCCGCGCCGTTCAAGACGCCGGCGATGACGGGGTGGAGTGCGTCGTGGAGGCGTTTCGTCGGTATCTTGAACTGCTCTGTACCGTCGATTCCGTAATCGAGCGTGATGGTGGACTTTCTTCGGCCTTCGGAGACGGTGATGCGCTCCGCGTCGTGCGGATACTCTTCGACGGATTCGTCGCTGAGCAGACCGTCGGCGCGATAGATAAGCGTTCGCGTCGGCGTCACGTAGAGGTTGTCTTCCCCTCCAAGCGACACTTTGGCGGCAACGTTTTCGTCACCGAGGCTGGACTGGACGATTCCCGGAACGTTCATGGTGGGAATGGTCAGGCCCATGTCTTAAAACCGATGGGTAGACACGACAGGGAGAAAACTCATATCGTTCCAAATACTAACTGGGTCGACTCGCACAGCCACAAAATCGAGTGACGCGGTGGCAATCGTCATCCCTTTCTACGGCGATATTCCCAACCGAGATGGGAACTTTAAAGAGTACCAGTTGCCTATCCGTAATCGAGCCCGGGTGGCTTAGCTGGACATAGCGCCGCACTCATAGGGTTCTGAGATTTGGCGCTCAGGCCTTGGAAGCCTCCCATGCGCCCGTGAGGCCCTGCCAGGTCTCGAATCTGGGACATGCGGAGATCGAGGGTTCGGAGCCCTCCCCGGGCATCGTATTATTATCGACCAATCGTTTGGACCAGTACTGACTTCGTCCTGATGACGATCCCTTCCTGTGCGTAACACGCCACGAACCGAGCGAGCCGCACCTCTCCACACGGGACGAACATGGTTTCGCACGAACTCTCCATCGACCCGTTTACTACCACAATATATTCAATAATTAATCGAAAATAAATAACAAATTACGTTCCGTGAGACGGTTAGAGCGAATGGTAGTACTCGCTGAGGATACGATACGGACGGTAGACATTCATCGTAGAACTATCCGTAGAATCGTTCTATCGCAACGATAGCTCGATGAAATATCACATGTGGATATAAGCATAAGATAACAGACCTGAATCCATTTGTCCAATTTGTATTAAGTCTACATTTTGTGTTATAGTAGATGTAACATGCAACCCACTCGACGAACCGTTCTGGCTGGTATCGGCACGACACTCGCAATCGGTGGCGGTGCAACGCAGGTGTTCGGACAGCAAAACGACTCCCCGGACCTTCAAAGTGCTCAACGTATCGACGACGGAAGATACGGTCAGCTTTTACAACAACAGTGACGGATCGGTCGACCTCTCCGGATGGGCCGTCGACTTCGAATACGGTAGCGGGAGCATAGACGAAACCGGTACGATTCCAGAGGGAACGACCGTCGGGGCGTACGAATCGATCAGGATTGCCTCCGGTGCGGGAGAAACGGACGGTGCCGATGCCGTCGTCCAACCGCCGTTCGACGAAAAAGTCATCAAACGGAACGGTAGCGACGTAATCGCGCTCCTCGATTCCGACGGCAACGAAGTGGCAAACAGCGAAGACGACCTGTTCATCGGGGGCGCCGGCAGTGGCGGTGACGATGATACCTCGACAACGACGACTGAAGAGCAGACGACGGACGAAACTACGACAACCGACGAGACGACCACGACGGACGACGAAACCACAACGACGGACGAAACCACAACGACGGACGAAACCACAACGACGGACGAAACCACGACGACGGACGAGGGGACGACAACTGACGAGTCGACCACGACGACCGATGAGAGACCGACGAGACGAACACGACCACCACGACCGATAATAACGATAAGACAACGACCACGGACGGCGGCGACTCCGAGAAGAACGGGTCGAACGACGGTTCCAGCGGGTCGGACGAGACCACCCAAAACGGGACGGACGACTGCTGAGACCGACCGATTAGCTCGTTTTTCCACACGACGCGTCTTGCGGAGTAGTTGAAGACCGTCCATGAACGGATGATAACCGTGGTTCGTGCGTGCGCGTGCACTCGTCAAACGACGTGACCAAGCGGCCGCTACAGCGGTTCGAGCGGGTGACGATTTGCGCGACGCGTGAATGTCGGATCACGACTCGCTCTTCCGAGAGAGAAACAGTCGCTGGCCGACTACGAATGGTCAGTGGCAGTTCATTCGCCCAGAACTGTCGTTTTCATGTGGAAATTTTTCCCGATACAATCCGCGAGAATATCACCTCGGACTTATTTTCATCACTATAATGGGCTAACGGCTCAAAATCGTTTATGAAACGTCTAAAGGATTTTGAGACGCTTATGAAACGTCTGATAAATCGACATTCTGGGCTGAAATGTCGTGAATTTCTCTTTACTCTCGACCTGTTATATGACCCCTCCAGTCATAGAGGGAAATACATTCCCGAGAAATCATGCCGAGCCCTTCAATGATACAGAACGAACGCGCATCGAACTTCGAATTCCCCGCCCGGTACAGTGTCGAAACGGCAGCCAAAAAACTCCTCACACCGATTCAGTTCATCGGCTTCTGGTCGGCAATCGCACTCCCGCTCGGATATCTCCCCTTCCTCTACGGGGACCACTCTCGCCCTCCGCCGAAGTGCTCGGTCCCCTCCTCGTGCTCAATCTCATCGCGATGCTCATCGGCCACGGTTACAAGAGCGACTGAACCACGACTGATGCGGAAACGTCCGCGCGTGCCCGGTGCGAAACTCTCCCGCCCTGTACTCACCCGCTCCGAACTCACTCACCCTGAACCCGTCCTTGCTTTCGACCCGGTAACCGCTTTTCCCGAATCGACCCACCGTATCGTCGAAATTCCACACACCCGTACGTTTCAACCGTCGTCGATTCGGGATCGCGTTCCTCGCTCGGCCGTCCGAACCCCGAACCCGAGCAAGTTATCTTGTCTTTCTCTGAACTGTTGTTGCTGGAACTACGTATAGATTTTAGGCTCACCAAAAAATGGTAGCTAGAGTGATAACTATTAACCCCATCGAGTTCCTACGGGAGATATGGCTCTCCTCGCTAATCTGGTGCTGGTGTTCGTCGCAGGGCTGATTACGGCGTTGGCGACGGGCATCGGCGCGCTTCCTTTCTTTCTGGTAACGGATGTAAACGACCGTTGGAACGTCGTGCTTTGGGGCCTCGCATCGGGAATCATGGTCTCCGCGTCAGTCTTCGGTTTGATTTCGGAAGGCCTGTCGAGCACGAACGGTGGCAGTGTACAGGGGGTCGTCATCGGGTTACTGGTCGGTGTGGCGCTGGTCGTCGTCAGCGATTACGTCATCTCCGGCGCGGACGTGAACCCGAAGAAGTACGAGCAGGCCGATTTCAAGAAACTCGTCCTCATCCTCGGCGTTCTCACCGTCCATAGTTTCCCCGAAGGCGTCGCCATCGGCGTCTCGTTTGCGGACCTCGGTTTCCAAGGTGGCTACCATCTCGGTGGGTTCGTCGTCCCATTGCTCGCCATCTTCATGACCGCCGCCATCTCGATTCACAACATTCCCGAAGGGGTTGCGATTTCCATCCCCCTCAACTCGATGGGCGTCGGCAAGTGGCGGATGGTCTGGTGGTCTATCTTCTCCAGCCTTCCCCAACCGATCGGCGCGCTCATCGCCTTCTACTTCGTGCGGAGCGCACGCGGGTTCCTCTCGATGGGGTTCGGATTCGCCGCCGGAGCCATGATTTACCTCGTCCTCTCGGAGTTCATCCCCGAAGCGCTCGAAGTTGGGGAGAGCCTACCGGGTGACGGCCACCGGGAACTGCTGTCCGGTCTCACCCTCGGCATCCTGTTGATGCTCCCGCTCGCGTTCATCTGACACGGTTGCAAACCTGCCCACTGCCACCGCTGTTCTCGAAAATCGTGATTTCTGAGACTCTCTCAAAAACGATTTTAAATCGAATGGGACGATTTCATACTGTCAAAACGGAATAGACAGGTCTGTTCATCGATGGTAAACGATCTGAATCCATCCCAACGCTCTGCCCGTTATAAGGCATATCTCGTCTACGATTTAGCCGGGTACGGGTGTGCTACCATGTCGGGAACAACCTACGAGAACGATGGAGAATCCATCGCCATCGGTCGCCGGAAACTCACCGCACTGCACGCGCAATTCAACGAGCATTCGCTGACGACGCCGATCCAGTTCGTTGGCTTCTGGTCGGCAGTCGTCTGTCCGTTCTGCTATCTCATCTTACTCCTGAATGGTCTCTCTGGCGCAGAGATGACCGCTTTCCTCGGCCTGCTTGGCTGTAACGTCGTCTCCCTCCTCATCGGACACGCGTACGGACAAGAATAGTCTCGATGACCCTCTGAACACCTTTTCTTCGGTCGATTTAACCGTCACGCTCGAATACGGTGAGATATGAAGCTCGAAACCGTATCGCTGGGCGACACCGGCACGAAAGTGAGCGAAATAGCGTTCGGAACGTGGCGGTTCGGCCGCGAGAACGACGAAGGCGAGGTCGAAATCGGCGAGGACCGTGCCCACGAACTGCTCGACGCCTACGCCGACGCGGGCGGCAACTTCATCGACACCGCTGACATGTACGGCGACGGCGAGAGCGAACGATACATCGGCAACTGGCTCGCCGACCGCGACCGCGAGGATTTCGTCATCGCGTCCAAGATTTACTGGCCGACGCGGAAGGACGACCCGAACGGCCGCGGTCTCTCCCGAAAACACCTGCGACGGCAGATGGACCTCATCCTGGACCGTCTCGGAACGGAGTACATCGACCTGCTCTACATCCACCGCTGGGACGACGAGACGCCCGCGGACGAGTTCATGCGGACGCTCGACGGTTTCGTCCGCGACGGGAAGGTGAACTATCTGGGCACCTCGACGCTCGAACCCAACGCGTGGAAGGTCGTCAAGGCGAACGAGATGGAGTACGAACCGTTCCGCCTCGCACAGCCGCGATACAACCTCGTCAACCGGGAGACCGAACCGAACTACATCCCGATGTGCGAGGATTACGACATCGGAATCATCCCGTGGTCGCCGCTGGCCGGTGGCTTTCTGACCGGCAAATACGAACGCGGCGAGGAACCGGCGGAGGGCACCCGTGGCGCGACCGACCAGCAGTTCCGCGACAGCTATCTCACCGAGGAGAACTTCGACGTGATGGACGTCGTCGAGGAAGTCGCCGACGAAATCGGCACGACACCCGCGAAGGTCAGCCTCGCGTGGTTGCTCGAACACGACGCCGTGACCGCACCCATCATCGGCACGCGAACCGTCGAGCAGTTGGATGAGAACCTCGCCGCGACCGAAGTCTCGCTCTCAGACGACCAGTTCGAACGGCTCACAGACGCGAAATCCGCCTAATTTCCGAAATCCGTCGAATCCCCGAAATCGCCGAATCGAGCCAAGCGTTTTTGACGAACAGCGAACAATCCAGTAGTATGGACGATATCTCGCTGTCGATTCCGGACGCCATCATCAACTCTTTGCCGGAAGACGGGGACACCACAGCCCAGGATATGCAGGAAGCCGTCGCCGGATGGGAACGACACTTGAACCGCCTCGACGAGGATGACCTCGCCGGTGTCGCCGTCGATGTCGTCGAACGGTTCGAGAGTCGGTGGGAGCAGTACGACGATTTCGTCGCGGAACTGTCGCATGGGGACAATCACCGATCTACGCGATGGCGTGGCGCGACCTGTACGCCTCGCTCATCCAGCAGTTGTACGACCACGAACAGCTTTCGTCGCATATCGACCGCGAGCGAAACGCCCGCCTCGTCACCGACGGAATTCGACCGGGGCGATAGGGATGAGCAACGACGACGCGCCGTTGACCCGTGTTCGTCGGGCGAAGAGTCACCCTCCCGCCCCGTCACGCGTCGATGGCGGGGCAATCGCGGTCGGGATGGTCGTCACGCTCGCCGCGCATCTCGTTCCCGCACTCCTCGTGCTCGTCGGCGTGTTCGACACCTTGTTCGGCGCGGCGGTACTCGCCAGCACCCTCGCGTTCCCGGTCGGAAGTCACGTCACGGGACGATATGCGGGTGGAACTTCGGTTCGCGGCGGGATTCACGGACTGCTCACTGCCGCCGCATCCCTCGGTGTTCTCGCCGGAGCGACCGTCCTGTTCGTCGGTACCGACGGAGCGGTCGCGGAACTCGGCCGATGGCTGGTCGCGGACGGAGAAACGCCGCTTCTCGCCGGAACGGTCGTCTGTCTTCTCCTGGTGGGCGTCGTTACCGGTGCTCTCGGTGCGAAGCGAGTGTAATCCCGTCCGGCGCGAACTGGGTATTTATACTCGATGCAGGACAATAGCCTGTATGGAACTCACGCTTCGGTTTTTTGCGAACTTCCGTGAGGCCGTCGGACGGAAAACGCTCGAACGGGAGTACGCCGACGGCACGTCGGTCGGCGAGGTGCTCGAATCGTTGACCGAGGAGTACGACCTCGATTTCTTCGAGGAGGGTGAACTCAGGCCACAACTGTCCATCATGCGGAACGGGAAGGACGTCGTGCATATCGACGGGCGGGAGACTTCCCTCTCGGACGGCGATAGGCTGAGCATCTTCCCGCCGGTCGCGGGGGGATAGATGCGACGCGAGAAATCCTTCCGAGGAATCAGCGAACGGTTGGCACGGAACTACCTCGAAAACCTCGGCGGGGAGATAGGGGACGACGGCGACGTCGTCGCGGACGAGTGGAACGCCTCGCTCACCTCCGAGAAAGTGAGTATCGGGCCGACGATGGAACTGACGGAAGTGACCATCGTCTTCGAGGGTGAGGAGGACACCCTCGATTCGGTCGTCCCGAAGTTTTCGCAGAAGGCCATGCGGGCGGGTGGATAACCGGAACTCGTGGCATGAGCGACGAACCGAGACACCCCATCGACGGCCAAGTGGTTCTGTTGGCGGGTGCCAAAGCGAGCGTGCCGCTCGAACGGTTGTCGGAACTGCTGGCG
Source organism: uncultured haloarchaeon (assembly GCA_963811185.1). GTDB lineage: Archaea > Halobacteriota > Halobacteria > Halobacteriales > Haladaptataceae > Haladaptatus. The sequence continues at coordinate 72,906 of CAWEQN010000005.1, forward strand.
GAGGTACAGGCGGACCTCGGGCCACGAATGGACGACTACCGGCGGGAGTACGAACGGGTTCACCAGAACCCGAAGCGGAGCGTCTTCCTCGTGGAAGTCGGACACTGGGAGGAGACGGGTGACCGCCTCGGATTCGAACGCCGTGAGTGGGACGCGGTTCGGCGAGCGCACAAAGCCCAGTTCCGTCGAATCGGGCGCGAGGAGGGTCGGAAGGCGGAGTTCGAGAACGCCCTGGAGATTCGGGAACCCGTGTTTATTCGTCGACCTGGTTAAGTAATCTCCCCGAACACCGATCGCACGGTTCGGCTTCCCATCCACTTCGTCCGCAATCCCTACGACGAGACGGTGGACGACCTGCTCGGCCGTCTCGGAATCGACATCACGAGCGCGTGTGTGCTCCTGGAGTTCTCGCGATAGCTACGAGGACAAAAACGAAACGACGGCGAAACACGAATACAGCCAAACAACCGAACGACTAACTGATTCGAACGGGAGAGGTTCGCGTATGGAACGACATCAAAAGCGGGGAATCGGGTCCGTTATTATCGGGTTGATGACGACTCTTTCGTGTCTCGTCGGTTCCAGCCTCGTTTCGCCCTACGCCGTCCTCGGTTCGCTCGCCGGCATAGCGCTCGTCGCCATCGGCGTCATGCAGTTTCGTGATTCGCGTCACGTCGCGTCCCCGGAATCGACGAGCGCGTCACAGCGGATCGTGATTTTCGCCATCGCCGTCGTTTCGTTCGTCGTGGGGATGGCGGCGTTCTGGTTCCTGTAGACCTTCTCCTCTCCAATCCTATTCTATCCTTCCCAATCCTATTCTATCGCGTCGAACGCCGACTCCAAATCGGCGATGAGGTCCTTCGGGTGCTCCACACCGACGGATACGCGGAGAAGCGAATCCGAGATACCGATTTCGGCGCGTTCCTCCGGCGTCAGCGGTGCGTGAGTCATGGTTGCGGGATGCTCGATGAGGGATTCGACGCCGCCGAGGCTGACGGCCAGCGGGAACTCGTCCAGTTCGGCGACGAAGCGCTCCACGTCGGAAAGGTCGCCGTCGAGTTCGAACGAGAGGACGCCACCAGCGCCGTCCATCTGGCGCTGGGCGAGTTCGTACTGCGGGTGGGATTCGAGTCCGGGGTAGTGTACGGTGGATACGTTGTCGTGTTCGTCCAGATACGCCGCGATTTCGGCGGCGTTGGATTCGTGCTGGCGCATTCGGAGCGGGAGCGTCTTCAGACCACGGAGGGTGAGGAAGGCGTCGAACGGCGCGAGCATGTTGCCCATGCCGACCTGCTGGAGGAAGCCGATTTCGTCGGCAAGGTCGGTGTCGTCGGTGATTGCGACGCCGCCGATGGAGTCGCTGTGGCCGTTCAGGTATTTGGTCGTGCTGTGGACGACCACGTCGGCACCGAGTTCGAGCGGTTGCTGGAAGTACGGCGAGAGGAAGGTGTTGTCCACGCCGAGGGTCGCATCGACGGATTCGGCGATGGAAGCGATGGCTTCGATATCACAGAGTCGGAGGAGGGGATTCGTCGGCGTCTCCATCCAGATGAGTGCGGTTTCCTCCCGGACGGCATCGGAAACGGCGTCGGTGTCGCGGGCGTCCACGAAATCGACGGCCACGTCGAGGCGCTCGCGGAACAACTCCTTGAGCATCGTCTTGGTGCCGCCGTACAGGTCGTCGAACGCGACGACGTGGTCGCCGGGGCGAACGGACGCCGTGATGGTGGCGACGATGGCCGACGTTCCGGAGGCAAAGGCCATCCCGTAGTCGCCGCCTTCCAGCGCCGCGAGTCGCCCTTCCAATGCGTGGCGGGTCGGGTTGGAGAGACGCGAGTAGAGATACTGGTTCTCGTCGGGGTCCAAATCCTCGAGACCGATATCCGGGTCGATGCCGCCCGCTTCGTACGTCGATGCGAGGTGAATCGGCATCGTCACGTCGCCTGCTCGTTCGTGGTGGGGCGGTTGTTCACCGTACGTTACCGCCATCGTTTCGAATTTCGGGGAGTCTCCGGGTTCGTCGGCCATACCACCATCCCGTTCGAGAACCAGACTTAGAAGCTTTCGATACGGGGGGTGATACCATGCACGGCGAGAATGGTGATTCCTGCTGAATTATCGTGAGACATTGGGGTGAAAAGTTACTGGGAGTTCTCGGCTTAACTCAGCCCTCGAACGCGCGATTTTGGCGGGGAGCTCGCTCGCGCGCAGACTGGACCCCACGCTCGCTACGCCCGTAATATGATCTCTTACGGACATATGGTCGTTCAGTATTACCAAATCCAAGTCGTCCCACGCACGACTTTTGACTAACCTCCGTCTATTGAATTCAATCTCCGTTTGCCATTACTGAATCCTGTTATTTTGATGATATTTATACATATTTCATCGGCGAATAAGTATTTCATCTTATGATGAAAGTCATAGATTGATGTCCGATACATCCGACGAGGAAAAGATGGCAGAATCGGCAGATGATAATAAGAGTTCTTTTGGCGGTATCAGCCGTCGTGACTGGCTCAAAGCTAGTGCAATGGGGCTCGCTGGTACGTCGATACTTGGTTCTGGGATGTTCACCGGGACGACGCTTGCAGCGACCGCATCAAGTGATGCTGACCCCACGCCGAAGCACTCCGAAGTCGGAGGTGCACAGTACGATAGTGGAACTGATGATTTGAATATCGATTACACAGTGACGACGGCGGCCAACGATTCACAAGGCCGGTCTCCGAAAGAACAACTAAACACATATTTGTCCACATCAGATGGCACTCCGAATCAACGGACGGTCATCTGGATTAACAGGGCCGCCGCGACTGACAGCAATCCAATCGACATTACCAGTTGGTACACGAAGAAGATTCCACAGAAGACGACGATTGCGGGCAACCGAGACGCATCCACGGGAGAACGAGGACCGAAACTAACCAGCACGAACGAGGACTTTGGTAACGGCGTCATGGTCGCCCACGACACTGTGCGGTTCACGGGGATTCAGTTCGCCGGACCATCGACCGAGTTCGTGGACAAGCCGATTAACCCAAACGGTGACACATCCGATAACCTCACTGTTTGCATTCGGGTCGATGGGTCGAACGTCGAGATAGACAACTGCGAATTCTGGGGCTTTACCAACGCAGGTGTTCGCGTCGGCAACTCAAGTGGAACCAACGCGGTGAACACGCATATCCACCATTGTTCGTTCCATGACAATGCAATGAAAGGATACGGATACGGGGTCGTCGTTGACTTAGCGTCTTCGAATGGCAGTGCATACAACGAACCGGGATGTCTCATCGAGTACAACTACCTCAACAATAACCGTCACTCCATCGCTGGGAATGGCGGTCCGAACTGCAATTACACTGCACGATACAACATCCAGGGACCGAACAGCTGGCTCTACACGTTCGATATGCACGGGGACGGGGACAATGGAACCGGTGGGACTGCCGGTGGAAAGTTCAAGATATACAACAACACGTTCAAGTATATCTATCGGAGCAAGGACGGCAAGCGCTCGTCGTCGGTCGGCATTCGTGGATATCCCGACACCTACTGCCAGATATACAACAACTGGTTCCACAATAGCCAACACGTAGACCCCACCTCCGGCGATACCGGTGAACGAGGCGACGCTATCAATCAGGAGACGACCAGCTGGGGCAACACCGATATCTACGACAACCACTACGGTCAGTCGGAACCAGCTTCGGGCGTCGGCGCGCCGAGCGACGGTAGCAACCTACGGTACAACGCCGATGGAGCGGCAACCGTGGAATCAAACGACAGCACAAACTCCTCTGTTTCGTTCAGCGTGACGAACGAGTACGACTCGAAGCTGAACATCACCAATGTGAGCATCGACCCAGCGAGAGAGTCCGTCGATAGCCTTTATGACCACTCGATGGATGAAGGGAAATGGAAAAGTGAACTGTATGTGGATGCCTCGCTTCAGGACTGTGCAACTGACCTCAGCAACGGTCTCGACCTACCCGGTTCTATCGACCTGAAAAACGACGGACATAGTGGAAGCGACTACCGCTGGGCAGTGGTTCCGAGTGCACCGTCGTCAGGTGACTCGACGGCGGACGTGTATCTCCAGCGCTTCGAGAGTGGCGGCTCGGAGTACGAAATGCTCGACGAAGGTGTCAGTATTGCCATCGACTACTATCTGGACGACGGGAGCGGAACCACCGGTACCGAGCGTTTCGTGCTCGACCTCTAACGAAATAAAACCGAATTTCAGAGACGGCTAAGTCGTGGCTCGACGCCGCCGCGCCGCCAGACTGACGCCCGTCCCAGGTCCGCAGTCGATACCGAGTTCGTCAGTTTTTCGTCTGGGTCGCCGCCGTCCTCCAGCCACGCACGTCGTAATACTCTTCTTTCATCTCGTCCAGTTCGGCGAGCGACCCCTCCGAACCACCCTTGCCGGGGATAGCGTCGGGGTTGCCCTTCACGAACCGGGCGGGCAGCTGTTCGTCGTCGCCGTCAAAAACAACCAGAAAGTTGTGGTCGAGTTCGAGGTTGTAGACGCGCTCGCCCGCTTCCACTAGGTCGTCCTCCGTCACGTCGGAGCCGGTGATGCCGTTGTACTGGAGAACCTGTTCCTCGACACCTTCCGCGAAGGCGTTGAACTTGCAGATGTCGAAGGAGTCGCTGATGGCGTGAAGGTCTTGGAAGGTACCACACGGCTCGAGCTTCCCCTTCCACTCGGTCGGTTCGACCTTCTCCGGGATGCCGAGGATTTAACGGCGGGCGTGTAGCCTCGAAGGTGGGGGGCACCGCGGTTGCTGGTGGCGTAGGCGATTGCCATCCCTTTCATGCTCCGTGGGTCGTAGGCGGCCATCGTCTGGCCCTTCACGTCGAGGGACATCTCGCCGTCGCCGAGTTGGGTCGCCGCACGGCCCGAACCCTTGGCGAGCAGTTCCGCGAGGTCGTCGCCGTCCTCCTGACGGGCGATGCGCTCTATCATGACATCGTGTCGGCGTCACCCAGTCGACACGCTATCCAGATAGCCCTCCTCGGTGGCTTCCATCGCCATCGCCGTAGCTGCCCACGTCGATGGTATTGATACCCATCGCGTTACAGCGGTCTATCGTCGCCACGATCTTGTCGCGGTCGTCGTTCATCGAGTTGGGGCCGAGCGCCCACGCCGATTCGTACTCCATTCAGTTTCCGTCCGGACGTTCATGTCCTCGCCCTTGTCGGTGGACCTGTACTTCGACTTCCTTCTTGCAGGCGACCGGGCAGGAGTGGCAGGTGGTTTCGTCAACGAGGATGTTCTCGCGCACGTTCTCGCCGGAGACGTTTTCCGAATGCATCTGTCGTCCCTCGGGGTTCTCCTCGCCCTCGCTGTGCGTGCTGGTGAACTTCCCGTTGCGGGTCGGCAGGCCGTCCATCTCCTCGGTGAGGTTCATCAGGACGTTCGTCCCGTACATCGACAGGCCGCCCTCGTTCGGTGCCGTCACGTCGGACTCCCGGATGACCTGCATGGCCTGTTTGTGGCCCTTCTGGAACGTCTCCGAATCCGCCGGTTTCGGCATATTCGTCGTGGACTTGATGACGATGGCCTTGAGTCCTTTCGACCCTATGACCCCACCCGTCCCGCCGCGACCGGACGCGCGGTCGTCCGTTCATCGATCAGGCGTATCGAACCGTGTTCTCCCGCCCGGCCCGATGGCCATCATCGAGAGGTTCTTGCCGTACGACCCTTCGACTTCCTCCGAAGGTGTCCCGGCTCGTGAACCGTCTTGCCCCACAGATGGGAGGCGTCACGGACTTCGAGTTCGCCGTCCTCGACGACGGCATACACTGGGTCGTCGGATTGCCCCTCGAACAGCAGGCCGTCGAATCCCGACCACTGAGTCGGCACCCGACCACCCGCCGTGGTGCGAGTCGGTGACGGTGTTCGTCAGCGGCGACTTCGTACAGAGTGCGATTCGCCCACTCATCGTCACTTGCGTCCCCGTGAGCGGCCCGTTCATGAACGCCAAGAGGTTGTCCGGTCCCAGCGGGTCCACGTCCGGCCCTTGGTCGAACACGTATACCCCCAATCCGCGCGCCCCGATGTACTTCTTGCATCGTCGTCGTCGATGCTCTCGTAGTTTACCACCCGTCCGAAAGGTCCACCCGGGCGACGTGGTCTTGAAATCCGCCTAACTCGGTCATGGTAACGTAAGTAATTATATACGGGCGCTATCATGGTAGTTATGCCAGAATGACGTAACCGGAACCGGTTACGCCGGTCACGGATAACTTTTTTTTTTTTTTTTTTTTTTTTTTTTTTTTTTTTTTTTTTTTTTTTTTTTTTTTTTTTTTTTTTTTTTTTTTTTTTTTAAAAAAAAAAAAAGGGTTCTCCAGTTTAACGTTCTCCGAGTGTTGCCGTCGGTTTCGGAGACAACTGACCGACAAATAGGTGGGTCAAAAAAAAAAAAAAAAAAAAAAAAAAAAAAAAAAAAAAAAAAAAAAAAAAAAAAAAAAAAAAAAAAAAAAAAAAAAAAAAAAAAAAAAAAAAAAAAAAAAAAAAAAAAAAAAAAAAAAAAAAAAAAAAAAAAAAAAAAAAAAAAAAAAAAAAAGAAGCGGGCGCAAAAAAGCGGGTATCGCTATGGTGTTGAAACATGTCCGGGATTAAAACAATCAAATAATTCACAAAAAAAAAAAAAAAAAAAAAAAAAAAAAAAAAAAAAAAAAAAAAAAAAAAAAAAATCGGTGGGTCGAAAGAGAAAAACGGCCGGGTTCAAAACAGGGTATCGCTTGGTGTTGAAAAAAAAAAAAAAAAAAAAAAAAAAAAAAAAAAAAAAAAAAAAAAAAAAAAAAAAAAAAAAAAAAAAAAAAAAAAAAAAAAAAAAAAAAAAAAAAAAAAAAAAAAAAAAAAAAAAAAAAAAAAAAAAAAAAAAAAAAAAAAAAAAAAAAAAAAAAAAAAAAAAAAAAAAAAAAAAAAAAAAAAAAAAAAAAAAAAAAAAAAAAAAAAAAAAAAAAAAAAAAAAAAAAAAAAAAAAAAAAAAAAAAAAAAAAAAAAAAAAAAAAAAAAAAAAAAAAAAAAAAAAAAAAAAAAAAAAAAAAAAAAAAAAAAAAAAAAAAAAAAAAAAAAAAAAAAAAAAAAAAAAAAAAAAAAAAAAAAAAAAAAAAAAAAAAAAAAAAAAAAAAAAAAAAAAAAAAAAAAAAAAAAAAAAAAAAAAAAAAAAAAAAAAAAAAAAAAAAAAAAAAAAAAAAAAAAAAAAAAAAAAAAAAAAAAAAAAAAAAAAAAAAAAAAAAAAAAAAAAAAAAAAAAAAAAAAAAAAAAAAAAAAAAAAAAAAAAAAAAAAAAAAAAAAAAAAAAAAAAAAAAAAAAAAAAAAAAAAAAAAAAAAAAAAAAAAAAAAAAAAAAAAAAAAAAAAAAAAAAAAAAAAAAAAAAAAAAAAAAAAAAAAAAAAAAAAAAAAAAAAAAAAAAAAAAAAAAAAAAAAAAAAAAAAAAAAAAAAAAAAAAAAAAAAAAAAAAAAAAAAAAAAAAAAAAAAAAAAAAAAAAAAAAAAAAAAAAAAAAAAAAAAAAAAAAAAAAAAAAAAAAAAAAAAAAAAAAAAAAAAAAAAAAAAAAAAAAAAAAAAAAAAAAAAAAAAAAAAAAAAAAAAAAAAAAAAAAAAAAAAAAAAAAAAAAAAAAAAAAAAAAAAAAAAAAAAAAAAAAAAAAAAAAAAAAAAAAAAAAAAAAAAAAAAAAAAAAAAAAAAAAAAAAAAAAAAAAAAAAAAAAAAAAAAAAAAAAAAAAAAAAAAAAAAAAAAAAAAAAAAAAAAAAAAAAAAAAAAAAAAAAAAAAAAAAAAAAAAAAAAAAAAAAAAAAAAAAAAAAAAAACACCCGCAATATGGTCGGATTCTCAGGAAGATGGTCCAGTATCAAAAAAAAAAAAAAAAAAAAAAAAAAAAAAAAAAAAAAAAAAAAAAAAAAAAAAAAAAAAAAAAAAAAAAAAAAAAAAAAAAAAAAAAAAAAAAAAAAAAAAAAAAAAAAAAAAAAAAAAAAAAAAAAAAAAAAAAAAAAAAAAAAAAAAAAAAAAAAAAAAAAAAAAAAAAAAAAAAAAAAAAAAAAAAAAAAAAAAAAAAAAAAAAAAAAAAAAAAAAAAAAAAAAAAAAAAAAAAAAAAAAAAAAAAAAAAAAAAAAAAAAAAAAAAAAAAAAAAAAAAAAAAAAAAAAAAAAAAAAAAAAAACGCTTGGAGATGGCATCCACCGTTTGAGTGAATGGCGACCGCGAAAAAAAAAAAAAAAAAAAAAAAAAAAAAAAAAAAAAAAAAAAAAAAAAAAAAAAAAAAAAAAAAAAAAAAAAAAAAAAAAAAAAAAAAAAAAAAAAAAAAAAAAAAAAAAAAAAAAAAAAAAAAAAAAAAAAAAAAAAAAAAAAAAAAAAAAAAAAAAAAAAAAAAAAAAAAAAAAAAAAAAAAAAAAAAAAAAAAAAAAAAAAAAAAAAAAAAAAAAAAAAAAAAAAAAAAAAAAAAAAAAAAAAAAAAAAAAAAAAAAAAAAAAAAAAAAAAAAAAAAAAAAAAAAAAAAAAAAAAAAAAAAAAAAAAAAAAAAAAAAAAAAAAAAAAAAAAAAAAAAAAAAAAAAAAAAAAAAAAAAAAAAAAAAAAAAAAAAAAAAAAAAAAAAAAAAAAAAAAAAAAAAAAAAAAAAAAAAAAAAAAAAAAAAAAAAAAAAAAAAAAAAAAAAAAAAAAAAAAAAAAAAAAAAAAAAAAAAAAAAAAAAAAAAAAAAAAAAAAAAAAAAAAAAAAAAAAAAAAAAAAAAAAAAAAAAAAAAAAAAAAAAAAAAAAAAAAAAAAAAAAAAAAAAAAAAAAAAAAAAAAAAAAAAAAAAAAAAAAAAAAAAAAAAAAAAAAAAAAAAAAAAAAAAAAAAAAAAAAAAAAAAAAAAAAAAAAAAAAAAAAAAAAAAAAAAAAAAAAAAAAAAAAAAAAAAAAAAAAAAAAAAAAAAAAAAAAAAAAAAAAAAAAAAAAAAAAAAAAAAAAAAAAAAAAAAAAAAAAAAAAAACACTCTTCCGGGATTACAATCAAATAAAAATTCACCAACCCGCAATATGGTCGGATTCTCGCGGAAATGGTAACTGGCGGAAACGGTAACCACCCGTCAGTAATGGCGGTCACGAACACCTTCGGGACGTGATTTCGACGATGACGGGGCGATTTCCGCGACAAAGAACGGGTTCGAAGACCGTTGCCGTGATTATTCGGTCCGGTCAAAGGAGTAGAGTACTTGCGGAGGCCACTAGAGTCGGTCCGCGCTCGGGACGTACACCGCGTCGTCACCGAGAACAGGCGTTTCGACTATCGAGCCGGACGCCTCCCAGCAACCGTCTGGTTCCCGTCGCTGTCGAACGCGTGTATCCGCCTGTTGCCCGCGAAGTAGACGGTGTCGTCCATGACGACAGGTGCGGTGACGGGCGCACTGCCGATGCCGTCCTTGCCTCCGTCGTCGTTGCCTTCGAACCGCCATCGTACGGTTCCGTCGGCGGCGGATAGCCCGATGAGTAGCGGCGTTCCTCCGTTCTCGAACGTCACGTACAGGGTGTCGCCGTGTGCTGTGATACCCTTGACCGGCATATCCGTCGCTTGGGCACCCCACTGTTTGCTGCCGTCTTCCGCGTCGAACGCCAACACGTTGTTCGGTCCGTCGTAGTGCGTATCGTTGACGCCCACGTAAATGGTTCCGTCCGCAACGGTGAGGCCAGCGTGCACGGAACCGGTTTCCATGTCCTTGTTGTACACCGACCATCGAATCGTCCCATCGCTTCGGTCGATGGCGTAGAGATGGTCTTCGGCCGCATAGAAGATGTCATCGTCGGTTACGACGAGGTTCGTTCGGGTAGAACGGAGCGCCGAACACTGCCCACCGGGTGCGACCCACTCCTGTTTCCCGGTGTCGGCGTCCAGCGCGAAGAGCTGCTCGTAGGTGGCGACGTACACCGTTCCATCCTCGGAGACGGTTAGATCCTCATACCGGTCGTCGAACGACCGTTTCCACTGCACCGTTCCGGTCTGTCCGTCCAACGCATACACGGGCCCGCTGGCGACGAAAACGGTTCCGTCGGCGAAAACGGGGTCGAGCAATGGCTCGGAATCCCCTTCGAACCGCCATCGTTCCGTTCCGCTCTCCTCGTCGATGGCGACCAGGTCGTAGCCGTCCCTACTGTAAACCGTTCCGTCGCCGACGGCGGGGGAGATGTGTGCGGGATTGACCCAATCACCAGACATATCGGCCGCGATTTCGAACCGCCAGTTCACCCCCTCTGGTGCCGTGGGACCGAGCGCGTAGACGTATCCCATGCGGTCGGCGACGTACAGTGTCCCGTCCGCGATGGTCGGCGACGGATAGGATGTCTCGGAGTAGTAAGTCACCTCACGCCGTTCGTACTGCCACAACACGTCGCCGGTTTTCGCGTCGAGTCCGAACGCTCGGGGGTCTGCCCCGAAACGTCGCTGATGATGTACACGACACCATCAGCCACGCTGAGCGACGATGTCATTCGACCGATTTCCGTCGACTGCCACAGTTCCGCTCCGGTCGTTCCGTCGAGTGCGACCGTCCCACCCGACTGCATGACGAAGAACAGCGTTCCATCCGCGTATGCCGACGAACCGCCGAGATAGTCGTATCCCCCTCGTGACCAGCGTTGCGTTCCGTCGTTCGCGTCGAGGGCGAGAACGGACGTCCCATCGTTGGCGTAGACACGACCGTCGGCGACAGTCAGTGCGGCGTTGGGTCCGGACTCGTACGTCTCGTGCCATTGTTTGGTTCCGTCCTCGGCGTCGACCGCGTAGATGGTATCTCCGCCCGAGAAGTACACCATCCCGTCGGCGACGGCAGGTGTGTACGTCTTCCCCGCGGCGTCCACGGACCATCGCTCGGAACCGTCCGCCAGATCGAGTGCATACAACCCATCGGCTTGGGCGGAGACGTACACCGTTCCATCGACCACCGTCGTCGACGAGAGGTGCCAGTCCCGGTTCGTGTCGGCGTTGTCGAAGGTCTTCGTCCATTTCACGTTTCCGTCCGAGATGTTGCGGGCGTGGAGAACGCCGTGGACGGATGCGAGAACCACATCCCCGCTGACGGTCGGGCTGAGATTGTCCGTCCGTTGTTCGAAATCCTGTGAGAGGCCACTCCGTAACGATACCTGCCAATCGATCCCCTGGGTCTCCAGATCGAACGCGGTCAGCATCGCGTTGGTGGTAACGATGTATCCCGTTCCGTCGACGATGTTCGGTGGGGAGAATGCAGGCCCCGTCTCGCCGATTTTTTTGCTCCATTCGACGAACGGATACTCCGATGGAGCGCTGCCCGGTGAATGGCCGGTGTTCGCCGGGTCGTACTGAAACGTGGACCAGTTTTCGCCCGTCAATGGGGGAGTGGAAGACGTCTCATCGTCGGCGAGGACGCCGAGGTTCGTTTCGGTGGCGCTGGCGATGCCCGTGGCACCGACCGCGAGACCGACCGTCTTCAGGAAGGTCCGTCGTGTATCTTCTACCATACGGTTCAGTGAAGGAAACGAACCGTATTTGCTATCAGGTTTCTAATTATTCTGCCGTGTGATTTCATCCTCGGTTAAGTAATGGAAAGACAACAAGTATAACGAATATCATGTCCGGCGAAGATGGCGGCTGCCGCTTCTCCCGTGACGGGTCGCTATCTTCACTCATACTCCCCGAGACGATGATTTTAGATATATATCTCGGTCGTTCGAAGTTGCAACTGAAGGCACTGTCAGTGTTTGCCCGCCCGACTCGTCGCTTAATGATCGTATAATCGTGGATAGTTCGGCGAATTTCGCGGTCGAACGACGACGTGGCGAACCGTCGCCCTTTACACGGTTCACCGTCAACTCTCGGGCGAATGACCGATTCCGTCCGTCGTCGCCGCCTCCGGTGGCTCCTCGTCGTTTTCGTCGCGGCCGTCATCTGTTACTTCTCGGTGTTCGCCTCGCCGGATGTCGGCGTGGAAAAACTCGGCCCGCTCGGTTTCGTCGGGCGCGACAAGTGGTTTCACGCGACCGGCTACGCCGTGTTCGCCGCGAGCGTTGCCGGTGCGCTGTCGGCATCCCGTCCGCAGTCGCAAGGCGGTGATTCTGGCGGTTGCAGTCGTCGTCGCCGTCGCGTTCGGCATCGCCATGGAGTTCGCACAGATGCTGGTTCCACGGGACCCGTCGGTGTGGGACGCGCTCGCCGACACGGTCGGGGCCGTGGTCGGCGCGCTGGTCACCGGTGGCTGGTCGCTCGTTGCCCGACGAGACGAAGCCGATTTACGCTCGTAACCGTTTTCTCCGACAATGAGTACACCGACTCCCGAGAGCTACGAGCGGGGCAAGGGTATGGACGCCCACAACTCCGTGATGCGGGACATTCGTGCCCGGAAGGAGAAACACTACGACCCACACGAACCGACGCGGGTGTGGCTGGACGAGGACAACACGCCGGACGGCGTCTACCAGAGTCTCACCATCATCCTCAACACCGGCGGTTGTCGCTGGGCACGTGCCGGTGGCTGTACGATGTGCGGCTACGTCGCCGAATCCGTCGAGGGCGGGAGCGTCCCCCACGACGCGCTAATGGACCAAATCGAGGTCTGTCTCGAACACGAACGCGACAGCGCGGACGAGAAGAGCGGCCTCATCAAAATCTACACCTCGGGGTCGTTTCTGGACGAGCGTGAAGTCGGTGCCGAGACGCGAAAGGCCATCGCCGAGACGTTTTCCGACCGCGACCGAATCGTCGTGGAGAGCCTGCCGGACTTCGTCACGCCCGAGAAACTACGGGACTTCCGCGGCGTCGGGTTGGAAACCGACGTGGCAATCGGGCTGGAGACGGCGAACGACCGAGTTCGTCACGACTGTGTGAACAAGTACTTCGACTTCGAGGATTTCATCCAGGCCAGCGAGAACGCCGCCTCTGTCGGCGCGGGTATCAAAGCATACCTGCTGATGAAGCCGCCGTTTCTCTCCGAACCCGAGGCCGTCCAGGACATGAAGGAGTCCATCCGGAAATGCGCCGAGTACGCCCACACCGTCTCGATGAACCCGACGAACGTCCAGCGATACACGATGGTCGATGAACTGTACTTCCGCAACGGCTACCGTCCGCCGTGGCTCTGGAGCGTCTGTGACGTACTGGAGGACACCGCCGACGCACCGGCAATCGTCGTTTCCGACCCCGTCGGCCACGGTAGCGACCGTGGCGCACACAACTGCGGCGAGTGCGACGACCTCGTGCAGAAGGCCGTCAAGGATTTCGACCTGCGCCAAGACCCCTCGGTGTTCGAGGAAGTAACCTGCGAGTGTGAGCACACGTGGGACGCGGTCATGGACCGGGAAACGAGCTATAGTCTGCCACTGGCCCGGTAGTCAGGGCCGACTTACCGGGGCTACGGCGTGGATAACAAAGTACGTTCCACACCAAGCGTCGTCCGGGGGGAGGGCTTTAGCCCACGGTAATGACGAAACAGGAGGAACGTATGAGACGGTGTTCTGTTCGAACGGCTGGGTGGAAATCCGGCATCCGGAGCGAACCGCACAGTGGATAGCCACGGACACGCCGACCGAGGTACGGCGCTGATGTACGTCGAACCCATCGTCCTGTGGCCGTTTCTCCTGCTTTTCGTGGGGGTACTCGTTATCGGAATGGTGTGGAAATTTCTCACGAGATAGCCGACACGACAGCGTCCACGAATCCGAAAACAGCACTCGTAACGTCATCGACGACGCGATTTCCCGCCGAAATCGTCCGCGTTCTCAGAGCTTCCGGGCCATCATGACTTCGTCCACGAACTCGTCGCCGACGAGGTAGTGGTCGGCGCGGACGGCTTCGGTCTCCCACCCGTAGTTTTTCAGCAGTTCGATGGCGGTTTCGTTGGTGGTCGGGAGGCTCTGGTAAACCTTGTTGTAGCCCGTCTCCTTCGCCCAGTTCATCGCGCGTTCGAGCAGTCGGCCGCCGATGCCGTGCTCGCGGTAGGGGCCGCGGACGCCGACGGTCAGTTCGGCGGTGTGACGCAGTTTGTCGAGTTCCGGGGCGTCCAAGTGAACCCACCCGGCGATTTCGCCGTCGTTCTCCCCGCCGGTGACGGTGGCGACGTAGAACATGCGCGAGCGTCGGTCGTTGTGGCGGAGGAGCGCACCCTCGTCGCCGATATCGGCGGCGACGCGTTCGGCGGAGACGGACGCCCCTTCGTCCGCGACTTCTCGAATCGCGGTTTCGATGCCCCGCCAGTCCGACTGGTGGGCCTGTCGGATTCGGTACGAGAGGTCGGTCTCCTCGTAGGAATCGACTTCGTCGTCCAACGCGAGGTGGAGTTCCCCTTCGCTCTGAACGAGGAGGCCAGCGTCAACGAGCGCGGCGACGGAGGTGTGGAACTCCTCGGCCGGGACTCGAACCTGCGGTTCAGTCGTTCCCGAGCGGGCCGGTTTCGACCCGGACGGCGAGTCGATTCGTACTTCGTCACGGACTTCCTCGACGGTGGCCGACCCGCTGGTTTCGACGTGGTGGTAGATACGTTGCTGAATCGCGTCTTCGAATTCGAGGTCGGCAGGTACTCCCATAGTAGGGGGTACCACCTCGAGGGGATTTATTATTTATCGCCTAAAAAATCACGCCTCGGATTATAAACTCGCAAATGAATAAATCTATTTTTCTTCGACGTGGCGCACGTCGGTCGCCACGCCACGGGTGGATTCGGCCATCTCGGGTCCGCTCATCTCGGCGCGACCGATGGCAAACGCCTTCGGCCCTTCGATGATGACCTCGTCGCCGGTACGGATGTCGTCGTCCGCATCCACGACGCCGGGTGCGAGCACGCTCCCGTGGGGAGCGAAGGCATCGATTTCGACGCGCTTGACCGGCGCACCGCTCTCGACCCAGTGATGTGCACCGGCGAGCGTGAACGAGAGGGTGCCGTACTGGGGCACCATCGCCGCGAGTTGCTCGCCGTCGTCGTCGTGCACCCGCAGTTTCGGATAGCGACTCTGGATGTTGAGTTCCGAGAAGAGTTCGTCGCCCGCGCCGTCGCCGAACTGGTAGTCCGCCATGGCGCGGACGGTGTTGTGCTGGCGGTCACGCTTGCCGTACTTCGATTCGCCGGTCAGCGTGCTGGCGAGGTTGGCGAGCGATTCCGTCGTCGTCGGGTGGGCTTCCACGGTGTACTCGAACTCCATGCCGAGTTCGTCCTCGACGCGCTTGCAGACGTCGTGGTAGCCCTCCTCGGGAACGTGGGCGATGACCCTCGGATACTCGTTTCGCTCCAGATAGCGGCGCAGGACTTCCGCCACGAACTCCTTTTCGTCCTCGCTCCAGCGCCCCGTCACGACCGAATCGTAGTGCTGTGCGGGGTACGTGAGTTCGAGTTCCTGCGGGACGACGCCGATGGGACTCGTCATCGACACCTTGTGTGCGCGGAACTGGATGGCGTCGTGGTACTGGCCGTGGCTCTGGGATTCGCTGTAGGGTTTTTTCGCCGAACACGGCAACAGCACGAGCGGGCGGTCGAACCGGTTGTGATAGCGCGTCGTCACGCGGTCGGCGAACCGTTGAATCTCGACGCGGCGCAGGCTATCCTCGGTCGCGGCGGCGAGTTCCGTGTTCCGGATGACGGGGGTTCGCTCCTCGACGTAGTTCCACTGTTGGTCGAACTCGCGGAACGCGGCGGTGAGCCACTGTTCGTGGCGGGCCTGTCCCTCGATGTAGTCGCGGAGTCGCCCCGCACGGATTCGCTCGCGGACGATGGCCAACTCGGCCCGGAGCGCGTTGACGTTGTGCTCGACGCAGTGTTCGCGCGTGAACTCGTCCAGCGAGCGCTGGCAGGCCGGGCAGGAACACGGCAGTTCGTGCAGGTCGTCCAGATAGTGCTGGCCTTCCGTGGTGAGGTATTTCCCTTGGGTTCCTTTGACGACCGCCAAATCCGAATCGACGAGGTCCACGCCGGCGTACACCAGCGTGGAGACGTTTTCCGGCGTGGCGACGCCCGAAAGCATGAGCGCGCTGTCGCCGGGAATCGCATCACGGGTCCGGATGATGGCGTCCTTGAACCCCGCCCCGTGTCCGACGATGCCGCGTGCCCCCGAGAGGACGTAGGCGTCGGCACCGAAATTCTCGGCCGTCTCCGGCGAGACGACGGCGGCGCTCGGGAACTCCACGTCCGGATAGTCCACCGCGAACGACTCCATCACTTCCTCGTCGGTCCCGCTCGGGAACGCTCGGTGTGGGAGGACGGTCAGTTTCGCCTCGTCGCCCTCCGGCAGGTCGCGGTCCTTGAACCAGAGGCTTCCGCCGTCGGAAACCACGTCGTCAGCGAGTCCGGGCGTGGTCACTGACTCGGAGAGGCGGAGTTCCCCGATTCGGGCCGCCCCGTCGCGGCCGTGAACCTCGAAATAGTCGGTCATACCCGTGTTTCGGGCGAGCGGATTGAACTATCTTGCGTAATTCGGGCGATTCTGCGCGTATCATATATAACCGTCTCCCCGATACCGGGAACGGTTCGGATGACAGGAGAGGGCGTGGAACGTTGGATAGCGACCAGTTCCGTCTCAAGCCATTCTTGACACAAAATTAACATGCGATGAATAGTAAAGGCCTCTATGAACACTCGACTTGTCGCCCGAGGACTGGCGTTCTATACCGCGATTGCGGGAGTTATCACGGTCGGTTGTATCTATCTCCTCACTCACTCGGGACTCTACACCATCGTTACCACAGTCGTCGGGTTGCTTTTGGTAGTGCTCGGAGGCGCACAGAGCGGGCCGGTGAGCGCATCTGCCGTTGAGGGTGCAGAAAATGCAGAAATGGGGCTGATAGCCGAAGATATGCCACTCCGTCCGTCTTCGGGGGAATTCGGTATTCGTTCGGTTCTGATTTTCTATGGGTTAGGACTGGTTCTGTGGTCGGTCATCGTTCTCACCGCCTTCCGCACGGGATTGCACTGAAAGAAACGCACTACTGACTGTCGATTTCGTCACCGACAGACCCGAGAACGGTTACTGTTTGCCGAAGACGTGTCTCACCTCGCACACCCGCTAAAACCCATCTCCGACTGCGGATACGGCGAGCGATTTCGTTATGGAGCCGTACCCGCAGCTGCCGAGTCACACCGAGGCCGCCACCGTACCGCTCCCGTCCACAACGCACTACAGTCCGAGAAAGCAAGCAGGACAAGGCTTTCGAGTTTTGCCGCTCGGTAGCTGCAATCGGGGCCAAATCAGAACAGGATACGTCCACATGCCAATCAACGGCACACGGGAACGCTCGAAACGGCGTCGCCACTCCCACACGCTTGTTTTCGAAAATGAGGATAACTACTGGGTCGAAATGGTGCTTACCGACTGTTCGGATTCGCGCCGCCGGAGGTCGCGTTGGTGCTGGAACCGGCGAACGTAGCGACCCCGGCGAGCACCGTGACGACGACACCGACGACGATATCGTTCCAGAAGCTCGCGCCACTGGCCGACCGGATGAATGTCGGGATGAAGAACAATCACAGCCCGAACAGACCGTTCACACCGGTGGCCCATCGTGACATCGTTGAATTGGAAGTCGAACTCATTGTTGGTCACTTCATACCGGGTGTCCCGGTCCACATCGATTTGACACGTTTCGGCACGGGAACTCTGGTTTCCATAACGAACCATTTATTTGAACCCAACAGGTTTCACCTCGGATGACCGGTGCGGACGCTCATACTTCCGTAAAATCCCCGAAGAGAAGGAACGTGTAGCCGTCGGGTCGAAGTGAGTTGACGCCGCCACCGACCCGGATGGGCCACACTGGTCACGGGAGACACTCGCCCTCCACAGCGAGTCCGTGACACGGCCAATATGTCGTTGTCCAGTACCGGGACCCATACCGTCCCGGCATCAAAACGAAAGGACGGTGCCGCCCCAATGGTTTCGCTTTCGAATTAATGGAATATATACGTCCGCCGGAAACGATGTGACCGTGTCGCTCAAACGGTCGTCAAGTCCACGGTTCGCACCGCTTCGGGAACGACCGAGAGCGCCGACTCGGGCCAGCCACGGTGGGCGAGCGTGAACTTCGCTTCCGGGTTTTCCTCGACCAATCGCGCCACGCCGTGGGCCGCCGACGCGTAACCCGCTGTGTCCATCCGCTCGGGAATCTCGGCGGTGAGCGGATACGTCTCCGACAGCGCACGCGGGAACGGGCCGAACGGCGGGACGACGTTCCACGATTCGTCGTAGTTACTGCTCGGATTACCTTCCGTCAGGAGCACCCTCCCTTCGGGATTCAACCGCGAGAGTCGCTGGTGATGACGAACGACTTCCGGTCGGGCCGCGCTTTCTCCCGAGAGATAGAAGAAGGCCCCTTTCGAGGCGGGGTCGGTGCGTTCGAGTTGGGCGGCGTGGTCGCCGAGCGCCCGGTAGCCATCGAGCATGGCGGGGTGGGCACGCGCGCGGTTCTCCACCAGTTCGAACAGGTTACCCGTCCGAATCGCCTGTTTGATGGTTCGAATCTCCTCGAAGGTGACGTGGAGGTTGTGCTCCGCGAGCAGTCGCTCCCGCTCTTTCGCTCCACAGCCCCTGATTTCCTCGGGCGTGTGGTTCGCACAGATCGGACACGAACAGGGGAAGTACTCCAACTCCTCCAACTGCTCCGTTCCGCGAACCGTGAGATAGCGGTCATCGCGGGCGTACAGCGCGTACGCCGCCGAATCGAACAGGTCACAGCCCATGGCGACCGCCAACGCGAACATCATCGGATGGCCCGCGCCGAACAGGTGGACCGGCGCGTCGGCACCCAGTCCGCGTTTTGCGCCCGCGACCACGTCCACCATGTCGCCGTAGCGGTACTCGTTCATCAGCGGAACGACCGCACCGACCGGGAACACGTCGAGCGAGGTTTCCTCCGCGTGACGACCCGCTTCCTCGCGCAGGTCCGGATACGTCGAACCCTGTACCGGCGCATTGACGAGCATCTCCCCCACGTCAACCGTCTCCGCGAGTTCGAGTCGCTCCTGAGTCGTCGCGAGTTCCTCCTCGGCCTGTTCGCGGTCCACGTCCGGCGGCGTCGGGATGTCCACCGGCGTCCCGATATCCGACCCGATGTCGTGTTGGAACTGCAAAATTTCCTCCGTCGTCACCGTAATCTCGCCGTACTCGGCCAACTGGAACGACCCCGAATCCGTCATGATGGCTCCGTCGAAATCCAGCAGTTCGTGCAGGCCGACTTCGAGCGCCTCGTCGCGGAAATCCTCGCTCTTGAACAGGATATAGGAGTTCGTGATGAGGATGTCCGCGCCGAACTCGGACTCGAGCCGCGACGGTTCGACGGTCTGCATGTGCGGGTTGACCACCGGCAACAACGCGGGCGTCTCCACCGTCACACCCGCACGCGGGACGGTCAACTCCCCGATTCGACCCCCGCCGTCCTGCGCGCGAATCTCGAAATTTTCTCTACTCATTACCGCGGCGTAACCACGGTGACGGGGTAAGAATTCCGCTCTTGGATTCGAACCGCTCGACATCGCTCTCGCCACCATTGTCACACTGTCCCTCGATAGCGACACGGTTTTTTGCAGGGGTGTTGAAACCCGAGACAGGAATGCTCGACAGGAAGTACATCCGGGACCATCCGGACGAAGTGCGGGAAGGTCTCGAACACCGCGGCGACGACGTTGATTTGGACGGATTCCTCGATTTGGACGCGGAATGGCGCGATCTAAAATCGACGGGAGACGACCTTCGCCACGAGCGAAACGAGGTCAGCCGAAGCATCGGCGAACTCAAACAGGAGGGCAAGGAGGAGGAGGCACAGGAAGCCATCGAGCGCTCGGGCGCGCTGAAGGCGGAATTGGAGGAAATCGAGGAGCGTGCGAGCGAACTCGAAGAGGAACTCGAAACGCGAATCCTCGAAATCCCGAACGTTCCGCACGAGAGCGTCCCGCTCGGGGCCGACGAGGACGACAACGTGGAACAACGACGCGAGGGCTTCGACGACCTGCGCGAACTGCCCGCCGACGTGGTTCCCCACTACGACCTCGGCGAGGAGTTGGACATCATCGACGAGGAGCGGGCCGCCAAAACGACCGGGAGCGGCTTTTACTTCCTGAAGGGCGACGGCGCGCGACTCGAACACGCCATCATGCAGTTCATGTTGGACGTCCACCGCGAACAGGAGTACGTGGACATCTTCCCGCCGATTCCCATCAACAGCGACTCGATGACGGGGACGGGCCAACTTCCGAAGTTCGCCGAGGACGCCTACAAAATCGAGGGCGAGGACCTCTGGCTCTGCCCGACCGCCGAGGTGCCGGTGACGAACATGTACGCCGGGGACATCCTCCTGCGCGACGACCTGCCGCTGAAACATCAGGCGTACACGCCGAACTTCCGGCAGGGAGGCCGGTGAACACGGCACGGAAACGCGCGGCATCGTGCGGGTCCACCAGTTCAACAAGGTCGAGATGGTCAACTTCGTGGAACCCGAGGGGAGCTACGACCGCCTCGAAACCCTGCTCGACGAGGCCGAGGAGGTCCTGCGCCGCCTCGAACTGCCCTACCGAGTCCTCGAACTCTGCACGGGCGATTTGGGGTTCAAGGCGACCAAGCAGATCGACCTCGAAGTGTGGGCACCCGGCGACGACATGGAGGACGGTCCCGAGGAGGGCGGCCGCTGGCTCGAAGTCTCGACGGCCTCGAACTTCGAGGACTTCCAAGCGCGGCGGGCGGGGCTACGCTACCGCCCCGAGCGCCACGAATCGACCGAGTACCTCCACACGCTGAACGCCTCGGGGCTCGCGCTCCCCCGCGTGATGGTCGCCATCCTCGAATACTACCAGAACGACGACGGCACCGTCACGGTGCCCGAAGCGCTCCGGCCGTACATGGGCGGCACGGAAGTCATCGAGGGCCACGAACCCGTCGGCGAGAGCGCGCTCGGGTCGGGCGAAAAAGAGTAAAAGAGTCGTTTCACTTTTCATAGAATATTTGGCAGTTCCCCGAGTAGCGACGCCGTGCGCCGACGAACGTTTCTCGCCCTCCGTTCGACCCTCCCCGCTGGTGGCTGTCTGGGTGTGGATGGCGGGACGGCCCCGAAACGGACGGGAACGAGTTCGACTCCGAACGCGACCACTTCGACGACGACCTGATTCGACGGGGTAGCCTCCCGTCCCGAGCGTTTTTGTTCGACCGTGGAAGGTCCCACTATCTATATCCATCACGAACGATGAATTGAGATATGATTTCGGTAACGATGGACATGGTACAGTATGACTGTCCGTACATCGACGTAACGGACGAGACGGACGTGTCATTTCACACCATGCACTGGGACTTCAACACTGCAAAGCGGAAGTTGGAGACGAGGATTCTCGCCCGTGGGGACGACCCCGGCGCGTTGACGAACGGTCTCGAGCGCGTTGCAGGACCACGACCGAATGCTGGAGTTCGAACTGCTCTCGCGGCGGGGGGACAGGGCGGTCATCAAGTCCTTCATCGGCCAGACGAACGCGATGCGGACCATCCGTGACCACGACGGCTACATCACCGGGCCGTTTCAGATCCGCGACGGGAGCGAACTGTGGAGCGTCGGGTTCGACACCGCCGACAACACGGACAACGCCCTCTCGGAGTTGGAGGACGGAAACGACGTTCGCGTCGAGAGTCGGAACGCCACGTCGTTCGAGGAGTACCTCGACGTGATTCAGCACCTCGGCGCGGCGAAAAACGTGCTCGATGGCTGTCGGGAACTCTCCGAGACGGAGCGCAAAACCCTCACGAAAGCCGTCGAAGGAGGGTACTTTCAGACGCCGCGACGGACGACGCTCGGCATGTTGGCCGAGGAGTTCGACGTCTCGAAAACGGCCGCCTCGAACAACTTGCGCCGTGCCGAGACGAAACTCCTCGAACGCGTCGTCGGTGCGCTCCCCGAAATCGAGTCCGACGACCCGTTGATTCGCGAGTGACCGAAAAATCGAAGTACGACCGAAATCAGAACAACCCACCGTTCATCCCGACACCGATATCGACGTGTGAGAGTCGCGGGTCGTCCGCAAGCGCTTCGACATCTTTAACCTGTGAATCGGCAGTTTTCGTCGCGTAGAGTTCGTACGAGTCGGTGTCGCCGTTCTCCCGCCACGTCACCGCCAACGTCGCCCGTCGGAACACGGTCCCTTCTCGAAGCCGAATCGATTCCAGCGAATCCAGCGGGACGGCGAAGTTCCGTTCGTCGAGCGACAGCGCCCGGTCCGGCGACACGTCCGCGATTTCGCGCCGGCCACGTTCCCCGGTGTCCGCACGCAACAGCAGCGATTTGAACGACTCGCCGACGAAGCACCAGACGAGACGCTCCTCCGTGACGAGGAGTTCCCAGTACTCCATCGACGTGGGTCGCTGGCGGAACCACCCAGTGAGGTGGGCGAGTCGCGTTTCGTCCGTATTCGTTTGGTGTATCCGTCATGTTCATGCTATCCCTCCAGAAGGACGGCGATGTCCTCCGGGACCGTCCGTCGGTCCTGCGTTATCAGCGAAACACCGACGAAGAGCACGATGGCGACCAACAGGGCCACCGTCCCGACCGGGAAGCCGTCGGTGAACGGATACAAGTTCGGAACGGTCGTCGCAATCCATGCCGCACCGGAAACCACTGTTCTCGGAAGTGAACCGTCCATCCCGACAACGACGTCCGCAATGCGGGGGAGCGCACTGAAAAACAGGTTGACTGCCAACCCGCCGAGGATGGCGGCGATTGCGCCTTCCTTCGTCGCACCCTTCCAGTTCAGGCCGAGAGCGGCGATGGTGAAGAACGCCGCCGCGAAGAATCCCCATCCGATGGTGCCGAGAATACCGACCAGCGTCTGCGAGTAGAAGACGATGAGCGTCGATGCGATGGTGAGACCGGCCAGCGCGCCCTGCGTCACCCGGAGTTCCGTCTTGTCGTCGTCGATGGGTCTGCCGAGCGCCCGCGGAATGTCGCGGGAAATCGCCGCCGCGCCGATGTTGAGGAACGAATCGCTCGTGCTCATGATGGCCGCGAGCAGTGCCGCGAGGATGAGTCCGGCCACCGCACCGGGCGTGTGGTCGAGAACGAAGACGGGGCCGACGACGGAGGCGCTCTTCGGTGCTGCGGTCGAACCCGCTTCGACCATCGCGCGCATCGACAGTCCGGTCGAGAACGCGAGAAGGCTGGAAATCGCGTACGTCGCCGCCGCGATGGGCGCGCCCCAGCGCAGGATTTTGAGGTTGCGGCTCATGTAGAACTTCGTGACGAGATGTGGCTGTCCGGCCGCGCCGACCGAGAACAGAATCCACCACCCGAGCGCCGTGAAGATGGTCGCGGCGGGCGCACCCATCGCACCGAACGGGGAGATGAACGCCGGGTCGGCGGTGGCGAGGTTGTGCGAAATCGAACTCATGCCGCCGCCGAACGAGAGCGCGTAGGCGAAGACGAACATCGCGCCGAAAATCATCGTGATGGCCTGCACGAAGTCGGTCCAGACGCCGGCAATCATGCCGCCGAGCATGCTGTAGAGCAGGAGGATGAGCGCGCCGATGAGCAGTCCCCACATCACCGAGAGGCCGAAAATCGCGCGCATGACGTACTGAAGTGCGGCGAGGTTCGTCGCCAGATACGCCATCACGCCGACGACGACGGCAATTGCGGTCAGCCCGCGAACCCACGCGCTCTCGTATCTGACGTACATCCCGTCGGCGAGCGTCAGCACGTCGCGAATGTCTGCCAGCAATCGCATTCGCTTCGCGAGGAGTACCCACGTGATGATGAATCCGAGCGGGGCCGTGAAGAAAATCCACAGCGCCGTCGTCCCGAACGAGTAGACGAGTTCGGGGCCACCGACGAACCCGAATCCGGATTGAATGACCGAGAAGGCCGTCAGTGCGAGCACCCACGTCCCGATGCTTTTTCCGGTGATGAGGAAGTCCTCCGTACTCTCGGTTCGGAGGTATCCCCAGACGCCGATAGCCAGCACGACCAGCAGATAGGCTCCGCCGAACAGGAGGACGTACGGGCTGTCGGTGACCGGAATCTCGTCGAAGGGGAATCGGAGCGAGGACTCATCGTCGGTTCCCTCCCTCCGCTCTGCGGTGATTCGCCGCCCGTGTTCGATGCGCTTTCGGACGACGTGGTTTCCGAGCGTGCTCTCGGATGCCGTCCGGCCGTGTTACCGAACCGCCATCGGGTTCGGGACTGGCGACCGACAACGGGAACCGATTCCGTCGTTGAGCCCGTCGCGCCTCGTCGAAGATGTCGTCTACCATCGTCGTCGTTCCCGATGTCCGGGAAGACGAGCGCGTAGTAGAGCGCGCCGAGAATCGGGAGCAACCAGAGGAACACGAAGTACGCCAGCGTCGAAACCGGAAGTCCGAGAACGTAGGTGTACTCGGTCACGTCGGGGTTCCACTGCGACCAGATTATCGTGAACCCGACCACGAAAATCACGCCCAATCCGACGACCAACCCGGTGTACGGTGCGAGGTCGAGTTCGCCGTCGTTTCGCTCGATAGCGGCCGCACCGAAGTTCGCCACGATGAACAGTGCGGCCAGATACGAAAACAGGCGATACTGCCCGATTGCTGCCGCGTAATCAACAGCACGACGGCCAGTGCGCTATCGTCCCCATGAGTCTATTCCGCGTGCCTCGGTTCGTCGTATGATGATGCCATCCGGTATGCAACAGGATAGCAAATGTCGAATAAGACTGGGTTGATATGTAAACAGCTATCGCGGGATTACAGTTTTTCCCCGTCGTCGCGAACGATTCAGGGACGTCGATGATGCACTATCGAGTTCGCGTCCGGATTTCGGTAATTTGTCCGTCCGTGATCGAAAAGTCGTCTTCGAAGGCGAACAGTTCGTCACCGTCGGCGTCGAGCAATCGACCCTCGGCAACTGTCGCTCCGCCGTTTTCGACGACGGCGGGAGAGTTCGTGGCTCGTCTCCTTGTTCGGACGGTCCTCGCGCATGAACGAGACGAGCGTGTCCTTCCCCTCGATGGTACGGTCGGGGCGGTAGTGCACCACGTCCGACGCGAACAATCCGGCGAACGTCTCGTAGTCGTGTGCGTCGATGGCATCATAATACGCGCGAACGACCACTTCGGAGTCCATGCGCGGAGAAGACGGAGAGGACCCTCTTTAGCCCCTCGGCGGAAGCTACGTTTGCCTCCGGAGACGACGGAAGAAATACGACCGGACAATAGCAGTCATATAAACGTCTTTACGGGCGCGTGTGCGCTGGTTCAGTCGCCGGTGGAACGCCGGCCCGGTACGACGAGAGGATTTGTTTCCATACGGCTCCGCACCGCCTGTCACACCCCGGCGGAGCCTTCTTCGCGCCACTTTTTACCGAGCCACGCCAACCGTTCGGTAGTGAACCTCCACGTCCGGTACGAGGGTGACGACGACCCGAAGAAGTGTACGGCCCGGAAACTGGCGCGGTTCGACCTGACCGAACTCCACCGAACGGCGCGAGCGACGCCGTACGGCATCGTCCTCAATCCGCACGCGGAGCAGGCGCTCTCGCCGGCCGACCGCGCCGAGACGGACACCCTCGTCGCCCTCGACTGCTCGTGGGAAAGTGCCGGGAGGGCGCTGTTCGAGATGCCCGGACTGCACCGTGCGTTGCCGTTCCTCGTCGCCTCGAACCCCGTCAACTACGGTAAACCGTTCCAGTTGAACACCGTGGAGGCGTTCGCGGCGGGACTCTGTATCCTCGGCGAGCGGGAGCACGCCGAACGGATTCTCGCGAAGTTCAGGTGGGGAGAAACGTTTCTCGAACTGAACGCCGAACCGCTTCGGCGCTATGCCGACTGTGAGAACTCGACCGAAGTGGTGGCGGTTCAGCAGGAGTATCTCGACGCCGGGGAGGGGAACGGATGAGAACTCGGACGGGAGACGACGCGCCAACTCAATAACGTTTAAACGCGCGCGGAAGAAAACGCACGGTATGGCCAGTTTCGACGCAGCAGAGAAACGAACGCTCGAAAAGATGATTTGCATGCGCTGTAACGCACGCAACCCACAGAAGGCGGAGAAGTGCCGCAAATGCGGCTACAGCAAGCTCCGCCCGAAGAGCAAGGAATCGCGTAGCGCATAAACAGACCGTCGGTCTTTTGTTGGAGCCGAAAACGGAGACGAATCTCTACGCTTCCCGTCCGAACCACTCGTCTTCGAGGACGGCGAAGAACTCGACGTTCACGTACTCGCCGTCGAGGAACGCGGCTTCGACGTGGGTCGCCTCGTGGCGGAAGCCGAGCTTTTCCCAGATGCGGGCGGAGCCGACGTTGCCCTCGAACACGCGGGCGATGATGCGGTGGTGGCGGCGCTCGCGGAACCCGAAATCCGTGATGAGTCGTGCGGCCTCGGTTCCGTAACCGTTGCCCCAGAACTCCTCCGCGAGCGAAATCCCGATTTCGGCGTTCACACCGGTCCCGTCCTTCGGATAGAGGCTGATGGAACCCATGACGTCCTCGCCACGGCAGATGAGCAGGTGAACGTGGTCCTCGTCGGTGTCCGAGGCACGCTCCTCGAACCATTCCCGCTCCTGCTGGCCGTTGATGGGCGAGCGACTGCCGAGATATCGACGGACGTTCGGGTCGTTCATCGTCTCCTGGAGGAAGTCCAAATCGTCCTCCTCTACCGTTCTGAGTTCGATTCCGTCGCCACGTAGAAATGTAGGTCCGGGCATACCGAACACTGGATTACCTGCGGCAAAAGGGCTCGTGAAACGTGATAACACGAAACAATGGGCGGCCGTTGCAGACGTTATTCCGGATACTTCGGTTCTCGCTTTTCTGCTCGCTCTAAGGCCGTCTCGATGACATCCGATACGTCTCCGTGGAACTCCTCGCCGTGCCCGGCGTACATGTGCTCGACGGAATCCGGCATCCGGTCGAGGATTTCGCGGATGCTCTCGATGAGTTCCTCGCGGGATTGCCCCGCCATGTCGGTGCGTCCGAAGCTACCGTAATCGAAGGCTCCGTCGTCGTGGACGACGACGTCGCCGCTGAAAATAGTCGAATCGCTCACGAACGAAAGGTGGTCATCCGCGTGGCCGGGTGTGTGGATGGCTTCGAACGTTTCGTCGCCGATTTCGACGCTGTCGCCGTCCGCAATCGTGTGGTCGCGGCGGGGGTGAGGCCCGTAGGCTTCGAGTTCCGCGTCGAACTCGTCCAGTACGGCGTCCAGTTCTCCGACGTGGTCGCCGTGTTGGTGTGTGAGGACGACCGCATCGAGCGTGTCCGTGTGGTCGCGGAGCACGTCCACGACGCCATCCATCGTCCCAGCATCGACGAGGACTGGCCGATTACCGAGCGCGAGATACGCGTTGCAGGTGAACGTCTCGGCGTCGGCAGTGACGTTGACGACTTGCATATCGGGGTGTTGACGCCCATCTGCCAAAATTCTGATGGGCGGCGAGCGTTTTTAGTGTGCGAAGTTCCTATGTCCTAACGCATGGGCTTTGGGAGCTACGACGAATCAGAACAAGAGAACCGGGAGTATAGCGCGGACCTGGACGACGACAGCGGCGTCGAAACGGAAGAACACAACCACGACGGGAGCGTTGACTTCGAATTCGGTGCGTCGAACGATGAGCTGTTGAACCGGCTCAACGAGATGAAGGACGACGAAGAAGAGTAACGTGAAATCGGGTGTTCGAGCGCTCGGTGTCGCGGAGTCCTATCGCCGCGACAACAGCACGCTCGCTGGCGTCGTTACCCGCGCAAGCCGGGTAACTGATGGATTCGTTTTTGGGACCTGTACGGTTGGCAGTACTGACCTCACAGCCTCGCTCATCGACCTCGTGGAGCGCCTCGACCGCGAGGACGTTCGATACGTCATGGTCGGCGGAATCGCCCTCGCGTGGTACAACATGCTGGATATGCACCGCCTTCACGACGCCGTGGACCGCCCCGTTATCGCCGTCACCTTCGAGGAGAGTGACGGCTTGCTCGACTCGCTGGAATCGGAGTTCGCCGGCGACGAACTCGACCGGCGACGCGAAATCTATCTGAACCAGCCATCCCGCCGCAAACTCGCCGTGGACGGCGAAACGGTGTTCGTCCGCCACGTCGGGATGGGTGCGGAGGAGGCGACGGAGGTGGTGCGGGCGTTCACGCCCGAAGGTGGACGCCCGGAACCGCTCCGCGTGGCGCGGTTGGCCGCCCGCGCCGTGGACGAGTTGGAAATCGAGTCCGGCGATGACGACGCGGACGAATTTTAACCGTTATACGCTGTCGGCCGAAATCGTGAGATATGAGCGACGAGGTTGGCCGCGCGTTCGTTCCCGGCCATATCACGGGGTTTTTCAGCATCCACGAGGACGACGACCCCGAGCGGGCGGGGTCTCGCGGGGCGGGGTTGACACTTTCCGAAGGCGTCACCGTGACTGTCGAACCGACAGCGGAGACGAGTATCGAACTGAACGGCGAGTTCGCCGCCGTCGAATCCGGGCGTCGGGTGTTGGACGACCTCGACCGGACGGCCCGCATCTCGGCCGAAACGACGCTCCCCCTCGGGGCGGGGTTCGGCATCTCGGGGGCGCTCGCGCTCGGGACGGCACTCGCCGCGAACGACGTGTTCGGCAGTGGACGTTCGGAGAACGAACTCGTCACCATCGCACACAGGGCGGAAGTGAACGCGGGAACCGGACTCGGCGACGTGGTCGCACAGGCACGCGGCGGCATCCCCATCCGACTCGAACCGGGTGCGCCCGCACACAACCGCCTCGACGCGGTTCCGACGCGGGCGAACGTCGAGTATCTCTCGCTCGGCGAACTCTCGACGGCGGAGGTTCTCTCGGGCAGTACGACCCGACTTTCGGAAGCGGGGGTCGAAGCACTCGTCGCGCTGGTAAACCAACCGACGCTGGCGACGTTCATGGAACAGTCGAATGAGTTCGCCGAACGGGCGGAACTGCTCACCGACGAGGTTCGGGAGGTCATCGAGGACGTCCACGACGAAGGGGGGCAGGCGTCGATGGCGATGCTCGGAAAGACGGTGTTCGCGCTCGATTCGGGACTCTCGGATGCGGGCTACGACGCGCGGGCCTGCCGAACTCACCACGCGGGCGCGACACTCGTGGAGTGAGCGGGAGTCGAATCACGGCTGTTTTCACCCTCGGTTTCGGATATCGACCATGACCGACGAGGTGGAGATTCCGGAGGACCATCCACGATATCAATCGCTTCTCACGCGCCACCGAATCGAGGAGGGCGTCGAGAAGGGCGTCACGAGCAAACAGGGCCTCATCGCCGAAGGGCGCGGCGAGTCGTTCGATTACCTGTTGGGCGAGGAGACGCTCCCGAGTGCAGACGAAGCGGAGCGCGCGGCGGCGGCGCAGTTGCTCCTCGCCGACCACGCCGTGCTCTCGGTGAACGGCAACGTGGCGGCGCTCGTTCCGGGTAAAATCGTCGAACTCGCCGAGGCGACCGGCGCGGACATCGAGGTCAACCTGTTCGGCCGAACCGAAGAACGCATGCGGGCCATCGCCGACCACCTGTGCGAGCATGGCGCGACGAACGTCAAGGGACTCACCGCCGATGCCCGGATTCCCGGCTTGGAACACGAACGCGGGAAAGTGGACGCCGACGGAATCTACGACGCGGACGTCGTCCTCGTCCCGCTGGAGGACGGCGACCGGGCCGAAGCACTCGCCGCGATGGGCAAAACCGAAATCGTCATCGACCTCAACCCGCTGTCACGGTCGCCGCGAACCGCCGCGATTCCGGTCATCGACAACATCATCCGAGCGGTTCCGAACATGACGAAACACGCCCGCGAACTCGCGGACGCTTCCCCGGAGGAACTGGAAGCCATCGTCGCCGAGTTCGACCGCGAGACGGCGCTCGAAGCCGCCGAGCGGGCGATTCGAGATATTTAGCCGGTCAGCGACTTCTCGACCGGTTTCGCCCACCCCGGCCATTCGGCCCGTTCTTCCCCCGAAAACGACGGGTCCCCCGACATCGATTTGATGGCTCTCGCGTCCTCCAGACTCCAGACCGCGCCGTCCTCGTGGAAAATCCCGCTCAACAACCCCTGTTTTCTGCGGTACACCTGGTAGGCCGGCTTGACCATCAGCGACCAGAAGAAGTTGCCGACGCCCGCCCGTCGAATCAGTGGCGCGAGCGACGAGTAGTTCGGCGGATGGGTCCCTTGTCCCCTGCGCGGCGGCTTGAGGCATTGCCATTCGGAGAGCCAGATTGGACGGCCGAACCGGCGCTCGGCCGCGTTGATCTGTCGTAGGAGGCGGCGATAGTTCTTCTCCGTGTGGCCGAAGTTGCTGTGACACTGGTACACCTCGCTTCCCCACTTCCGGTACTGCGTGTTGTTCTCGATATTCGTCGAACCGACCGACAGCGGAACCCGTCCGCGCTGGTTCCACAGCGTTCGAAACATCGCCTTCGAAAACCGCAGTTTCCACGGCCGCCAACACGGTTCGTTGATGAGTTCGATGGCCAGCAGACGCGAATCGTCGCGGTAGCGGTTCATGAACCACCGGATGAACTTCCGCGGGCGATGCCAGCGCTTTTGCTGTTCCATTGTTTTCCGTGACGGCGAGAACACCGGACGCGCGGTGACCGGGTCCCGGTTCGTCAGGGTGTGGTGGCTCGGGTTCGCCCCGATTCCCTCGAAGATACCCAACAACACCCGTAATCCGTGGTCCGCCGCCGTCGTCAAGAAATGTTCCAGTCGGAGTCCGAAGCGCAACGGTTCCCGTTGCCACGCCTCGAAACTCAACCACACCCGTAGCGCGTTCAAGTTTATCCGACTCGCATAACAGAGGTCGCGCTCGATAACGTCCGGGTCGTAGCCATGCCACATCTGGAACGTGTTGAACGCCCGCGACGGAAAGTAGATGGCCCCCCGAACGTTCACCGGCGCGTTCGTTTCGTTGGCCGTTCCACCGTTACCCGACAGGCAATCGGCATCGCTCTCCGGTCGTCGTCCGAGTCCTCCCATGACGCCGACACTCGCCACTATTCCTCCGAATCCGAGTACCGCTCGCCGCGTCGAATGTCCTCCTCCCATCGAGTCCCCCTTCACGGCAATCGATTGCCGACGACAAATCAGTTCGCGGATAGTTTCATCGCTGGCATCGTGAAATCCCCTTCGGCTCGGTCGTGCCGGACGGTCCCCGCCCGGCGATTTTTGACAAACGTGGCTCTTTTGCCCAGAAAACGAAACGATTCGGTTTCGAATGGTGCCGGTCCCCCCGTGCAGTCTCGCGTTTCCATCCCACGATTTTATAACTGCCCACCCTCTCCTTCCCGATACATGGAACCAGCAGTGGGTGCCGAAGCGGTGAGCGGAGGACTGCTATACATAGTCACCGCCATCATCGGACTCGGCGTCATCTCGCAGGTGCTCGCGGACCGGTTCCGAGTGCCGAGCGTGCTGTTTCTCATCTTCGCGGGCGTCGTCTTCGGGCCGGTCGGATTCGGCCTGTTGACCCCATCGGCGTTCGGTGACGCGCTCTCGTCCATCGTCGGCCTGAGCGTCGCCATCATCGTCTTCGAGGGCGCGTTCCACCTGAAAGTGAACAAACTCCGGGAAGCGCCGTCCGCACAAATACGTTTGATAACTATCGGCGCGCTCGTCTCGTTGCTCGGGACGGCCGCCGTCGTTCGGTTCGCCCTCGGTCAACCGTGGGACCTCTCCCTGCTCATCGGGTCGCTGCTCGTGGCGACTGGCCCGACGGTCGTCACGCCGATTCTGTCGGTCGTACCGGTCAGGGACCGGGTCGGGGCCGCGCTCGAAACGGAGGGAATCGCCAACGACGTGACGGCCGCGATTCTCGCCGTGGTGATGTTCGAAGTGCTGGTTCTTACCGGGTCGAACGCGTTCCACGTCGGCGAGTTCCTGGCGTCGTTCGTCCGCCGACTCGGAACCGGCGTCCTCGTCGGGATGCTCGTTGCCGGGGTGCTGTGGTACGTCCTCCATCATCTCAACCTCTCGAAGGGGAACGCCCCGCAGAATACCCGTCTACTGGTGTTGGTCGGCGCGTTGACCGCTTACGCCGCCGCCGACATCGTCGCCACGGAGTCCGGCATCGCGGCGGTTGCGACGGCGGGCGTCCTCCTCGGCAACGCGGACCTCCCTTACGAGGAGAAGATAGAGGAGTTCAAAGGCGATATCACGTTGGTCGTCCTCTCGTTCGTGTTCATCACGCTGGCGGCCCTGCTCCGCCCGAAGGACCTCTTCGCGCTCGGCGTGGGTGGGTTCGTGGTCGTGCTCGCCGTGATGTTCGTCATCCGCCCGCTCATCGTCTTCGCCTCGACGTCTGGCGGGCGATTCACGCGGAACGAAAAGCTGTTCATGAGTTTCGTCGGGCCGCGCGGCATCATCCCGGCGTCGGTGGCGACCCTGTTCGCCTTCCGCATCCAGAACTCCGCCGACGTGATTCCGAACGCGGAGCATGCCGCGACGGTCCTCATCGGGACCGTCTTTCTGGTCATCGTCGTCACCGTCGTGTTCGAGGGTGGCTTTGCCCGATTTATCGCTGAATATCTGAACGTGATTCCAATGCGTGTACTCATCATCGGAGGCGGCAAGGTGGGCCGGTCGCTCGCCGCACGCCTCGAAGACCGTGGAGAGAACGTCGTGCTGATAGAGCAGGACGAAACGATACTGCAAACCGCCCGCGAGGAAGGATACACCGTCCACGACGGTGACGGGACGGACACCGACGTGCTTCGCTCGGCGGGGGCGGGTAACGCGAAAATCGTCGTCGCCGCGACGGGCGACGACGACGTGAACCTGTTGGTCGCACAACTCGCCGAATCGAAGTTCGACGTGGAGACCATCATCGCCCGGGCGAACAACCCGGACAACGTGGACGCGTTCGAGGACCTCGGGGTTCGGACGATTTCGTCATCGCTCGCCACCGCGTGGGCCATCGACAACGTCATCGAGCGCCCCGCCCTCTCGAACTGGATGACGGAACTCGGCCGAAGCGGCGACGTCCAGGAGATAGAAATCACCGCCGCGAATCTGGTCGGCAAAACCATCGACGAGTTGGACGCCGAACTCCCGAACGGCGTCCTCATCGCGCTCGTCGGACGGGACGGCGAGACGCAGGTTCC
Source organism: uncultured haloarchaeon (assembly GCA_963811185.1). Classification (GTDB taxonomy): domain Archaea; phylum Halobacteriota; class Halobacteria; order Halobacteriales; family Haladaptataceae; genus Haladaptatus. The sequence continues at coordinate 105,949 of CAWEQN010000005.1, forward strand.
GAACAAGGGGTTCACCCTCCAGAACGGCGACCACGTCACGTTCCTCGGACGCAAGAAGGCAGTCAGGAACGCCATCTCGCTCTGTCAAGCGTAAGCTCAGCGCCCCTTTCGGCGCACGAGTTCGAGATTGACGGCCGAGAGGGCTGCGAACGCACAGAGAAGCAGTCCGACGTAGACGAGGACGTTCACGAGGGAGAACGGATACATCCCGAGGAAGTTACAGAGGATGGCGAACCCGCCGAGGGCGGCGAGCGCGAGGTAGTATCGACTCCAGTTCCGGGATCTCGACGGCGGGTTGACGAACTTGTCGAGTTCGGTTGCGCTATCGCTGAGTTGCACTTGTCCGCGCTGTCTGTCGTACACGATGACGCCGGCGTCGGCCATCTTCGGTAGGTGCGTTTGATACAGCGACGTGTACACTGATTTTCGTTCCTTTGAGGAGACGAGTTCGACGCTGGTGTCCTGTTCCCACGCGGCGACCGCTTCGGCGAGTTCGCCGATGGAAACTCGCTCGGATTTCGACCGGAGGTAAGAAAGGGCGTATCGGCGCCGTGGATTCGTGAGGATTTCGAACGCGGTGTCACGCGAAATCGGTTCCGACTCCGTCGATGGTTCGATACTCATCGTCGAACGTTGTGAATCCCCCAACCTGCCCGATGCACGATGTACCTTGGTTAGCTGAGCGCAAAAAGATGGTCGTCTGTTTACAGCTTCTCGGTGAAGAAACAAGCCCTCCTCGGATTCGACATCGGTCACTCGGTGGACCGCAGAAAACTCGACAAGGAATACGGGGGAGAGTATCCGAAATCGTCAACATCGCCGGCTAACCGTCTCGGTTTCCGCTTCCGTCGACTTTCACGACCGCGACATCGCGGTTTCGAAAGACGACGGTCGTACCGGACGACCGGTTTAGCCGTCCGAGCAGTCCCGACCACTGGGCCGGGGTCAGCGTCTCGCGTGCTATCCAACTCCGGGAACCTTCCCGCGTGAGATAGACGTAATCGGGCGACACGTCGTTTCGGGCCAGCAGTTTCTCGATACATTTCGCCGCGGCGCAGGTCGAACTCTCGCGGTAGAGGGAAACCTGCCGTTCGCGCTGGTCGGGCGGGAGCCATTCGGCCCCCCACGGGGACGCGAGGACGGTTCGTTTCGTGAACACGGGGAACCATTCGGCGGCGTCACCGGCGACGAGCACCGTCGCGTCGGGTGGCGTCCGTTCCCGTATCCACCCCATGGCCGTCACGTCGTCGCCGTCGATGTACGACGGCATGGGGTCCTGCTGGAGTCGGTCGAGCGGGCGCGCCGGAATCGGTCCGTAGTTCGCGGCGTACAACCCGCCCGTCGCCACGCCGTAGGTCGAAAGCAGGACAAGGAGCGCGAGTGAAACGCGCGGCAGTTGCCCGCCGTCGGCCGAAACGCGGCGGTCGGTCCCCGACCACGACGCCGCGACGGTCGGCAACCAGTCGAACACCAACGCCGAGACGACGAGCGCGCCGACGAGCATGAGAAACCGCGGCTTCGGGAACACGACCACCGTCGCGGCGAACCAGAACGGGAGGAAGTAGCGCTTTCGCAGCGTGAGCGAGACGACGCCGACGAGCGTGAGGACGTGCCAGACGGGGAGGAATCGCGTACGCCGTCCGTAGAGAAACTTCGACGGGAACCAGAACAGCCCTCGACCGATGCCGAGACGGGAACCGGCGGTTCGGGTGAAGATGTCGACGCCGTGGACCGAGACGACCCCCCACCACCACGGGAGCGCGAGGAGCAGGCCACCGGCCGCGACGAGCGCACCGCGCCCGAGTCCGGCGAGCGAGCGGTCGAAGACGAGGAAGAAGACGAGATAGCTCGTCCCGAAGAACACCGGATAGGACGGATGGGTGAGACAGGTCAGGCCGAACAGCACCGCCCCCGAACCCGCCCACAGGAGGCGTTTCTCCCGGAACAGTCGAATTCCGACGTACAACCCCGTCACGGTGAACAGGAACGCCGGAGCGCGGACGATGCCGCCCGCCGAGAGGTGCCATTTGAAGACGGCCGGACTCACCGCGACGACGAGCGCGGCGAATCCGGCCCGCCGGTTTTTATCGGCATTTTCGCCGAACACCTCGCGCCCGAGGAAATAAACCGGGACCACGGTCAGGACGGTGATGATACCGGGAAGATAGCGGGTCACCGTCAGCGGACCGACGCCGAAAACGTCCCGGAGAAACGCCACGATGTAGAACATGAGCGGTGGGTAGCCGAACGGGATTCCGTTCGGCGTGTACTGTGGAATCCGGGCCGGAAGTCGGTAGCCGTGGGCGCGAACCGCGTCGGCCATCGCGAGATACAGGCCGCCGCCCTCGGCGGGATACGGATGGGTCAGGAGATACGCCACGAAAACGATGATACTGGCGAGGAGGGGCGGAACGAGCCATGTAAGGGCTTTGGGGAGGGGAGGACTTCGAGGCACATACCGCTACTCAACGTACTCCGTAATTATTCTGTCCCGGAATTCAGTGGATGGAAAAATTCAGCGAGCCGAGAAATATCGGTTCGTCGCGAATTTATTCGCGCTTCAGCGTAATCGCGGCACCCTGCCCGAACCCGACACAGAGCGTCGCGAGACCCTTCTTCGCGTCGCGTTTTTGCATCTCGTGAACGAGCGTGACGGGGAGGCGCGCGCCGGAGGCACCGAGCGGGTGGCCGATGGCGATTGCGCCGCCGTTGACGTTGAACTTGTCGTCCGGGACGCCGAGTTCGCGCTGGCTGTAGAGCGTCTGGCTGGCGAACGCCTCGTTCAGTTCCACGAGGTCGAACTCGTCGATGCTCTCGCCGGTGCGCTCCAACAGTCCCTTCGTGGCCGGGACGGGACCGATTCCCATCACGGTCGGGTCCACGCCGGCAACGTTGTTGTCGCCGACGGTCGCCATGATTTCGAGGTCGTGTTCGTCCGCGAACGCCTTGCTGGTGACGAGGAGCGCCGACGCGCCGTCGGAAATCTGGGAGGCGTTGCCCGGCGTCACGGTGCCGTCGGCCTTGAACACGCTCGGGAGGCCCTGAAGGGCTTCCATGCTGGTGTCGCGTCGGATACCCTCGTCCTCCTCGACCAGTCCGTCCTCGGTTTCGATGGGGACGATTTCGTCCTCGAAGCGCCCGGAATCGGTCGCCTCGGCGGCACGCTGTTGGCTTCGAAGCGCGTATTCGTCCTGCTCCTCGCGCGAAACCTCGTACTCCTCGGCGACCTTCTCGCCGGTCATCCCCATCTGGAGCGTGGGGAGGTTGTACTCCTCGGCCATCTGTGGGTGGATGCCCCGGCCCTCGTACCCGCCGCTCATCGGCACGCGGGACATGTTCTCGACGCCGCCCGCGATGATGGCTCGGCGCTGTCCCGCCCGAATCGCGTCGCTCGCACTGATGAGCGCCTGCATGGAGGACGCACACCAACGGTTGATGCTCGTCGCCGGGACGCCCTCGCCGAGGTCAGAAAGGAGCGCGATGACGCGGGCGACGTTGTTGTCCTGCTCGCCGCGCTGTTGGGCGACGCCCCACATGAGGTCGTCGATGTCGTCCCCGGTCAATCCCGTCTCGGAGAGGATGGTGTTGACCAGTGGAATCGAGAGGTCTTCGCTTCGAACGTCGGCGAACACGCCACCTTCTTTGCCCTGTGGCGTCCGTATCGCCTTTGCGATGACTGGTGTGGTATCGCTGTCCATGGTTCACGATTCTCGCTCTACGGCCTTAAGTGGCGGTAGAACGCGAAGTAAATGAGAAACAGTTTGTAAGTTTATTGACCATCGGGGAGCCTTCAGAAACTATTTGTTCGGACCCATACCATATCGTCGGTAACCCCGACGATGCAAGGTTCCGACACCGCCCAGAAACGTACTCGCCCGCTCACGTCGAGCGACGAATCGAGCCTCCTCCACCGACTCACCGAGCCGGTTCCACTCGTCGTTTTCATCACCGTCGTGGCGCTCGTCCTTCGTCTCGTCAACCTCGGCGCTCGCGTCGCACACCAGGACGAAGCGAGGGTTGCGTACTGGATTTACACGTACTCGCAAAACGGCGTCTGGTACTATCGTCACATTATCCACGGCCCGTTCTTGATGCAGGTGAACTCCATCGTCTTCTCGCTCTTCGGTGCGAACGATTTCACCATGCGGCTTATCGTGGCCCTCTTGGGTGGTCTCCTGCCGCTCTCCGCCCTCCTCTTCCGAGAGCGACTCAAGCCGTCCGAAACGGTCGCACTCGCCTTCCTCTTCGCGGCGAACCCTGTCCTGCTCTACTATTCGCGGTTCATGCGGAACGACGTGATTCTCGGGGTCGCGATGGTGTTCGCGCTCGGATTCCTCGTGCGGTACTTCGACACCCACCGCCTGTCGTACTTCTTCGCTGCCGTGGCCTGCTTCGCGCTCGGTTTCACGATGAAGGAGAATGCCCTGCTGTACGTCGCCTGCTGGGTCGGCGCGGGCGTCCTGCTCTACGACCACCGACTCATGCTCGAGCGCGTCGGCAACGAGGGGGTCGGCGCGGCCGTTCCGCGTCGCTTCCGAATCGGTCTGGTTCGACTGATGGACGGGGACGGAGCGACCATCATCTCGATTCTCAAAGCGGTAGCGGTTGGCCTCGTCGCCGTCGTCGAATTTCTGCTCATCTTCATCTACTTCTACGCGCCGCGCTCGCAGAGCCAGCCCGGTCCCGGACTGTGGAAATCCTTCTCGCACCCGACGATGATTCCGAAAGTGCTCGTCGCCGCGACGGTGACGGTCGGAAACAACTTCATCGGGTGGCAAGGACACGCGGACCACTCCTACCTCCCGTACCTTCATGACCTTCTCACGACGCTGAAAGTCGGCGCGTTGGCGCTTTGTGTCTTCGCCGTCGTCGGCTTCGTTCTCGACCGATACTCCGGCGACCGCCCCCGAGATATCGTCGCCTTCGGTTTCTACTGGGGTGTCGCCAGTATCCTCGGCTATCCGCTCGTGATGGACATCAAAGCCGGATGGGCCGCCGTTCACGCCATCGTCGCGCTCGCGTTCCCCGCCGCAGTCGGCCTCGCACTGGTTTTCCGGTGGGGATGGGAGGCGTACGAAGACCACGACGATGTGAGCCTCGCGGCCGCGGCCGTCCTGCTCCTGCTCGTGGTCGCTTCCGCTGGAACGACGGCGTACAGCACGACCTACCAGCATCCACAGGACTCGGACAATCAGTTCGTTCAGTACGCACAGTCCTCCTCGACGCACTCCAAGCCGCTCCTTCACACCCTCGAACGCATCTCGCGCGAAAACGACGGAACCGACGTGATGTTCTACGGGAACAAGTTCTACTCGTCGAACGAGGCCGCGGACGACGTGTATCCCGTGGAGGACGGCGAAGGCGGCAACGGCTGGTTCACCCGTCTCCCGCTCAATTGGTATCTCGTAACCGCCGACGCGACGATGGACAGCACGCAGAACGCCGCCAACGTGACCCGAGGGAACGCCCCCATCGTCGTCGCGCCGGCCAACGTTTCGACGTGTTCCGACGAGGGTGGAACTGCCGAAGACATCGACAAATATATGGACGGCTACAAACGCTACGAGTTCCAGCGGTACAGTTTCGATAGCGGTTGTACCGTCAGCACGACGGTCATTTACGTGCAGAAAGGGCGACTACCGCCGAACGCGAACCTCGATACGAGCGCGTAGGCACTCCCTACTCCTTCTCAACTCCGTCCTTCCTTCGAAGCCGCCATCCGATGGCGCCCCCGACACCGGCGAGCGCTGTGAGCGCACCGAAACCGGGTTGACCGGTGTCGTTCGTCGTTTCAGTCGTTTTCGTCCCCCCAGTGTCGTGCTCACCGGCCGCGTTTTCCTCCGTGGTGTTCGTCTCCGCGACGCCTCCTCCACTGGTGGTTCGAGTCGTCTTGGTCGTCGTTTTCGTCGTTTTCGCCGTCTTCCCCGTCAGTTCCGAGAGCGCGTCGCGGAGCGTCACGAATTCGATGCTCCGGTCTTTCGCCATCCGAATGGCTGTTCGGATTCGGCTTGCAGGTAGTCGTTCTCGGTCCCAACTATGGCCGCCGAGGATACCGAGGGCGTCCTCGTCAGCCACCCTATCGAGGAACGTCCCGAGTTCCGCTTCGGTCATCTTCCCCCGCCGAAACATCGCTCTGGAGAGATGGGGTAGGGTGATGTCTTCCAATCGCTGTACCTGTCCGCGGCCGCCGATGGCGGGCCCGCCGTTGGCGACGGCCGTGTAGTAGTCCCCGACCAGTTCCTGCGTTCGGGGGCCGTACCCGCCGAACGGCATCACGATGTTCGTGACGGTCACGCCATACCCGTCCAGTTGACGTTTCGACTTCCCGAGGGCGCTGTGCAGTATTTCGTCCGTGTACCGCTCGGTAACCCCGTCGCTCGCGCTGAACGACGTTCCGACGTTCGATTCGAGTGCAACGTACTCCCCGTCGCCGTCGGAGCGTTTCCCGGCCACCGTTACGGTCGTCGATTTCTCCCCGTCGCTCACGAGGAGTCGGTCACCCGGTAGTTTTCCATGAAGGTTCGTCTCGACCCGGAGTTCGTCGTCTCCGGGTGAAACGTCACTGGTGACGGTGATGTTCGTCAGCGCCCGATGATGGACGCTGTGTGACATTATTTCCCATCCTGATTTCTCCAACTTTCTGAGCTGTGCTCCGCTGAGGTGGTTTTCCGTCCCGACGTACGCCGACGGAACGGCCGAACATCCCGGCACGCCCTCTTTTCGGTGTGCCTTGCGATAGGCCTGCGTGTAGTCGTCGGTGGGACCGTCGTCGTAGGTGAACACCAACTTTCCCGTCATCGTCGGCACTGCCGCAGTCGTTCGACTGACCAATGCCGACCCGCCGATGGCGAGTCCGGCCGTGCGAAGCGCATTTCGTCGCGTCGTAGTGGTTTCCTCCATCCTCGTTCACTCCCGTGTCACCCGCGTCACGATGGAGCGCACCGCTCGCGAAACGCGCGTCCCTTCGGCAAGGCGACCACCCGTTCGTTGAATCGTGTGTGCACTGCTCGCGACGGCTTTCCCGGTTTCGGCCGCGATGTCCCAGCAGGGTCGTTCGACCGCCTGAAGCCCCGAAGTCGCCCACCGACTCGGGTGTGCCAGCAGGTACAACGACGAACACGCGCCGGATTCGAGCAGTTCGACCACGTCGTTCGTGGAGTGAACCGACCCGAAGTCGGGGACGAACGCACTCCAATCGCGTCCCGTATCGGACAGGTACAACAGGTCACTCTCCCCGTCCGAGTCGAACTCCAACGCGTTGTAGGCTTCGCCGAGCAATCGGTAATCCGCCGTCGTCCGTGCGTCCTTCCACATCTCCGTGTTGAGGTGTGGTGAGAGCGGACTGCCGTGTGCGCAGGCGGTCCGAACGTCCACGTGCCCGCGGAACGATTCGAGGTTATCGCCGAATCGACGATGCGCCGCTTCCATATCGCCGTGTACCTTCGCGAGGTCCTCGTAGTGATAGCCGATTTCGTGACCCATCGCCGCCATCCGCCGGACGATGTCGGGGGAGAACGTGTTCGTCCGAAAGTAGTACGTCGCCTCGATGCCCCGTTCGGCTTCGGCAGTGGCCAACGCGATGGCGTTCGCCGCTCGCCGGTCCACATCGTGTCGAAGGACGATGTGGGGTTCGTCCACCGAATCGGCCTCGACGTACTCGGCGACGGTGTAAAATCGGTATCCCGCTCCCAACGCCGTCTCCAACATTAGCTCGTAATCCGATAAATTGAATCCAGTCAGTTGCATGGGTTTGGGTATCTCGTTTGATATCCCATTGCTTTGTTACGCGTAACCTGACTAAAATATAGGCGAGACAGGCACTGTCTGAACGAGGTTTCGCGGGTCGTAAACGAAACAACGAGTGGATTGAACGGAACGCGGGCGATGATTGAAACGGTCGGCGTTGAGTATCTTTTGCCGTACCAGTCCGACGCCCTTAAGATTCTGCCGTGATTACCCACGGGAGAATGAACAGCGGGGCGCTGGACGTAATCGAGTTCTTGCTCACTGCACGGATCTACAGCGAGAATCGAGATCTGGACGAAAATGACCTGCCACCGGCGATTCGGCAGGTGTTCTGGCACGACGGAACGATAGAGCGACCGCTTCGGACGACCATCGAGACGGCACGCGAAGCGACCAACCTCGACCAACCGTGGGAGGCGATTTCCGAACTGATGTTCACGGACCGGGACACCTTCTCGGGCGGTCTCGAACTGACCCAACAGGGGATGGCGGAGGAGTGGTTGGTGGAGCGCGACGACGGACGAATCGCGGAAAACCCGACGCTCGCCTTCGCGCTCGAGGACCGTGACGGCGTGGGCGTCTCCTACGAGGACGTGCGCGAGGCAAACCGGCCCGTGCAGTCCGACCGGGCGTGGATAGACAGCCTCCTCGAAGAGCACTTCGACGAGGACGAAGACGAGGACGGCGAAAGCATGCTCGACCTCGTGGACATCCACGCACCCGAGGAGGTCGAACTGACGCTGGACGACCTCGTGCTCACGGAGGACCAAGAGGCCGAAATTCACAAAATCGTGAAGGCCATCGAACACCGCGAGTATCTCGCCCAAATCGGCCTGCGTGAAATCGGGAAACTCCTGTTCGTCGGACCGCCGGGAACGGCCAAAACCTCGACGGCGCGGGCGCTGGGGTACGATTTGGACCTGCCGTTCGTGGAGGTCAAACTGTCGATGATAACCAGCCAGTACCTCGGCGAGACGGCGAAAAACGTCGAGAAGGTGTTCGAGGTGGCAAAACGGCTCTCGCCGTGTATCCTCTTCATGGACGAGTTCGACTTCGTCGCCAAAACCCGACGGAGCGACGAGCACGCGGCCATCAAACGCGCCGTCAACACTCTGCTCAAGAGCATCGACAACATCTCGCTGATTCAGGACGACGTTCTGCTCATCGGCGCGACCAACCACCCCGACCAACTCGACGCCGCGGCGTGGCGGCGCTTCGACGACATCCTGAACTTCCCGAAACCCGACGAGGGAATGCGGGCAGACATCCTCCGCGTCATCACCCGACGCATGAAAATCTCGGATTTCAACCCCGAGGAAATCGCGGAGATGACCGAGGGATTGACCGGAAGCGACCTGCGACTCGTCCTCCGCGAGGCCGTGTTGGAGGCGTTGACCGAGGAACGGACGGAACTCACGCAGGAGGACCTCCATTACGCGATTCAGGACTTCGAGGAGCGCGACCACCTGAAGGACATGGACATGATAGACGGCGACCACGACGCGTTGGTCGCAGGCGGGGATATCAGCGGTCATTCACACGACCACTGACCGATGGAAGTCACCCTCCTCGGCACCGGCGATACGACGGGGACGCCGACGGTCGGTTGTGACTGTGACACCTGCCGAACGGCCCGCGAACGCGATATCGAACGCTCTCGGTTTTCGGTCCACGTCCGCAACGAGGAGACCGACGAGTGTCTGCTCATCGACGCCAGTCCCGACTTTCGCGCGCAGTTTCTCACCCACGACGTCTCCCTGCCGGACGAACTGCTCGTCACGCACATCCACTTCGACCACCTCGACGGGTTGGGGAACGCCTATCGACTGTTCGACGCCCTGCCCGTCCACGCGACGGACGAGACCGACCCGGAAACGGGCGAGAGCGTCGCGGAGACGGTTCGGGACAAGTTCGACTACCTCGACCAGATAACGGTCCACGACCACGAACCGCTCATGTCGTTTTCGGCCTGCGGGTTCGACGTGACGTTCGTGCCGGTCGAACACCCGCCACTGCTCTGTTACGGTGTCGTCGTGGAGGGCAACGGGTCGAAACTCGCGCTCACCGGGGATACGGGCTACTCGATTCCACAGGCGTCCCGCGATGCACTCGCGGACGCCGACCTGTTTCTGGCGGACGCCATCGTTCCGGCCTCGCTCTGTGAGTACCACCCGGCAGGTGGTCACCATCACACCGACGACGGCGTTCCGCGCACGTTCGGCTACAAACACATGACGCGGGAGGGCGCGCTCTCGATGGCCGACGAACTCGGCGCGAAGGAGACGCGACTGGTCCACGTCTCGCATTTTTATCCCGAAGAAGAAGCGTTCGAGGAGCCGTTGGCGGTCGACGGCGAGCGGTACCGACTCTGAGTTTCGAGCGTTCTATTCTTCCTTCCGGACCAACACCACAGCGGCGACGAGCAGTCCGGCGATGCCGACGACGACGCCGAACCCTGGCATCGACGTGTTCGAATCGGTCGTCGTATCGTTGCCGAGGTTCGCGTTGCCGCCGTTGTCGTTGTCTTGAACGCCCCCGGAACCGTTCGATGCGGTGGTCGTCGTGACGTTCGGCTTTTGGCCCTTGGCCCATCCGTGGATGGAGTTGAGGTAGGCGTTACATTTCTTCATCGACTGTGGGTCGTACTTGTCGGCGGCACCGTTGATTTCGTAACTCCCCGTCTTGTTCATGTCCGCGATGGTCGGACCGTGCGATTCGTCGCCCGTTCCGATGCGCTCCACGTCGTAGACGAGCCACGGCGTGTAAAACTCCCAGACGACCTTCCCGGTCGGCGTCACTTGCATCACGCGTTCGTGTTTCGAATCGCCGAGGAGTGTATCGCCGTTCGGCAGACGGTCGGCGTCGCGCGGCCACGAGAGGTCATCGCCCTTCCCGAGCGACCACGTCCGGTTCCAACTATCGCCCTCTTTCTGGTATTCGACCATCCGGTTGTTGTCGGAGTCGGCGACGAGCATGGTCGGTTTGCCGTCCTTGCTCACCAAGTAGTCGGGGTTGTGCTGTTTGTTGAGGATGCTGGTGTTTCCGGGTTCCCCGAGTTTCATGTCTATTTTGTTCGTGGAGCGGTTGATGACGATGGCTTGGTCGAAGTTGCGCGGCGAGACGAGATACTCGCCCTTCCCGATCTTCTGCACGTTGTTGACGTGCGTCCAGTCGTGTGTGTAGTTGCTGTAACTACCGTCGGCGGTGTCGTGCGGATAGTGGTCACGGAAGTACCAACGCCAGACGATATTGTCCTTTTTCAAATCGTAGACGAAGACGCTGTCGTCGCTACGCTTTTCGTCCTCGTTGTAGTTCCGCAGGTTGGCGACCAACAGTTGCGTGCCGTTGTTGATGAGGTCGATGTCGTGGGTGTCGTCGATGTCGAGCGTCTGCTTCCAGACGTGCTTCTGGGTGCGCGGGTTGAACTCGTAGGCGACGGTTTTGCCCTGTGTCGTTCCCGTGACGAACAGGTCCCCGTTCGGCATCGGGTCCACGTCGTATCCCCAAACCATGCCGTGGTCACCGGTGTGGTGAACCCACTTCACCGTGCCGTTCGGTCCGATGGCGACGAGTTTCGCGTCGCGCTTCTGTCCACCGTTCACCCACGAGTAGCCCTGCACCGCGACGACCGTCGTTCCGTTCACAGGTTGTTCGATGGTTCCCGTACAAGGATTCGAGGCAATACCGCCCTGTCCGTCCGACTGGGCGGATAACGCCGGGGTAAACAGGGAGAGACAACACAGGAGTATCGCGCCGACGGCCAACGACTGCCACCGGGAGGGCATCTGCATACAACCCCATTCTTGACCCCGGTTCATGTATGTTTACACTTCCCGTCCGTCACTCATCCGCTTGATTTCGAGTCTAAACTACCCTAAACTACCCGAATCTATCGAGTCCCGACTGCCGCCGCGTCCGACCTGTCGGCTCCGCGACCCACGGCGTCCGTGCATCCCGCTCGGCTTTCCGATCGATTTCCGGCGGGTCGGCGGGGTCGTGGCCCGGGCAGTCCGACCCACACCGCGCCGGGTTGACCACCCGACCTTTCCAGCCACAGTACGGTACGCCCCCCGACCGCGATTCGATTTCCGCACACGGTGGAAAGTCGTACGTTCGCCACCCCTTACCGTACGCCCGTTCCGCCATCCGTCGGCGTCGGTTCGCCTTCGATTCCGCGCTCGCCACGCGAACGTCGGTCCGTCCGACGTGGGTTTCGACGAGTTCGGTTCCCGCTCCCGCGCTGTCGAGGGCCGTCGGTTCCCGAATCACGTCCACCTCGTCGCCGTCGAACCGCCAGACGCCGACTTCCTCCGGAATGCGGTTCAGATGCGCACCGGTCACGTAACTCTCGGTCGCCAGAATCACCTCGTCCACGAGGCCGAGACTCACGTCCTTCCGGAGTTGGGTTTCGAGGTCGCCGGGTTCCGCGAGGTCGGGTTTGTTCTCGATGCCGACCAGTCGTCCGAACCAGTCGGGATACCGCGCCACCTGTCGAACGTACTCCCGTCCCCCGCGTCGTTCGCGCTCGAAAAAGTCGATATCGACCGCTCGCTCGACAACCTGCCGAGCGTACTCCGGCGACGTGTCGAACGCGTTTCGCCAGTAACACGCCTCGCCGACGCCCACGTCGCTTTCGATGGCGGCGTCGGGAATCCGCTCGCTCGTGAGTTCCGTCCGCGCTGTGAACTCGGGGCCGGGTTCGACACACAACACGTCGATGATACGATTCGACGGCGCGTGCACACCCGCGCCGACCTGACGGGAGATGACATCCCCCGTCGTCGCCTCCAGATGTGCACACAGCGTCAGTTCGAACGGAAACTCTCGCACATGGTTCGGGAGGGGTCCCGAGCGGAAAAAGACCACGGGACACGTGATACCGTCGAAACCTCGGCCACGAACCACGTCCTCCCAGCCGGCATTCTTTACTTTCACTCCGCGTAAGAATTCATTTAAATACAACGGCGGTACTGCTTGTATTCGCTCGTTTGAAACGACGGGTGATATCATGCCCAATGGGGCACCATCGAACGGGGTTTCCGTGGCGCTCATCACCGCCGGTGCGACGATAGTTGCCGGTCGAAACGACGTCGGTTGGATACTCGTCGCTCTCGGAGTGGTGATAGCGAAACGGAACTCGGGTGGATGACGTCTTCCGGACCTCCATCCACCCGAAATCCACTTTTTTGTTGTAACGCCGAGCGTGTCGCTCGACGGGAACGAGTAGGGGGCGGAGCGTTTTATTCGTTGTGACAGTAGCTTTTTCTGACCACTTCACCGACCGGAGAGAACCGTTCCGAGGGAGACGAGAATCCGGAAACCGAAGAACGGTATCTTTTTTCGGGGTGGACCGGATTGGAGCGAGCATGACACTCGACCCCGTTCACTTCGACGGCATCGCCGAACTGGCGGACAGAATCGAGTACGAAGGGGAAGAGCGCAATCACCGGGAACTCGCACGGAGCGTCTGGGAGAGCTATCTCGACCCGCTGTACTACGAGGGAACGGAAGTGCTCGCGCCGCTCACGGACCTTCAGCGACGGTGTGCGAACATCGAGGAACTCGCGCTGGAGGCCGACCAGTTCGAGACGTTACACGGGTTGGATTCGGGGACCATCAACCCGAAGGTGTTCAAAAACGGGTTGGTGGTGGACGTGGCCCACGCCGCGATGAGTTCGTCGCCGTCGGACCTCGACCTGCACGATTCACGCACGGTGGTCAAGGCGCTCCACACCAACGATGTGGAGCCAAAATTCGGCACCGCATGGGAACCGTACAACGAGGGGAGCAAACGCCGCATCGTGCACGCGCCGCGCCGCGACGACTACGAACAAGACATCGTCCACGCGCTGGCGCTCTATCGTGCGGAGAGCAGACACGCGCTCGACCACGCGGAGGACGTGTCGGAGTTCCTTCTGCTGGACGGGCCGGTGTACCCGAAAGGAATAATCCGGTGGCGCAACCGGGGGTCGGTGCTCCCCGACCTGTTCGAGGAGTCGGAGGAAATTCGCACGATTCTCGAAAACTACGTCGAACTGGTGGAGACGTTCGCCGAGCGGGACGTGCCGCTGGCAGGGTTCGTCAAGAACATCTCCGCACGGTCGATAATCCGGACGCTTCGGGAGAAAGGCGTCAACACGCCGTGGGCACACGACGCCGCGTTCTTCTCGCAGGTTCTCGAACGCGGTGAAGTCGATGACGGGGAGTACGAGCGGTCGACCGACGACCTGACGCTGACGAACTGGTTCGTCTCCCGCGCCGGGTCGGACGCCTTCTTCAGTAGCGACGAAGCGTCACAGTACGTCGACAGACAGTTCGCGCCGGAGCAGTACGACGTGACGTTCTGTGTCATCTACGACCCCCGACAGGATTTGCTGTTCAAAATAGAAGCGCCGAGGATTTTCACGAGCGACGAGACGCGACGGCGGCGTATCGAACGACAGGTGTTGAAGGAAATCGCCATCTCACGCGGGCCGCCGACGGTCATCTCGAAGGCCGACTCGCTCGCCAGCATCGGGCGCAACAGCACGTACTCACTGCTCAGGAGTTTCGAACGGTCGTTCGACAGCAAACTGGACGAAAACTACAATAACGTCCGCTGGGGTCTCGACTACTGAAGTTCCCCTTTCTCCATCGACAGTTCGACTTCGTTCTCGTCCACGCCGATTCGGGCGAACTGCGTTCGGATGTGTTCTTCTGCCGCTTTCACGGCCTGCTCGCGGGTGTCGAACCCGCGCGGCATGGGTGTCTCGAACGCGACGTGGACCTCCTTGCCGGACACCATCTGGGCAGTGCCGCCGCTTTCGACCTGATAGAACTCGTCGCAAACCCATACGTACGGGGCGTCTTCGTCCGGCGCGCCCTTGAACGAGGGTGAGCGTTCACCCCGCTCGTACAGCGTTCCTGTGAGGGTCGTCCCTCCTGCCTCGCCGCGAACGAGCAACATACCTCTCAATATGGATCCGGAGGATAAAAGGGAAGTGGGAAGCGGCATGCGGAGTGGTGACGGACGACCCGCCCCATGGGCGTCCGTGCGAAACACGTTTCAATCACGCGCGAGATGGCAGGTCCATGAGCGATTTGGGCGACTTCTCGGATTACGGGAGCGACACCGACGATTCGTCGGCGTCGGAACCGTCGTCGGGGGCGGACGACGGGAGCGCAGGGGACGGAGTCGACGGAACCACCGAAACGAGGCACGACGACGACTTCGACCGAGTAAATCTCGACCCAGTCGGCGACGACTACGGTATCGGCAGTCTCGCCGTCTCGGAGGGACTCGCCATCGGCGAGGATAGCGACGAGACCTGTCTGCGAGCGTACATCACCGCGCCGAACCGGGGCGACGTGCGAATCGGAAAGTACCTGCTCGTCCCGTATCCGGACGGTGAAAAGCTGTTCTGTCGCATCACGACGCTCGAATACGCACAGGAGTTCCACAGCGACGACGCCACCGAGATTCACGCCCGACGCGCGATGCGAAACGGGACGATAGACGAGACGGACTACAAGTTCATGGCGACGCTGGAGCCGATTGCCGTGCTCTTTTCGGACGGCGACGAACTGAAACGACGGATGACCGACCGCGTGCCGAAACCCGAGACGGTGGTTCGGCAGGCCAGCGACAAGGGCGAAATCAAGACGGGATTGAAGATTCCGGAGGATGGCGTCTTTCTGGGCCATCTCTCGGTCGGGGGCGAGAAGGTTCGGACGGCGGCACAACCGCCGACCATCGACTACCGCGTGAAGGACGACTACGATTCGGGCGACCCGCTCGTCTTCCGGCACTCGCTCGTGGCGGGCGGCACCGGGTCGGGGAAGACCCACGGCGCGAAGAACATCCTCCGGCAGTATCTCGCCGCGGAGCGCACGTATCCGATGGCGGACGGGCGAAACGCGAAAATGGCGGTCGTGCAGTTCGACCCCCAGGACGAGTACGCCCAGATGCACGACGACAACCCGGCCGTGACCGGCGAGGACGAACGCGCGTGGGAGCGCGAGGGCGTCGCCTACGGTGGTCACGACGAGACGGTCGCGTTCGTCCCGAAAGTCGGCGGCGAGTCGTACGCGGCGAGCCATCACGACGCCGAGCAAGTCGAGTTCACGATTCCGTTCTCGATGGTGCGAGGGAACCAATGGCTCGTCGCGGGTGCGAGCCTCAACGACAACCAGTACGGCGCGCTGACCCACCTGTTGAACCGCTTCTTCCGAAATCACGGCGACGCCGGGACGTACCAGCAGTTCCTGAGTTTTCTCGACGACCCGGCGCTCCGCGAGGAACTGGACGAAACCGGACGCGTCCACGAAGCCACGTTCGACGCTGTGAAACGCCGTGCGCGTGCCGTGCCGAGTAGCGTGTTCGACCAAGCGGCGGACCCCATCACCGACCTCGTCCCGCAGTTTGTTCGCTCGGGACGACTGTCGGTCGTGCCGACCTACCATCTGCCGTCGAGTCGGGCGAAGGAGATGGTCGTCCTCGCCGTGTCGAGCCTGCTCATCGACGAAAAGCTCTCGAACGCGCCGGACTACCCGACCATCAAGGAAACCCCGCTCCTCGTTGGGATGGACGAGGCACACAACTTCCTCTCGAACGCCGACAGCGTGCAGGCTCGGCAGGTCATCGGCAAGTTCACCGACGCCGCCAAGCAGGGCCGCAAGGAGCGACTCGGCCTGTTCCTCATCACGCAGGACCCACAGGACATCGCGGAACCAGTGTTCAAACAAATCAACACGACCGTCGTCCTGAATCTGGGCGACGAGGACGCCATCAAGAGCGTGAACATCCCGACCACGCTGGAGAAGAAGGTGCCGTACATGGAGAAGGGGCAGATGGTCGTCTACTCGCCGGACAACTCCGAACCCGTCGAAATCACCGGCCTGCCGAAATGCGTCACCCGCCACGGCCGCGATTGAGCGGACGAGGGGTTTGCGTCAGCGGTCGGGGGTGAGCGGATAAAACGCTATGTGGCGGCGATGTGTATCTCTACCTATGGTAAAACGAATTCTCGTCCCAGTTGACGGTTCGGAACAGGCGACGAAGGCGCTGTCGTACACGCTGAAGGAGTTTCCGAACGCGGAGGTCACCGTCATCAACGTCATCGACCCCATCGACGTCGGCTATGGGTCCACGGTCGGTATGCCGGGGTACTCCGAGGAATGGTACGAGGAGTCGAAGGAGAACGCCGAAGAGTTGTTCGCGGAGGCACAGGAGATGGCCGACGAATACGACACGACCCTTTCGACGATAACCGATGTCGGGCAACCGGCTCAGACCATCGTCAATGCCGCCGAGGACTTCGACAACGTCGTGATGGGTAGTCACGGCAGAGCGGGCGTCTCCCGAATCCTCCTCGGGAGCGTCGCGGAAACGGTCGTTCGACGGTCGTCGGTTCCCGTGACCGTCGTTCGGTAATTCAGCGACGACATTTTCACGATTGCCGGAATCGCCCAGCGATGCAACCGTCGAACGGGACTTCGGCTCCACGGAAAAATACAGCTTCTGATAATCCAACACCGTCGTGCGGAATCTGGTGCGTGTATCTCTCACACGCTCGTTTCCGTCGAATCGGACGGATCACGTCGATGCAGAATTACCAGAAGACTGATTCCAACGAAAACGATGAGAATTCCAGGGAGTAAATAGACGATATTTGGTGAGCAGTGATCCCCGGGACCACCTACCATAGAACACATCTGCCGCTGGAATCCATACCAAATCAGGATACCACCGCTAACGATACCAAGAGCGCCGATTGCCTGTAAGATACGTGTTGAATACATATCAAATGTGAACGCAAGACCCGGTAAATATCTTCTGTAAAATCGAAATAGGCCTGCGTAATTTGCACCACGAACTCACAGTCAGTGATGTGGGATTCGCACCTGTATTCAGCACGCTACCCCTGTCACGCTCTACGGGTTTCAAGGGAGTCGGGATTTCCACAACCGCTGGAAACAGCCTACGACACAGCCATCAGAAACGGCCGGTGACAGAGCCGCTAGTCGCCAATTCTTCCGGAAAATCGAAGATTTTCCGGGCCGACAACTGAACGGAGCGAAGTCCTCGTGAGTGAAACGAACGAGGGCACGGAAGACGCATCGCGTCTTCCGGAGCGAAGTGAGGGAGGAGCGCTTTTGATCGACATTTTGCCAGAGAGCCATCAGGGATGCCGACGGTACCCGTCGGCATCCCTGACAGCGACCGCAGCAAAAGGTCGTTTAGAAGAGATTCGCCTGCTGGTACACGCTGATTCCCTCGTCCGTGATGTCGTAGGGTTTGATGTCGCGGGAGTGGTTCGCGTCGCGGATTTTCTGGATTTCGATGGCGAGTCGCGTTTCGCGGAAGTCGTCCTCGCTTCGGACGTAGCGGAGGACGAACACGGCGTCGGTGAGATACTCGATGATGCCGTGGCGGGAGGCGTAGGGGTTGTCGTCGCTGGCTTCGCTCGTGAGCATGGTGGTGACGCCCGCCTCCTTGAGACTGCGGGTGAAGTCGTAGATTTCGTTGCGGCGGGTGGCCTGCTCCTCGTACATCATTTCGAGGAGCGAGACGGAGTCGAGGACGAGGCGTTCGGCGTCGAAATCGCGGACGAGGCCCGGCAGTTCGCTCCGGATGTTCGACAGCGAGTTGGCCATCTCGATGGGGTCCAAGTCCACGATTGCGAGGCGGCCGTCCTCGACGTACTCGTCGTAGGGCCAGCCTTTCTCCGTCGCGCTGTCCACGATTCGCTCGTGGCTCTCCTCCAGCGTGACGTAAACGGCGTTCTCGCCGCGCGAAAGGGCGTGGTTCAGGAACTGGAGGCCGAACGTGGTTTTTCCGGTTCCCGCGTTGCCGATAGCGACCATCAGCGTGCGCTCGGGGACGCCGCCCTGAATCATTCTGTCGAGTCCGTCGATACCGATGTCGATGCGCGGAATCGTGGATTCGAACTCCTCGTCGTCGAAGTCGGTGCTGGACGGACTGCCGCCGAACCCGCCACCGTCGAATCCGCCACCACCGCCTCCGAAGTCGCCACCGAGGCTTCCGGCGTCGAACCCGCCACCGCCACCACGCCGAAGTCCGGTTCGCTTTCCCCGCCTGCACCGGGGGCCGAAGCGAACGCGCTGGCGAAGTCATCATCGAACAACGGTTTGTCGTTCGATTCCGGTTCCGGGTCGGGGTTCGGCATCGATTCCGGTTCCGGGTCCGAGTTCGATTCCGTTTCGCCGTCCGCCGGTGTGGACTCCATACCGACGCGTTTTCGGTCCGTCTCCGACGGGCCAGCGGGGAACGAGTTCGGGGGTATCGGCCGCTGACTCGGTGTTCGCATCCTGTCCGTCCGGCTCGTCGTCGGGGTCTCCTTCTCCGTCCGCTCCCTCCGCTTCGTCACGGAGTGCGGCCTCGAACCAATCGTCCTCGTCGCTCACGCCGTTCCCTCCCGGCCGTCCGTGGTTCGGCGCGACGTACGGCACGGCGATTCGGTCGTCGTCCGTATCCGTGCGACAGTTATCATCGTCCTGTCACTGGAACCCGGCGTAAATTAATGTTCGTGTCGGTGTCGGCGGCTTTTTGAGCACCCGGGGCAAACGAAGGCGTGATGAATGTCGGCATCGTCGCACAGCGAGGAAACGAGCGGGCCGCGACACTCGCGGGGAAACTGCGGGAGACGCTCCGAGACGATACGGTGACGGTTCGCCTCGACGCCGCGACTGCCGAACATTTGGGCATCGACGGCGTCGACGTGAGCAGGATGGAGGAAAACGACCTCGTCGTCAGCATCGGCGGCGACGGCACGTTTCTCTTCTCGGCGAGCGGCGCGGGTGGAACGCCGATACTCGGCGTAAACCTCGGTGAAGTCGGATTTCTGAACGCCGTCGCCCCGGAAGACGCCGTTCGGGAAGTCCGCGCAGTCGTCACGGAGTATCTGGAATCGGGCGAGATTCCGTCGCGTGAAGTGCCACGGCTGGAGGCGACCGGCGAGGGTGACTGGTCGGTCCACCCCGCACTGAACGAAATCGTGGTACAGGGTGCACAGCGCGGCCACGGACAGGGACTCGACTACGAGATTCACGTCGACGACGTGGAGTACAGCGGCGGCCACGCGGACGGCGTGCTGGTTTCGACGCCGACGGGAAGCACGGCGTACAACCTGAGCGAGGGCGGGCCGCTGGTTCATCCGAGCGTGAACGGCCTCATCCTCACCGAAATGTGCGCTTCTCACCCGATGCCGCCGCTGGTGTTCGAACCGAATCACGAGGTGGAGATCTCGATAACGAACGCTCCGTCCGCCGTCGTCGGAAGCGACGGGACGCAGGTTCAGCATCGACCTCCCCGAGACCATCACGGTGTCGGTGTCGCCCGAACCCGCCAGAATCGCCGGACCGTCGCCGACCTTCTTCGAGGCGCTCGGAAAGCTCGATTAGCTGCCGGAAGCGGAAGCCTCTAATTCTGTCTCTCACAAGGGAACGACAATGAAAGGGCAACTTCCCGACGTACAGGCCACGGAGCCGGACGTGTCCGTCGGATTGAACCGAGTGGGAGTGACTGGCGTGGAGAAACTGGTCGAGGTCGCACGACCCGACAAACGACCGTACGTTCTCACCGCGGAGTTCGACGTGCTGGTAGACCTGCCGAGTTGGCGCAAGGGCGCGGACATGAGCCGAAACATGGAGGTCGTCGACGAGGTCCTCGAAGACGCCGTCAGCGAACCGACCTACCGCCTCGAAGACGTCTGTGGCGACGCCGCGGAACGACTGCTCGAAAAACACGATTACACCTCGAAAGCCGAGGTCAGCATGGAAGCGGAGTTCATGGTGCGCGACACGACGCCCGAGAGCGAGCGACCGACGCAGGCCATGGTGGACATCGTCGCCAGCGCGACCGCGACCGAGGAGGAGACGACGGAAGAAATCGGCGCGCGCGTCACGGGCATGACCGTCTGTCCGTGCTCGCAGGGCATGATGAGCGGCCGCGCGAAGGAGAAACTGCTCGACCTCGGCGTCGGCGAGCGCGAAGTCAAGGAGTTCCTGCGCGAGATTCCGCAGGCGGGTCACTCCCAGCGCGGCCACGCGACGCTCACCGTCGAGAGCGCCGGCGCGCCCGAAGTGGACCTCCACGAACTCATCGAGGTCGCCCGCGATTCGATGAGCGCCCGGATTTACAACCTCGCGAAGCGCCCGGACGAGGACCACATGACGTTTCAGGCCCACGCCGACGCGAAGTTCGTCGAGGACTGCGTGCGCGACATGGCCCACGGCGTGGTCGATACCTTCCCCGACCTGCCGGACGACGCCGTCGTGACGATGAAACAGAGCAACGACGAGTCCATCCACCAGCACAACGCCCACGCCGAGCGCGTGGCCGAGGTCGGGAAACTGCGCGAGGAAGTCGCCGAATCGAACCGCGAATAACGTCGGCGAATCAGTTCATTTTATTTCATTTCGTGGACAGCTCGACCGAGCATGCTCGGACGAGACGTTATTCTGTTCGGACTCCGGTCGTCTCTCGATGGACTTCGTCGTGCCGGCGTCAAGAGCGCCGGTTTCCAGTACGGGACCTCCGGATGCCCGCACCGCGTTCAACGACGGACTTCGCGCACGGTGTAGTTCCCGGTCAGTATCGGACAGCCCGTCCAGCTGGCGTGGCGCGCGGGCCGGTAGCGTCCGAGGGCCTGCTGGCTATCGCGCGAGGGATGAGTCGACGACGTCGACCGAAGATGAGCGTCGGAGCGAAGCGGCTTGGACAGGCCGTGGCGCGGTCGCGGGAGGACATGAAAGGGACCGCCCGCTCGCGCACCGCGATGGTCGTCTCAGTGACTCCTCATTCCCGAGGTAGAACAAGTGACATTGAGGGAGGATCGGTCGTTTTGAGCGGTTCCGCGACCTGTGGCTGGGTGGCTTTCGAGGCGGTCGGCTTCTCGGCAACTTCAATCACACACTAACGCAAACTCAGTTTCGTAGCGACGCGGCGGGGGCTGTCGGAGTCGTCTTCCCAGAAACTGCGATCGCAAACCAATCGAAATCGATTCCAACTTATCGTAGCGAGCAGACAAGCGCTTTCGCAACCATCTTTCATTCGAACCTGTCCGATTGCGGGGTCGTAACACGTATTCCACGGGGGGACGAATCAACGGGCTATGATAGGTATCGTTGGTGGGGGAATCGCCGGATTGGCCGCCGCCTACCGCCTCCAACAGCACGGCTACGACGTGCAGGTGTTCGAAGCGAGCGACGACCTCGGTGGTCTCGCCGCGACCTACGGGACGAACGGGGACCGCATCGAGAAGTTCTATCACCACCTCTCGGCGTCCGAGGAGACCATCATCGAGCTCATGGAGGAACTCGGGTTGGCCGACGATTTGGACTGGCCCATCGGCAAGAACGCCTACTACGTGGATGGCGTCGTTCACCCGCTCGACAAGCCGTGGGAAATCCTCGCGTATCCGCACATGAGCGCCTACGACAAGTTCCGGTTGACGCTCCTCACGCAGGAAATCGACATCCGTGGCGGGATTCCGAAGTTCGACACCTACGAACGGCTGGAGGACTTCGAGGACGTGCCGATAGACGAGTTCCTCATCGAGCACACCTCGCGCGGCGTCTACGAGAACTTCTTCGGCCCGCTGCTGGACGCGAAGTTCGGGAGCAGGAAGGAGGACGTGAGCGCCGCGTGGCTCCTCGGACGCATCAAGTTCCGCGGCGAGCGTGACCTCCTGCGCGGCGAACCGCTCGGCTACCTGCGCGGCGGGTTCGGCCGTCTCATCGACGCGCTCGTGGACGAAGTCGGCCGGGAGAACATCACGACCGGCGTGTACGTCACCGACCTCGAACGAGGACGGGAAGGTCACGTCGCTCACGACGGAGGCGGCACGGAGAGCGCGGAAGTCGCCGCCGCCGCCGACGGCGGAAGCGCGGATGGCGGCAGCGCAACCGAGACGCACGACGTGGACGGTGTCGTCGTCGCCGCCATGCCGAACGTCCTCGAAGACCTGACGGGCTACGAGTGTACCATCGACTTCCAAGGCGCGGTCTGTGCGCTCGTGACGATGGACGAACCGTTGACCGACACCTACTGGCTCAACATCGGCCACGAGGCCCCGTTCGGCGCGCTCATCGAGCACACCAACTACATCCCGCCGGAGCGCTACGGCGGCGACCATCTCCTGTACGTCGCCAGCTACATTCAGGACTACGAGGAGGAGTTGTGGCAGATGGACGACGAGGAGGTCGAGGACCTGTGGCTGGGACACATCGAGGAGATGTTCCCGGACTGGGACCGCTCGTCGGTATCGCAGTTCCGCCTCGCACGAAACCCGCGCGCCGCGCCGGTGTACGAGCGCGGCTACCTCGACATGGTCGTTCCCTACGACCTCGGGGACGACATCGCGGACGGCATCTACTACGCCGGAATGGCGAGCAAGGCCCAGTATCCCGAGCGGAGTCTGAACGGCGGTATCGTCGCCGGTTACGAATGTGCAGACAGGATCGCGGGCAAGAAAGTGGTCGTCGATCCGAACGATTGGCAGAAACAGTAGAAACCTTCTCAGAAGACTCCACGGGTAGGGTTTTGCCCCTTCGTCGCTAGTACTGTCAACAATGGTGGGAGTGGGGCAGTTAGCAATCGTCGGAATCGGTGCAGTAGCGAGTTTCTTCATGGCGTGGACGGTCGGCGCTGGGTGGACACCGTACGCGCCGAGCGTCGGCGCTCGCCGGACGACGGTCATGCGGGGGGCGTTCTTCACCGGCCTGTTCGGGATTCTCGGGGCGGTGGTTCAGGGACAGAACGTCACCGAAGCGATTTCGGCCGGACTCATCAACGGCGTGACGCTCACGCCGATCGCGGCGGTCATCGCGCTCATCGTCGCCGCCGGACTCGTCGCGATCGGAATCTTCGCCGGCTACCCGCTCGCGACGGCGTTCACGGCGACGGGCGCGGTCATCGGCGTCGGGTTGGCGCTCGGTGGGAGCCCGGCCTACGCGAAATATCAGCAAATCCTGTTGTTGTGGGTGCTGACGCCGATTTTCTGCGGCGGAATCGCGTACGGTCTCGCTCGGCTGATTCGGCGCGACGACGTGCCGGACGAGTATTCGATTCCGCTGTTCGGTGCCATCGTCGGTCTCGTTCTCGCGAACTCGCCGTTCACGTTTCTCGCGCCGGAGTCGGGCGGCGCGTCGGTCGCAGCGGTGTCCGCCGAGAGTCTGCCCGTTCCGTCGCTCGCCGGTCTCGTCGTGGCGAACTCTGGTCGTCGCGCTCGTCATCGGCGGGATTCTCCTGTTGGAGGTGCGCTCCGACGTGAAAACGGCCCAGCGACACCTGCTGTTCGGTATCGGTGCGCTCGTCTCGTTCTCGGCGGGGGAAGTCAGGTCGGGTTCGCCGTCGGACCGCTCGCGCCGATGGTCGTCCCGCTCGGCGTATCGCTCGCGGTAATTCTGCTGTTCGGCGGACTGGGCGTGATGTTCGGCGCGTGGATGGGTTCGCCACGGATGATAAAAGCGCTCGCGCGGGATTTCTCGTCGCTCGGCCCACGACGGGCGACCGCCGCGCTCATTCCGGCGTTCGCCATCGCACAGACCGCGGTGTTGTTCGGCATCCCGGTTTCGTTCAACGAAATCGTCGTCAGTGCAATCGTCGGAAGCGGCTACGCGGCCGGTGCGGGAAGTGTCAGCCGGGGGAAAGATGGCCTACACTGTTCTCGGATGGGTCGTCTCCCTACTGTTATCGTTCGTGCTGGCCTACGGCGCGTTCGTGGTCGTCGGCATGCTATAGTCTCACCGCATTTCGCCACTGATGATTCGCCGGAACCCGTTACCGCAACACCGCGACTCCGGGGATTTGTCAAAAATATAGATACCCGTTGCAGACGTATCGTGCGACATGGAACGGAGCGTTGCTGGTTTCAAGGAGACGGGGGATTGGGTAACCATCGTCGAACACGGTGAACGAATCACGACAGCGCTGGAGGCGGAAGGTGTCGACGGCGATGCCTTCGACGACTGGAACGAATGGCGGCCGAAAGCACACGAGCGACTGGGAGAGGACGTAACGGAGAAGACCGCGGAGCAAGCGAGCGTCTCGCGCGGAACGGGGGAAAAAGCCGGTAAATCCCCGACCGAGGACGTGAAAACGGCACAGGAGGAACTCGCGGACACGCTGTCCGAACTCGCGGAGGGGGATATGGATGACGCGGCCGACGAGAGCCGAGACACCATCGAGTATGCGACTCGCGCGGCCGACACGGCGGGCCGGAAGGCGTTCCGAACCGTCGAGGAGACGGTGTACAAACACGTCATGACACAGGTGTCGCCGGTCTACTTCGACAACGAACTCATCAGCGCGAACGTGGAACGTGCCCGAAACGGAGACCAGTACACCTTCGAGGTGAACATCAACGAGGACGAACTCAAGGACAGCGTCGGCGACCGACTGGAGGAGTACGAGGACATCGACCGCTGGCGTGGCGAGACGGAAAAGGAGACCGAATCCGCCGAGGCCGCGGAAGGTATCGACCCGATGGAGTGATGCGGTTTTTGGATACGAAGTGAATCGCCGCTACCCCTATCCACGTGCGGCGCGTCTAGTGACCATCATGTACGATAGAATCCTCATCCCAATCGACGGTAGCAACGCCGCGGCGAACGCGATTCCGTACGCGCTCGACATCGCGAAGACCTACGACGCGGGACTCTACACGGTGTCCGTCGTGGACACGAGCGACGCCGACGACGAAGGCGAGAAACGCGAGGAGATGTACGAGGAGTTCGAGCGGGAGTCGAAACAGATGGTCGAAGACCTAATTCAGCGGGCCGAAGAAGAGGGAATTCGAACGACTGCGGGGTCCATCGCCGAGGGAAAACCACACCGCGCGATTCGCCAGTACGCCGACGAACAGGATATCGACCTCATCGTGATGGGAACACACGGACGGCGGGGAATCCTGTATCCGCTCCGTCGGAGCGTCACGGAAAAGGTCGCACGTCGGGCGAACGTGCCGGTGTTGATGGTTCGATTGGGAGAGGACGAGGACTGAACGGAAATCAGGCGTCGCGTTCGTCCACGCCGATGGCGTCCGAGACGTCCACGTCGTCGGGTTCTTCCTGCCCGCCGATGTGAATCTCGCCGTCGTCCCCTTCGACGTACACGTCGTCCGCGAAACCACCCTCCGCGTGCGGGTGCACCGGGTCGTCCAGTTTCTCAGGCGTCGAGGGCGCTTCCGGCATCTCCTCGGGGGCGAACTCGCCCAGCGGGTCGGCGATGGTGATGCCGTGGTCGGTGAAGAACGTCTCGTAGCGTTCGTAATGTTCTTCGAGTTCGTCGCTCGGGAACTCCATCATCTCCGTCCAACCGTGGTTGTAGAAGTCGAAGTTGGACTGGATGTGCGTGATTTCTCGGGCTTCCGCCTCCGGTGCTCCCGCTTGGAGCGCGGCGAGATAGGAGTCCATCGTCGCATCGAAGAACGCGTCCAGATGTTCCTTGCGTTCTTCCTGCCGACCCGGGTCGGCCTTCTTCGAGAAGATGCTGGTGTGCATGTTCACCAAACCGGCCTTCGCTACGTCCCGCACGACGGGCAGTTCGAGTGCCTTCTTCGACGCGAAGTGACGCGCGTTCTGGTGGATTTTCATGCGTACCGTTTGGGACGCGAAGGCCTTCAACGTCCCGACTACACCGTATGTTGGCGTTTGACAGCGATTTCCAGATAGCAACCCACTTTAACCCTGAAGCAGAATGTCTCAAGCATGACCGAATCGTACGTGATTATCGGGGATGGTATCGCGGGTAGTTCCGCCGCCGAAACCATCCGCGAGGAAAAGCCCGAGGCCGACATCGCAGTCATCACTGATGAAGGCGAAGCGCTGTACAATCGTATCCTCATCAAGGAGTTCGCAAAAGGCAAACTCCCGGAAGCGCCGATTTCTATCCACGAACCCGAGTGGTACGACGAGCGCGACATCGATCTCGAGCTGAACACGTTCGTTACCGACATCGACCCGGACGCACACGAAGTTCACACGCACGCGAACGGAACGTACAACTACGACAAGCTACTCGTCGCCACCGGCGGGACGCCGACACAGCTCCCCGTCGATAACAGCGACGCCGACGGAATCCACCACTTCTGGACGTTCCAGGACGCTCGACGCATTCAGGAACACGCGGAAGCGGCGGACACCGGGACCGTCATCGGTGCCGGACTGCTCGGCATCGACCTCGCCGCTATCTGTGCCGCACAGGACGTGGACGCGAAGTACATCATGCGCGGTAACCGCTGGTGGCGCTACGGCCTGAGCCTCGAAGGAGCGGAAATCATCCACGACGCACTCGAAGAGAAGGGCGTCGAACTCATCACCGAAAGCGGTGTCAACGGCTTCAAAACGGACGACGACGGCAACGTGGTCGCCACCATCGACGCCGACGACAACGAGTATGAGAGCGACTTCGTCGGCGTCGCCATCGGCCTGAACTTCAACACGGAATATCTGCAGGGGAGCGGCGTCGAGACGGACAACGGCGTCGTCGTCGACCAGTACATGCAGACGAGCACGGACGACATCTACGCCGCGGGGGACCTCACTCGGTTCTACGACACGATTCTGGACGAGTACGCCCAGAACGGGTCGTGGGGCAGTGCGAAGGAACAGGGCGTCATCGCCGCGAAGAACATGGTGGCCGACGACGAGGCGGAGGAGTTCCGCTGGGTCTCCTCGTACTCCATCACCCACTTCGACTTCCCGTTCCTCTCCTTCGGGTTCCCGACGTTGGGCGACGACGAGTGCGAGCGGAAGTACAGCGACACCGAATGGCGGCGTCTCTCGTTCAAAGACGGAAAAATCGTCGGCGGTGTCCTCATTGGCGACCTCGCACCGCAGGGCAAGTACAAGGACCTCATCCGCAACGAAGTCGAGTGTGCTGACCAGAAGGAAATCCTCCTCGAAAAGCAGTTCGACCCCGAGAAACTCGCTCAGCCACAGGAACAGTAAGTCGGTAGCGCGGTACGACGCGAATATTTTGTCGGATATTTTCTCTAGTGAACTATCGTTCAGGGTGCGAAAGGGTACTTCCCGAACGTCGTTAAGTGCGGCGAACGGCTCGTCGACCGGGAGACGGCACGCCAGTTCTGCGACGGGGAGTTCGTCAAATACACCGACTATTTCGGGGTCTGCTCGCGTAGGTGTATCCATCACGTTTCTTCACATTTTCGCCGCAAGGTTTAATATCGACCACGCTAATTGGTAGCATATACCAATGGCTTCGAACAGTACGAGTAGTCTGGGGTCCGCATCGACTGGAGAGACGGCGGCGCTCATCGTCACGCGAACCGAAACCGTGCCAGCGGGTGTTCGAGTGCAAAGTTTCGACGAACTGTCGGATGCGAGTCAGCAGTTACTGGCTGAATTCGACGGCCACGAGAAGGTCGTCCAGATGACCAACACCGTGGCCGACGAGTTCACCGAGGGCACCGTCGTCGTGTTCAACGACTACTACCGCATCGAAGTGGTCTAACCACGGACCAACAACCGAAGCCGTTTTCTCCGGCAGGGAGGGATGTAGGAACATGAGTATGAGCGGAAGCGGCGAGATGACGCTGGCCTTCGAACTGTCGGCGCTCAAAACCTTAGCCAGTCCCGGCACGGTGTTCGAGGACGCCCGGCGCTGGACGCGATACGTCGGCGTCATCTCCGACCAACCGACCTACGTGGTGACGAACTTCACCCGCAAGAACCGCATCCGGCAGGATTTCTTCTCCGGCCCAAAAGGGCGCGCCGAAAGCCTCGACAGCGTGAAATCGCAGTTCGACACCGACCGACACGTCTTCGTCGGCACGACCGACGACGACCGCGAACTCGCGGAGGACCACGACTGGGAGTTCCTCCACGTCGAGGACGCCGCCGAAGCGGCGGAATGGGACCTCGCATCCGACGCCGGCGAGGACGACGAGAACAAAGAAGAGGACGTCCGCGACGACTGGCCGTAACGCTTCCGTCGAATTTCGCGGTCAGCAATCCACTCGCAAGCACCGTTTTCCCTGCTCGGTAATCTCGTAGCAACACCAGTTCGAGTTCTGCACGAGGTCACGCTCGGCGAGGGAACGACAGCGACTCGCGGTGACGCAGTTCGACAGCGCGAGTCTCCGTTCGATGTCGATTCGAACCTGTATCCCCTCCGTGGCGAGCAGTCGGAGGATTCGTTCGTCTATCGGGCGCAGTCGGTCGGGAACCCCGCTGGCCTGTGACATACACCTCCCTCTTTTTCCGAGAATAAGTAGCTCGCTAAGAGAGGTATTGAGGACGGATTGGAGATGGGGAGCGCTATTGAGTGCTATCTCTCCGTCGGGGAAACAGGTCCCCGTTCGGAGGTTCCCGTCACGACGGCGAGCAATCACGCCGTTTAAACTCATCAGGGACGAATGGGGAGGTATGGCAGAACCGCACGTCCCGGGAGGGGACGGTGCGACGCTCGAACTCCCCTGCGGCGAGACGGTGGCAACCGGGCGACTCGACATGGGGATGCGCGAGTACGACTGTGACTGCGGCGAATCGCACGGTGTCGTCATGGACGTTCACCCACCGTCACGGTTCGTCCCCGAGTTCCTCGTCGACATCCTCCGCGAAACCATCGACACGACCGACGAAAACGTCGAATTCGGCACGCTCCACATCATGGGCGTCGTCATGGAGGAGTTCCCCGAAGCGGTCGTCAGCGCGGACGTGGCCAACAACCCGGACCTCGGCTATTCGATGGTTTGGGTGACGGACTTCGACTCCCGGCGACTCCACGAAATCGTCGTCGAACTCATCGTGGAACTGATGGAACACGCAGTCAGCCACGCCGAAAACGACGACGCGATGAGCCAGTTCGAAGCCGACATGCTGAACTTCGACGTACCGACCTTCGTCGAACAGTATCGAGCGGAACGGGATTTCTCCGGGCCGCACGACCGTCCCGTCTGAACGGACGTTCCTCGGAGCGGACGTTTGTCTGACAGAGATTTAAGTGGCGAGCGGGCAAGCCCCACGTATGTCACCCGGGGGCACTCCGTTCGAACGCATCCAGCGGGCCATCACCGAGGACGGAGCGGGCGAACCGCTGACCGCGCGTGAAATCCTCGAACTCCTCGACGAAACGGACGATGCTGCCGAGGCGTTCGAGAGCACGCACGAAATCGCGACGGTCCTCGGACGCCGAGCGCAGGTCGGTGACGTGCGGGTGATTCGCTCCTCGCCATACCGGTACGAACTATAGATTTTTCCACATACCAAACTACAAGACCCCGGAACACGCGCTTCGAGTCGATGCTGGACGAGTTGCTCGGGCGCGCCGAGTTGAAAGAGCGAATCGACGACCTGGAAGAGGAGAACCATCATCTCGAACGACGGGTAAAAGCGGAAGAAGAACGCCGCGCCGAGGCCGCGACGGAGCGACAGAACGCCGAAGAGCAGGTCAACCGCCTCGAAAGCCGCATCGTGGAACTCGAAGACCGCGTCGAACGGCTACAAGGAGACGAGGAAGCGGTCGAATTTCGCGGCACGGAATCGCTACACGGCGACCGACTGGACGAAGTGTTGGCCCGTCTCGACATCGTCGGGACGGAACCCGAGGGCGCACTGACCGCGATGGTGGAAGACGACCTGCCGGAAACGGTTCGAAACGCATTCGGCGACCACGCACCGCTTCTCTCCCGCGCCGCGCCCTGTCTGGTAACGACCGACGACGCCGGACTAATCAGCGCGGCACTCTCCCCGCCGAACCCGCCGGAGGAGTTCGTCTCGTGGGGCGATTCGTTCGACTTCGAGTCGGCGTGGTTCCGCCCGGAGGGCCGCTTTGCCTTCGCGCTCGTTCGTTCCGACCTGTTCGCCATCGCGGAGTACGACGGCCGTGAGTGCCTATCGGTTTCGGGTTTCGAAAGCGACGTGAAGGGCGACCACTCGAAGGGCGGGTTCTCACAGGCGCGATTCGAGCGGATTCGCGAGGGGCAGATCGACGGACCACCTCGACCGCTGTCGGGAGAAGGATAGAATCGCGCGACGCCGACCGACTGTACGTCGTCGGCCAGCGAACGCTGCTCTCCGAGTTCCGCGACATCGCCAATCGAACGAAGCCAGTCGATGCGACCGGAAAGCCGAAGGACGCGCTGGACGACGCGTTCTACGAATTTTGGACGACGCGGCTGTTCCGTATCTGATTCGTCCGTCCGTTCCGAATCTGATTCGTCCGTCCGTTCCGAATCTACTCCAACTGCGCGTGAAACAGCAGTCGGCCGCATTCGGGACACATCCGGGCTTTGACCTCCTTTCGCTCGTTCATCCCGAGCGACCCGAGCAGTCCACCTCGGCGTTCGCTCGTCTTCACGTACGGTTTCCACGCATCGTTCATGCCGAACTTGACCGGTTCGAGGGAAACGCTACAGTCGGGACAGCGGTCGCTACTCGTCATGTGTGGCCCATCGCGGTCGAAATCCGTGGTCGTTACGCTTTCGTCACCGTTCTCGGTCGGTTCGGCGGGCCGTCTCGCGATACTTCCTGACGTTACGACAGGGTTGCCGTTCATCGAGTCGTGACGGCGGATGCAACCCAACCACCGATTCGACCGCACACCAAGCCGAACGAAGGGACCAGAACGAGCGCGACAGCGCCCAACGCGACTACGATTACAATATCAAACGGAGATGGCCATGCTATCACGGCATTCTCGGTAAGGGACCAAATCGTGGCCGCGAGCGGTGTGAAAAGCCCTATGAGGACGGCGAGAACTCCAGCGCGGAACCCTGCGGCCTCGGGGTCCGTCAAGCGTATTGCGGCGAGAACTCCCGCGATGAACCCGCCGAAAATCATGATGCCGCCCTGATGTTCGCCTCGGAATCCGGGAGCCAGTCCACGAGAACTGTGATGGGGAGCGAAGCGAGTGCACCAATAATTGCGAATCGCCACGAGGATGAGACGGACCGGAGTGGCGAGGGGAACATTCGTATTCGAAAATGGAGGAAAGCCATCATATACGCTTCGTACGAACGGACGGGAAGATTTCGATGGTTGAGTGGCGTGAGCCACTACTTCTCTATCGTCGCTCCCTTTCCGATTGCAGTCGGATACGCTCGGGCCTCGACACCGTTGTCGTAGAACGCATCGAGCATCGCGCTCGCAACCGCACTTTGGGCCGTCTCCTGGCAAATTGCGAGGACGCTTGGGCCAGCACCGCTCACGGCGACACCGGTCGCGCCCGCGTCGAGCGCGGCGGTGCGCACCGCATCGAACCCGTCGATGAGCGCCGCCCGCGACCCCGTGACCGACCCGTCTTCGAGTCCTTTCCCCACCAACTCCGGGTCGTCGCGGAACATCCCGGCGGTCAGCGTCGCGGCGTTGCCGACGGTGCTGACGAGCTCGTCGATTTCGACCGATTGAGGGACGACGCGTCTCGCGTCCCGCGTCGAGACGACGATTTCCGGCAGGCACGCGACGACCGGAACCGACGCATCGACCTGCGTGATGTCGTCCTCGGTGACTATCGTGAACCCGCCGAGGATGGCGGGCGCGACGTTGTCCGCATGGGCCTCACCCGAGACGGCCGCTTCGCCTTCCGCGGCGACGCGGACGAGTTCGCGTCGCGTGAGACCGCAATCGTACAGTTCGTTCAACGCGACGGCGGCCGCGGCGGCGCTGGCGGCCGACGACCCGAGTCCCGACGAGGGTCGGACCCCTTTGTTGATTCGAATGTGTGCGGGCGCGCCGAGTTCCTCGGCGACGACGCCCGCCGTGTTTTTCGTCGGTTCCTCCGGGATGTACTGCCGTCCGACACCCGTTACCGCTATCGACGTCTCCTCGGCGCGTTCGACCCGGACGATGTCCGCGGGTCGTTCCAACGCCAATCCGAACACGTCGAACCCACACCCCAGATTGGCACTCGTGGCCGGTGCCCGCACTGTGACCATGCAACACGTCTCGAAAGCACGGACAAAAACCTTCGCCTCCGGTCGAAAATGGCCTGGCGGTGACGGGGGGTGTGTGGGAACGAGATTAATATGGTATCTGACATTTATTCGGCACGCCGTTCCCGACCACGCTCGCCAACCGCCAGCGATTTCGGCATTACCGGGAGAGTCGGCTTTAAGCCACCGTGCCACCACCGCACACGCATGCAGGTTGCGATACTGGCACACGAGAAGTTCCCCGGTCGCGCGAAAACGGCGGTCGGCGTTCTACGATATGCGGGCTACGATGTTACAGCGGTGCTGGACCGCGAACACCCCGGAGAACGCGTGAACGACTACGTCCCAGACGTGCAGGACGCGCCAATCGTCGCCGGGATGGACGACGTTCCGGACGTGGACGCGCTCCTCATCGGTATCTCGCCAATCGGCGGCGAGTTCGACGAATCGTGGCGGCCGGACGTGACGGCCGCGCTCTCCCGCGGCTGTGACGTGATTTCCGGACTCCACTACTTCCTCGAAAACGACGAGGAGTTCACCCGACTCGCAGTCGAAAACGACTGTGAGATTTGGGACGTTCGAAAACCCCACGACGACCTCACCGTCAGTCGACGGCGTCGCGGAGGACGCGGACGCGGAAATCGTCCTCACCGTCGGCACGGACTGTTCGGTCGGCAAGATGACCGCGACACTGGAACTCGTCGAGGCGGCCCGCGAGCGCGGGGTAAACGCCGGGTTCGTTCCGACGGGGCAGACGGGAATCATGATAGACGGCGGCGGCAACCCCATCGACCGCGTGGTGAGCGACTTCACCGCCGGAGCGGTCGAGGAGACGATTCTGGAGCGGGCCGACGAGTACGACTACCTGTTCGTGGAAGGGCAGGGGAGCATCGTCCATCCGGCCTACTCGGCCGTCACGTGCGGAATTCTCCACGGGTCGATGCCCGACAAACTCGTCCTCTGTCACGAGGCCGGAAAGGAAGCGATTCACGGCTACGAGTCCGTCTCCCTGCCGCCGATTTCCGAGTACGTCTCGCTCTACGAGGGATTGGCTCGACCGGTCCACGAAACCGAAATCGTCGCCGGAGCCATCAACACGTCGCGCATCGCGGACGACGAGGACGCTCGCGCGGTCGTCGCGGAGTACGAATCCGCGCTCGGCACACCCGCGGCCGACCTCGTCCGCTTCGACGCCGACGCGGTGTTGGAGGCGATTCTATGACCCTCACGACCGAGTTCGAACGGATTTCGCTCCCGCTCGAACACGCCTTCACCATCTCGCGGGGGACGCAGACGACGGCCGAGAACGTGGTCGTCAGAATCGCGGACGACGACGGCAACGTCGGGGTCGGCGGGGCCGCCCCCTCCGAACATTACGGCGAAACGGCGGCGACGGTCGAGGCGGTCCTGCCGGACCTGCTCGCCGTCGTCGAACGGGTGAACGACCCGCACGCGCTCGACCGCATCGAACGCGAGATGAAGGAAACGGTGAACCGCAACCCCGCCGCGCGCTGTGCGGTGAGCATCGCGCTGCACGACCTCGCCGCGAAACGCACCGGACTGCCGTTGTATCGCTACTGGGGTCTCGACGCCGAGAACACGCTCGAAACGTCGTTCACTGTCGGTATCGACACGACCGACGTGATGGCCGAGAAAACGCGGGAGGCAATCGAAGCCGGCTACGGCACCCTGAAGGTCAAAGTCGGCACCGACCGCGACGAGGAAATCGTCGGTGCGATTCGGGAGGAAGCGCCGGACGCGACGATTCGCGTGGACGCGAATCAGGCGTGGAGTCCGCGCGAGGCGGTGCGGAAAATAGAAGCACTCGCGGCGTTCGACGTGGAGTTCGTCGAACAGCCGATTCCCGCCGAGAACCCCGGAGGGAATGCGATTCGTGCGCGAGCGCGCCGTGCTCCCGATTGCGGCCGACGAATCCTGTATCACCCTCGAAGACATCCCGAGAATTGCGGACAAGGCCGACATCGCCAACCTGAAACTGATGAAATGCGGCGGTCTCCGCGAGGCGATGCGGATGATTCACGCCGCGCGGGCGGAGGGGTTGGAACTCATGCTCGGTTGTATGATAGAGAGCAACGCCAGCATCGCACCCGCGTGCCACCTCGTACCCCTGCTCGATTATGCCGATTTGGACGGCTCACTCCTCCTCGCGGAGGACGACTACGAGGGCGTTCCCATGCCGAACGGCGTCATCGACCTCGAAACTGGCCGACCGGGAACCGGCGCGAGTGAAACGGTAGATTTCAGCTCGTCCAGTTTGCCGACCCGCTCCGCCCGAAAGCCGACCATCTCGTCGTAGCCGTCGGTGGACATCAGGACCGGATAGAACGGACGGTCAGCGCGGAGTTCGGTTGCTTCGTCGTCCTCTTTTCGAGCGAATACCTCGCCCTCCTCGACGCGGACGAAGTTCTCGCCGAGAAACTCGTAGTCCGCTCCCTCGACGGCGTCGAAAACGCGGTACAGCTCGGGGGTTCCGGCGTCCGAAAGCGTATCGAGCGCGCCCGTCTCGCCGAGGAAATTTCGGAGCACGCGTTCGGCGTTTCGCGCCGCTCGCTCGCTTCCTTGGTACCCGCATTCGACGGCCACGCCGTCCACGTAGTCGATGAGACCGCCGGCGAGGTAGCTGATGTCCACGACACGACCGACACCGGTCGCCCGCGCAATCCGCTTCGTTCGGTCGTTCAAGCCGGGTGACCAGCGCGAACGGGTCAGGGTATGATTCCGTCGAGTGCAAGTCGAGGACGTCACAGCCGTCGAGTTCCGGCAGGAGCTCTGCCGCGAGCCGCGATTCGTGTGTTCTCCCGTCCGGGTCGCCCGGAAACGCGCGATTCAGATCCTCGTCGATGAATCGAACGTTCCCCGCGATGGCCTCCTCGTTGGCAAGGACGAAGCGGACCGCGCGGGAGAAAGCGGGCTTCTCCGCCAGCACCCGTTCGATAGCCGTCTTTCCGCAACGCTCGTTGCCGTGAAGGCAGGCGACGACGGCGAGGTCAGGGGTCCCGGCACCGAAAGTCTGAACGCGCATCGATAATCGTGCCACGCAGACCCACGACTTGAGACTGTGGGTTTCCGCACGCCGTCGTCCCTATCCTCACTTCTTCTCGTGTTCAGTGTCGTGCGTCCGGAGTTGGACCTCCTTGTCCGTTATCCCATGGATGGCATCGTGTGGTAGCGGGTAGATATCCTTCGCTTTGTCCTTCCACCCCAACATTACCTTGTACTCGTCGAGGAGGCTCGGATGCGGGTCGACGTACGCGATTCCGTTTTCGACTTTCGTCACGATACCGACTTTCTGTTCGTCCACGTTGAACACGGGCTTGTCCACGTCCTCGGGCTTCGGTGATTTTCGCATGGGGATTGTTCGACTGTCAGCACTATCAGGTTAACCGCCAACGAGATGACTCCGGAGTAGGTTGATTCACGTCTCACAGTCGCATCGGGTGATGAGTGTTCGGGAATTTTCCCGTCGTCGTGTTCGCAGAAGGTTGAACAGGGAAGCGGTTCCAACAGCAAGTATGTACAGTGTCGTGGGTTGTAACGGGTGTAGCAACCTGTGGATTGTCGAGGGACGGCCGAAGACGACGAACTGTCCACGCTGTGGGAAACGGCGGCAGTTCCGGAAGTTGAAGAAGTTCGTGGAGACGGACGACGAGGACCACGCGCGCGAACTGCGGGCGTCGATGCTCGCCAATCGACAAGGACAGGGGGAGGCGTTCGCGGAACTCGATTCGTTCGGGGCGTTGGACGAACAAGCCGACGAAGCGGGGATGGACGACGAGGAGTTTCTGGACCGCTCGGGGCTGGACACGGAGGAAATTAGCGCCGCCGGGGAGCGAACCAAGCGACGGGGGAACAAAAAGAGCAAGAAACAGGTCGTGTTGGACGCACTCGACGTGTTGGACGAACCGACCGAAGAGGCGATAATCGACTACGCGAGCGAACGACGGGTTTCGGGGGAGTACGTCGGGAAAGCGCTCGTGAAACTCGCTCGCCGGGGGGAAGTCAGCGAGAGTCGGGGTCGGTATCGGCGTATCTGAAAGGCGTCATCACTCCCCATCGTTACGAAAGCGACCACTTCTCCACTACCGGCCCAACTCCTCGTGTGCGCTGGAGAGGTGGCGCGACGCCAGCGCGGCCAGCAGGGAGAGTTCGCCGGCCAGCGCGCCGACGGTGATGATTTCGGCGAGGGCGTCGGCGTTGCTCCCGGCAGGGTCGCCGCCGCCGCGGAGGCCCAGCACGTCGAGGGCTTCCGACTGGGTGGCGAGTTTCGTCCCGCCACCGACCGTGCCGACTTCCAGACTGGCGATGCTGACGCTGGCGTACAGTTCGTCCTCACGGGCCTGAACGGTCGTAATCGCGTTGCTTCCTTCGACCACCTGTGCGGCGTCCTGTCCGGTCGCGAGGAACGCCGCCGCGACGACGTTCGCCGCGTGGGCGTTGAACCCGAGCGCCCCGGCCTTCGCGCTCCCGACGAGGTTCTTGCGCGTGTTCGCCTCCTCGATGGCTTCCGGCGTGGTGTGGAGTCGCTCCTCGACGACTTCGCGCGGAATTTTCACGTCCGCCGTGACGCTTCGGCCGCGACCCTCGACGGCGTTGATGGCGGCCGGTTTCTTGTCCGAACAGAGGTTGCCCGACAGCGCGACGAGGCTGGCGGGGGTTTCCTCCTCGACCAGCGAGGCCGCTTCTCGCGTCGCAATCGTCGCCATGTTCATCCCCATCGCGTCCTTCGTGTCGTAGACGAACCGCAGGAACACCGAATCGCCGACGACGTACGTCGTCACGTCCAGCAGTTCGCCGTGGCTGGTCGTGGACTCGGCGGCCTCGGCGAGTTCGTCGCGGTTGTCCCGAACCCAGTTCACGACCTCCTCGGCCTCCGCGATGCCCTGCACGCGGAACACGGGCGCGCGCGTCATCCCTTGTTTCGTCACCCGCGCATCCGCGCCGCCGGCGGAGTCGATGACGGAACAGCCGCGGTTGACGCTGGCGAGGAGCGCCCCTTCCGTCGTCGCGAGGGGGAGATAGTACTCCCCGTCGGCCGACCCGCCGCTGACGGAAACCGGCCCGGTCACGCCGAGCGGCACCTGAATCGCGCCGACCATGTTCTCGATGTTGTTCTCGGCGTCCTCGGCCGGGAAGGCGTACTCCCCCGTCGTGTCGAGGGTCGCGTCGGTCTCCGATTCGAGCAGTATCCGGCGCGTTTCCGCCGCCGTGTCGAAATCCGTGTGTTCTTCGAGTTCGTGCAGGCGCAGGTCTCCCGCCAGAACCCGCTCCGCGAGGTCGTCTGCATCGGTCATGATTCGCCGGTTGTCGTTCCATCCCCTAACAGTTGCCCATTCGTCGTTGGACCACGGCAGAATGTCGTTCATTCTTGCCCATTCGCCGGAACGACGGAACCGTTCCGAGCCACCGGCAACCCTATAATTCATCGTGGAATTCTATCTCGTATGGAAACCAGACCGGCGACGGCAAGCGACGCGGCGGATATCCGCCGTGTCGCACGCGCAGCGTGGGCGGAAGCCTACGACTTCCTCCCGC
Source organism: uncultured haloarchaeon (assembly GCA_963811185.1). Classification (GTDB taxonomy): domain Archaea; phylum Halobacteriota; class Halobacteria; order Halobacteriales; family Haladaptataceae; genus Haladaptatus. The sequence goes on from CAWEQN010000005.1 coordinate 144,144, forward strand.
AGAAGGAACACGACGCCGCGTTCAACCAATGGTACACTACCGAACAACTCGAAGCCAGGATGGCCGACGAGGATGCCGAAACCCTCGTTGCCGTGGTGGACGACGAACTCGTCGGGTACGCCCACGCCACCGCGGAAACCCACGCCGACGCCGTCGGCGAGGGTGAACTGCTCGACATCTACGTCGCGCCCGACCACTGGCGAACCGGCGTCGGTACCTCCCTTCTCCTCGGCGTCGAGACGCGTTTCCGTGACCGCAATCTCACTCGGCTGAAAGCCCCCGTCCTCGCCGACAGCACCTCCGGAATCCAGTTCCTCGAAGCCAACGACTTCGAACGCATCGAGGAGCGCATCAGCGACCTGTTCACCGGCGGGACGAGACAGCAGTACGTCTATCACCACCAGTTCTCGGAATAAGACGTCGCGGACCGGTTTTCTGGATGGTTTTGTCGTTCGCTTGGAGGCTGATCTACTGAAAACACATCCAAATCAACCACACCGATTCGTAGCGAGCGCGGGCGCTCTGGGACTGATTCCCGGCGAGAACGATCACGATATTCCCCGCTTGCTCAGACAAGCGACCCGCTCAAGTAGCTCGAATTCCTACGAAAGATACCATGAGCGACACCCAGTCCGGTCCGCTTCGACCGGACAACCCGGACGCCGAAACCGAGTTCCGAGTTGACGCCCCGTTCGACCCGGCGGGCGACCAACCCGAGGCCATCGAGCAGTTGGCGACGGGGTTCAACGAGGGGATGGAAAAACAGACCCTGTTGGGCGTCACGGGGTCGGGGAAGACGAACACGGTTTCGTGGACGGTGGAGGAGATACAGAAACCGACGCTCGTCATCGCGCACAACAAGACGCTGGCGGCGCAGTTGTACGAGGAGTTTCGAAATCTCTTCCCGGACAACGCGGTGGAGTACTTTGTCTCCTACTACGACTACTACCAACCCGAAGCCTACGTCGAGCAGACCGACACCTACATCGACAAGGACGCGTCCATCAACGAGGAAATCGACCGCCTGCGCCACTCCGCGACGCGTTCGCTGTTGACCCGTGATGACGTCATCGTAGTCGCTTCGGTCTCCGCGATTTACGGGCTTGGTGACCCGCGAAACTACGAGGACATGCGACTGCGCTTGGAGGTCGGCGAGACCATCGAGCGTGACGAACTGCTCGCCCGACTGGTGGACCTGAACTACGACCGGAACGACATGGACTTCACGCAGGGGACGTTCCGGGTTCGCGGCGACACCGTCGAAATCTTCCCGATGTACGGTCGGTACGCGATTCGCGTCGAACTGTGGGGCGACGAAATCGAGCAGATGGTGAAAATCGACCCGCTGGAGGGAGAGGTCAAATCGCAGGAACCCGCCGTGCTCGTCCACCCGGCGGAGCACTACTCGATTCCGGAGGAGACGATGGCCGAAGCCATCGCCGAAATCGAACAGGACCTTGAACGACGGATTCGGTACTTCGAACGCAACGGGGATTTGGTGGCCGCCCAGCGAATCGAGGAGCGAACCACGTTCGACCTCGAAATGATGAAGGAAGCGGGCTACTGTTCGGGCATCGAGAACTACTCGGTGTACTTCTCGGGTCGCGAGGTCGGCGACGCGCCGTACACCCTGCTCGATTACTTCCCGGACGACTTCCTCTGTGTCATCGACGAGTCCCACCAGACAGTGCCTCAAATCAAGGGTCAGTTCGCGGGCGACAAATCCCGAAAGGATTCGCTCGTGGAGAACGGCTTTCGTCTCCCGACGGCGTACGACAACCGCCCGCTCACCTTCGAGGAGTTCGAGGAGAAGAGCGCGAAGACGCTGTACATCTCCGCGACGCCGGCCGACTACGAACGTGAACGGAGCGAACAGATAGCGGAACAGATCGTTCGCCCGACACACCTCGTCGACCCGAAGGTCGAAGTCTCCTCGGCCTCGGGCCAGATAGACGACCTGATGGCCCGTATCGACGGGAGAATCGAGCAAGACGAGCGCGTCCTCGTGACGACGCTGACCAAGCGGATGGCCGAGGACCTCACCGAGTATCTGGAGGAGGCGGGCGTGGCCGTCGAGTACATGCACGACGAGACGGACACGCTCGAACGCCACGAACTCGTTCGCGGACTCAGGTTGGGGGAGTTCGACGTACTCGTCGGCATCAACCTGCTCCGCGAAGGGTTGGACATTCCCGAAGTATCGATGGTCGCCATCCTCGACGCCGACCAGCAGGGGTTCCTGCGGTCGGAAACGGCGCTCGTCCAGACGATGGGTCGTGCGGCCCGGAACGTCAACGGCGAAGTCATCCTCTACGCCGACGAGGTCACGGATGCGATGAAGAGTGCGATGGAGGAGACGAGCAGACGGCGACGGATTCAACAGGAGTTCAACGAGGAACACGGCTACACACCCGAGACCATCCAGAAGGCCGTCTCGGAGGCGAACCTCCCAGGAAGCAAGACGGACACCGGCGGAATCTCACGAAGCGAACCGGAGACGGACGAGGAGGCGGCCCAGCAGATTCAGGAACTCGAAGACCGCATGGAGGAGGCCGCGAACAACCTCGAATTCGAACTCGCCGCCGACATTCGCGACAGAATCCACGACATCCGCGAGGAGTTCCACATGAACGAGGAACTCGGCGGCGTGGAACCCGAACGCGGCGAGTTCTAAGCCACGAAACATTCAGTCCGACGGTTCCGAGGCTTCCACGTCCAGTTCGACCAGCATTTCGTCAACGTCGTCCAATCCCAACAGTTCGCGCGTTTCCGTGTCGAACTCGTTCGATTCGAGGAGAACGGTGTCCTCGCGCACGTCGCTTCCCGTCAGGTGTTTGCCGTACCGTCCGAGCAGTGAGGAGAGTTCCTGCGGGAAGACGAACGTCGAGGATTTGCTCTCCCCGATGGACTGGAGCGTCTCCAAACCGAGGTCGATGACGGCCCGTTCGCCCATCGATTCGGCGGACTTCGCCCGGAGGACGGTCGAAACCGCATCCCCTTGTGCTTCGAGAATCTGACTCTGTTTTTCCCCCTGCGCTCGCGTAATGTTCGCCGTCTTCTCACCCTCCGCGCGTTCGATGGCACCGCGGCGTCGTCCTTGCGCTTCGAGAATCATGGCGCGGCGCTTGCGTTCCGCGCTGGTCTGTTGTTCCATCGCGCCGACGACGGCGTGACTCGGCATCACCTCGCGCACTTCGACGCTCTCCACGCGAATCCCCCACTCGTCCGTCGGCGGGTCGATTTCCTCGCGGATTCGCGTGTTGATGACGTCCCGGCGCGACAGCGTCTCGTCCAGTTTCATGTCGCCGATGACGGCCCGGAGCGTCGTCTGACCGAGGTTCGAGACGGCCCGCTCGTAGTCGTTGACGCCGAGAAACGCCCGCTTTGCGTCCATCACGCGGACGTAGAGGACGGCGTCGGCGATGACTGGTGAGTTGTCCCGCGTAATCGCTTCCTGTTTCGGCACGTCGAACACCCGGGTTCGCATATCGAAACGACGTGTGGCGCTCACGAACGGCGGGATGAAGTGGAGGCCGGGGTCCAGGACGGTTCGATACTCGCCGAACACGGTCAGGACTCGTTTTTCGTACGGACCGACGATTTCGACGGCGCTGTTGACCGTGACCGCGGCGAGGGCGAGCACCAGGAGTCCCGCTATCGCCGTCGTGTCGAGAAACGGGAGCGCGAGGAAGAAGAACGCGACGAACCCGACGGCGAAGAGGCTTTTCCCTGCGTTTCCCTCCGCCGAGAGTTTTCCGAGGGTGTAGAAGGGGTTGTCCATGTGAAATGTTACGCTACGAATCGCTTAACAGTTACGTGCTACCAAATCACATTGTCTTCGTCCGAATCCAACACGGTCACACTGCGAAAATAGCGTTTACTCCGCCGGTTCGACCGTTTCCAGCGCTTCCCGTTCCGTTTCGTCCGGCGAATCGAGTTCCGCCAGCGTCTCGTCGATGTCGTCCAACCCGAGTAATGTCCGGGTTTCGGCGTCGAACTCCTTGCTCTCCAGTTGGCGTCCACTCTCGGCGACGTCGCTTCCGGTGAGGTGTTTGCCGTAGCGGCCGAGCGTCGAAGTGAGTTCCTGCGGGAGAACGAACGTCGTCGATTTACCCTCCCCGATGGCTTGGAGCGTCTCCATTCCCTTCTCGATGACGGCACGCTCACCCATCGCCTCGGCGGATTTCGCCCGGAGCGTGGTGGCGACTGCATCACCTTGCGCGGTGATGATGTCGCTCTGTTTTTGTCCCTGTGCGCGGATGATGTTCGACGTTTTCTCACCCTCCGCACGCTCGATGGCGCTGTGTCGTTTTCCCTGCGCTTCGAGAATCATGGCCCGGCGTCTGCGCTCCGCGCTGGTTTGCTGTTCCATCGCTTTCACGACGGTCTGACTGGGCATCACTTCCTGTACCTCGACGCTCTCGACGTGAACGCCCCACTCGTCCGTCGGCGGGTCGATTTCCTCGCGGATTCGCGCATTGATTTCCTCCCGGCGCGACAGCGTCTCGTCGAGGCTCATGTCGCCGAGCACGGCCCGAAGCGTCGTCTGGCCGAGGTTCGACACGGCACGGCGGTAGTCATCGACTTCGAGATACGCCTTTTTCGCGTCCGTCACGCGGACGTAGATGACGGCGTCAGCCATCAGCGGCGAGTTGTCCTGCGTGATGGCTTCCTGTTTCGGCACGTCGAGCATGTGGGTTCGCATGTCGAACTGGTAGGTTTGGCTGACGAACGGTGGGATGACGTGGATACCCGGCCCCAGAAGCTTTCGGAAGCTTCCGAGGACGACGAGCGCGCGCTTCTCGTACGGGCCGACGATTTCGACGGCGCTGTTGACGGCGACGGCGACGAGTGCGAGGAGGAGGAAGCCCACGATTTCGACGGCGTTGAGCGATGGAAGGAGAAGGAAAAACACGAGGATGGCGACGACGGCGAAGAGGAGTTTCGACAGTCCGGACCCGCCGGACATCTTCCCCAGGTGATAAAACGGGTGTTCCATACTCGAACAGAGAGAAACCAGTCGCTTAACATTTTTGTGTTATTCAATGTCTTCGTGCTGGGACATGCGTGATGACCCCTGAAATCAAGCGGGAAACCGTTTCGTGAACCATCCTCCCACGGACGGCTATCTATCGATATCCAACAGGTCGTCACAGACTCCCTTCACCCAATCGTGCTCTCGTTCCCACCCCCGCCAGACCGACTCCGTCCATTGCTCGATTGCGAGGTCCCGTTCATCGCCTGTCTCCGCGTTCAAAACGGTCCGTACCGTTATGTCGTCACTCGAAGAGGGTGGTGTCAATTCCGGCCAACTCACCGCTTTTTCGCCGAGGAGCATGTGGGCGCTCTGCACTTGTCTGCCAGTGAAATCGCGCTCCACGGCCAGATAAAGTCCGATAAGTGCGAACGCCGTGGTTATCGGTTTCGTCGCCCCACCCGAATGCTGAGCGCCGTAGGCATCCACGCACAGTTGATGAGCGAATCCGAGGCCGCCCCTCGAAATCGTATCCGAAGTCAGTTTTCCATACAGGTGCCAACATTCCGCGGACGCGTTGTACCGGTCAGTAGCCGGTACGTCTCGTTTGCGGAGTTCCAACCCACAGCCGGGACAGCGCGTCGTGTCCGCTTCGAAACTTTCACTCATCCGTCTTCGAACGAATACTCGTCTCTTCGATTAGTCCCTGTCCATCCGGTCAGGGTTGAGAGCGTGCGCTCTGGACGAACCGAAGTCCCGAACCTGCAAATCAGTCACAATCCAAAATGGATTATAAAAACTCGAATTTGAGAGATAGAGTTATGCGTGGAAACGACGCAGTTCGGAGTGAAATGATAGTCGTCGAAAACAGGCTGTTCGTCGCCGACGAGTACGCCGACCAGTTCGTGGAACGGTTTCGGGACAGCATGGGTAACGTCGAGACCCAACCCGGTTTCGTCAAGTTCGAACTGCTGACGCCCGCCAACGCCGAGACGGATTCCTACATCTCCCAAACGTACTGGGAGTCGATGGAGGATTTCGAGGCGTGGACCGACACCGACGCGTTCGCGGACGCACACGACGACCACCCGCCGAAGGAGATGTTCACTTCGCCCCACGAACTGGAGATTCACGAAGTCGCGTTCGAGCGGTCGGCCGAATAAGCCGGACGCTCACACGGCAGAATACCCCTATCTCACAAACCACGGCTCACAACCTACGTCGCAGTGCCGTCACCGTCTTTTTCCCGACACCGTCCACCTCGCGGAGTTCGTCGTCGGACGCCGTTCGAATGCCCGCCAAACTGCCGAATCGCCGGAACAGCTTTCTGCGGGTCTGTGGTCCGATTCCCGACACGTCGTCCAGTTCGGTCGAAACGTCGTCGCGGAGCGTCTGGTGGTACTGCACCGCGAATCGGTGCGCCTCGTCGCGCACTCGCTGGAGGACGTGGAGTTGGGGTGCGTCGTTCGGCCAGTTGTACGTCGCGGTCGGGGTGATGACTATCTCCTCGGCCTTGGCGAGACCGACCGCGGGCACGTCCCAGCCGACTTCCTCCAACGCCTCCCTGGCGGCGGCGAGTTGTCCTTCTCCGCCGTCGATGAGGAGCAGGTCGGGGTCGGGCCGGTCGTCCCGTCCCTCGACCGCCCGTTTCGCCCGCCAGTGAAGCAGGTCGTGCATGTTCGCATAATCGTCGTTCGTCTCCGTCAGTTTCTTCCGGCGATAGTCGCCCTTCTCTGGCGACCCACCGACGAGGGTGACGTTGCTCCCGACGACCGAGGACCCCTGTGCGTGGCTCACGTCGAACCCCTCGATTCGCTCGGCCGAGGGCAGGGACAGCGCGTCCGCGAGCGCCCGGAGTTCGTCCGGATTGCCCGCACCTCTGCGGGCGTTCTTCAGCGCCAAATCCACGAGCGTCGCCTCCCGGCCCGCACCCGGTACGCGAACCGCGACGCCCTCGGCCTCCAACCAATCCATCACGTCGGTGTCGTCGGGACGCTCCGAGAGCAACAGCGCATCCGGTAACTCCCGCTCGGCGTAAAACTGCGGGATGAATCCGCCGAGGACGGCGGCCACGTCGTCGCCGTCCGGCACCGAAAGCGAGTGGTGGTCGCGGTCCACGAGTTGGCCCCGCTCGCTGTGTAGTCGGGCGACCGTCGCCCGTTCGCCCTCCACCGCGGCCCCGAGCACGTCCACGGTTCGTTCGTCGGTCTGCGAGGAAATCGCGTCGGCGTCCCCACCGTGGAACGATTCGACGGCGTCGAGTCGGTCGCGGAGGTTCGCCGCCCGTTCGAATTCGCGACTCTGGGCGGCCGCTTCCATCTCGCGGCGGAGGGGGCTCGGCCAACACGTCCACCTCGCCACCCAAGAACCGCTCGACGCTCTCCACGTCGCCGAGGTACGGTTCGCGGGCGATTTCCCCCGTGCACGGCGCGGTACAGAGGCCGATGTCGTAGTCGAGACACGGCCGGTCGCGGTTGGCGAACTTGTGGTCCGAACAGCCCCGGATGCCGTACGTCTCCCGGAGTGCCTTGACCACCGTTTCGACGGTCGATTTGTTCGTGAACGGACCGAACACCGTCGCCCCGGCGCGGTCGGGGTCGCGGGTGATCTCGATTCGCGGGAACTCGTGGCCCGTCACCTGCACCAAGGGGTAGGATTTGTCGTCCTTCAGGCGGACGTTGTAGCGTGGCTGGTAGCGTTTGATGAGGTTCGCTTCCAACAGGAGCGCCTGTGTCTCCGTATCGGTGACGGCGAAATCGAGCGAATCCGCCCGCTCGACCATGTTCCCGATGCGGTTGCTCCGCGGGTCGGCGTACGACCGAACCCGTGCCCGGAGGTCGACGGCTTTGCCCACATAGCGAACCGTGTCGCCTTCCAAGAATTGATACACGCCGGGTTCACGCGGTAAGTCGCTCGCGTGCTCCCGAACGGTCGCTACGTCCATCGATTTCGATTAGTCGGCGCTCGGCTTTGAACCTGTCCCTACCGCCGTCCGAATGCGACGAGCGGCGTCCTCGGCCTCGTCGCCATCGACGGGTATTCGAATCGGGTCGCGTCCGGCGCGTTCGATGATTAACTCCTCCGACCGGGTGAAAAGATAGAGAAGTCCCAAGACGATGGCGGCGAAGACGAGTATCCCACCGACCAATAACAGGACGCTCGTCAACAAGGAGAACGCGCTGACCATATTCCCGATCATCTGCTGTACGCCGCCGACGGCCCGGGTATTCGGCGTGTTCGCCGTGTTGAAGTCGGTGAGAACGCCGCTACTGTTGAGCAAGTACCCACCGCCCACGAGGAGCAAGCCATAGATGAAGCTCCGAACACACCACGAGAGGAAATCGGGGCGACCGGCGGCCTGAACACGGGCGTCGAGGACGTTCGGCCGGTCTTCGTGGTCGAACCGTCTCTCACCCCCTTCGGGCATGAAACGCGAGGAGGCGATGACTCGTCACCGCGATTCGCGCACCTTCCAGTTCGATTTCCTCTTCGATTTCTTCACCCGCAAAGAGCATGTCTAGCAGGCGGTCGTCGGACGCCTGTGACAGCGGGGACTGTCCCATCGTTTATCCGTCAATCAGGGAGATAAATAAGGTTGCGGCTACGAACGGTCTCGCCAGATACAAATCCGATACCCGCGAACGATCGCTCATGGACGACGTTCGAGTGTGGTTGGTCGAACGAACGTACAGCGATCGCGACCTATTGACCTTGGTGTACGCCACACCCGACGGGGAGTGGTATCTTCGCAAGGAACGGGCAGGGCGACTCGGCGGCGAGACGACCGCCGCAATCGAAGTCGAGCGCGAGCGATTGGCCCCCGTCACCGACGAATCCGAAAAGGAACGATACGCCACGGAAGCGACGAGAATAGCCGAAAAACGTGATGCAGATGACACCGTATAGTACGGAACAACAATCATATATGCACGTTGGCGAAAGCTGAGGCAATGACCGCCATTCGACTCGACGGCGTGACGAAGCGATATGGCGATATCACGGCCGTCAAGGACCTTTCGCTTGACGTGAACGAGGGGGAGGTGTTCGGCTTTCTCGGCCCGAACGGCGCGGGGAAATCGACGACCATCGACCTCATCCTCGATTTCATCCGTCCGACGGATGGTTCCATCACCGTTCTCGGACACGACGCCCAGTCGGAAAGCGTCGAAATTCGCAACCGAACCGGCGTCCTCCCCGAGGGATTTTCCGTGTACGACCGCCTGACCGGAAGACATCACCTCGAATTCGCCATCGAAGCGAAGGGGACCGACGACGACCCGGACGAACTTCTGGACCGGGTCGGACTGCTCGACGATGCGAACAGGAAAGCGGGCGGCTACTCCAAGGGAATGGCTCAGCGACTCGCGCTCGCGATGGCGCTCGTCGGGGACCCCGACCTGCTCATCCTCGACGAACCGTCGTCCGGTCTCGACCCGACAGGTGCTCGCGAGATGCGAACCATCATCCGGGACGAACAGCAACGCGGTGCGACGGTGTTCTTCTCCAGCCACATCCTCGGCCAAGTCGAAGCCGTCTGTGACCGCGTCGGAATCCTTCACGAGGGCGAACTCGTCGCCGAGGACTCCATCGAGGGGCTTCGGGAGAACGTCGGCAGTGGCACCGTTTTCCGCATCGAGACGACCTCGCTCTCGTCGGATGCACTCGAACAGGTGCGCGCTCTCGACGGCGTCGAGAGCGTTCAACGCGACGAGGACACGTTACTCGTCAACTGCGAGGCGGACGCCAAGACGATGGTCATCACCACGCTCGAAAACACCGACACGCGGGTCGAAGATTTCGAAACCGAAGAAACGTCGCTCGAAGACCTCTTTATCGCGTACACTCGACAGGAGGCAACGGTATGACGTGGCAGTCAGTCGCCCGAAAGGATTTCCGCGACACGGCCCGGTCGCGGTGGCTATGGGTGTTGACGGCGCTGTTCGTCATCGTGTTCGCACTGCCTCCCGATCATCGCCTTCCTGCTGGATATGGGGCCGAACGCGGGGAACGCAGGACAGAACACCGACCAGTACGTCTCCCTGATGCAGCAAGGAACTGCAATCCTGATTCCACTCATCTCCATCGTCGTCGGCTACGCCGCCATCACCCGCGAGCGGGAGTCGGGAACGCTGAAACTCATGCTCTCGCTTCCCCACTCGCGTGACGACGTCGTACTCGGGAAGGTACTCGGCCGGAGCAGTGTCGTCGGGGTTTCCACCGTCGTCGGATTCGTCGTCGCCGCGGTGATTCTCTTGCTGACGAGCCTCCAGTTCAAAGTCGTCGATTACATCCTGTTCGCACTGCTCACGCTCCTTCTCGGTCTCGTGTTCGTCGGACTGTCAGTCGGTATCTCGGCGACCGCCAAGACCGGTCGCCGAGCGATGATTAGCGCAGTCTCGCTCTACATGGTCTTCCTCGTCCTCTGGAGTACGTTGGCAAACGCAATCGCGACTCTCCTCGGAAAATACGCCGGACTGGGCGTTCCCGGACGGGTATCCACGATACTGTTCCTTCGACTCCTGAACCCGATGACGGCGTACAAAACCTTGGTGAACTCGTTGATATTTTCGAGCCAGTTCGACGCACGAGTGGTGCTGTTCAACAGACTCCTTCGGAGAACCGTCGCAACTGTTCTCGGTAACTCCCTTCCCATCTACTTCAGCGACCCGTTCGTTCTCGTGTATCTCCTCTTCTGGCTGTTCGTCCCCGTCGCAATCGGCTACTCGGTTTTCCAGCGAGCGGACCTCTAACGCTCGACGTCTTCGCTTTCCAACAGGTCCCAGAATTCGGCTTCCGAGAGTATTGGCACGTCGTTCGCGTCCGCGTCGTTCGGCTTCGATTGCCCCGGGTCCTCCCCGACGACGAGGTAATCGGTGTTGCCCGAGACGCTTCCAGTCGCGTTCGCGCCGTGGCTCTCCACGAGGTCCGCGATATCCGAACGCGGTTCCGACAACGACCCGGTGAACACGAACGTCAAACCGGCGAGTTCGTCGCCAGCAGTGGATTCCTCCGGTTCCGGTTCGACGTGTTTCAGCAGTTCCTCGACGACGCTCCGATTGCGCTCGGCGTCGAAGAACTCCCGAATCCCGGCCGCGACTTTGGGGCCGATATCCGGAACGGCTTCCAGTTCGTCGGTACTGGCATCCATCACGGCAGCCATCGACTCGAACTCCCGCGCCAGTTCGCGGGCGGTTTCACTCCCGACGCGTGGAATTCCGATGGCCGAGAGGAAACTCGCGAGCGAGGGGTGTTTCGACGCTTCGAGTTCGGTGTGCAGGTTTTCCGCACTCTTCTCACCCCATCCGTCCAGTTCGAGCAACGCCTCCCGATCGAGTCCGTACAGGTCGGGCAACGATTCGAGCAGGCCCGCGTCGATGAGTTGGGTCACTCGTTCCTCTCCCAATCCCTCGATATCGAGCCCGTCGTCGCTTCCGTAGTAGGCCACCGCCTGTCGGAGTTGTGCATCACACGCGAGTCCACCCGTGCAGTAGGCGATGGGTCCGTCGCGTTCGACCGGACTGCCACAGACGGGGCACTGCTCGGGAAGGACGTAATGGCCCTCACTGTGTTTTTCGACCACCTCGGCGACGTACGGAATCACGTCACCCGCACGTTTAACGCGTACCTCGTCGCCGATGTTGATGTCCTTCTCCGCGATTTCATCCGGGTTGTGAAGGCTGGCACGTGAGACGGTTACGCCTCCAACGTCAACGGGTTCGAGCAGTGCAACGGGGGTGAGTCGTCCCGTTCTCCCCACCTGCACCGTCACGTCCAGAATCGTGGTTTGCTCCGAACGAGCCGGGAATTTGTAGGCGTACGCCCACCGATACGAGCGTGCGGTCGCTCCGAGTTCGGCGCATTTCTCCCGGTCGTTGACCTTGATGACGACCCCGTCGATTTCGTAGTTCAACGTCTCGCGGTCGGCCATCAACTCGTCGCGGTAGTCGAGACAGTCCTCGATATCGTCCACGAGTTCGGTGCGGTCGTTCACCTTCAAGCCGAATTTCGGCAGTGCCTCGTACTCCGACCAGTGGGTCGGAAACTCCGCGCTCGCATCGAGCACGTCGTAGAAGAAACAGTCGAGTGGGCGCTCGGCCGTCACGGACGGGTCGAGTTGCCGAAGCGACCCGGCGGCCGCGTTTCGCGGGTTGGCGAACGCGTCCTCGCCGCGTTCGACCCGCTCGCGGTTGAATGCGGTGAACGCGTCCAGCGGGAGGTAGACCTCCCCGCGAACCGCGAGATAATCCGGGTAATCCCCCCGGAGATGGTGCGGGATACTCGCGATGGTGCGGACGTTTTCGGTTACGTCCTCGCCCGTTTGTCCGTCCCCACGAGTGGTTGCACGGACGTACTCTCCGTCCTCGTAGATGACCTCCAGTGACAAGCCGTCGAACTTCGGGTCACAGACGTACTCCACGTCGTCGTACTTCCGGTGGATACGCTCGTCGAATCCACGTACATCGTCGGCTTCTCCGCTGGAGTCGATGGAAAGCATAGGGGCGACGTGGTCGACGCTGTCGAGTTCGTCGAGGGGTTCGCCGCCGACTCGCCGAGTCGGACTGTCCGGGGTTTGGACATCGAACGCCTCCTCCAACTCTTGGAGTCTGGTAAAGAGGGCGTCGTAGGTCCGGTCGCCGATGAGCGGGTCGTTTTCGACGTAGTAGCGATAATCGTGGTGGCGAATCGCCTCACGAAGCAATTCGGCCTGCTCGCTGGCCTCGGCTTCGCTCATCTCGGTGACGGGTTCGAAATCCGTCTCCGGCTCTTCGACGTACGGGTTCTCGTCCGCGCTCACCTCTGCCATCGTTCGGGGATTGTTCGTCGTCCGGTAAATAGCTCCTCACATTCAGGAGAGTAGCAATCCCCGTGCTCACACCGCACCCTATCGGACCAGAAACCGATGACGGATTACAGCGTACACGAACCGAAGTTCAGCGACACGACCGACGACGAGCGGGACACACCGAGAAGAAGGAATCCGACACGGACGACCTTTCGGATATCGCCGACGATTTCGATGAGTTCGACCCGAGCAACTAGCTGGATACCTTTCGGGGATGGGTACTGTCACGAACTGCCGATTCGAGACCTGGACGACGCCCGATGGTGATTAGGGGGCTACGACACACCACAGTTCCGGTCTCCCGTCTTCCCGGAACCATCCGTACCGGAACTACAGCAGTTCGACAACGTTGTCGATGGCGTTTCGACAGAACGGACAGCGATAGTTCGTCGAAAATCCGCTGGATTGGGCGATAGTTCTGGTCTCCAGCTCGTGAAACGCGATGTTTCGTCGACAGTCCGGACAGGCAACTTTTGACACGATTGTTTCTATTCAACCGTAGCTACTTAACTCCCTGGGGCCACAACAAATATATACTGGATGCCCATCACGCGTTGTTTTGAACCGACGGATGAAGGGTAGCGAAGAACGGTTTTTTCGGTTCGCACTGACGAGAAGAGCCCGAACGATACGTCTCGCGTCGGATAGTTGCGAACAGGCGGCACGACGATTTCACGCGGTGGTGTGCCACACACCCGCCTCGACCGTCCACGCGGCAGTTGTCAGGAGATGTCCGATTTGGCCGCGGTATGGTACATAAACGTTCGTCGCGTCGCTTCCGAAGAGTTAGCCTCAGTATCCCGTCAAAAACACCCCGCTCAGTCGCCGGACTCTTTCGCGGTTACTCCTCGAATCCGTCCTCGAAACGGAAGGTGCGCATTGCACTTTTTTACGTCGTCGGGTCGGCAGAGGCCGACCGCTCCTCGCAAAAACCTGCACTAAAAACTACCCGCTCAGTCGCCGTGCTCCTTCGCAGTTACTCCTCGAACCCGTCCTCGAAACGGAAGGTACCGTTGCGCTGGACGACTTCCCCGTCCACTTCGATGAACGAGTCCTCGCTCATGTCCACGATGATGTCCACGTGAACCGCACTCTCGTTCGGTTCCTGGTCGTCGGGGACACAGATGTCGTAGGCCATGCCGACGGCGAGGTGGACCGTGTCGCCCATCTTCTCGTCGAACAGCATGTTGTAGGTGAACTCGTCGATGTCGCGGTTCATGCCGATGCCGAGTTCGCCAAGCCTTCGAGCGCCGTCGTCGGTGTCGAGGACGCCCGCGAGGACCTCCTCGTTTTTGTCGGCGCTGAAATCGACGACTTCGCCGTTTTCGAACTTCAGCCAAACGTTCTCCACGATGTTGCCCTGATGGACGAGGGGTTTGTCGAACAGCACTTCGCCCTCGACCGAATCGGGGACCGGCGCGGTGAACACCTCGCCGCCGGGGAGGTTGTTCTTCCCTTCGTCGTTGATGGTTTTCATGTCCGCAACGGACATCGTGAGGTCGGTGGTGTCACCGGAGACGATGTGGACTTCGTCGGCGGGGTCGAGGATTTCGACCATCTGCCCTTGGAACTCGCGCTGTTCGTCCCAATCCTTGTTCATCGCGCTGTAGACGAACTCCTCGTAGGCTTCCGTGCTCATCTCGGCGAGTTGTGCGCTGCCGGGGGAGGGATACTGCGTGAGACACCAGCGCGACGAGAGGATTTCCTGCTGTATCGGCTGATAGGCCTGACTGTACGCCGCGTGCGTTTCGGTATCGACGTCGCTCATATCCGAGGCGTTCTCGTGTGCTCGGACGTGAACGATGGCGTCCGCCGCTTCGAACAACGCCTGTTCGTGCTCGGGCGTTTCGAGGGCATCGGCGTCTATCGAGCGGAGGAAAGCGGCCTGTTTCCTGTCCCGACGGCCGGCGGTGACGAGGGGGAACGCACCGCGCTCGCCGAGCGCTTCGGAGAGTGCAACTGCGAGGTCATCCGAGGCGGTCGGCGCGCGAACGACGACCGTATCGCCCGCTTCGATATCGAGGGAGTGGTCGACGATAGTTTCGGCGTGGTTCCGAATTCGTTCGTCCATGTGGCAAAATTTCGTGGATACCGGAAACCGCTTTCGGTGTGCGTATATCCGTCGATGAACTGCTTCTACCCTCGGTTATTTGTTCGCCGCGGCGGAACGGTCGCGTATGATAGACCTGCGGAGCGACACGGTCACGAAACCGAGCGAGGAGATGCGTGCGGCGGCCAGCGAGGCCGACGTGGGTGACGACGTGTACGGCGAGGACCCGACGGTCAACGAACTCGAATCGACGGCCGCCGAACTGGTGGGAATGGAGGCGGCCCTCTACGTCCCGACCGGTACGATGGGCAACCAAATCGCCGCTCGCGTCCACACCGAACGCGGGCAGGAAGTGCTGGTCGAACGCGAAAGTCACATCTACAAGTGGGAACTCGGCGGACTCGCCCAGCACTCGGCCCTACAAGTCCGGACGCTCGACGGCGGCGACCGTGGAATTCCGACGCCCGAACAGGTTCGCGACGGTTACGTCGAGGAGGACGCACACCGCCCCGGAACCGGGTTGTTGACGCTCGAGAACACGCACAACAGCAAGGGAGGTGTCGCAATCGCTCCCGAGAAAATCGACGCGGCAGCGGAGACGGCCCACGACCTCGGAATTCCGATTCACCTCGACGGCGCGCGAGTAGGCAACGCGGCAGTCGCCCTCGACGTGTCGCCCGCCAGAATCGTGGAGAACGTCGATTCCGTGATGTTCTGTCTCTCGAAGGGACTCGGCGCGCCCGTCGGGTCGATGCTCGCCGGGGACGAGGAGTTCATCGCACGCGCACGACGGGTCCGGAAACTGCTCGGCGGCGGGATGCGACAGGTCGGCGTCGTGGCCGGGCCGGGTCTCCTCGCGTTGGAGAACGTCTCACGACTGGCGGATGACCACGAGAACGCCCGCGTCCTCGCGGACCGACTCGCGGACGTCGACGGACTCACGGTACAGTCACCCGAGACGAACATCGTCCTCGTGAACACCGAGGGCGCGGGACTCACCGCCGAGGAGTTCCTCGACCTGTGTGCCGAAGCGGACGTTATCGGGTCGGCGTTCGGACCGCACGTCGTCCGGTTCTGTACGCACTGGGACGTGAACCGAGAGG
The DNA here is from genome assembly GCA_963811185.1 of uncultured haloarchaeon. GTDB lineage: Archaea > Halobacteriota > Halobacteria > Halobacteriales > Haladaptataceae > Haladaptatus. The sequence goes on from CAWEQN010000005.1 coordinate 160,115, forward strand.
ATGTAGAAACTGCGGCGGAACGGATTCGAAACGCGCTCTGAGAGCACTTCGATTATCGCTGTCCCTTCTGCACTCCTTCTTGAAATCCCGTCATCGTCCGACGGATGAACAGGTAGATGAAAAAGACGAAGCCGAGCATGACGACGAGAAGGCCGACGAAGAGGGGGTCGTTGAGGACGTTTCCGAAGATTCCGAGTGGTTCCATACCCCCTATATCAGTTCACGAACCAAATTCGTTTCGCCGTGCCAGTGGCAAAGTTGATTGACGAGCAGATGCATACGGATAAATATGGCCGACCTCTTGCCCTCCAGTTCGGACGTTGAACCCCCGTCAGGCGGAACCCCCCGAATTCTTGGGGTGGATAGCGACGATGCGGACGACCTGCTCGGGGCGCTCTCGTCCGATACCGCACGTGGTCTTCTCTCCGAACTGCACGACCAACCGGCGACGGCATCCGAACTGAGCGACCGGGCGGATACCTCGCTACAGAACGCCCAATATCACCTGAAGAAGTTGGAAGACGCGGACCTCATCACGGCCGTCGATACCATCTACTCCGAGAAAGGCCGCGAGATGAAAGTGTATGCACCGAGCGACGGCCCGCTTATCCTCTTTGCTGGCCGTGAAGAGCAGACGACCGGACTGAAAGACGCACTCTCCCGCGTTCTCGGTGTCGCCGTCCTACTCGGTGTCGTGAGCGCCGGGATTCAGTACGCCGTCACGCAGGGACTGCTCGATATCGGCGGAAAGACGGCGGAGAAGACCGCCAGTGGTGGCGGGCAAATGGGAACGTTCTCGACGGAGTCGACCAACGGCGCGGGACAGGCGGCGAACAGCGTCCTGGCGACCGTTCCGCCGGGCGTGTTGTTCTTCGCGGGCGGCGCGCTCGTCCTCACCCTCGGCGCTGTCGGGTGGTATTTTGTGCAGAACCGATAACTAAAACGCTTTTTTGAGCTTACCAAGGGTACATTATGTCACACTGCATATGATGAAATGGAGCCGCCCTGCTTCGGCCCTCCCCCGGTACGCCATCACCTTTCCAGCCCTCCTATCGGGAACTCTTCCACGAGTTCCCCGCTCCACTCATAAATCTTCCCAGCGAAGCCCTTCCCCATCGGTTCGAGTTCGATGTGTGTCGGCCGATTCCCCCGTGGCTGTGCGTAGCTTCCCGGATTCAGCAAGACCACCCCGCCGGCACGTTCCGCGAGATGGCGGTGCGTGTGGCCGAAGACGACCACGTCGGCGTCGCGTTCCCGGCCGAAGAGTTCGAGTGCCGTACTCCCGCCTCGCTGACGGTGTGTGAGGGCAAATCGAACCCCGTTTTCCTCGAACGTTCGCACGGCCGGAAGTCGGTCGGCTACCGCCTCCGTCGCGTTGTTGCCACGAACCGCGACCAATCGGGAGCTTTCGGCTTCGAACGCATCGAGGACGGCAGTCGTCGTGAAGTCACCCGCGTGTACTACGAGGTCCGCCTTTCGGACGGCATCGAGCGTTCGTCCCCTCAACTCGTGTCCCGTCGTACTGTGCGTGTCGGAGACGATGGTTATCATGGTTCGGTGTTGGTATCCCGTCGCCTTTCGTCTTGCGTCGAATCGACGCGCGGCGCTTCGTCGTAAGGACTTTGATACCTCCTCGCCGCTAGTCGAGTAATGGCGAACAGCAAGTCCGTCGTGATCGTCGCCCTCTTCTCGAACGCGGCGATCGCCGTGCTGAAATTCGTTGGCTTCGTCCTCACTCAAAGTCCGGCGATGCTCTCGGAGACGTTTCACTCCATCTCCGACACCGGGAATCAGGTCTTTCTTCTCGTCGGCATCTGGTTCGGGGACCGAAAACCGACGCGTGACCACCCTTTCGGCTACGGCAAGGCACAGTTCTTCTACAGCTTTCTGGTGAGCGTCCTCCTCTTCGGTATCGCCGGTTGGGAGAGCGCAAAACACGGATACGATTCGCTCGTTCATGAACACGGAACGGTCAGCGGACAGTTCGTTCACGTTCTCGGACAGTCGTTTCCGCCGGTGTACGTGAACTACGGCGTCCTCATCGGAGCCATCCTCTTTGAGGGGTACGCCTTCACCAAAGCCTATCGTTCGACGAAACACGAAATCGAACGCCGAAACTGGAGCGGATTCCGGGAAGCGTTCCACAAGACGAGCAACGTCTCGACGCTGACGGCGCTCACGGAAGACACCGTCTCGGTTAGCGGTGCCGGACTCGCGTTGTTGGGCATCTGGCTGTCGCAAGTCACCGGAAACCCGATTTACGACGCCAGCGCGGCGCTCCTCATCGGGGTTCTATTGATGGTGTTCGCCATCGCGTTAGCGTGGGAGAACAAGCGCCTTCTGCTCGGCGAAAGCCTCCCAAAAGAGGAGGAGGACAAACTCCGCTCGGAGTTGAACGAGTGGAACGGCGTCACCGAAATCATCGATTTCAGAACCGTCTACTTCGGTCCGGACCGTATCATCGTCACCGCCGACGTGGCGTTCGACCCGATGCTCGACACCGGGGAGATGGACGAGTTGATAACCGACATCGAGGACGGCCTGTACGAAATCAACGAGAGCGTGAAGAAGGTGTACATCGAACCCGAAGTCCAGGAGACGGCGGCGGAGTCGGTTATCTAAAGGCGCATCCCTCCCATGGGCAAGGGTTTTTGAACCAAGCCGCGAATATCCCGTATCGTGTCCACGACGAACGAGTACATGCGGTTCTTCCCGTACGACGCCCCCTACGACAACCAGCAGGAGGCGATGGACCGCATCTACAACGGACTGGCACGCGGACAGGACGTGCTCTTCGAGGGTGCGTGTGGGACGGGCAAAACGCTCTCGTCGCTCGTCCCCGCACTGGAGTTCGCCCGCGAGGAGGACAAAACGGTCGTCATCACGACCAACGTCCACCAGCAGATGCGCCAGTTCGTCACTGAAGCGCGCGAGATAACGCGCAAGGAACCGCTTCGCGCCGTCGTCTTTCGGGGGAAAGGGTCGATGTGCCACATCGATGTCGATTATCAGGAGTGTCAGGTACTCCGGGACAACACCTACGAAGTCGTCGACAAGGAACGCGACAAAAACGAACTAGAACAGCGACAGCGCGAACTGCTCGACGACATGCAGGAGGGCGACTCGACCGCCGCAGAGGCCCGTAGTGCCGTGATGGACGGACTTCAAGGGATTCAGGACGAAGTCGAGAACCTCAAGGAGAAGAACATCTGCGAGCACTACTACAACAACCTCACGGCGAACACCGAGGAGTTCTACCAATGGCTCTACAACGGGGTTCGAACGCCCGACGACATCTACGAGTACGCCGAACGACAGCAGATGTGCGGCTACGAACTGCTCAAAGACGGCATGGAGGGCGTGGATTTGGTCGTCTGCAACTACCACCACCTCCTCGACCCGATGATACGCGAGCAGTTCTTCCGCTGGTTGGGCCGCGACCCGGAGGACGTCATCACCATCTTCGACGAGGCGCACAACATCGAGGGAACGGCCCGCGACCACGCCTCCCGGACGCTGACCGAGAACACCATCGACAGCGCGCTGGACGAACTCCAGGACAGCGACGACTTCCGGAGCGATGCCGGGTTCAACGTCCTCGCCGCGTTTCAGCGGGCGCTCAAAGCTACCTACGACGATTCGTTCGGCTTCGGCGAGCGCGAAGCAGTCGGCGAGAACTGGCAGGACGTGTCGGTCGCGAACGACGACAAACGCGACGACCTGACGCTCGCCTTCCTCCAGGAGTACGCCGGGAAGGGAATCGACGCGGAGTTGGACGACGCCCTCTCGCTCGCCAAGGAACTCGACCAGAAGTACGAGGACGCGTACAAGGAGGGCGACGCGACGACGCGAAAGGAATGTCAAACCCTTCAGGCCGCCGCGTTCGTCAAATCCTACATGGACGAGGGTGCCGAACTCGGGCAGTATCCCGTCGTTGCAGTGCGCCGCGACGAGGGAACCGACCAGGTGTACGGACGCGCGGAGTTGTACACCTGCATCCCGCGCGAAGTGACCCAAGCCCTCTTCGAGGAGGTGTACGCGACGGTGCTGATGAGCGCGACCCTCCGCCCGTTCGACGTGTTGTCGGACGTGCTCGGCCTGAGCGACCCCATCTCGCTGGCGTACGGACTCCAGTTCCCGAAGGAGAACCGCCGGACGTTCGCCGCCGAGACACCTGCCCTGTTCGCAAGCGAACGGAGCAACCCGGAGACACAGGACATCATCGCCGACGTACTGACCGACGCGATTCGGTTCACCGCCGGAAACACGCTCGTCTTCTTCCCGAGTTACGCCGAGGCCGACCGCTACCGTGACCTCGTGCGGAACCGAACCGACGCGAACCTGTACTCCGACGAGGCCGGAACCCCCGTCGAGGAACTCCGCCAGCAGTTCACGGCGGACGGAAACGGCGCGCTGTTCACCTCCCTGTGGGGAACGCTGGCCGAGGGCGTCAGTTTCGACGGGGACGACGCCAGAACCGTCGTCGTCGTCGGCGTGCCGTACCCGCATCTGGACGACCGGATGGACGCGGTGCAGGATGCCTACGACACCGTGTTCGCCGACCGCTCCGGACGAAATTCGGGATGGGAGTACGCCGTCGAGATTCCGACGATTCGGAAGACGCGACAGGCGCTCGGCCGGGTGATTCGCTCGCCGGACGATTTCGGCGTCCGCATCCTGCTCGACAAACGCTACACCGAAGGGAGCGTCCGGGAGATGGGCAAATACAGCGTGCGGGAAACGTTCCCGCCGGAGGAACGGGAGGAGACCATCGACATCGCACCCGGCAAACTCAAGTTCGCCATGCTGAACTTCTTCAGCGACAAGGGGGCGTGGGACGGCGAACCACCACAGCCGTAGCGGGCAGAAAAGTCAGGCCGGGAGCGAGAGCCTCGCGGCGGTTTCGTCGTACTTTGCATCCCACAGATGGAGCTCCGTGACGGTCCACGAAACCGGGTCGATGTCCCGCTCCGCGAGTTCCCGCGCCGTTTCGATGTCCCCGCCACGTGCCAGCGTGACGTGTGGGACGTACTCCCCGCCTTCCAACCCCTCGATGGTCCCGAACTCCTCGGTCAGTTCGCGGTGAAGTCGTTGCAGGCCGGGACTTTCGACGGCGAGGTAGACGACGGGACCCTCGCCGCGGGTCGGCGTTTCGAAGTAGTCGATGCCCGAGATTCGCGCCTCGAAAGCGGGCGTGCCGACGAGCGCGGTCCGAACTCGCATCTCCAATCGGTCGTAGTTTCCGTGATTTTCGAAGCGTTTGGCGACGAGCGTCTGTTGGTCACGAACCCTGTCGAACCCGTAGAGTGACGGGCGCAGTTCTCCCGCGAGTCGGGCAACCTCGCCGGGAACGGGGATGTTGAGGCTGTACACTGTTCGATTCGAGACGCTTGGGCGGTATCAGGGTACCGTTTGATACGGGAAACAACTGTCGTCGGAATCCGCTCAAGCGGTGGCCGTTGTCGTCGTCATCGCCGTCGTCGTTGCGTTGGTGTCGTTCGTGGTGGCGTGATTTCTCCCCTCGAGATTCACCCAGAGGTTCGCCCTCCAGTGCTTCGTCTCGTATCCGAGGGAGAGGGTCCAGTTGGAGTGGTTTATTCCCGGTTCGCTCGTCGCTGGGCGGTTGACCGCGATGTTCCCCACGGCTTTGTACTGGCGATGGTCGGTGTCCTCGATATCGGAAATCGTGAGATAGGCGACGTCCCCGCTGCCGAGCGATTTCGGTAGCCGAACCGTTCCGACGGCGGTACCGCTGTCGTTTACCAACAACAGCGAAACGTTCGTTCCCGCCGGAATGGACTCCCCGCTTTCGTGTTCGAGCGTGAACCCGCTCGCGTTCGTTCGGACGGTCAGGCGGGGCACGCCTTTCACCCATCCCGGTTTCGTTGGTGGACGCGAAACCAAAGAGAACCCGTAGTCGAACTCGACGGTCGCGGGTCGCTTTCCGTCGATGTGAATCGTCCCCGAGGCGTCGTGGATGAGGCCGTTCTCGTCCACCAGTACGGTCGCTGAAAGTTTATCGGCATCCGAAAGCGTCGTGGAACCGTTGGCTTCGTACCGATACAACGTCGTTCCGTTTCGGGACGTCGTTCCCTTCGCCACGAAGTCCGAACTGGCGATGAGCGATTTCATTCGTGAGGTGGTACGCTTCGTTATTTGTTGCCCCTGAGTGGACATGGCAGAGAGATATCGACATTTTTCGGCACCGCGTCGGCACTGTACGGTCATGTCGTCCGTGGAGTAACTCCGGTACGATTCGGTCAGCTCCTGGGACCCGAACGACCCGCCGCTCCCGCGTATCAGGGTCCGACCGCCGCCGACGTGTACGGTCGTCGTCGTGTTTTGCCACTCCATCGGTGCGGTTTCCTGGTCCGGTCGAATCCGAACGTGCATTCGATAGTTCGACCCGTCGAGCACGGATTCATGTGCCTTGATGAGTTGCTCGGCGTCGAATATCCATTGCCCGTTGGCTCCGGGTGGATAGGATGCTGGGTGGTTGGAAGTCGTCCGTTGCTGGTTCGATTTGGAGTGAGACCACGGGAGGAAGTTCGCGCAACCGGCCGTCAGGACGAGGAGGACGAGGAGGAGGGTTGGGAGGCGACGCATAGCAAATGATTATTTTTAGGGATTATAAACCTCGTTGAAACGAAACGTTGTTAGATTTTCCCATCCCGAAAGGCAGTGTGCGGTCTACCATAACGGCTCGACGTCGAGGCTGCACGTCGGTCGATTCGGGACGCTTGGTTGGTATCCGAGTACCGTTTCCCGGAAGTGAGTCCGGCAAGTGGGCTACGCTTCGTACGTGGTCGTGGACTCGCTGGAATTGTCCGACTGTTCGGCAGTGCTCTTTTCCGGACTCTGGAGGGTGAGGTACCACTCGTTCGTTTTGAGATAGAGCTTGACGTTCCAACCGGAGTAGTTCGTTTTCGGTTCCCTCAGCGGTGGGCGATTAACGGTGGCGTTTCCACTGGCCTGATGCTGTCTGGACGCCGAATCCTTGGTAACGTTCGGAGTCAGGTGGGCAACGTCGCCGTCGCCGAGCGACTTCGGCAGCCGAATCGTTGGCTGCGAGAGCACGGAGTGGTTCTGGAGATAGACTGTAACGTTCGTTCCCGCCGGAATACGTTCTCCGCCGTGGCTGTGTTCGAGCGTTATTTCGGTCGCGTTCACTCGGTACGTCACTCGGGGGCGACTGTCCATCCAACTCGGTTCGTTCGGGGGACTGGACTCCACCGAGAAGTCGTAGTCGAACTCCGCCGTGAAGCGGTCGCTCGTAAGAGCCTCCCCGGAGAAGTCGTGGATAAGACCGTCTTCATCCACCAAAATCGTCGCGGAGATCGTTTTGAGGTCCGAGACAGTCGTGGTTCCGTCGGTTTCGTATCGGTACAACGTGGTTCCGCCGCGGGTCGTCGTCCCGTTCGCCACGAAGTCAGACCCGGCGAGGACGGATTGGATTTGGGACGCTTCTTCGTTCGGAATTTGCCGGAAGCGACCAGAGACATCTCGGTAGTGACAAACAGTGGCGTCCTCTCGACAGTAGGCCATCATATCCTCCGAAGAATAACCGGTGAGATTCTGTTTTCCAAGTGTGCCACCACGCCCCTTGAGCAGGGCGTGGCTGCCACCTACGCGTACGGTCAGCGTTCTATTTTGCCACGTCATCGAACCGTCGCTTTGATTCGAGCGAACATCGACGTGCATCCGGTAGTTCGACCCGTCGAGCACGGATTCATGTGCCGCGATGAGCTGTTTTGCATCGAATATCCACTGGCCGTTCGCGCCGGGCGGATACGACGACGGACCGGCGGTAGTCGTCGGTGAGTGGTTCGAATTGGAATGGGTCCACGGCAGGAATCCCGCACATCCCGCCGTGAAAAGGATGAACGCGACGGAGATGGGGGTAAGATGACGCATAGTCGATGGTTATTTTGGCGCGTCATAAACTTCGTTGAACCGAACGCTGGCAATCGTTGCCGTCCCGAAAGGGTTTAAGCGGTGGGCCACAGAAGCATTCGATAATGTCGCGGACTCGCGCCACTGGGGTTTGCCCTCCGATGAGCGACGAGTCCGACCACGACTCCTTCTGCGTGCGACGACGACCGGGGCGTTTCTAGTCCCAATAATACCTATTCCACTCCGACCGGTCGTTCGTTCAAAACTCACTCACCTGTGATTAACTCGTCTTTAGTCTACTTTGCACCTTTATTTCTCAAATGTCTGAGAAGAATTTAAGTAGGTGGGGTTCCTGGCGACTCTTACAATGAAAACGGTTGCACTCGCCTTCTCGGGCGGACTCGACACGACAGTATGCGTCCCACTCCTCGAAGAGGAGTACGACTACGACGAAGTCATCGGCGTCACGGTGGACGTCGGCCAACCCGAAGAGGAGTTTGCAGAGGCGGAGGAGACGGCGGAAGCATTGGATTTGGAACACTACGTTATCGACGCCAAGGACGCGTTCGCGGAACAGTGTCTGGATGCGGTGAAGGCGAACGCGACGTACCAGAGCTATCCGCTCGGGACGGCGCTCGCACGCCCGGTCATCGCGGAGGCGATTCTCGACGTGGCGAAGGAAAACGACTGTGACGCCGTGGCTCACGGCTGTACCGGGAAAGGCAACGACCAACTGCGCTTCGAGGCGGTCTGGCGCGCCTCCGATTTGGAGGTCATCGCCCCCGTGCGCGAACTCGGTCTGACCCGCAAATGGGAGATGGGCTACGCCGACGAACACGACCTGCCGGTGGAGGGCGGTAACGAGGGCGTCTGGAGCATCGACACGAACCTCTGGAGTCGCTCCGTGGAGGGCGGCAACCTCGAAGACCCGGCCTACGTCCCGCCGGAGGAAATCTACGAGTGGACCGAACAGCCGAGTGCGGAAACCGAACTCATCGAAATCGAATTTGAAGAAGGGAAACCGGTCGCCGTCGATGGCGAGTCGATGGACGCGGTTTCGCTTATCGAATATCTGAACGAGTTCGCCGGAAAGCACGGCGTCGGCCGCACCGACCTGATGGAAGACCGCATGCTCGGCCTGAAAGTCCGCGAGAACTACGAACACCCCGCCGCGACGACGCTGCTCAACGCCCACGAAGCGCTCGAAGGACTGGTGCTGACGAAGGAAGAGCGCTCGTTCAAGACGGGTATCGACCAGCAGTGGGCCGAGAAGGCCTACGAGGGACTGCTTTCTGCCCCCCTCGTGAACGCCCTCGACGGCTTCATCGACACCACACAGGAGAAGGTGACCGGCACGGTCACCATCAAGTTCGAGGGCGGACAGGCACGCGCGGTCGCTCGCGAGAGCGAACACGCCGTCTACTCCGAGGACGCCGCCTCGTTCAACACCGAGACGGTCGGGAAAATCGAACAGGCCGACGCGACGGGCGTCGCGAAATACCACGGCTACCAGGCCCGCATAGCAAATGACGAGTGACGGAGGCAAAGCGGGGAAGGGGAACGAAAACGGACTCGCCGCGGATGGCGACGTCGTCCGCGGCGACCGCTTCAGCGGCGGCCCCGCCCGCGGGTTCCTCTCGTCGCTCGCCGACGACGAGCGCATCTTCACGGCCGACCTCGACATCGACCGTGCGCACGTCGTGATGCTCGCCGAACAGGGAATCATCGAGGACGACGTGGCGGGTGAGATTCTCACCGCGCTGAACGTGGTCGAAGTCGATGGCCACGGGTCGCTTCCCGAAGGCGAGGACGTGCACGCCGCCATCGAGACGGCCGTCGTCGGACAGGTAGGTCACGACGGTGGGAAGATGCACACCGCCCGCAGTCGCAACGACGAGGTGGCGACCTGCATCCGCTACCGTCTCCGCGAGGACGTGCTCGAACTCCTCGAAACGACGCTCGCACTCCGCTCGGCACTCTTCGAAGTCGCGGAATCCGACGCGGAAACCGTGATGCCGGGATACACGCACCTGCAACCCGCCCAGCCGACGACCGTCGGACACTTTCTTGCGTCCTACGAACAAGCGGTTTCCCGTGACACAGCACGTCTGCTCGACGCCTACGGGAGAATCGACCAGTGCCCGCTCGGCGCGGCGGCGTTCGCTGGAACTCCGTTCGACGTGGACCGCGAGCGCGTGGCGGAACTGCTCGGCTTCGATAGCGTCCTCGACAACTCGATGGACGCGGTTTCGACCCGCGACTTCCTCGTGGAGACGGTCGCGGCGACGGCGAACCTCGCGACGACGGTGTCTGGGTTGGCCGAAGACCTCGTCATCTACTCGAATCGCGGGTTCGTGGAGCTCTCGGACGACTATTCGTCCACCTCGTCCATCATGCCACAGAAGAAGAACCCCGACACGCTGGAACTCGCCCGTGCGGTCGCGGGCGACGCTCACGCCGGACTGTCGGGACTGCTCACGACGCTGAAAGGACTGCCGCGCGCATACAACCGCGACCTGCAACGTGCGACTCCGCACGCGTGGGACGCCATCGACGCCGTGACCGACGCGACGGACGTTGCCGCGGGAGCGGTGGCGACCGCGACGTGGAACGAGGGAACGCTCGCGGAGTCAGCGGGTGACGGATTTTCGACGGCGACGGGTGTCGCCGACCTGCTGGCGATGTATGGCGTTCCGTTCCGCACGGCCCACGAAGTCGTTGCGACGGCGGGAGAGGCCGATTACGACGTCCTCGATGCGGCCGCAGAGGACGTTCTCGGTGCGCCGCTCGCCGAGTTCGTCGCTCCGGAGGAAGTCGAATCGGCGCTCGACGCGGAGACGAGCGTCGCCATGCGCGATTCGGCTGGCGGACCGGCATCCGGAACGGTGCTCGAAGCGCTGGCGGATGCGAGGACGACGCTCGTGGACGATCAAACGAAGACGTCCGAACTCGCCGCGTCGCTCGAAGCGGCCGGCGAAACACTGCAGACGGAGGTAAACGACTATGTCTGAACTACCGCGACCCCCGCGTGGGGCACTACTTGATTACTAACGTCGAACCGCGGTATCTGCCTTCTACTCCCGTTAGACGGTAGTCTACACCTTTTCTTCATTATTAATAACGATGGATTTAAGTCCGATAGGGCGATACGGGAGAGTACAATGGTAGAATGCGTTGAGTGCGGAGCCGACGTGGCTTTGCACGACGATTTGGAAACGGGAGAAATCATCGACTGCGGCACCTGCGGTGTCGAACTGGAAGTCATCGACGTGAACCCGCCAGTCCTCGACCGAGCCCCGGAGCTCGAAGAGGACTGGGGGGAGTAAATTGACGAAAACAGATTCACAGAGTTCGCTGGCTCACACTCGCCACCGGAGGTGGCTCGCGTGAACGTAGGCATCCTCTACTCCAGAATCCGTCAGGACGAAAAACTCCTACTCGCGGAACTCCGCGAGCGCGGGCACGACGTGACGAAAATCGACGTTCGTAAGGTGACGTTCGACCTGACCAACCCGCCGGAGGCTTTCGACGGACTCGACCTCGTCGTGGACCGCTGTCTGGCGACGAGCAGAAGCCTCTACGCCACGCAGTTCTGCGAGGCATACGGGATTCCCATCGTCAACAGTCACGAGACGGCAGAGGTGTGTGCGGACAAGGCGAAAAACAGCCTCGCGCTCGCGGGTGCGGGCGTTCCCACGCCCGAAACGAAAGTCTCGTTCACGACCGACAGCGCGCTGGAAGCCATCGAAACCTTTGGCTACCCCTGCGTTCTCAAACCCGTCGTCGGGTCGTGGGGGCGTTTGATGGCGAAAATCGATTCCCGTAGCGCGGCGGAAGCGATTCTGGAACACAAAGCGACGCTCGGCCACTACGAGCACAAGGTGTTCTACGTACAGGAGTTCGTGGACAAACCGGAGCGCGATATTCGCGTTCTCTCATTGGACGGCGAACCGGCCGCCGCGATGGTTCGCCATTCGGACCATTGGCTCACGAACGCCGCAAAAGGTGCAGAAGACGGAAGAGTTCTCACTGGACGCCGAAGCAAAGTCGCTCGTAAAGACGGCGAGCAAGGCGGTCGGCGGCGGTCTCCTCGGCGTCGATTTGATGGAGACCGAATCGGGCTACACCGTCCACGAAGTGAACCACACCGTCGAGTTCAAGGCGCTGAACGAAGCGGTCGAAACGGACGTTCCCGCCGCCGTAGTGGATTGGCTCGAAACCAAGATTCCGGCGGAGGTGGTGGCCTGATGGCCGCCGCAACCGACGCGGAGGAAACGGACACGAGCGCCGACACGCTCTCGGCGACCGTCATCGGGGGCAGCGGATTCACGGGCGGGGAACTCCTCCGCCTGCTCGCCGGACATCCGAACTTCGAACTCGCACAGGCGACCAGCAGGGAGTACGCGAACAAGACGCTCGGGTCGGTGCATCCGAATCTACGTGGAGTGGACCTGCGTTTTTCCGAACCGACCGACCTCGAATCCGTGGACGTACTGTTCGCCGCGACGCCACACGGCGTCTCGATGGAGCACATCGACTCGTTCCGCGAGGCCGCCGACACGGTCGTGGATTTGAGCGCGGATTTCCGCCTCGGTACGGAATCGGAGTACGACGAGTGGTACGACGGCCACTCCCGTCCGGAGTATCTGGACGAAGCGGTGTACGCCCTTCCCGAACTGACCCGCGAGGAACTGCCCGGGGCGGACCTCATCGCCGCCGGTGGCTGTAACGCCACCGCGACGCTGCTCGGCCTGTCGCCGCTGTTCGACGCCGGAATCCTGTTCGGGAGCGAGCAAATCGTCGTGGACGTGAAAGTCGGGTCGTCGGAGGGCGGCGCGACGCCGAGCAAAGCGGGAAGCCACGTCGAGCGCTCGGGCATCGTCCGCCCCTACGCGCCGACGGGCCACCGCCACGAGGCCGAAATCGAGGGAATTCTCGGAACGAGCGTGTCGTTCACCGCACACGCCGTGGACATGGTTCGCGGGGCGTCCGCGACGTGCCACGTGTTCCCGGATTCTCCCGTATCCAAAGGTGACCTCTGGAAAGCCTACCGGGAAGCCTACGAGGACGAACCGTTCGTCCGCCTCGTCGCGGGCGGAAGCGGCGTCTATCGCTACCCGGAACCCAAATCGGTCGCCGGGACGAACTACGCCGAGGTCGGATTCGAACTCGACCCGACCAATAAACGCATCGTCGTCTTCAGCGCCATCGACAACCTGATGAAGGGGTCGGCGGGACAGGCAGTCCACGCCGCCAACGTCGCGCTGGGGTTCGAGGAAACAGCCGGATTGGAATTTCAGGGATTGCACCCTGTGGGAAGCCCATGAATGACGAATACAGCCGCGAAGAACTGCTGGCCGCACACGACCAACTCATCGACAACAACAACGACGACGGTTTCCGAGCGGACGGTGGCGTCATCGAAGACGACGACGCCCCCGTCGTCGTCAAAATCGGCGGTGCACGAGCGGTGAACCCCGACGGTGCACTGAGCGACGTGGCGCATCTGACCGCCAACGGGCAGGACGTGGTGGTCGTCCACGGCGGTTCGACCGCCGTGGACGACACGCTCCACGAACTCGGCGAGGAACCCGAGTACGTCGAGTCAACGAGCGGCGTCATGGGGAGATTCACCGACGAGAAAGCGATGGAGGTGTTCGAGATGGTGATGCCCGGCAAACTCAACACGGAACTGACGGCGAGTCTGCAAGGCGAAGGCGTCCGCGCAGTCGGACTGTCCGGCGTCGACGGCGCGCTCCTCACCGGAGCGCGCAAATCCGCCGTCAGGGTCGTCGAGAACGGCAAGCGGAAGATTCGTCGCGGCGACCACTCCGGCAAAATCGAGTCCGTGAACGCGGACCTACTGGAAACGCTTCTCGACGGCGGTTACACGCCGGTCGTGACGGTTCCCATGCTGGCAGACGACGGAACGCCGGTCAACGCGGACGCCGACCGTGCGGCGGCGGCGGTCGCCGCCGCACTCGGCGGCGAACTCGTCGTCCTAACGGACGTGCCGGGACTGCTGGCCGACCCCGAGGACGAGACGACGCTCATCGAGCAGGTCTCCACGCCGGGCGAGATGGAAGACGCGAAATCTGCCGCCGAGGGGTTCATGACGAAGAAGGTCATGGCCGCCACGGAAGCGCTGGAGGGCGGTGCCGAATCCGTCGTCGTCGCGGACGCGAACAACCACGACCCGATTACGACGGCGCGGAACGGCCACGGAACGCGGTTCACGCCGGCCTCGCTGGAGGTGTCGCCATGAGCGGCTTCGTCTACAACGAGAAGCCGATTCCAATCACGAGCGGGGAAGGGCCGTACCTCTATGCGGAGGACGGAACCGAATACCTCGACTTCGGCGCGAGTTACGCGGTATCCCCCGTCGGTCACTGCCACCCGGAAGTAGTCTCCGCAGTAAAAGAGCAGGCCGCGGAGCTGCTGTTCGTGCACGCCTCGTATCCGACCGAGAGTCGTGACGAACTGTACGAAAAGCTTGCAACGCTCGCCCCGGACGATCTCGACAACGTCTGGCTCAACAACTCCGGAACCGAGGCGAACGAGGCGGCGCTGAAGTTCGCCCGGAGCGCGACGGGCAACTCGAAACTCGTCGCCGCGAAGCGCGGGTTCCACGGTCGGACGATGGGGTCGCTGTCGGTGACGTGGAAGAAGAAGTTCCGCGCGCCGTACGAACCGCTCGTCGACGAGGTGGAGTTCGTTACGTACGGCGACGAGGAAGAACTGGCCGACGCTGTGGACGACGAGACGGCAGGCGTCATCCTCGAACCCGTGCAGGGCGAGGGCGGCGTCAACCCTGCCACGCAGACGTATCTGCAAACCGCCCGCGACCTGACCACCGACGCTGGTGCCGCGTTGATTTTCGACGAGGTGCAGACCGGACTCGGCCGCACAGGGGCCTTCTGGGCCTGTGAACACGCGGGTGTCACGCCGGACGTGCTCACGACGGCGAAAGGACTGGCGAGCGGTCTCCCCATCGGTGCGACGCTGTGTGCCGACTGGATAGCCGCGGGAGCAGGGTCGCACGGTTCGACCTTCAGCGGAAGCCCCGTCGTCAGCGCGGCGGCGAACGCCACCCTCTCGGTGCTCGTGGAGGAGAACCTGGCCGAGCACGCCGCCGAGATGGGTGAATATCTACGCTTCGAACTCGAAGCCGCAGACCTGCCGATACGCGAGGTTCGCGGCCACGGCCTGCTCGTCGGCATCGAAGTGAAACGCGGTGCGAATCGCATTTTGAAGGAACTCGCATTGTCACACGGAATCTTGGCGCTTCCAGCGGGACGGAGCGTCGTGCGCCTGCTCCCGCCACTGACGGTCGAAATCGAGCACATCGACGCCGTCGTCTCTGCACTGAGCGACGTGCTGGGAGGTGGCCAATGAGCGCGCTGATTTCGGAAACCAGCGCACGCGACCTGCTGGTCGAACTGGTCGGAATTCCGTCGGTGACGGGAAACGAGGCGGACTGTGCGAAACACCTCGCCGGCTTCCTCGAATCGGAAGGCAGGGACGTGTGGCTGGACGATGCGGGCAACGTCCGCGCGCCCGGAAACGGGATTCTGCTCACATCACACATCGACACGGTTCCCGGCGACGTGCCGATGAAACTGGAGGACGGTATCCTTCACGGCCGCGGAAGCGTGGACGCGAAGGGGCCGCTGGCCGCGATGGCGGTTTCGGCGGTCGAAACCGGCGCGAGTTTCGTCGGCGTTGTCGGCGAGGAAACCGACTCCCGAGGCGCTCGTCACCTCGTCGAAGACGCCGACGAACCCGAATTCGTCGTCAACGGCGAACCCAGCGGCTGGGACGCGATAACGCTCGGCTACCGTGGATTCCTCTCGGGAACGTACTCGGTGGCGGTGGAGTCGGCTCACACCTCGCGGCCGGAACCAAACGCGATTCAGCAGGCGACGAAATGGCTGTCGAAGGTCGAATCGGCGTTCGAGACTGACGACAGCGATGAGAACGACGGCGACACCTCGACGGTCAAATCGGTGACGGTCAAACCCGTATCGTTCGACGGCGGCCTCACGGCGGACGGATTCGCCACGGAATCGACCGTGGAAGTCCAGTTCCGGATTCCATCCGGAATGTCGGCCGATGAAATTCGGTCGGTCGCCGAAGCCGAACTCGACGCCGGGGAGCTATCGTGGAACGACCCGATTCCGCCGACGCTGTCCAGTCCGCGGACGGAACTGGGACGCGCGTTCCGCGTCGCCATCCGGAACGAGGGCGGCGACCCGCGTCTCCTTCGGAAGACGGGGACGAGTGATGCGAACCTCTACGCCGAGGCGTGGGACTGTCCGGTCGTCACGTACGGGCCGGGCGACTCGTCGCTCGACCACACGCCCGAAGAGCACATCGAATTCGCTGCGTTCGACAGTTCGATTTCGGTGTTGGAGGGCGTCTGTGCGAACCTGGAGGTGACAGCATGACGCGTCACTTCCTCGACGTGGACGACATCTCGCCGGACGAGCTAGCGGAGGTGTTGGCGCTCGCTGCGGAGTACAAGGAGAACGGCTCGCCACACGACCTCTCGGGTCAGACATTGGCCATGCTGTTCGAGAAACCGAGCACGCGCACTCGTATCTCGTTCGAGACGGGGATGACGCAGTTGGGCGGCCACGGTATCTTCCTCGGCCCGAACGACACCCAACTGAATCGCGGCGAACCCGTCTCCGACACGGGACGGGTGCTCTCGCGCTACGTGGACTTCGTCATGGGCCGCGTGTTCGAACACGAGAGTCTCGTCGGGATGGCCGAACACGCGACGATACCCATCATCAACGGGTTGTCGGACATCGCCCATCCGTGTCAGGCGCTCGCCGACTTGCAGACGATTCGGGAGCATTTCGGCGGGTTCGACAACCTTTCCGTTACCTGGGTCGGCGACGGCAACAACGTGCTTAACTCCTTCGCCATCGCGGCGGCGACGGTCGGGATGGACCTGACGATTGCCACCCCGGAGGGGTACGACCCCTCGGAAGACGCCCTCTCGGCGGCGGCACGTCGCGGGCCGAAACCGACCGTGACGAACGACCCGGATGAGGCAGTCGCGGATGCCGACGTCGTCTACACCGACGTCTGGGTCAGCATGGGCGAGGAGGACGAACGCGAGTCGAAACTGGCCGCGTTCGACGGGTTCCAACTCAACGAGGAACTGCTCCCCGATTCGATGCCCGTCATGCACTGTCTGCCCGCCCATCGCGGCGAGGAAATCACTGGCGACGTGCTCGAAAGCGACCGCTCGCTCTCGTGGGACCAAGCCGAGAATCGCCTGCACGTCCAGAAGGCGCTGTTGGCGTTTCTCGCGGACGAAGACTGATCCCAGTTTTCGAGCGGGTAGCCTTTTCCCCGTGTCACGCCAACTACAGTGGGGGATACTGGGATATGACGCGACTCGGTTTTGCAGGGGACGTAATGCTCGGACGGCTGATAGACGACCGACAGCACGAACGGAGCGTCTCCGGAATTTGGGGAAACATGGAGGAGCCACTTCGCGAACTCGACGGGTTGTTCATCAACCTCGAATGCTGTCTCTCGGCGGGCGGCACGCCGTGGACGGACACGTATCGCCCGTTTCACTTTCGAGCGGACCCGGACTGGGCGATACCCGCGCTCGAATCGGTCGGCGTGGATTGGGTGAACCTGGCGAACAACCACATTCTGGATTACGGACCCGACGCGCTTGCCGACACGATACGATATCTGGACGACGCTGGAATCGCCCACTCGGGAGCGGGCGAATCCCTCGATGCGGCGTGCGCTCCCGCGTTCGTCACCGTGAATGGGTTGGAAATCGCGCTCGTCTCCTTTACCGACAACACGCCGGAGTTCGCGGCGGGACCCGACGAAACGGGAACGGCGTACGTGGATTTCGACGTGACCCACCCGCAGGCGGTACGACTCGTCGGAAACTCGCTTGCGCGTGCACGGGACGCCGACCCGGACTTGCTCGTGGCGTCGCTCCACTGGGGACCGAACATGCGAACCGAACCGACCGTCGAGTTTCGGGAGTTCGCCCGGTGGTTGTCCGAGGAGGGCGTCGACGTCGTCCACGGACACAGCGCACACGTGTTTCAGGGCGTCGAAGTCGTAGACGAGACGCTCGTTTGCTACGACACGGGGGATTTCGTGGACGATTACGCGACCGATTCGGAACACCACAACGACCGGAGCTTTCTCTTCGAGGTCGCCGTCTCGGACGGTGAACTGACCGAACTCCGCCTCCGACCGACCGAAATCTACGATTTGGGGGTTCACGAGGCGGAACACTACGCGGGAACGTGGAGCATCCAGCAGATGGATGCGCTGTCGTCCGCTTTCGGGACCGAGTTCCAACGGGAGGACGACGACCTCGTGCTCCCGTTGTAGAGCGGGGATGGCACGCGTAACCGCCAGTGAGTAACGCCATCGTTGCCACCGTCCACGCCTTTTTGAACCCGGAACCCATCGGGTCCGGCAATGAACCTGACGCTCTCGAACCCGACGGTGGAAGCCCCCGACAGTGCGGACGACGGCGTATGGCTCGCTTGCATCGACTGCGAGTGGGTCGGCCCGCCGTTCGACGAAATTCGCTACCGCTGTCCGGACTGTGACGGACTGCTCGAAGTCCGCTACGCCGACCACCCCAGTTTCGACGATTTCGAGGGACACGGCGTTTGGCGCTACACCGACGCCCTGCCCGTCGAATCCGGCGTCAGCATCGAGGAGGGGAACACCCCACTGTACGAGGTTCCGACTATCGAGGACGAAACCGGCGTCAACGCGCTCCGCGTCAAGCACGAGGGGATGAACCCGACCGGGAGTTTCAAGGACCGTGGCATGACCCTCGGCGTGAAAGTCGCCGAAAAACTCGGTGTCTCCCGACTCGCCTGTGCGAGCACCGGAAACACCAGCGCGGCGCTGGCGTGCTACGGCGCACGCGCCGGGTCCGAAGTGCTCGTGCTCCTTCCCGCCGGAAAAGTCGCCGCCGGAAAAGTCGCGCAGGCCAGCCTCCACGGCGCGCGAATCCTCGAAGTGGACGGCAACTTCGACGATTGTCTCGACATCGTCTCCGAACTCGCAAATCGCGGCGAAGCGTACCTGCTCAACTCGCTCAACCCGTTCCGACTGGAGGGCCAGAAGACCATCGGCCTCGAAATCATCGAGCAGTTTCGAACCCAAACGGGCGACCTTCCCGATAGAATCGTCCTCCCCGTCGGCAACGCCGGGAACACCAGCGCGCTGTTCAAGGCGTTCCGCGAACTCGTCGCCGCCGGGGAACTCACGCCCGACGAGGTGCCCGTCCTGACCGGCGTGCAAGCCGAGGGCGCGGCCCCGATGGTCGAAGCCGTCGAAAACGACGCCGACGAAGTCCGTCGCTGGGACGAGGTCGAAACCATCGCGACCGCCATCCGAATCGGTAATCCGGTCAACTCCCCGAAGGCGCTCCCCGCGATTCGGGAAACCGGCGGCACCGCAATCGCCGTCTCCGACGAGGAGATAACCGACGCCCAGCGCGCGCTGGCGCGGGACGGTATCGGCGTCGAACCCGCCAGTGCCGCGAGCGTCGCGGGACTGCGAAAACTCCGCGAGTCCGGCGAAATCACGGCGGACGAGAACGTCGTCTGCCTGACGACGGGACACCTGCTCAAAGACCCCGACGCGGCGGCCGCGGCGGGCGTCGAACCGGAACCCGTCCCGGCGAACACGGACGACGTGCTGGACGTGTTGTAGGGGAAAACGACGAATCAGTCGAATCGCGCCAGCACGAACACGATACTCGCACTGACGAGAAGACAGGCGAGCAGTCCGGTGAACGCCGGTTCGTATCCCGACCGTCCGGCGACGAAGCCGACGTAGGTCGGCCCGAGGCTCCCGAAGCCGATGTACACCGTTCGCGTCGCGCCGAGGTCGCCGCCCATGCTCCCGTCCGGAAACACGTCCATCAGGTGTGCCTGCATCGCTGGTGGATAGGCCATCAACCCTGCCGCGAAAAGGGTCACGCTCCCGGCGACGGCGAGCGTACTGGTCGTCGTCACGAGGCCGGCGATGCCGACCGTCCCCACGAGGAGCGACCCGGCGGCGACGACGGGGCGCGATATTCTATCCCCGAGCGACCCCGAAATCGGTTTGACCAGCGTCCCGACGATGAACAGCGCCGCGAACGCGCTCCCCGCGAGTTCGGGCGAGAAGTCCTTCGCTCCCTGTAGAAACGAGGGGAGAAAGCTCGCCACGGACTGCCAAACGAAGGCGTACAGCGAGTAGGCCACGAGGAGCGCCACGGTTCGGCGGTTGCCGAAGCGACGAGCGGTCCTCGTGATATCCGTCACGATGGTCCGTCCGGCGTTCGCGTCGATAGTCGGTCGAGTGTACGGTTCCCGACTCCAGCGGTGCAGGAGGACGAGCGCCACCACCGTCACCAGCCCGATGGGGACGAACGCATCCCGCCACACCGCAACGGCGAGGACGGCGACCGCCAATCCCGCGGCGATGACGCCGCCCGAGTCGCCCGACGCGCCGTGAAGCCCGAACGCTTGCCCCCGTCGGGCGACGAACAGGTCGGAAACGAGCGCCCGTGCTGGTGTCGGATACAGTCCGGCACCGGCACCGACGACGGCCACGCCGACCAAGAAGACCGCGTAGGTCGGCGCGCCGGCGACGACCGTGAACCCGACGGCGAGGAGCGCGAGTCCGGTGACCAGCAGGGTCTTCCGCGAGAAGCGGTCGGATAGTCGACCGCTCGGATATTGGCCGAGCGCGTACAACGCCCAGAGCAATGAGAGCGCCATGCCGGCCTGTAGCTCCGTGATATGGAGCTTGTCCATCACGGTCGGGAGCATGGGCGAGAGGACGAGCCGACCGGCCTGAATCATCATCCAGCCGACCGAGACGACGAGGAGCAATCGACCGGAGTACCCCGTCACGAGTCGTTCTTCGTGCGAAGTTCGTTCGTCAGCTGAGAGAGATTCGACGGAGCTCACGGTCCGACGGTGGAATGGCGGCTACTTGAGTCCGGCTTTCTCGGCAGGGTAAACGGTCAGCGATATTCCTCTTCGCTCATCGCACCCGCTTCTGGTCCCGTTTCGGTATAAAAAGATACCCGAGAATTCAGTTCCCGTTCAGCGCGATGTTCCGCACCTCGATGATGCGCTCGTCGGCTTCGAGCGCCTCCTTCGCCGCCGTGCTGACCTCGCTGTCCAGGTTGTACACCGACAGTGCCTCGCCGCCGTCGGTTTCGCGGGCGTTGAACATGCCTGCGATGTTGATGTCGTGTTCGCCGAGGACGGTCCCGACGAACCCGATGACGCCGGGTTTGTCCTGATTGCGGGCCACGAGCATATGTCCGTGCGGGATGGCGTCCACGCGGTAGCCGTCGATGCGAACGATACGCGGGTCGTCGTCCGCGAACAGGGTTCCTTCGACCGTGATGTGTTGGTCGTCGCTCTCGACGGTGACCGTGATGAGGCTCTGGAAGTCGGCGGCCTGTCGGGTCTTGCTCTCGGTGACTTCGACGCCGCGTTCCTCGGCGATTTGGGGCGCGTTGACGGCGTTGACCTGCCATTCGAGCGGTTGGAAGACGCCCTTCTGGGCGCTAGCGGTGACGAGGTCCACCTCCTCCTCGGCGATGTCACCCTCGTAACTGACTTCGATGCGCTCGATGCGCTCGTCCAGCAGTTGCGTGGCGATTTTGCCCGCCGTTTCCGCGAGTTCGATGTACGGACGGACGCGCGGGAAGGCGCTCTCCTCGACGGACGGCGCGTTCAGGGCGTTGATGACGGGTTCCTCGCGGAGCGCGGCGACCACTTGGTCGGCCGTACTGGTGGCGACGTTCTCCTGTGCCGCCTCCGTGCTCGCCCCGAGGTGGGGCGTGAGGATGACGTCGTCCACGTCGATAAGCGGGCTATCCGTGGAGAGTGGTTCCTCCGCGAACACGTCCAGTGCCGCACCGGCGAGGATGCCGTCGTCCACAGCCTCGGCGAGTGCGTTCTCGTCTACGACGCCGCCGCGGGCGCAGTTGATGAGATAGCCACCCTCCACCTGCGCGAGTTCTTCGGTGCTGATGAGTCCCTCCGTTTCCGGCGTGAGCGGCGTGTGCACCGTCAGGAAATCCGCTTGGGCGAGACAGTCGTCCAGTTCGACCAGTTCCGCGCCGAGTTGTTTGGCGAGGTCCTCGCTGATGTACGGGTCGTAGGCGACGAGGTTCATGCCCAGTCCGTCGAGTTTCTTGGCAACCTCCTGCCCGACGCGGCCGAGGCCGACGATGCCGAGCGTCTTGCCGTTCAGTTCGGTTCCGAGGTAATCCCCTTTCGCCCACTCGCCCTGCTTCAGTCGGGCGTGTGCCTGCGGGATGGAGCGCGCGGCCGCGAACGCCATCGCCACGGTGTGTTCGGCGGCGGCGCGAACGTTGCCCTCCGGTGCGTTCGCCACGATGACGCCGTGTTCGGTGGCGGCCTCGATATCGATGTTGTCCACACCGATACCCGCACGGCCGACGATGACGAGATCCGAGGCAGCCTCGAACACGTCGCGGTTCACGTCCGTCCCGGAGCGGACGATGAGTCCGTTCGCGTCCGAAACCGCGTTCAACAGTGCGTCGCCCTCTACGTCGTAGGCCGTCTCTACCTCGTAACCACTTTCACGAAGTCGGTCGAGACCCGCGTCCGCAATCGGGTCCGTGACGAGTACCTTCATTGCTGGAGAGAATGCACCCCCCACCCGTTAACCCTTTCTCTCACAGCGAAGATTGCCATTAATATTCCAACTAACAACAAGGTGAAAATATTATGCTGTCGGTCTACTGACCTCGCCCGCCCCGACCGGATGCCGACCGCTCGGGTTCGTTTCTTCCCTCGCCGCTCTGCTCGCCAGTTCCGGCCGTTTCATCGTCCACACCCGACTCGCCCGCGAAACACTTCCGACAGTAGTCGTTGTGTCCGCTATCGACCAGTGCGACCGGGACGCCATCGACGACGAGTTCCTTCACGAACCGCCGGCGAACGCCGTTCCCGTCGCAGGTGCCACAAACGCCGCATTCCGTATCATCGAACGTGATTCGCTCCGTCACGACGCGGCGTCCGACGCCGTATCGTCCCCGGTCGTAGGCGCGTTCCGCTCGGCTGAGCCGGTACGAGAGGAGGATAGCCGGGACGAGAACGACGAGGGACAGGAGGAGTGCCTTCCAACTCACCAACGACCGAACGACGACGCCGAGGACAACTGCGAGGGAGGCCACCCCGACCACGACGAGGGCCCACTTCGTCAATCGGTTCGTAGCGTCGCTCGTCATCAGGCCGATGCGTTCGTCGAGTTGGTAGCGGTTCCCGATGACGAACCGTCGTTCGACCCATCACCGATGTTTCGCACGAACTGCGGGTAACCGTCATCGCCGACCGGGATGTAGACCGTATCCGTGTCGTCCAGCTTTTCGATGTACTGCTGTGTGAGGACCTTCTGGTCGAGCGATTTGCTCAGGATTCGGTTCGCATCCGCTTCCCCGTTCGCCTCGATTTTCTTCCGGTCGGCTTCGAGTTTCTCGACTTCGAGTTCGTTTTCCTTCTGTTGGCGGCGTTGCTTCGTGATTTCCTTCTGTTCGACCGCCTGCTCGTACTGTTTCGGCAGGTTGACCTTCCGAATCTGAACCGCTTCGAGGATGAGTGCGTCACGGGCGAAATCCTTCTTCAGGGCGCTCTGTGCGGCCGCTTCAGTTTCGTCTGACCCTTTCCGGTGTAGATTTCGGTCACCGGGAGCGCACCCGCCTCGGTGCGGAGCACGGACCGAATGCTCGGGCGGATGAGTCGCTGTTCCGCGGACCCGAGCGTTCGGTAGTTCTTGTAGAACTTCACGGCCTGTCCCGCATCCACGCGATACCGGACGGTGATGTCGATGTCCACGCGAAGTCCGTCCTCCGTCAGGACGGTAATCGAGTCGTCGGTATCCGCCTTGCTCCCTTCGCCCTGTTGGCTGGACATCGTGTAGGATTGCGGGCGCGTGGAGAGCGACACGGTGTCCTGTGAAACCGGGTTGATGAAGTGGGCTCCCGGTTCGAACACCGTTCCCGTCGCCGCGCCCCACTTTTTGACGACTTGGACGTTCCCCTCCTCGAGTGGGCGTCCACGAGAGGAATCCAACCACCGGAGCGGCGATGAGAAGGATGACGAGGGCGATGAGGAGGGTGTTGCCGAAGATGCTTCGGAGGTCGATATCCGGGATGTTCGGTCCCGAGGAACCGTCTGGGTCTATCGGAATGTCACTATCGGAACTCATTCAGGTATCATCGAATATCTCGACAGACATGTTATAGCTCTTGGTGTTCGTCGCCGAGCGCGTCTCCGACTTGGAAACCGTCGGATCGTGACGTGACGACTCGAACGGGGCGAGGCGCGTTCGGCTTCGACGGAACACGTTCGGACTCGGGGGAGGTCTTCCCCGTCGTCTCACCACCACCGAGAGCGTCTCGTTCCCCTTCGTCACATCGACGCGGAAGCGAAGCGGGTCCGTAGACAGTACCGTCTCGTGTCCGGGGCGGCAGCAATCCAGCGTCCAGAGCGGCGTCGAGCGAACGTCCGTTCCGTGCTCGGCGAAGAACGAAATCACGTCGGGTGGAAGAGCGCGATGACGCCGACCGGAAACCCGGAGTGGAACCCGCATCGAGTACAGTCGGCGTGATAATGGTAGTGTTCCGGTTCCACGTTTCTGTCATGGATTATCCCATCGACGTACCCCTCACAGCCCGCACAGACACCGCTGTAGGTCAGCGCGAACTCGTGATACGTGACGAGAGCGATTCGCTCGATGACGGTTTCTTCTGGACCCGTTTCGAGGAGCCTCGGTGAACCCGGAAGTATCAGCGTGTGTTCGTCCGTTCCACACGAGAGACGGAGGTCGTTCTCGTAGCGGAGCGACAGCGAATCGCCACAGAACACACAGTCACCTGGCGCGTCGATCGGCCCCCACGTCCAATCCGGGTCGAAGGTTCCGGAGGCGATATTCGAAACGATGGTCATCCCGAACCGTGAGATGCAGTATCCCGCCGGTCCCTTCTCGATGAGGTCGCCGAGTCGGCCGAGATGGTAGTTGAAATTTCCCTTATCGCGGATGGAGACCACCTCACGGAGCTCCGAGTATTGGAGCCACGGGTCGGTCGGCGAGTCGCGGCACGCACCCGCCAACGCTTGCAGGATTTCGAACCGGGTCGCGTTATCGACCTGCCCGAGAAGTTCGGTCGAACTCGGTTCCTCGTCGTGCATCGTTCGAACATCGGTCGGTCGGAAAATAAACCGGGGTGTTTGTCGGCGGTTTTGGAGAAACGTTCTGCTCCGAATCACTATCTTCCTGTCAGCCGAACTCGAACTATGAACGACCGACAACGGGAACGATTCCTCGACGAAGTCCACCGGCAATCGGGAACGCTCGGGAAGAGGATTCCCGAAACGCTCACCGTGCAGGGAGAGGCCATCGACCTGAACGCGTTCGTCTTCGAGTGCAAACGACTCGACACCGTTCCGGAGAGCGAATGCGACCGTATCGAGGAAGTGAAGCGACGGCTCAAACGCGAGCGCCTCGAACGAATCCATCGGATAGAACGGGACGAAATTTCATGCGAGGAGGGCGAGCGGTTGGTCGAGAGCATCCGGGGAATCGACCGGGCGTACAACGCGTTGGACGGTCTGGATTCGCCGAAAATTGGGGAAGAGATACGGCAGGAAAAGTTGGACGATGCACGGGAACTGATGGCGCTAGTGAGGTTGGGGCAGTAACCGTCCCATCTTCCCCTCGGCAATTTCCACGACGACCACACTCCTTTAACAACCAAAAGCGCGAACCTCGATTCGAATGAAACTAGTCGCGTTCGACTTCGACGGAACGCTTTCGGATTCGGAGATGACGGTCCTCCTCGGGAAGCAGTTGGGAGTGGCCGACGAGATGGCCGACATCACCGCCCGTGCGATGAACGACGAAATCGGCTACGCGGAGAGCCTTCGCGAACGGGCGGAACTCCTCGAACAGTTGTCACTCGACGCGATGGAGCGGGCCTTCTCGGAAGTGACGCTCCGGCCCGGTGCCGCGGAAATCATCGCCGACCTGAACGAGAAGGGGACCCACGTCGCCATCCTCACCGGCGGATTCGAGCGCGGGGTACAGGCCGCACTCGACAGCGAGGGCGTCTCAGTGGATACCATCGTCGCCAACCGCCTGCTGGACGACGGACGGATGTTGACGGGTGAGGTCGAGGGGCCACTCATCGAGGGCACGAAGGACAAGGCGCTCAGAGCGCTCGTGGACGAACTCGGCGTGGACATGGCGAACACCGTCGCCGTCGGCGACGGGGCGAACGACCTGCCGATGCTCGAAGTTGCCGGCTTGGCCGTCGGTTTCGACCCGAAACCCGCCGTCGCACCCGCCTGTGACACCATCGTCACGCACATGAACGAACTGCACGACGTGCTGGTTCGCAAGAACGCGATTTAGAGCGGATGCCGAGATGGGGAATTCGGGATAGATGTCCCGAGACGCGTGATATTCCGTATCTCGCTATCTTTAATATCTCAGCGAGCGTCTAATACATTCGGTGATTATCATGGAACGATACACTCCCTTTGAGGATATGGACCGAATGTTCGAACAGATGCGTGCCCGAATGTGGGGTATGGACCCGCGAGGGGAATTCCGAAGCGATTCCCACGGCGACCACAGCGCGACGCACATGGACTTGAAAGAACGCGACGGCGAATTCGTCCTCGTGGCTGACCTCCCCGGATTCGAGAAGGAGGAAATCGAGGTCTCGTTCAGCGACGACACGCTGACCGTCGCCGGAAAACACGAGGTGTCGGGTGAGGACTTCTCCCGTGCCCGCGAACTCTCGGAGCGCCTGACCCTGCCCAAATCCGTCGAAAAGGACGGCATCGAGGCGACCTACCGCAACGGCGTCCTCGAAGTCAGACTCCCCATCGCGGAGGAGGAAACCGACGACGGCGACCGCATCGAGATTTCGGACTGATTTTTTCGGGCGTGGTGGATTAGCGGCGGCACTGCCTCGCGGAGCATTCGCGACGAAATCGCGAAGCCGAGGTTCTCGCCGCCGATGATTCCGGCGGTGTTGACGCCGACGACGCGGCCGTCACAGCTCACGAGCGGGCCGCCGCTGTTGCCCGGATTGATGGCCGCGTCGGTCTGGACGACGCCGGAAATCGTCGCCCCGTGACGTGACGGGAGCGTACGATTGACCCCGCTGACGATACCCTCCGTGATGGTGCCCTGCAAGCCGAGCGGACTGCCGAGTGCGGCGACCGACTGTCCGGGTTCGACCCGGTCCGTTGCGATCGGGAGGGAATCGACGTAGGACGGGACGTGTCGAACGCGAAGTACCGCGAGGTCCCGTTTCGGCGCGGTTCCGACGACTTCCGCGTCCCGCATCTGACCGCGACTGAACTGGACGCGGAGGCGAGTCGCGTCCGCGACCACGTGGTCGTTCGTGACGATGTAACCCGTCGAACCGACGATTTTGTACACGAATCCCGAGCCTTCGCCGGCACCGCGTGGTGTCCGAACGCCGACCGAAACGACCGAGTCGATGCTCCGGTCGTAGAGCGTGGAGAAGTCACAGGTTGCGGTTCGTTCCTGTGTTCGTGTCCCCTGTGCTCGCACGCTCTCTGCGGGAACGAACGCGACGCTCCCGAGGACGAGCGAAACCACGACGATTGCGACGAGCGGCCGCGACGGTCGATTTCCCATCTCGAACTGTGGACGGGTCGAATGTTAATCAGTGCCACGGCCGACTCGATGCGTGAAAACAGGGTCACTGTGCGAACAGGCTGGCGTGAACCGGCGCGAACCGTCCGGCATCGTTCGACAGAAAACGCCGAATCGGCGGGCCGACGAGTTCGGGTTCGGCGAGGAAGGCGTCGTGGCCGTGGTCGCTGTGAAGGGAGCGATGTGTGACTTCGACGTCGGCGCGTCGGAACGCGTCCGTGAGGTGGTCGGACTGTTCGACCGTGAAGTGCCAGTCGCCGGAGATGGAGACGACGAGGGCCTCCCCGTCGAACGCCGACAGGGCCTCCGTGTCGGAGTCGTAGCTATCGGCGAGGTCGTAGTTCTCCATCGCGTTCGTGAGGTGGAGATAGCTGTTCGCGTCGAAGCGCTCGACGAACTTCTTCGCTTGGTAGTCGAGATAACTCTCGACGTCGCGGTAGGAGTCGGCACCGAACTCGGCGTCGTTCCCGTTTTCGCCGCGCGACGGGAATTCTCGGGGCGGGCAGTCGGCGAGTTCCCGGCCGAACTTCTCGTCCATCGACTCCTTCGAGAGGTACGTGATATGACCCAGTTGGCGGGCCAGCGCGAGTCCGGAATCCGGGTGGTCGGGGTAGTAATCGCCACCCTGCCACACGGGGTCGGACGTGATCGAACGCCGTGCGACTGCCGACAGGGCGAGCAGTTGGGGGTCGAGGCGGGCCGCCGTGGCGACGGGGACCACGCGCTCGACGCGGTCCGGGTATCGCTTCGCCCATTCGAGGACGTTCATGCCGCCGACGCTCCCGCCGACGACTGCGCGAAGTCGGTCGATTCCGAGGTGGTCGAGCAGTCGTCGCTGGGCGCGCGTCCAGTCGCCGACGGAGACGGTCGGGAAGTCGGACCCGTACGGTTCGCCCGTCTCCGGGTTCGTGCTCGCCGGACCGGTCGTCCCGTAACACGACCCGGGGACGTTGACGGCGACGACGAACAGTTCGTGGGTGTCGATGGGTTTGCCGGGACCGACGATGTCGTCCCACCAGCCTTCGCCCTGTCCGTCCGCCGACCCGGTCACGTGGTGGCTTCCGGTCAGCGCGTGGCAGACGAGAACGGCGTTGTCCCCGGTGAACTCGCCGTGGGTTTCGTAGGCGACTTCGAGTTCGGGAAGTCGTTCGCCACATTCGAACTCGAACGGGCCGAGCGAGCACGACGACCCGAACGAGTTCGAGTCGGTTGACGAGTCGACGTTCGATCCGTCATCGTGTCGATTCCCCCGTCCCTGTTGTGGCGTCTCGTCGCCGTCTCGATTGCCGTATCGAGGTCTTCGAGGATGTCGGCCGGGTCCTCGATACCGACGGAAAGTCGGACGAGGTCACGGGTGACGCCCGCCGCGCGCTGTTCGTCCGGCGAGAGTTGGGCGTGGGTCGTGCTCGCGGGGTGAATCACGAGCGTCTTCGCGTCCCCGATGTTGGCGAGGAAGGAGGCGAGTTCGACGTCCTCGCAGAACGTTTTGCTGGCGTCGTACTCGCCGAGACCGAAGGCTATCATGCCGCCGAAACCGCCCTCCAGATACCGTCCGGCGTTGTCGTGCGTTCGGTGGTCGTCGAGGCCGGGGTAGGCGACCCACGACACGTCGTCGTGGTCGGCGAGGTACTCCGCGACGATGGCGGCGTTCTCGCAGTGGCGGTCCATCCGGAGCGGTAGGGTTTCGAGTCCCTGTAGGGTCTGCCAGGCGTCGAACGGCGATTGCTGGTTGCCGAGGCTTCGAAGCGCGCGGAACCTGACGGCGGCGGCCAGCGGCGCGTCGGAAAAGTCCTTCGAGAAATCCACGCCGTGGTACGCCGGGTTTTCCCCGCCGATTTCCGGGTAGTCGTTTCCGTTCCAGTCGAAGTTGCCGTCGTCGACGAGGACGCCGCCGACCGTCGTACCGCTTCCGTGGAGCCATTTCGTCGTGGATTCCCAGACCGCGTCCGCGCCGTGTTCGAGCGGGCGACAGAGTGCGGGTGTGGCGAAGGTGTTGTCCACGACCAGTGGGACGCCGTGGTCGTGGGCGATGTCGGCCACGCGCTCGAAATCGGGCGTGACGAGCGACGGGTTGCCGACGGTTTCGACGTGGACGAACGCGGTGTCGTCGTCGATTGCCTCCTCGTAGGCCTCGTAATCGAGGGTGTCCACGAGGCGAGCGTCGATTCCGCGGCGGGGTGCGGTGTGCGAGAAGTAGGCCGTGGTGCCACCGTACGTGTCCGTGGAGAGGACGACGTTGTCGCCCGATTCCGCGAGGACCAACGTGAGCGAATCCAGTGCGGCCATCCCGCTGGCGGTGGCGACAGCGCCCGTCCCGCCTTCAAGGGAGGCGATGCGCTCCTCCAGCATCTCGACGGTCGGGTTGCTCAGTCGGGAGTAGATGTGGCCGTCTTCTTCGAGCGCGTACAGTTCGGCGGCGTTGTCGGCGGTTTCGAACGCGTACGACGTGGTTTGATAGAGAGGGGGCGCAACCGCCCCTGTCGCGGGGTCCGGACGCTGCCCCGCGTGGACGCTCCGAGTATCGAATCGGGGCCGGTCGTTGCTCATGTGTAGTACGCATATTCGTGCAGAATTTTATAACCACCAGTTACGGCAACGTTTGCTGGTCGTGGGAGTTCGTGGCAGGGAATGGGCGATTCCATCCACAGGACACACGCGGATTCTCGAATCATCCGTAGTTCGACGTGGCGATGGCGAGTATCGCCGCCAAAACGACAAGCCCGATTCCGAGGACGGGGGCAAGCAACGACCCGCCTCCCGTCACGGAAACGACTCCATCGACGTTCACGCTTCTCGGTCTCGGCGCGTTCGCCCTCACCCTCGTCAGTTTCATCCTTCTCGGCTTCGGACGACTTCTGCTCTCCTACCGGACCGCACGATATCTCTCCGCGCCGACGATGTTCCTCTCGTTCGCGCTTCTCATCGGGTTGTTCGTCTACTCCGTGCTGGTGTTCGCCGGCGTCGCACAACTGGAGTAAAGAGGGATTTCAGAGCTGTTCGACCAGAAACTCGCCCAACTTTCCCGCCACCTTGGTTTCCTGCCCGACGAAGAAATGGTCGGCGGGGAACTCCTCGGTTTCGAATCCCAACTCCTTCGCGCGCTCGACGAGCGGTTTCCAGTCGGCCAAGTCGTCTCGGCTGCCGTAGAGGACTTTGAGCGGCACTTCCACGTCGTTCAGCGCCGCCGCGGCGTCCAGTTCGTCGGTGAGTCGGGAGGCGGGTGCGAGGAGTGCGATTACGTTCGCGTTCTCGTCTACGCCAGCGAGAGTGGCAATCGCGCCGCCGAAACTGAAGCCGAAGATTCCGACTCGAGTCGTAGCGTTCGCGCGCGAACCGAAGCGCGTTGCGGGCGTCCTCGCGCTCGCCGTAGCCTTCGTCCCAGTCGCCGTAATCGAAGCGCAGGCAGGCGATACCGCGTTTCGTGAGGTACTCAGAGAGCGCGACGAGGCGGTTGTCGTTTCGGTTGCCGTCGAACTGCGGATGGGGCGGACAGGCGACAATAACCGAATCCGTCTCCCCATCAGGCACGTCCAACGACCCCCGCACGTCCCGAACGCCGGGGACGACCACTTTGTTCGAGGTCACGTTCGCGTGTTAGCTTGGTGAGGATTTTAAAGGTCGGGTTCTGAATGTAGAGGTATGGGAGTACTCTCACGCATGTCGTACGTCGTCCGCTCGAAGATAAACGCCGTCCTCAACAGGGCAGAAGACCCGACCGAGACGCTCGATTACTCCTACGAGCAGATGCGCGACGAACTACAGGACGTCAAACAGGGCATCGCGGACCTAACGACACAGAAAAAACGCCTCGAAATCCAGAAACGCCGCCTCGAAGAGAACGTGGAAAAACACAACGCGCAAGCGCGTGAGGCGGTCAAACAGGGCCGCGAGGATTTGGCTCGACAGGCCCTCGAGAAGAAAAAGCAGAAGATGAACCAAATCGAGGACTTGGAGGGTCAAATCGCGCAACTCCAGAACACGCAGGACAACCTCGTCCAGAAGAAGGACGAACTCCAGAACCGCATCGAGGAGTTCCGGACGAAGAAGGAGAGCATGAAAGCCCGCTACGAGGCCGCGGAAGCCAACAGTCGCGTCTCCGAGGCGATGACTGGCGTCGGCGACGAGATGCAAGACGTCGGGATGGCCATCGAGCGCGCAGAGGAGAAGACGGAGGACATGGAAGCCCGTGCGGAAGCGATGGACGAACTGCAGGACACCGGTGCGTTCGAGGATGCGCTTTCGGATAAAAGCAGCCTCGACCGCGAACTCGAAGAGATGCGCTCGTCCGGCGAAGTCGATTCGGAGTTGGAGACCCTGAAAGCCGACATGGGCATCGAGGACGAAGTGGAAGAGGAATCGTCGTCCGCTTCCAACGGCGACGACGAAATCGACCTTTCGGATATCGAAGCCGAAGTCGCTGCCGAAGAATCCGATGCGGAGGCCGATTCGGAAAGCGAAACCGAACAGGCTACCGAAGAGAACAACTCGTAATCGAAGCCGGCAAAAACAACCCTGTTCGGCAAGTGACTATTTCAGCGTCCTCGGCTTTTCATTTCTCATGAGCGAGTCTGGCGGGAGCGCGCAACCCGGTGACACGATGCGCGAGAGAGCGAACGAGAGTCGGGTAAAGTTGTGGATTCTGATGGAGGCGAACCGATGGTTCGTCGCGGGTGCCGTTCTGCTCGTCGTCTTCGTGACGCTGGTGATTCTCGGGGTTCTCGATCCATCGCCGCTCCAGCACTACATCGGGCCGAGCGACGACGCGGTGGACACGGTGTTTCAGGGCTTCGTCGGCGCGATTATCACGGGTGTGACCCTCGTCGTGACGCTGAACCAACTCGTCCTCTCACAGGAACTCGGACCGGTCGGCGACCAGCGGAACCGGATGAAGGGTGCGATGGAGTTTCGTCGGGAGGTCGAGAACGCACTCGACGTTCCGGCCGCACCGCCCGAACCGGCGTCGTTCATGAAGGCGCTCCTCGACGAAACCGCGTCGCGGGCGAACACGCTCGCCGATGCGGTGGACGAGAGCCGAGACGAGGAACTCAAAGAGGAGATCAGAAGCTACGTCGATGGTTTGACGGGTAACGCCGACGAAGTGAGCGACACGCTCGAAGACACGCAGTTCGGGACGTTCGACGTGCTCTCGGCGATTCTCAACTTCAATTACTCGTGGAAAATATTCCTCGCACGGAAGATCCGTCACGAACACGCCGATGCGCTCTCCGAGGAAGCGGACGACGCCTTCGAGGACATCATCGAATCGCTGACTTTCTTCGGGCCGTCACGCGAGCACTTCAAGACGCTATACTTCCAGTGGGAACTCGTCAACCTCTCGCGAGCCATGCTGTACACGGCGGTTCCGGCCCTCGTCGTCACTATCGCGATGATAATCTACTTCGACGCGAAGGCAGTTCCGGGTGCCACGTTCGGCATCAGCAACGACGTGCTGACGGTGAGTCTTGGCTCGACCATCGCCATCGTCCCGTTCATGATTCTGCTCTCCTTTATCCTCCGGATTGCGACGGTGGCGAAGCGGACGTTGTCCATCGGGCCGTTCATCCTTCGGGAGACGAAGCGGAACGACGATTTGGACTGAAAAGGGGCCCGAGTGTTCTTCCCGAACCCACCCAGCGGATTCGGTCTTTCGACGAACGTCCTCTATTTCCTGAGGGAATCGTTACTATTCTACGATGCGTCGTAGTCGGTAAGATGGTCAGCCATTCACGATTCTCGAACGGTGCCAAAGCGGGCGTTATCGGGTCGATACTCGGAATCGGCCTCTCGCTCGGTCTCCTGTTCGTCCCGCTCGGGAGCAGCGAAGTATGCAGTTCGAACGGCGGCTGTCACGTCGTTCGGGGACCGTCCGGAATCGACTACCTCCTCGGCGCGAACGGGGCCGAGCCAGCGATCTTTTTCATCTCGCTGTTCATCCTCGGCTTCGCCCTCGTCGGTGGCTACGGCGCGTGGACCGAGAACCGAGTACTGGTCTGGGTCGCCGCCGTCGGCCTCCTCGCGCTGACGGTCCTCGGTATCCTCACCATCGGCCCGTTCGTCGCGCCGGTGGCGCTGTTGTTTTTTCTTTCCGGGATTTGGCTACAGGGTGGACAGGGGGCTGAATCGTCCGGACGCTCGGTGCCACGTTCGTAATTCGTACAGTACCGCCCCGTCCAAGGCGGATGTGTCAGATACTTTTGTATCATCGGAATGATTATCCTGTTTTTCATTCAAATATTACGTCACGATGCATCAGACCGTCGTGCGTTTCTCGACTCGACCGCACCGGTTCTCGCCGCCGCGATAGCTGGCTGTACCAGCGATTCCAGTCCGAGCGACTCGGATGGTGAGACGCAACGAGATTCCGATTCCAAATCCCATGGAAATCCGACACCAGCTGCTCAATTACAGATGAGAGCGATGGAGGACGATGATATCGGCAGGCATCGTACTCTCTCGGTAAGGGAGAGTTCAAAAAGGGCGGACACGTTATCAAACGTGCCGCACGAAACGGGTCAACCACTATGACGACGAAACTCCTCCAATCTGGGAAACCGAGAGACCGTGGTTGTACGACGGAGCGTGTATCGACTCTCGTTTGAGAAACTAAAAAACGCCCGGTTACTCGTTACTTCTGGGACTTCACCCCTATTAAGCAAGCTAACGAGGACGACATCGTGCGTTTCGAGGAACTTCCGCGTCTCGACCAGAAAGCTTCGGCTAACTGGTTTTGGAGACGATGCTGTAGACGACGATGTGAGATTCGATACCGGGGATACATTCGTGTACGCGAATGTCGAACGAAATCAGTCGGCACTCGTCCCGACTCCCGAGCACTCGGTAATCGAGTGGAAATCCGGTGTACGTGCCCGATTTTCGGTCACGGACTCGAACTCCGACGACGCAACGCTCAAAACGTACCGGTACACGGCGAAACAACTCGCACCGACCGCCGCAGCGTTCGGAGAGCAGCTCCACGACGAATTCTTGTTCGAACTCACGGGATTAACCGACGCCGAGCGTACCCTCGTAAAACAAGCCATCGAACGCGGATACGGCATCGAGCAGAAGATCACCCCCGGATGCGTTCTGGTCACTGGTCGATACGTTCGAGCAACACGAAGCAGTCAGTCATAGCGATCCGGTCTGGGAGTATCTCACCACATACGATGAGCGGGTATATTGGGCGCAATTGATACACGAGAACCGCGATAGAAAAACGACCACGACGATAGGGAAGACGGCGAGGCGTCGCCAAGAGGAAAGTAGAACGACAGATTAGCTCCGAACCAACGGTTTCAGCGAAACGAGAAAAACAGCAGTCTATCCGCCTCAGTCCAAGAAGCCGAGTTCCGTACTCTTCTCGTCCTTCTCGGTCTCCAGATCGTAGCGGAACACCTCCAACGAGACATCCTTCTCCTCGCGCTCTTTTCGGTCCCGGACCGAAATCGTTCCTGCCTCTTCCTCGTCACCGCCGACGACTATCATGTACGGTATGCGGTCGTCGTGGGCCTGCTCGATCTTGCGGCCGACGGTCCACGAACGGTCCTCGACCTCGACGCGGAAGTCGCCGAGTTGGTTCGCCACGCGGTGGGCGTAGCCGAGGTCGTCGTCGCTGACGGGGAGGACGCGGACCTGCTCCGGCGAGAGCCAGAGCGGGAACTTGCCGTCGAAGTGCTCGATGAGCACCATGAAGAAGCGCTCGTAGCTACCGTAGAGCGCGCGGTGAATCATGACCGGGCGCTCCTCCTCGTTGTCCTCGGTGACGTAGCTCAGGTCGAAGCGCTCTGGCATGTCGAAGTCGAGTTGGACCGTCGGACCGTCCGAAACCCGACCGAGGGCGTCCTCAAAACTGAAGTCCACTCCCTGCGGTAGAACGCGCCGTTGCCGGCCTTGATGTCTCTTCCATGCCGCCGGATTGAGGACCGAGCGGAGTCGCTCCTCGGCGTGCTCCCAGAGTTCGCCGCCGCCGACGGACGTCCGGGGGGGGTGGCGAGGCGACTTCCACGTCCAAATCGGACGTCTCGATGACCTCGAAGATGAGGTCGATGACCTGCCGAATCTCGCGTTCGATTCGGTCGGGGCGGACGAACAGGTGGCCGTCGTCGATGGTGAACGACCAGACGCGCGAGAGGCCGGAGAGTTCGCCGCGCTGTCTCTTTGCGGTACACTTTGCCGTTCTCGAAGTAGCGAATCGGCAGGTCGCGGTAACTCCAACTGTGCTGGTCGAAGAGGTCGCGTGGCCGGGGCAGTTCATCGGTTCAATCCATACTCCTCGTCGTTCACGTCGAGGAGGAACATGTCGTCGACGTAGTTGTCGTAGCGGCCCGACTTCTTCCACAGTTCCGTGCGGAACAGGTCGGGCGTCTCCACCTCGTCGTAGCGGTACCGCGGACGAGTTCGCCCGCGAAGTCCGAGAGTTCGCGCAGGATGGTCTTTCCGCTGGGGGTGGTACAGCGGCAGTCCGGGGCCGGTCGTCTCGTCGATGGAGAACAGGTCGAGTTCCTTGCCCAGTTTGCGGTGGTCGCGCTCCTCGGCTTCCTCGACTCGCGTCAAGCACTGTCCGAGGTCGCCCTCGGAGGCGAACGCCGTCCCGTACACGCGGGTCAGCGTCTCGTTTTCCTCGTCGCCGCGCCAGTAGGCCGCCGAGGTTTCGAGGAGTCTGAAGCCGCCCATTTCGCCCGTCGAGGAGACGTGCGGACCCTTACAGAGGTCGGTGAACTCGCCCTGTTCGTAGAAGGAGAGCGGGTCCTCGTCGGCCGCTTCGGTGTCGAGGATGTCCTGTTTGTACTCGTTGTCCTCGTAGAAGTCGAAGGCCTCCTCTCGGGATTCCTCGACGCGCTCGATGTCGAGGTCCTCGGCGATGATGTCGCGGGCCTCGCTCTCGATGTCCGCGAGGTCGTCGCTGTCGAGTTCGACGCCCGCGATGTCGTAGTAGAACCCTTCGTCGGTCCACGGGCCGATGGTGAGTTTCGCTTCCGGGTGGAGTTGTTTCAGCGCCGTGCGAAGACGTGGGCCGCCGAGTGACGGAGCACGCTCACGTACTCGTCGCTCTGGTCGGTGACGATGACGAGTCGACAGTCCGCCGACAGCGGCGTCGCTTTGTCGACGAGTTCGCCGTCGACTACACCTGCCACCGTGTCCTTACCCAGTCCGGGGCCGATTTCGTACGCCATGTCTTCCACGGTCGAACCGTCCTCCATATCGAGTTCGGCACCGTCCGGGAGCGTGACAACGATATCGCTCATGGGATTTCGTACGCGCCACGCGCCAGATAAGTGTGTTGAGACGGATGCGACGGCGGGAGGACAGGGTCAGGTCACATGGAGTTCGCACGCGACGAAGGGACGTGTTTGGCGGTTCTTTTTCGATGGAGTTACTGTGAGGGGCGACCGATCGGACGGTTTTCCGAGAATTCGCCTCCGATGTATCTTCCCAGTCGAACTCCCCCGAACCAGTCCCGCTGACGACGAGTTTAAACCCGTTTCGTGAGAATCCACGCGCATGCAGACACACATCGTCCCGGTCGGGTTCGACTACGACCGGCTTATCGCGCCGCTGGTGCGCGACCAACTGGACGTGGACCGAGTCATCCTGTTGGAGGGCGCGGTCGGGAGCGAAGCGAACGTCGAATACTCCCGAAACCTCTCCCGAAAACTGGGAAAGGACTTCGAGAACCTGCTCGGCGCGGAAACGGAGCGCGTCGTCATCGAGGACGTGTACGACTACGACACAGCGTTCGAGCAGGCCTACGACCGTATCAACGCCGAACTCGACGCTGGCGGCGAGGTGTGGGTGAACATCAGCGCCATGCCCCGGACGGTGAGTTTCGCGTTCGCCACCGCCGCCCACTCCATCATGGTCGAGCGACAGGAGGACCGCGAGAAGATTCACACCTACTACACCGCCCCGGAGAAGTATCTGGAGACGGAACTCGCCGAGGAACTGCGCGAGGAGACCGAACTGCTCGAATCGGTGCTCAACGGCGAGGTGGACGAGGGGCGAATCGAAACCCACCTCGAACACGCCCGCGACCTGCTTTCGGAGTTCGACGAGCGCGGGACGACCATCGGCGCAAAACGCGTCGGGACGGGTCACATCGTGGAACTCCCCGTGGCGTCGTTCTCGAACGTCAAGCCGTTCGAGGAACTCATCCTGTTCACGCTCGGCGACCACGGCCAGTTCGAGAGCGTGAGCGAACTCGCCCAAACGTTGGCCCGCGATTTGAACGAGGAGTACACCGACAGTTTCCGGTCGAAAGTCATCTACAACGTCGATAGGCTCGGACCGGGCGGAAAGGGGTACATCGAGCAGGAAGAGGAGGGGAAATCCTACCGCACGCGACTCTCTCGAATCGGTGAGTTGTGGGTGCGGGCGCACACGAACGACGAGTGAGAGCGCGGATTCCTCAGCTTTCGTACTCCGTTTCCAACTTCTTGATTCGAATCGTGAGTGCCAGGAACGTCGCCAACAACGTTATCACCACCGCTCCCGCTGCGGCGAGTCGGTGTGTATGGACCGGATGGTTGAACCACCCGTTCGCCATCACCTTCTGTGCCGGCATCCCGGTGTGGTGGGGCGTTCCAACGATGGGGATGAAGTAGTCCACGACGTCGTTGAAGCCGTACCAGACGACGGCGACGAAGATGGCTCCGACCGGGAAGTCGCTGTAGCGGTAGACGAGGAACGCTTCCACGACCATCGAGAGGTGGCTACAGAACAGGAACGCGTACATCGGAAAACTCGTGTCCTGCAAAAACCCGTGGTGGAACACGGCCAGTACGTACGGCGTCCACAGCCCGAGTTGGAGACACCCGAAAAAGGCGAGCATGTTCATCCACTCGTTGTTCCGCCCCAGTTTCCACAGAGCGAGCGAAATAGCGATGAACAGCGTGGCCATCGGACTGTCCGGAACGAAGAGCCACATCGACGCGGGTTCGACGCCGAACTGCCACGTCATCAGCGGGTCCGAAAAGGGGTATGGATGAAAGCCATAATACCAGAAACCGAAGGCAGTCCCGATGAGGTTGATGATAACGATGGGCCACGCCATTCGCAGGCCGAAATCCTCCAGCCACTGGGGAAGCGGCGCGACGTACCTCGGGAGGGTTTCGCGGGCCGGAAGGCTCGTCATACCCACGGCGAGGAATTGTCGGGGCAAAGAGGCTTCGGTTGGTGATTTTCCCCGCTTGCCGCGTTCCGCAATCGGTACGTCTTAACCCTCGGCTTCGTTAGGGTCAAGCATGGCAGAGCCAACCGACATCGAGGAGCTCAAACGCGGCACGGAACTGGTCAAGCGCGGATTCGCCCGCATGCAGAAAGGCGGCGTCATCATGGACGTCGTAAACCCCGAACAGGCCCGCATCGCGGAGGACGCGGGCGCGGTCGCTGTCATGGCACTCGAAGCAGTCCCGGCGGACATCCGAAAGCGCGGCGGTGTGGCACGAATGGCCGACCCCGCGGACGTCGAGGAAATCATCGACGAAGTGTCGATCCCGGTGATGGGTAAGGCGCGAATCGGGCACACGACGGAAGCCCAGATTCTCGAATCCATCGGCGTGGACATGATAGACGAGTCCGAGGTGCTCACCCCCGCAGACGAAAAGTACCACATCGACAAGCGCGAGTTCACCTCGCCGTTCGTCTGCGGCGCACGCAACCTCGGCGAAGCGCTCCGCCGCATCAACGAAGGCGCGGCGATGATTCGAACCAAAGGCGAGGCGGGAACCGGCGACGTGAACCAAGCCGTTCACCACCAGCGAACCATCAAAGGCGCGATTCGGGAGCTTCAGGGCAAGACCCACGAGGAGCGCGAGATGATCGCCCGCGAACTCGAAGCCCCCGCCGAACTCGTCCACGAGACGGCCGAAGCGGGCCGCCTTCCGGTAGTTAACTTCGCGGCCGGTGGCATCGCCACTCCCGCCGACGCGGCGCTGATGATGCACCACGGCTGTGACGGCATCTTCGTCGGGTCGGGTATCTTCGGCGCGGAGGACCCCGTACTGATGGGTAACGCCATCGTGGAAGCGACGAACAACTGGGACGACCCCGAGCGCCTCGCCGACATCAGCAAGGATATCGGTTCGGGAATGAAGGGCGAGGCCAACGTGGACCTGCCGGACGAAGAGAAGTTCCAGGGTCGCGGCAACTGAAGAAACGAAGCGACTTTCGTTTTCGGGATATTCGATTCGGCAGTCGAATCACTCCGTCTGCCTGTACGTCATTCGAACCAGCGTCTCGACGCCGCCCTCCGGAACCTCCATCTCGGGGTCGAAGCGGTCGAAACCCACGGATTCGTAGTACGGCACCAGACCGCGGCGACAGAGCAGGGAGAAGCCGACGACGCTCTGTAGGTCGGAGTGGTCGACGACTGCCTGCATCAGGGTTTTACCGAGTCCTTCGCCGCGGCGGTCTGTGGCAACCACCACGTCGAACACGTTCGCGTAGTACGTGTAGTCGGTCAGCACGCGCGCGGCGGCCACGAGGCCGCCATCACGAAACACCCCCGGAGTCTCACATTCGACGCCGACCGCGACTTCGGTTTCGGCGAGGGCGGTTCGAACGTCCTCAACCTCGCGGTCCTCCCACCACTCGTACTCCTCGTAAAGTTCTGTGAGTTCCCCTGCGTCGTCGGGCGTGAGGTCGGGTGTTTCAGCTATCTCCCGGTCTGTTCCTCGCGGCCTGATAATTAGCTTCGTGAGTGTGTGAACGTGTGACGTGGCTATCCCCGTACCTCGTAGTCTCGCCCGCCAACGGAACTGCTTTCCTCACTCCACCGACCGCGGCAAAACGGACTGAAAAACGAAATTCGGAACTGGACGTTACTCGAAGTCGCGGCGCATGGCGATTTCGAACCACGGGCAGAGACGGAGTTGGCGGTACCAGCGCGGGTTCTCGTGCAGGCGCTCGTAGGGAACCCACATCACGCCGCCGACTTCCTCTTCGACGGGGTCGAGGGTGGTATCCTTCAGCGTGAGTTTGAGCACCGAACAGACCTCGTGTTCGACGCCCTCCTGCGGGTAGTAGCGTTTGTACTCGAACTTGTCGGTCACGCGCAGGTCGTCGTACTGACTCGGTGCGATTCCGAGTTCCTCTTCGAGACGCTGGCGGGTGGCTTCCTCTTGGGACTGGCCGGGTTCGGGATGGGAGGCGACGGTGCCGTCCCAGTAGGTGTCCCAGAGGCGTTTCGTCGGCGAGCGCTGGGCGAGCAGGATGTTGTCGTCCTCGTCGAAGATGAGGGCGGTGAAGGCTCGGTGGCGGATGCCGTCGTCCATGTGGGCGTCGAGTCGGTTGACGATTTCCACTTCGTTGTCGTCGCCGTCCACGGCGACGACGTTCTGTCGAGCGTTCTTGTGGCGTTCGTCGGTTGCGCTGCTCTCGGCGGTTCCACCCGACGAGTCGGCGGCATTCTCAGTGCTCATACCGCTATAGAGAACCATCCGTTTCAAACGTTCTTCGGAAATCGTTCGAGTGATTACCGAATCTATCTCGTCCGAGACGCAATGGCTCCGTATTCGATTCAACGGATATTACCACACAGCGGGAGCGCAATTCGGAAAAGGCACGGCGACGTACTTCCGTCCATGACCGAGAAGACGAGCACGTTTCTCGTCACCCACGCGGAAGACGAGTCGGCGGTGCTGAAGGACGTTCACGATGGACAGGTACACACCCTCTCGACCAATCCCGGCGTCGAAACGGACGACGCAGTCGAGGCCACCGTCGCCCCCGAACCGCCGATGGAGGTGACGTGGGAAGTCGTCGAACTCGACGAGCGACGCCCCCTCGAAGTCCACGAGAGCGACGAACCGCCGACGACCCACGAACGCGACATCGCCGCCGAACAGGAGGTCGGCGACCTCGAACGAACCGAACGCGCCGGAATCGGCGAGATTCACGTCCTTTCGGTTCCGCCGGAGGAAACCGAGGACGCCGTCGCCGACGTGTTGGAGGACGAGGGGACGCTCGCACGCGCGGCCCGATTGGGAGTCAACCGCGTCGAAATTCGGTCGGAGGACGGAACCGTGAGCGTGCGATATCTGCCCTAAAAGCGAATATTCGATTATCCGTTGTCACTCACGCCGAGAATCAGGCCACAGTGTGGGCATTCCCAGACGGTCGCCGCGCTGAACGCGTGCCGGGCGGTCGCGTTTCCTTTCGCCAAGTTATCTATTTCTTTGCTGCAATCAGGGCAGTGTGACATCGGATTCCGGTTTTCATTCAAGATTGATAACAGTATCCGTCGAGAAGAATAATCGAAATCAGTCCAGTTCGCCGTTCGCCTCTTTTCTCATCACATCACGGATGAACAGGGCTGTTTCATCGAGCAAGTCGGATTTGTTATCAAACGTCCGAACCGTCGCATCCCAACGGTCGCCAATCGACCCAATCATTGCACTACTCATGCCTTCCTGATGAAGGAACAGTACTCGTTCGCGCCGTTTCTCGCCCATCTTTTCGAGCACCGCACCGACCTCGATACCGACGCCGAGATTTTTCCCGTGATTTGGAACGACGAACAGGACGACGTTGCTAGCCCGTGCGAATTTGAGACTTTGTGTCCCAGCGTCCATTTCATCGAGCGAGAGATCCGGGTCGGTAGCGAGAAACGCATTGTAGCCCTCTTCTCTGAGGTCGTCACGCACTGTTTCGAGAAATTCGAACATCTCGGAATCCTCGGTGACGTACGACTTGTATGGTCCCATCACGTACACAAGGAACAGACGGTGGTGAACTGGTAGAAGGTTGTTTTCGAGCAGTTTTAAGAGCTCTTCTCGCATCTGTTTGACTGAACGAAACACGATTACTTATAAATGGCGGTGATTTCAATGATTATTGACTCAAGAAGCGTTAATAACATGTGGGTGTAATAGACGAGTTGACGAATAGACGAATAGATGGATATTCATGACCAAAGAATTAACTCCTAAACATTAAGTCTATGTCCAAAGCAGAACGCTACGACGTACCAAAACTGCCCGAAAACAGCGTCCTCGACTTGGAGGACTACCTCGCTATGCAACGGGCAATCGGCGAACAATCGCGTTATCGCATCCTCGCGGAACTCCTCCGCGACGGCGAGATGAGCGCCATGGAACTCATCGACGCGCTCGACATCAAATCGAACTCGCTCCACTACTCATCTGGACGAACTCGTCGACGTCGGATTGGTCGAAAACCGAAAACACAAGGAACGCGGTGCTGACGGGTTGTACTCGTACTGCGTCGCAACCTCGCTCGGAAAAGCGGTGATGAAACACGGTGTCGGCGAACTCATCCGCGAGGAAGGCGACATCGCCACTCGCTACAGCTAACCTTTTCTACCTCACCTGAAAATCCCCGGTCATGGCAACGCAACCGCACCTGCTCGTTGACGAGGGCGACCTGAACGACATCGCACTGATTCCCGGCGACCCCGGGCGCGTGGACCGCATCGCGGCCCAGTGTGATTCCTCGGAACTCGTCGCGGAGAACCGCGAGTACAAGGTCGTCAACGCGGAGTACGAGGGCGTTCCCGCTCACGATTTGTTCGACCGGAATCGGCTGTCCGTCCGCGACCATCGCGCTCGAAGAGATGCACGCCGTCGGCGTCGAAACGGTCATCCGCGTCGGCACCATCGGCGCGCTCCAGGAGGACATCGAAATCGGCGACATGATAGTCGCCACGGGCGCGGCGAAGGACGAGGGCACGACCCGCCGCTACGAGAAGGACACCTATCCGGCAGTGCCGGACTACCACGTTCTCTCGTCGCTCGTCGATTCCGCGGAGAGCAACGACGAGGACGTTCACGTCGGCCCCATCGCGTCTGACGACGCGTTCTACGCCGAGACGGACGAGTACGTTTCGGCGTGGGAGGAAGCGAACATCCTCGCCGTGGAGATGGAAGCGGCCGCCGTCTTCTCCGTCGCCCGCCGGAAGGGGATGCGCTCGGGAGCCATCTGTACCGTCGATGGGAACCTCGTGAAGGGTACCCAGAAGGGAACCGACACCGAGGACGACGAACTCCCCGAAAAAGCGAAGAACAACGTCGAGCGCGCGATTCGAATCACGCTCGATGCGGTCGTTTCGCTCTCGTAGGGACGAACGCACCGAACTGACCACAAGAGTGTAGCAACTCCCCGTCGTGGTGCCCTCCATGGGTGGAGGGCGAGGGAGCGACGAGTCGGCAGGGAACGGTGTCTCTCCGTCCCGGTCCCGGTCGGTCGCCGTCCCTGCGGTCGCTTCCGTTGGACGGCGACCTTCGGGTACTGATTCTGTCGCTCGCTATCGGAATCGTCGCCGGACTCGGCGCGGTGTTGTTCCGGTTTGCCATCTGGGTCGTTCAGGAACTGTTCTACGGGCCGGCGCTCAACCCCGGTAGCGTCGAGTTTCCGCTCGTCCGGGTTCCCAACGCCTTTTCGCTGTTTTCGGTCCTCGGCAACGTTCGATTTCTCCTACTCCCCGCGATCGGCGGTCTCATCGTCGGCATCGTCATCAAACTGACGACGCCAGCGGTCAAGGGCACTGGGGTCCCGAAAGTGCTCGAATCCATCCTCGTTCGGGGTGGCGAAATCGACCCGAAGATAGCGGTGTACAAGACCGTCGCTTCGTCCATCGCCATCGGGAGCGGTGGGTCACTCGGCCGCGAAGGCCCTATCGTCCAAATCGGGAGCGCGGCCGGGTCGTTCTTCGGGCGGTACACCGAACGCCACGCCTACATCCGAACGTTGGTGGCGGCGGGGGCGGCAGGCGGAGTCGCGGGAACGTTCAACGCGCCGTTGGCGGGGGTCATGTTCGCGTTGGAAATCCTGCTCGCCGAATACTATCTGCAGAACGTCATCGTCGTCGTGTTGAGCGCGGTAACGGCGACGGCAGTCGCCCGGGCGTTTCTGGATTTCACGCCGAA
The DNA here is from genome assembly GCA_963811185.1 of uncultured haloarchaeon. Classification (GTDB taxonomy): domain Archaea; phylum Halobacteriota; class Halobacteria; order Halobacteriales; family Haladaptataceae; genus Haladaptatus. The sequence continues at coordinate 204,637 of CAWEQN010000005.1, forward strand.
ACCCGGCGTGCGTGCGTTTCTCGTGCCCATCCAGTATCACCTCGTCTCCCCACTGGCCGAATATCCGCTGTACATCGGACTCGGCCTGCTCGTCGCCGTCGTCGGCGCGGGCGTCGTGAAATTGCTTTACGGCACCGGGCACGCCTTCGAGCGATTCGACGCACCTGCCGTCATGAAACCCGCAGTCGGCGGGGCACTGCTCGGTCTTTCGACGCTCGTCACGGCGGCCGTGTTCGGCGTCTCCGGTCTTCGCGGTGCGACGTGGCTGTTCGGCGTGGGGTACACCACGATTCGCCACGGCATCGTCGGGAACTTCGGCTTCGGATTACTGTTGACGCTCGCACTGATGAAGGCGATCGGATTCTCGCTGTCGGTCGGGAGCGGCAGTTCCGGCGGCGCGTTTTCCCCCTCGCTCTACATCGGTGCGATGCTCGGCGGCGCGTACGGCACCGCCGTCCACGCCTTCGTCCCCGGAACCGCCGGGCCGGGGGCGTACGCCCTCGTCGGCATGGGTGGTATCTTCGCCACGACCGCACGCGCGCCGCTGACGGCGACGCTCATCATCTTCGAGTTGACCGGGCAGTACGACATCATCCTCCCGCTTCTGCTCGTCTGTGTGCTCGGCAACGAACTTTCGAACCGTCTGCTCCACGGTAGCACCATCTACGTCGAGAAACTCCGCGAGCGGGGAATCACGGTCCAGGAGCGTCGTATCGGCAGTCTGGAGGACTTGACCGCGAGCGACGTGATGACGACGAAGGTCGATACGCTTCCCGCGGAACTGTCGGTCGAGGAGGCGATTTCGACGATTCGAACCAGCGACCACGGCGGCTTTCCGGTCGTCGATGCCGACGAGCGTATCGTCGGTATCGTCACCGTCTCGGACCTCGAACCGTTCATGACCGGGCGTGTCGAGGGGGAGACTGATACTCCCGAGGCCGAGCGAACCGTCGGCGACGTTTGTACCACGGACGTTTGTACCGTCGAACCGGGGGCGAACCTCCTCTCGGTCGTGGACCGAATGGAAGCGCTGGATATTGGACGATTGCCGGTGGTGGACGATGACACGGTGGTTGGTATTGTCACCCGCAGCGACGTGCTAGATGCGTACGACCGGATGCCGTCTTTCGTTTGAAACCGTCCACTTTTTCGGTCGTCCGCATATCGAAAGGGAATTCCCCCCTCACACAGTACGGACACATAAATGGGGTTATCGAGCGCATTACCTTTCCTCTCCGATTCACAATCGAATTCGGGAGACAGTTCATCCGGGCTCTCGCTCAAAGACGAAGAAATCCGGATGAACCTCATTGCCATCGTCATCGGCGTCATCGCTGGACTCGGCGCGGTTCTTTTTCGACTGAGTATCTGGATAGCACAGGAACTGTTCTTCGGGAAGGAACTCAATCCCGGTAGCGTTCAGTTCAACCTCGTCGATATCCCCAACGTCTACGATACCCTGTCGTTTCTCGGCCCGGCCGAACTGCTCTTGATTCCGGCCATCGGCGGCCTGTTCGTCGGTATCGTCGTCAAACTGACGACGACGGAGGTCAAGGGGAGCGGCGTGCCGAAAGTGATGGAAGCGATGCTCGTTCACGGGGGAAAAATCGACCCGAAGATTTCGGTGTACAAGACCGTCGCCTCCGCACTCGCCATCGGAAGCGGTGGGTCGCTCGGTCGTGAAGGCCCCATCATCCAAATCGGGAGCGCCGCGGGTTCGTACTTCGGACGGTTCATGGACCAGAAGTACACCCGGACGCTGGTGGCGGCGGGGGCGGCTGCGGGAATCGCAGGGACGTTCAACGCGCCGTTGGCGGGGGTCATGTTCGCGTTGGAAATCCTGCTCGCCGAATACTATCTGCAGAACGTCATCGTCGTCGTTCTGGCGTCAGTGATGTCCACCGCCGTCGCACGAACCATCCTTCAGTTCACGCCGAGTCCCGGCGTTCAGGCGTTCCTCGTCCGCGGTGTAAACAACGGGAACGGCGTTCAGTATCAGATGCAGACGCCCGTCTTGGAGTTCCCGCTGTACATCGTGCTCGGCCTCGCTATCGGCCTCATCGGTACCGCTATCGTCAAAACGCTCTACGGCACCGAGCACGTCTTCGACCGCCTCGACGTCCCCGAGTACGTGAAACCGGCCATCGGCGGCCTACTCCTCGGTGGAACCGTCCTCATCAGTGCGGTGTTCCTCCACCAGAAGCCGATAACGACCGCCGATTGGTTGTTCGGTGTGGGATATACGACCATCCACACGGCTATCGCGGGCCACCTCTCGATTCAAATCATCCTCGCGCTGGCATTGCTGAAACTGTTCGCGTTCTCCTTTTCGGTCGGCAGCGGCAGTTCCGGCGGGGTGTTCTCGCCGGGGCTCTACATCGGCGCGATGGTCGGCGGCGGATTCGGTATCCTCACCAGCATGTTACTCACCGATATCGCCAGTACGTTCGCGTTCATCCCCGGCCTCGAAATCGCCGGGCCGGGGGCCTACGCCCTCGTCGGCATGGGTGGCGTGTTCGCGGCGACGGCACGCGCGCCGTTGACGGCGACGCTCATCATCTTCGAGTTGACCGGGCAGTACACCATCATCCTCCCGCTCCTCGTCGTCACGGTCATCGGCAGTATCGTCACCCAACGACTGCTCAACCGCGGGACGATTTTCACCGAGAAACTCCGCGAACTCGGTATCACGGTCCAGGAGCGTCGTATCGGCAGTCTGGAGGATTTGTGTGCAAAGGACGTGATGACGACGAAGGTCGATACGCTGTCGGTCGGTGACAGTTGCGAGGACGCCCTGCTGATGTTCCAACGCACGAAACACCACGGGCTTCCCATCGTGGACGAGGACGGCAGTCTCGTCGGTATCATCACGCTCACCGACCTCGAATCCGAACTCACGAACTCCATCATCCACACCATCGAGGGTCGCGAGGAGATAGACTTACCCGACGAGGACCGGTCCCCCGTCGAGAAAATCGGGACGACGAACGTGCTGACCGTCCCGCCCTCCGCGAATCTGCTGTCCGTGGTCGATATCATGGAACAGTTGGACGTCGGACGGATTCCCATCGTGGACGAGGGCAACCATCCCGTCGGCATCGTCACCCGGAGCGACATCCTCGACGCCTACGACAACGTGCCCGAACTGGCACACAAGGAAGTCGATATCCCGGTCGTCACGGAGTCGAAACTCCCCAACGCCAGCGCGGACAAGTAGATTGAGTTATTCCCCCGAAACAGCGAAAACGAATATATCTCGGCCTGACGAACGTTCCGTCGATGCGAGATTCGTTGTCGACGGCGTACGAGCGCGTGTTCGCCCGTCTCCGTCGCACCAGACGCCGCGAGACGAAGGAGTTCCGTCGCTGGTTGGAGACGAGTGCGAACCTCCGCCGTCTGACGGCGCTCATCGCCCTTCCGCTCCTCATCGCCGGAATCACGGCGCTTTCGGACCGGGTATCGACGCTGTCGTTTCTGCTCTATCCGCCACTCGCTTCGGGAACGTACACCCTGTTCAGCGACCCGAACGGACGATACGCCTCGCCTCGAAACTTCGTCGGCAGTCTCGGAACGGGCGCGGTGTGTGGCTGGTTTTCGGTCTACTTCTCCGAGACCGTTCTCCACATCTCCAAAATCCAGCCGCTACACGCACATCCGATAACCGCGGGATTGGCCGTGTTCCTGACGCTCGTGGCGACGTGGGCCCTCTCGTTCGAACTCCCGGCGGCGTTCTCGACGGCGCTACTCGCCGTCGTCGTCGGCGTCCACCAACCGACGTACGTCCTCAGCGTCATCCTTTCGAGCCTCATCGTCGTCTCGATTTTCAGCGTGTGGCACACCGAGGTGTACCAGAAACGCTCCCGATATCTCTACCAATCCACGAACGGCGACGACCACGTTCTCGTTCCGATGCGGGGGGAGTACGCCGAGGGTGCGGCGCTGTTCGCCGCGAAACTGGCGTCGGCACACGACGCCGGCAAGGTCGTCCTCATGGATATCGTGGACGAGAACGCCATCGTGGGAGCAAACGAGGACACCGATGAACCGAACGGAACGGCAACGCACTCCCGGCGGACCGACGATACCGCCGAAAAACAGGCGGTGGATGCGGTTGCGACCTCCCTCGAACGACAGGCCCAGCGGATTCGAACCCGGATGGGCGTTGCGTGCGAAGTCATCGTCGCGGGAAACGACGAAACGCGACCACGGACGATACTGCAAACCGCACAGGAGGAAAACTGTGACCTCATCGTCGTCCCGTACGAGGAACAACACGGGAGCCTCTCGCCGTTCATCCGGAAACTGTTTCGCGGGCGCATCGACGCCATCGTGTATCGCCCCGGACCGTCCTCCGAAACGGCCGAGGACGCCCGATTCGATTGGAAACGCATCCTCGTCCCGGTCCAGCGGGCAGGCGATACGGCCCACGCGATGGTCGATTTCGCCCATCGACTCGCCAGGAAAACCGGAACGGTGAGCGTCTGCACCTGTATCGAACGCGAATCCCAGCGACGGAGCGCGGAATCGTCCCTCGCCGACCTCGTGGAGGCGTTTCCGGGGTCGTTCGAGACGCGAATCTCTCGCCACGGGATTCTGGAGTTCCTCATCGCAAACGACAGTCACTACGACCTCATCATCATCGGAGCGAGCACCGACCGAAGCGCCGCGTCGCGGTTCATCTCGCCGCCGACGTTCGAGCGACTGCACGAGGTCGAATGCGACGTGGCAATCGTGCATCGCGGATAGGACTCAAAAGTCGTTCAGCGTTCGGTTCGATGCGTCGCCGGACAACTGCTCCGCCAACTCCTCGACGTGCTCCTCGCCGAGCGCCGCCTGAACCAACAGACGACCGATGAGGGACGGACTGACGACGATATCCGCTCCCGCCCGGCGAAGTTTTTTCACGTTTTCGCGCTCGGTGGCCGCCGCCACGATGCGGACGTCCGAGTTCAACTGGCGGGCGGTCAACACCCCGAGCGAGTCGGCGGCGTCGTCCTCGGTGGCGACGAGAACCGATTTCGCTCGGTCGATTCCCACGCGTTCGAGCACGTCCTCGTCGCTCGGGTCGCCGTGGACGACGATTTTCTTCCGTTCGCGGAGTTCGTCCGCGAGGTCGGGGTCTTCCACGACGACCACGTACTCGGTCGCGCCGCCGAGTTCGTCGAGTATCGATTCCGTGAGCAGGTGTCCGTAGCCGAGGACGAGCAAATGGTCTTCCATGAGGTCGATGTTGGAGTTCGGCGATTTGCCGAGCGCGCTGGCGAAACTGTTCTGCACGATGGGGGCAAAGAGGACGCCCAGCGCCGCCGCGAAACTGCCGGTACCGAAGACGACGACGGTCATGCTGAACGCCCGAGCGACGGTCGTAGTCGGTTGAATGCTCCCGTACCCGACCGTGCTGGCGGTGAGGAGGGTGAAGTAAAACGCGTCGAACCACGTCGTGAGGTGCCTGAAGTTCGCCCTGAAGCGCGTACGCGCCGATGGTCCCGTACAACTGCGCGCCGACGACGGCCGCCGCGGTGGCGACTTGGGCGGTGGAGAGTTCTATCGGTCGCTGAAATCGCTTCCGAACGAGGAACAACGTGGGAAGTGTCACGAGCGCGAAGAGGACGAGCGGGAGCGAGTAGGGAGTCGATTGTAGGACCCCGTGAAGGGCCGTAATCGGCACCAACAGGGCACACGCGTACCACGCGGCGCGGAACCCCCGCCGCAATCCCATCGCCGCGATGAGTAGCAGAAAGCCGACGATGGTTCCGGTGTACGAAGTCGCTTGTCGGATGGCACGCGGAATCAGTCCGCCGAACAACCCACTGCCGGTCGAGCCCGTCGCAGTCGTGACGAGTCCGGTCGCTATCGAGAGGAGCGCAACCCCGATTACCAACCACACCACGACGCGTGCCGACGTGAACCGCCGTCGGTACCCCCCCGCCATACGAACATGCGTGCGACGCCCGATGGGATAAATGGGGAGGTCGATTTGTCACCCGTCGATAGGTCGATATTCACGGGATGCTGTGACGGGGGCCGGAGGATTCGACGTTTCTATGACTCGACCTGTCGGTACGCCTTTGGTACCTCCGTGTTTGACCCCGGTATGGACTACTCGCTCCCGGTTGCGGTGCTCTTCGGTCTCTATCTCGGGGCACTGACCGGTGTCGTTCCCGCCCTCGTCGCGTGGACGTTAGGCTTCGTCTTCCGATACGTGACCGGTGTTTCGGTTCCCGGATTCGGTGTCACCGTCCTCAGTGTCGCCATCGCAGGCGTGCAAGGTGGATTGCTCGGCCTGCTCGACCCGACCGTCGGCAACTCCCCCGTGGTCGTCGTCGCGCTCATCGTCGTGATGCTGTCGAGTCAGTACGCCCACTCGAAAGGGGACGCGATGGGGGCGGCGTTCCCCCGTCGTATCGGGTTCCGGCAACTCCGTGAGAACCGTATTTCGAGCGACGTCATCGAACGCGTCGGCCGGTTCGGACAGGTTCGCGTCCGAGTGGACGGCGACGTCGGCAACATCGAAGGCTATCCGTCGCTTCCGGACGACCTCCGGACGGCCATCGTCGAGGATACCTGGACGTTCCCCGGCGATTTGCCCATCGCGGAACTGGAATCCCGATTGGCGGACAGGCTTCGAACCGACTACGACCTCGCGGACGTCGCGGTCGAAATCGACGCACACGGGACGGCGACGGTGAACGCCGCACCGCCGGAAGGGACGCTCTCCCGCCGCGTTCCCGCGGGAAAGCGCGCCGTCTCGGTCGATACCCTCGTTCCGACCGGCCTCTCCCGCAACGACGACGTCGTGTTCACGCTCGATGGGGGCGACGGCGATGCCGACGAAGTCGAGGAAATCGGCGGTACCGTCCTCAGCGCAAAAACGCACGGGAGCGGAGCGGACGCCGACGCGGCCACCGCGAACTCGCTCTCGCACGCGCCGACGACTCCGGCGGCGACGGTCGCGTGACCGTTTCCGTTCCGTACGAGGACGCGAGACGGCTTCTCGACGGAAGTCCGACACAGCTACGCGTGGCCTCGCGGGGGACGCGCTACGAGTTCGAACTCATCCACCTGCTCCGACGCGGCGGCAAACGGTGGAAACGGCTGTCGATACGGCCCGAAAGCGAATTCGACGGTGCGACGCTCGGTTCCCTCTCGGTTCGCGCGACGTACGGCGTGGCGGTGCTGGCGGTTGCGCGGGCCGGAAGTTGGACGGTCGCACCGGCTGGAACAACCGTCCTTTCGGCCGGTGACGACCTGTACGTCGTCGGCGACGACGACGCGATTCGCGGCTTTACGGAGGTGGTGGCGTGACCGCTCCGCTGGCGCTGAATCTCGCCACCGTCCTCGTCCACGTCGTCGGTCTCGCGCTCCTCTCGGGTGCAGTCGCCGGCATCGTCTCGTTCCTCCACCGCTGGTACACCCGCGAACGGATTCCGGCCGGCCTCGCCGTGCTCGTCGGCGTCGGGGCGGTCGGAATCTGGCTCGGAACGTGGCAGACGCTCCAGCCGTTCATCTCCGGCGGGAGTCAGGACGTGCTTACCTTCTCGAAGGCGGTGACTAACACGACTTCGTTCGTCGTCGCGGGGGTAACTGCCGTCGGAAGCGCCCGAATCGGTGACTGGGTGGCGACGGACGTGTCCGCACTCTCGGGCGCGGCCAAACTCGACGCGGACGTGAGCCGAATCGTCGGCACGGTCAGCCGGATGGTCACGGTTTCGATTCCCGAGCATCTCGACGACATCGACGGCCACGACACCGTTCCGGCGGAGACGAAGGACGAAATCGCGGGGTCGTCGTTCGTCTTCCCGCGCGGTCTCACGCTCACGGAACTCGAAGACCGCCTCGTCTCCCGATTGACGGAGGATTACGGAATCGCACACGTGGACGTCGATTTGACCGTTGACGGCACGGTCGAGTATCTCGCGGTCGGTGGGCGTGTCGTCGGTCTCGGCCCGATGCTCGCGCCGGGAACCGTCGCCGTCGCCGTCCGGGGCGACCCGGCGTTCAGCGCGGGAATCGGGGACTCCGTCGCGATTTGGCGACATCGGAAAGGTGACGACGGCCCGAGGCGGGTGACGACGGGAGAAATTCGCGGCGTCGCCGGCGACGTGGTGACGCTCGCGGTGGACGAAGCCGACGCGACGAAACTCGACACCGCCGAACGATATCGGCTGTTGACGCTTCCGGTCGAATCGCGCCCCGAACAGGAGTTCGCCACGCGACTCCGCGCGGCCGACGAGACGATGGCCGTCGTCACCGTCTCGCCGGGAAGCGACCTCGTCGGCGTTCCCCTCGGAAGCCTCGATACGACCGTCGTGGCGGTTCGCCCCGACGACGACGGACTCGAAGTACTCCCGCCGCGAACCCGACCGCTCGCGGAAGGGGACGCACTCTACATCGTGGTCCGACCGAATCGACTGCGGAAGATCGAACAGGCGGCCGGAGACAGTGACGCAGTTCGCCCGCGCGCATTTATGTAGGATACCGAAACCAAATCGGTTCGATGGTCGTCACACTCCCGTTCGTTCTGCTCCCGTTCCGATTCGGTTCTCGCGTGTCGATCCCTCCACCGTTCGGAAAGAAAGTCACTTCCCACTCCCGGCCGTCGTACTGACCATGCAGTGGAAACTCTTCGCGGATTTAGCCGAACTCGCTGGCGACAAGGAGGTGTCCGTGGACGCCGAACCCGGCGACAGCGTCGGCGACGCGTTGGACGCCCTTCTCGCCCCACGGCCGGAACTCGAAGGCCGCGTTCTGGACGACGATGGCCACCTCCGCGACCATATCAACGTCCTCCGAAACGGGACGAACGTCTTCGGCGACGACGGCTTGGACACCCGACTCGAATCGGGCGACGAGTTGGCGCTCTTTCCCCCAGTGAGTGGTGGGTAACGCGTGAACGTTCTCCTGACGAACGACGACGGCATCGATGCGCCGGGTATCGAAGCGTTGTACGACGAACTCTCGACCATCGCCGACGTCACCGTCGTCGCGCCGGCGGACAACCAGAGCGGCGTCGGTCGGTCGAACTCCCACACCGTCGAAGTGGACGACCACGAACGCGGCCTCGTGGTTCACGGGACGCCCTGTGACTGCGTTGCGGTCGGCGTCCGCACCCTCGATACGGAACCGGACGTCGTCGTCGCGGGGTGCAACGCCGGGCCGAATTTCGGCGCGCACAAACTCGACCGGTCGGGAACCGTCGGGGCCGCGAAGGAAGCCGTCTTCCTCGGAATTCCGGGAATCGCGGTTTCGGCGTACGACCCGGTTAGCGGCGGGCATCGTCGGTTCGAGCGCGAGGATTTCACACAGGCGACACGAATCACTCGCTCCCTCGTCGAGCACGCCGACGCCATCGACTCGGGAACGTATCTGAACGTCAATGCCCCCGTCACCGACGAAAATCCACGGATTCGCATCACTCGCCCGGTGCGCGACTTCGACGTTCGAATCGAGGAGTCGAGCGACGAGGATAGCGACGCCATCGCGCTCGTCGATCAGTTTTACGACCCGCTCCGGACGGACCGCCCCGAACCGATGGACGACCCGGTCGGAACCGACCGTAGGGCGCTCGCGGACGAAGAAATCAGTATCTCTCCTCTCGGCGTCGCTCACGAACTACGGGACGAGGAAATCGCTTCGAAAATCGCTCGGTGGCGTGGGTCAGCGATAATCCTTGGTCAAATCCATCCCCATGACGAAGTCCGGTTCGCCATCGACTTCCACTCGGCAGTAGGCCGTGTCGGTAACGAAACGCGGTGTCTCGGGGATGAGCGTTCGTACTCTGTCCGCGCCGCGTGCTGTGGCGTCGCGGGCCATCGCGGCGAACAGCGACCGGGCGGCGTCGGCGTCCGCCCACGCGCTGATGGCGTACTCGACCCAGCGCTCGGATTCGCCGTCCTCGTTTTTCCACTCCTCCTCGCGGAAGACGCTGGCGAACCCTCGCGTGCCGTCCTCCTGCACGACGAGGAGTTCGTCGTTTTCGGCGCTCCGTTCGAGGTCGGCGCGGGTCAGTTCCGACAGCGCCCACGACTCCTCGAAGTCGAGGACGAGACCCTGAAGCTGTGCCCGCGCGTCGCTCTTGCTCCAATATCCCCACGCGGCGTCCGGGTCGTCGGTTACGGTCATGGCCGATTCGGCGTCGGCATCGGGTTCGGGGTACGCCCACCGGAATTCGGTAATCGGGTCGTAACCGATCGCCCGCGACTGGCCGAGGCCACCGATGTTCCACGAAAAGACCATGTTCCGAAGCGTGCTCGCCCCCTGTTCGCGCGCCCAATCGAACAGTTCGTGGGTCATGCGGTTTGCGATGCCCTGTCCGCGGAAATCGGGGTTGACGCGCATTCCCTGACCCCACGCTTCCCACTCGGAGAGCATGACACACTGGACGATTCCGGCGATGTCGTCGCCGGCGTCCGCGACGACGGTGTAGCGGTCGTCGCCGTCTATCCAGTCGTGATAGACGCGCGGGATGTAGTCACTGCTGTCCTCCCGGTCGGCCCACGTGTTCTCCGTGAACGCCACGACATCGTCGTAATCGTCGTGCGTGGCCTCGCGTAGTTCGATTCCGCTTACTCCCATGGCACCGACCGCTCGGTAATCTCGCCCGCAATCGGCGTTCGCATCGTCTTCTCGGGCGTGTCGCTGTTCGCCAGCGCCCACATCAGCTTCACCTTCGCCGTGCCGGGAAGCATGTCCTCGCCTTCCACGATACCCGCATCGAGCAGGTCGCGGCCCGTGTCGTACACACGGTCACAGACGCGGCCGCCGATACATTGGCTCGTCATGACGACAGTCGTTCCCTCGTCCACGAGTTCCCCGATTCGGTCGGCCCACTCCGAATGAACGTGACCTAAGTCCCGTCCCTTCGAGGACGAGTCCGGCCTTCCCCTCGGCGAAATCGAGCGAATCGACGCTCATCCCGGGCGTGAACTTGATGAGTTCGACCTCGCTTTCGAGGTCGTCGTCGAGCGCGAGGTCTTGTGCCCCTCGCTCGTTGTAATCTCGTCGGAACGTGACTTCCTCGGTGTCGTAATCGACCTCGCCGAGCGGTTTCGCGCCGATGGTTTCGAAGGCGTCCCGGCGGGAGGTGTGGTTCTTTCGGACGCGCGTCCCCCGGTGGAGCGCACAGTTGTCGTCGCTCTCGCTCGCGTGCATGCAGACGAGCACTTCCGCACAGTCGGCTTTCGCGGCTTCGACGGCCGAAACTGCGTTCATCACGTTGTCCGAGGACGGACGGTCCGCCGAGCGCTGACTGCCGGTGAACACGATGGGAACCGGCGTGTCGAGCATGAACGAGAGCGCCGAGGCGGTGAACTGCATCGTGTCCGTCCCGTGCATGACGACGACGCCGTCCGCGCCGTTCTCGATTTCCTCGTACACCGCTCGGGCCAACTCCTGCCACACGTCCGGCGTCATGTTTTCGGAGAGGATGTTGGCGACGACGCGGCCGCGGTAGTTCGCCCGCCCCGCGAGGTCGGGAACTGCACGAAGCACGTCCTTGGCGTCGAACTGGGCCGTCACCGCGCCGGTTCGGTAATCGACGGTCGAGGCGATGGTGCCGCCGGTGCTGATGAGCGAAATCGTCGGCAGGTCGGGGTCGAACTCCACGACCGACGAGTCGTCCGATTCCTTCTCTTCGATGTCGTACACTTCCGATTCGAGCACGTCGACGGCGGCTTCGTCTCGGTCGATACCGACGTTGTAGCCGCCGTCGAGTTTGACGACGAGGTTCTCCGCCGTCGTGGAGGGAAGTAACACACCCTCGTACGTTTCGTCCGCTCGCTGGACGCGAACGCGGTCTCCGGGATTCATACCTCGGGGTAGCGCGGGGTTGGACTTCAATCCACTCGTTTCGGGGAAAGGCACATTACCCAACGGCGTCAATTCGGAAACATGACGCAGCGCACTCGGACGCGCGAAACCGATACCGACGTCTCCGACCTTCTCAACGACATCGACGGCGGGGAGGGGACGACGGAAGCGACAAGCAGTGAAAGCTACAGCAGTCGCGCCAAAAAGCGCGCCGGGAACCTGTTCTCGGTTCGCTACTTCGGCCTCGCGACGCTCCTCCTCGGTGTGGCGATGTTCTTCGGCGGGGTCATCCCGATCCTCGGTAGTGTGGCCGGTCTCGTCGCCATGTTCGCCGTCTCCTTCGTCCTCGGAGCGGTGACGAGCGACTCGAAAATCGCCGAAACGGCTGTCGCCGGCGGGGTCGCTGGCGGCGTCGTCTTCGCGCTCAAAAACATCGTCGCGCTCTCGGTCGCCGGGTTCCCCATCTTCGCCATCGGTCTCGTCACCGGCCTCATCGCCGCCGGTCTCGGTGCGTACTTCGGCGGCGACCTGCGTGACGGCCTGACGAGGGACCTGTAATCCGTCGATAAAAATACCGCCTCCGTTCTCGCCCCGCGGTTCGTGCTCGATACGTGATTTCGGACGACGGAGTGTCCACTGGAACAGGATGATTCCGTAGATACTGCCGCGTCCGAACCTCTATCCGGACAGCGTCCAGGTTTCGCCGTCGAGTTCCACGATTCCCCGTTCCGCCATGCTTCCGAGGTGGTTCTCCACGATATGTTCGGGTGCGTTCGTCTCCCGACTGATCTCATGGGTGGTTTCCGTACCGGCCGCGAGCGCGGCCAAAATCTCCGCTCGAATCCGGTTTTCTCCGTTGCCGTCCACCGCTTCGCTCAGCGAGTCGAGAACGCTGGTCATCCGCCCGTGAACCCATCGTTGTGCGAGCGAGAGTTCGCCTTTCAGCTCCTCCAAACTGTTGAGCTCGACGGCGAGATCGGCGATTTTGCTCGACTCCGTGTCGCTCATCTGCTCGATATCCTCGCCGTCTTCGTCGACCTCGACGCGTCCGTCGAGGTACTTGACGTTCAGGGTGAGATACTGACACGAACTCACGTCGAGGTTGGCGCTCGCGGGATACGCGCTCTTCATTCCGAACTCGTAGGGCGACACGTCGACTTCGAGTCGGAGGTTCCGTGAGATGTTGAAATATTTGCGTCGCTGGTCGTCAGTCCGACTTTCGACTAATCCTGCCTCCTCCAGTTTTCGAAGGTGGTCGATGACCGCCTTCGGACTGACACCGAGATAATCGCTTATCTCGGTCACGTAGCAGGGTTTGTGTGAGAGGAGTCGCAGGATGCGTCTTCGGTTTTCATTTCCGAGTATATCGAGCAACGCGGCGGAGTCCATTCGCGCTCTCATCTTGGCAACCCGAACGGAAAAGGGTGTCTCTCGGTAGTAGACGGTGATTTCGGGCACAAAAATGGGGTCTTCCAACCGATTTCTCTATTCCGGCGGTCGTTTTACTTTCCGTTCCCCTTCCCGTTTCCGTGGCCTCGTCCGGTCCCCTTTCCGGCACCGGCGCTTCCGTTACTGCTGACGGTTCCGTTACCGACGTCGACCGTGTGGTTCCCGCCGAGGGTTCCGTTGCTCCCGTTCCCGATCCGGTTTGCCCACCGCCGGTCGTGGAACTGTTCGCTCCAGTCAGATGGACGCTGTGCATCGACTGGGCGACTTCCCGCGCTTCGGGGCCACCGGCGGCGTTCGCCTGTTTGTGGAGTTTGTTCAGTTTGTCCACCCGGACGCCGACGGTGACGGCGCGGGGGCGTGTCGCTTCGATGGAATGTTGAAGCGAGCTGATTTCACCTATCAACCTGCTCATCTCGGATTGATATTTGAGTTTGCTGATACGGTCGTGTTTGTACTCCGTGACGAGCTTTGCTTTCCTATCTTTCAGGTTGGACAGCTGTTTCTGCATGTCGTCCACGCGGTGTCGAACGAGGGCCTGTTGGGCGGATTTGTTCTTGGTTTGGTTGAACCTGGCGACCCAGAGACCGGTATCGACCGACCCTTCCGCTTGGGAGGTGCTGACCTGCATGAACGACGAAATTTCGGCACCGAGCGTGCTGTTGTTGGACCCGAGCGTACTGTTGTTGGTGGCTTGTTGCTGGTTTTGGGAGGTGAGGCTGGAGACGTCCGTCGGTGCGTTCGCCGTCGGGGCCGCCGCCGCTGGGATGCCGACGGCACACCCGCAGACAATGAGAACGACTAAGCAGGATGGCGCGAGGGGAGTTCATCTATTACAGTAGTAATCGTCCGCTCATTAAAAAGGGGGTAATTCGTTCGTTCTGTTCACACGTCGAAACGAGATACCGAGAAGCGGGAAGAACGTTTAAGGAGATATCTCCATCATTCTAACCGTTCCATTGCGTGTGATGCGGCGAAGACGGACAGGAAAGTGATTCCGACGGAGAGAATCGGCAGTACGATTCCGACTTTGTAGCGAAGCGGCGGGTGGTAACCGAACACGTAGTCGAAAACGTTGTTCGCCATCATCAGGACGAACGCCGCCGCCAACGCACCTCTCGTCGTCTTTCCGTAGTTCGGAATGAGGTATGCCTCGGGGATGAACGCGAGGTGGGCGATGATGATGCCCCAGTAGTCCAGGATGGCCTGTTGCTGCCACGGTGGGCCATAATAGTGCGAGAACCCGAGGTTGAGTGCGGTGAACGTCCAGACGCCGAATTGGAAGAGCCAGACGAACGCGAACGTGTTGAGATACGCGAGCGGGAGGTTCTGTGGGTAGTCCGAAAGGCGCTTGCCGAGGTTCGGCAGGAGGGTGAAAAGCGACGCGGCGAACAGCGCAACCGCGGTCGGTGAATCCGCATAGATGGGCCAGAGAAACAGCGGAACGCCCGGCATCGTCTCGATGTAGAAGTTGACACCGACGAGGACGATGGCGACGTTGAGGATGATAAGCACCACCAAACTCGGAGCGTTTTCGAGATAGTAGCGGGCATAGCGCCGTGGGATTGCCATGTTCTATCAGCGTAGCGAGTTATTAAAAGAACTGCTATCACCGTTGCATCCCCGAAACTGTTGGAACGGAAATCGTGCTGATATGTTCTTCTATATAAGAATTCTGCATAACTCCTATATAACTATTGGACCTTGTGTGTTATTGTCTCTCATGTTCGAATCGTTTTCCAGCGGATACTACCTCGGACGGCTGTACGTCGAACCGTACGAGGGCGACCACGCCGTCATGTGTCGTGGCGACCACGAATCCGTCAACGAAGCCCTGTACTCCTCCGGCGAAGGTGTCGAGCGAGTGGACTGGCCGCTCGTGATGAAAATCGACCAGCAACATTTCTCCGTCCACGCGGAGGACGGCATTCCGGACAATACGCTCGCGCTTCCTGGCGAGTTGCTCGACAACACCCGTATTCGAAACCCGCCGGAGTTGAAGGAAGTTCTGCTGGCGAAAGCGGACCGCGTCGAACAGCTCATCGGGTTCCAGCGTCGTCACCCCGGATTCGGAAGCGGCGGCGCGGTTTGAAGTGGGTGCCTACCCGTCGGCGTTTTCGATCACGCGCTCGATCGTTGAAACCACGTTGTCGATGACCGTCTCGGGCGAATTGGTCGCATCGACGCGAACGAACCGCCCCGGTTCGGCGTCCATCAGTCGCTCGTAGTTCGACTGGACCTGCGCGAGGAACCCCGCCTGTTCGAACTTGTTCGTCGCGCCGCTCCGTGCCGCGCCCGTCTGCGGGTCCACGTCGAGATAGATGGTACAGTCCGGCGGCCGCGTCCACGGTCGATGCACCCCGATGATGTACTCCATCGGTCGGGTGACGACGCCGTCCAGCGCGACTGCCTGATAGGCGTATCGCGAGTCGGAATACCGGTCCGAGATGACGAGTTTACCCTCCTCCAGCGCGGGCCGAACGGTGTTCGCGAGATGGGCCGCGTGGTCCGCCGTGTAGAGGAACAACTCGGCGACCGAATCCGCGTCGTCGTCCTCTATCGAGCGGTTTACCGCCTCGCCGTACCACGAATCCGTCGGTTCGCGGGTGAACACGGCGTCGGGGAACTCCTCGTGAAGCACCTCCCAGACGGTCGTCTTTCCGCTCCCGTCCAGTCCCTCCAGCGTTAGCAACATAGCAAGGTCTTCGAGTCGCCCGGTAAAACCTTCGTGGATTTCGAACATCGTCACGTTCCCTCGTTTCATCGAACCGGTTCGTCGGAGCTGGTTTCGTTGGGAGATAGTTTTAGGTCCTGTCACCCACATATCTGCGGTATGAAGGTTCTCGTGACCGGCGGCACCGGATTCATCGGCCGAAATCTCGTCCCTGAACTTCACGAACGCGGCCACGAGGTGACGGCACTGTCGCGGAGTCCGAACGAGGCGGCGTTTCCGGACGGTGTCGAGACCGCGATGGGTGACTTGACGGCGTATGCCTCCATCGAAGACGCGTTTTCGGGGCAGGATGCGGTCGTCAACCTCGTGGCGCTCTCGCCGCTGTTCAAACCCCCGCGCGGGCTATCGCACATGAGCGTTCACCTCGCCGGGACGGAGAACGTGGTGCGGGCGGCGGAGGAACACGATGTCGGGAAAATCGTCCAGATGAGTGCGCTGGGGGCCGACCCGACCGGACCGACGGAGTACATTCGGGCGAAGGGACGAGCCGAAAACGTCGTGAAAAACTCCGACTGTCGGTGGACGATTTTCCGCCCGTCGGTCGTCTTCGGCGACGGCGGCGAGTTCGTCCCGTTCACGAAGAAACTCACGCCGCCGTATCTCGCACCCCTTCCGGGCGGAGGGAAGACGCGATTCCAACCCATCTGGGTGGACGACCTCGTGCCGATACTGGCCGACGGGTTGGACGAGTCCCACGACGGGGAGACCTACGAAATCGGCGGGCCGGAAGTGCTGACGCTCGCCGAGGTCGCCAAACTCGCCCGACGAGCGGAGGGACAGTCCGTCACCGTACTCCCGATTCCGATGGAACTCGCGGGCGTCGGATTGAAAATCGGTGGCGCGATACCGGGATTCCCGATGGGGGGCGACCAGTATCGTTCGCTGAAGTTCGACAACACGACCACGGACAACGATGTACGCAAATTCGACACGAAATCCGAAGATTTGACTACGTTGGCGGATTACCTCGGGGTTGAATCCGACCGCCGACATAACAGAAAGAAAACCGGTCTGCACATATCCAGACTTAAAGAGGGGGTATATGATACGAATTCGGTCGGAAAGAAAACTGCATCAAAAGTCGGCGCAGTATTGCGATTTTACGCCTCTGTGTGTCGAGTGTTTTGAAACAGGACATACCACAAAGTTTATGTCCTCTATCCTTCTGTTCTTCTCTCAACGGAGAACGGTACCGAAAAATGAAACTCGCGATGATCGGATTTGGTCAGGCAGGCGGTAAAATCGTCGACAAGTTCCTGGAATACGACCAGCGAACACAGAGCGGAATCGTCCGCGCTGCTGTCGCCGTCAACACTGCCCGTGCTGACCTCATGGGTCTACAGCACATTCCGGACGAGAACCGGGTGCTTATCGGACAGTCCCGCGTCAAAGGACACGGCGTGGGTGCGGACAACGAACTCGGCGCGGAAATCGCCGAAGAGGATATCGACGAAGTACAGGGAGCCATCGACAACATCCCTGTTCACGAGGTAGACGCGTTCCTCATCATCGCCGGAATGGGCGGCGGTTCGGGAAGTGGCGGTGCACCCGTCATAGCGAAACATCTGAAACGCATCTACACCGAACCCGTCTACGGACTGGGCATCCTGCCCGGCGGCGACGAAGGGGGAATTTACACGCTCAACGCGGCACGCTCGTTCCAGACGTTCGTCCGCGAAGTGGACAATCTGATGGTGTTCGACAACGACGCCTGGCGCCAGTCCGGCGAGAGCGTCGAGAGCGGCTATGCGGAAATCAACGAGGAGATCGTCACCCGATTCGGCATCCTGTTCGGTGCCGGCGAAATCGGTGGCGGCGACGACGTGGCCGAAAGCGTCGTCGACTCCAGCGAGATCATCAACACGCTCGCTGGCGGCGGCGTCTCCACCATCGGCTACGCCGCGGAAGAAGTCGAGATGCAGAACTCCGGCGGCCTCCTCTCCCGCTTCACCGGCGGTGGTAGCGGACAATCCGAGGACACTGCACACACGACCAACCGAATCACGAGCCTCGTCCGCAAGGCCGCGCTCGGTCGGTTGACGATGCCGTGTGAAATTCAGGGAACCGAACGTGCCCTCCTCGTCATGAGCGGGCCGTCCCCTCACCTGAATCGGAAAGGTATAGAGCGCGGTCGGAAATGGCTCGAAGAGCAGACCGGTAGCATGGAAGTCCGTGGTGGCGACTACCCCGTCGAACGAACCCAGCGTCGCAAGCGTCGTCTTGCTCTCGGGAATCACCAACGTTCCACGAATCAAGGAACTCCAGCAGGTCGCCATCGAGGCACAGGACAACATCGACGATATCCAACAGGAAAGCGAAACGAACCTCGAAAATCTCGTCGAGGATGATGAGGATGAACTCGATCCGTTGTTCTAAGCTCTTCGCCCTTCTCCTCGTCGTCACGCTCGCCCTCTCGGCAGTCGCACCTGCCACGGCGATTTCGACGAAGGGGAAGGACGTTCCGAACGACGCGGCGGTCGGCGACTCCGTCACCGCGACGATGACGCTGACCGACCTCTACAGCGATTACGAGCAGTGGACGCTCCAAGGGAAAACCGAACTGACCGACGTGACGTGGACCGTCACGACGTACGACCAAGCGGGCAACCAGAAGGCCAAGAAATCCTACGACGGCCAGACGTTCAACCACTCGCTCTCGCTCGACAGCGACGCGAGCAAGGCAGTCGTGAAGGTGTCCGGCACGGTGCCCGAAGTCGAGAACTTCACGTACGAGCCCCAACAGGCGTTCACGTTCGCGAAACTCAGCCAGTCCCGAACGGGCGGCAACAGCGAGGAAATCCAAACGTGGACGGCGAACTACCACACCGAGGACAGCAAGAACGCCCGTGACGCCATCGCGGCCGCACAGGGCGCTATCGACGATGCGTCCTCCGGTGCGAGCACGAAGGACGCGAAAAGCACCGTCCAAAACGCCATCTCGGCGTACGAGGCACAGAACTTCGACAACGCGGTCGACCTCGCCACCAAGGCGAAAAAGAGCGCCAACTCGGCGTCGGACAAGGCAAAACATTCCGAACAGCAGAACAAACTGCTCATGTACGGCGGAATAGCAGTCCTCGCCATCGTCTTCCTCGGCGGTGCTGGGTTCTGGTACCGCTCCCAACAGCAGACCAACTACCGCCTGCGCTGACGGCGGGGTCGCTGTTATTTGCGGTATCTATTTTCGCAACCAATTAACACGCCGACCGAGTACCATCGCGCATGCAGGTGGTGGTGCCGTTCGCTGCGGGCGAACCGAAGACGAGACTTGCCGGTACACTCTCGGCCGACGAGCGCCGCGAGTTTGCGCTGGTAATGCTGGACGACGTTCTCGAAACGATTCGTTCGACGGGAAACGAACCGCGAGTGCTCGCGACCCGCGAAATCGAAGTGAACGCGCCGCTTTCCATCGACACACGACCGCTGACACCCGCGGTGAACGCGGCACTTGCCGAACCGGGTCCCACTGCAATCGTGATGGCCGACCTCGCGCTGGCGACGCCGAGCGCACTCGAACGGCTCTTTTCGGCCGACGGCGATGTCGTTCTCGCGCCGGGCCGAGGCGGGGGAACGAACGCGCTCGTCGCACGCCACCCCGATTTTCGGGTGGATTATCACGGCACGTCGTATCTCGACCACGTCGAAATCGCGGCGGAAGTGGGTGCGTCCGTCACCGAATTGGACTCCCATCGACTCGCGACGGACGTGGACGAGACGGACGACCTCGCGGAGGTGTTGATGCACGGAGAGGGTGCCGCCGGCGAGTGGCTCGAAGACGCCGGCTTCTCGCTCTCGGTGACGAGCGGCCGTGTGACGGTAACGCGATGAAAACGAATCACGCGACGGTAACGCGGTGAAAACGAGCGATCAGACCGCCAATCGAACCCAGCCGAGCCACGGAATACGGAATTTCGCTTTGGCCACGACCCACGACGATTCGACGGGGCTACTTATCGGTCCGCCGATGCCTCGGTACACTTGGTCGTACTCGCCGTTGTGGTCGCCTTTGGTGATGAACCCGGCGTGGGGTGCGGGGCAGTTCGGCAGTTCTTCGCAGTTGTCCGCAGTTCCGATGAACTTCTCGTCGGCTCTATCGTACCAGTTCTCGTTCTTCTGCACCCAGAACCGCGCGCGGTGGATGATGGGTGTTTCCCCGGTCGCGCCGTCCGGGCGGTACACTATCACGTCGCCGTAACTGTGGAACGACCGATAGCCCGACCCCTTGCCCGCACGATACGGAACGATTCCCGTGTCGGCGTACGACCCGTCCCCGACGAGTCGCCCTTTGTCCATCACGACGATGAGGTCGCCCTTCTTCATGTGCGGTTGCATGCTACCGCTCTCGACGGCGACCATCGGCGGCCACACACCCGTAATCGCGAACAACAGCACGCCGATTCCGACGAGCCACAGGGCCGTTTTCAGTACGTCGCGAACCAAAGGAACGGGCTCCTCGTCGGTCGTTCGAAACCACTGGAGGAGTTCCTTCGGCCCGGCATCGCTTGGCGGGGACATCTACGTCCTCGTATTTTGTATCGTTGCTTGAAACTTCGGATTCGGTGAAACGGGAGGTCGCCGATTTCCCGAATCCAAAGCTCCAAACCCTTTTACCCCCGCTCCCGTACCACCATCCAATGATTCCGGGGGCCGAGGAGTACGACATCGACATCAGTTTCGACGAAGCGGAAATCGACCGACTGCTCGCCGTCACCCCGGCGGACGCCTCGCCGGCCGGCGCGCTCACCTACGCGAAGAACGTCTTCGTCCCGCTGACGACGGCGTGTCGCTACACCTGCACGTACTGCACCTACTTCGACGCGCCGGGGGAGGCGTCCCTGCTCTCGCCCGACGAGGTGCGGAACATCCTCGAAATGGGTGTCGATGCGGGCTGTACGGAGGCGCTGTTCACTTTCGGCGACGACCCCGACGACCGTTACACGCGGATTCACGAGCAGTTGGCCGAATGGGGCCACGATTCCATCCATTCGTATCTCCGCGAGGTGTGTGAAATCGCGCTCGATATGGGCCTGCTTCCCCACTCGAATCCGGGCGACCAGACGCGCGAGCAGATGGAACTCGTCGCGGACGTGAACGCCAGCATGGGAGTGATGTTGGAGACGACGGCGGACGTGGACGCACACGCCGGCCCGCGTCGGAAGAATCCGGGACAGCGACTCGCCACGATTCGGAACGCCGGCGAACTCGGCGTGCCGTTCACGACCGGCCTGCTCGTCGGTATCGGCGAGGACTGGCGCGACAGGGCCGAGAGCCTGCTCGCCATCCGCGAACTGCACGAACGCTACGGGCACGTCCAGGAAATCATCGTCCAGAACGTGGTGCCGAACGAGCGCTCGCGGTTCGAGCAACCTTCAGTCGAGACGATGCGCCGCGTCGTGGCGATGGCACGGGTGGCGCTTCCGGACGAGATTTCGGTGCAGGTGCCGCCGAACCTCTCGCCGACGCGGGAACTGCTGGACTGTGGCGTGGACGATTTGGGCGGCGTTTCGCCCGTTACTGACGACTACATCAATCCCGACTACGAGTGGCCCGCCTTGCGTGAACTGGAGGATATCGCGGAATCCGCGGGCGTTCCCCTTCACGAACGCCTTCCGGTGTACGACCGATTCGTCACCGAGGACTGGATTTCCGGCCGAATTCACGACGCAATCGACGCGGATGACGACGCCGGCCGGCGGTATCGGACCGTGTTGAACCGTGGCACAAGATAACAGATGTTTTATCCTTGTTTTGATTACATATGCATGTAGTGGCATGGCAAACAACATACGGGTGTTACTCGTCGACGACGACGCGGACGTCGCGGAATTGACGGCGACGTATCTCGAACGGGTGAACGACCGAATCACGATACTCCAAGAGCGCAGTCCGAGCGACGGGTTGGCGAGCCTCGGCGGAGGAAATATCGACTGTATCGTCAGCGATTACGACATGCCCGAGACGAACGGACTGGAGTTCCTCGAAGCGGTTCGGGACGTGGAGTCCGACCTCCCGTTCATCCTCTTTACCGGAAAGGGAAGCGAGGAGATAGCGAGTGAAGCCATCTCCGTCGGCGTCACCGACTATTTGCAGAAAGTCGGCGGGTCAGAGCAGTACGAGATGCTGGCGAATCGAATCGAGAACGCCGTCGCACAACACAGCGCCGAGGCGGAAGCCAGCGAGGCGAACGAACAGATCCTCCAGATGTTTCACCGCATCACTGACGCCTTTTTCGCCATCGACAACGAGTGGCGGATAACCTACGTCAACCAGCGTGCGGCGGAGTTCATCGGCTATTCGGCGGACGAACTCGTCGGCGAGGATTTTCGGGGGTTCTTCGAGAGGGATGGAGCCAAAGCGCTGTACGACGCGTACGAACGGGCCTTCGAGGAGCAAAAACCGGTCACGCTCGAAGCACGGTCGGCAGTTCGCCCCGGGAAGTGGGTCGAAGAGCGCATCTATCCGGCGGAGGATGGGCTCTCGGTCTATTTTCAGGATATCACGGAGCGGAAGGCGATGGAGTCGGAGATTCGCGAGACGAAGGGAAAAATCGAGGACCTTCACGACGTGGCCGCCCGCGTCGTCACCTGCACGAGCGAGGCGGAGATTTACGACCTCGCAATCACAGCGGCGGAGGATATCCTCGAATTCGACATCTGTTCGGCGGACGCTATCGAGGAGGGATTGCTCGTTCCCAAAGCCATCTCCACCAAATCACCGATGGACGGCTACTACGAGGGAACACCCATCGACGCGGAGGAGTATCTGGCGGCGGAAACCGTTCGTACCCGACAGTCGAAACTGGTGACGGACCTCCACGAGGCCGGCTATGCACCCGCCGAAGCGACGTACAAATCCGCGCTGAGCATTCCCATCGACGATGTCGGCGTATTTCAAGCCGTCTCGAAGGAACTCGCCGGGTTCGACGAAGACGACCTCGAGCTCGCCGAACTTCTCGTCACACACATCGCCCAAGCGTTGAAGCGGGTGCAGTTCGAAGCCGAGCTTCGCACCGAAATCGATCGATTCGCGGCGCTCTTCGAGAACGTTCCGAACGCGGCCGTGAGCTACGTCTACGACGAGGGGGAGGCCATCGTACGCGACGTGAATCCGGCGTTCGAAGACGTGTTCGGATGGGACGAGAGCATGATGACCGGCAGGGAGTTGGACGACTTCCTCGTTCCGTCGGGGAAGGAAGCGGAAGCGCAGGCGATAAACGAGCGAGTCGAACAGGGGATTCGAATCGAAGGCGAGGAACTCGGCCGACGGACAGAAGACGGCGTTCGGGATTTCCTGCTCCACACTGCGCCCGTGCGGGTCGGCACGTCGAACGAGGGATTTTGCATTTACACCGATATCACGGTGCAAAAACAGCGTCAGCGCAAACTCGAACGCCAGAACGAACGGCTCGACGAGTTCGCGAGCGTCATCTCCCACGACTTGCGCAACCCGTTGAACGTCGCCAGTGGTCGAGTCGAACTCCTGCGGGACGAGTACGACAGTCCCCACATTCCGCCCATTCAGCGGGCGCTCGGCCGCATGGAATCGCTCATCGAGGACGTGCTGGCGCTTGCCCAGCAGGGAAAGGTCGTGAGCGAAACGGAACCCGTCTCCCTGACCGGTGTGGTGAAGAGCGCGTGGACGATGGTTTCGACGGCGACAGCTACCCTGCAACTCGACGACTCGTTGGCAGTCGTGGACGCGGACGAGGGACGACTCCGCGAACTGTTCGAGAACGTCTTTCGGAACGCCATCGAACACGCCGGCCCGAACGTGACGGTCACGGTCGGCCCGCTACTTGACACGGACGGCTTTTTCGTCGCCGACGATGGCGACGGTATTCCGGCGGACGAGCGCGACGCGGTGTTCAAACACGGTTATTCGACGACGGAGACGGGAACGGGATTCGGCCTCTCCATCGTCCGGAGTATCGCCGAAGGGCACGGCTGGGAGATTCGAGCAGTCGAATCGAAAACCGACGGCGCGCGATTCGAAATCCTGACCTGACCTGACCCGACCGGAGAACCGTCAGTCGAGGAGCGGCGTCCCGTCCGCACACGGTCCCAGCGTCGGGCCGAACGGCGGGTCGTCGGGGTCGATTTCGCGTATCTGTCGGTAGTCGGTCGAGCGCTCCGCTGGGGTGCGGCCGATGGCCGTTATCATTTCGACGTACTCCTCGAAGGAGCGGAACTCGCCGAACTGGCCGCCCGCGCGTTTCGTGATTTCCTCCGAGAGGATGGTGCCCATGAAGTCGTTCGCGCCACAGGAGAGCATCTTGAGTCCCTGTTCGTCGCCGTACTTCACCCACGACGACTGGATGTTCTCGATGTTGTCCAGGAAGAGGCGGGAGACGGCGATGAGCAGTTCGTCCTCGTGCGTGCTCGCGCCGTTCTCGACCATGCCGCGCTCGTACAGCGGCGTGTTCTGATGGATGAACGACAGCGGGACGAACTCCGTTATCGCGCCGGTTCGGTCCTGCAGTTCGCGGAGCTTTTGGAGATGCAACACGCGGTGCATCTCGTTTTCGACGTGGCCGTACATGATGGTCGCCGTGGTATCGAGACCGACGTTCGCGGCGGCTTCCATGGCTTCCATCCATTCGTCCGTGCGTATCTTTCCGGGGCAGATGACTCCCCGAACTTCGTCCACGAGAATTTCGGCGGCGGTACCCGGAACGCTGTCGAGTCCGGCGGCTTTCAGCCTGCGAAACACCTCCTCGTAGCTCCAGTCCGTCCCGCGCCGTGCGTGGTAGGCCTCTTCGGGCGTCATCGAGTGGACGTGGATGCCGGGGAGGCTCATCGCACGGATCTGTTCGACGTACGTCGCCGGGTCGGTCTTGTACTCGTCCGGGTGTTTGAAGTTCAGGTCGCCGCGCTCGCTCGCGTCGAGGATTTCGAGGTGTTCGTCGTCCAGCGCGAGTCCGGGGTGGAGGCCGCTGACCGACGTGACTTCGTAGATACCGCGTTCGCGGGCGTCGGCGACGATTTCGCGGGACTCGTCCGGCGTTTTCGTAAAGCCGCCGTGGTCTTCGTCCGCGCCGACTTCGAAGTTCTGTGCCGTGTTCTTGAAGTTGCAGAAGAGACAACCGGTGTTGCACGCCGTCGTGACGTTGTTGTTCAGGTTGGCGACGAACGTCACCGTATCGCCGACGATTTCCTCCCGTCGGCGGTCGGCGGCCTCCAACACGCGCTCCTTTCGGGTGAGGTCGATTCCGGGGTGGTCGGTGCCGGTCGTCAGCAGTTCGACGCCGTCGGCGACCGTCAGTCGGTCGCCGTTTCGCGCCCGGGAGAGCGCGTTCTCGAACGATTGGTCCGTCTTGGGGACGTGTTCGAAGCCGAACTCGTCCCGAGGGACGTTGCTTTCCGCGCGCACGTTAGCCATGGCACAGTCATTCGGTCCGACCCCCAAAAATCGCCGGGTCACGGCAGGGATGCTTGCACGCATATGTACATCTTTCGGCCACATGTCGGCTCAGTTCAGCACGAAGATGGAAACTACTTAGTCCGGGGGAGGCAGAAACACCACCATGACGAGTGTGAAGGAGTTCCGGGTCGAGCGGGAACCGACGCCGGACTCACTCGGGCGCGGGTCGTTCGTGTTCACGAACGACTACTCGGTGTTCGACTGGGGCAAGATGCCGGATACGATTCCGGACAAGGGCGCGAGCCTCTGTACTATGGGCGCGTTCAACTTCGAGCGACTCGAAGAGGAGGGTATTCCCACTCACTACCGCGGCGTCGTTTCGGACGGCGATGTCGTCTCCCTCTCGGATGTCACCAGCCCCCCGACCGAGATGGCCATCGACCTCACGCAGGTTCCGAACCTGCCACACGAGGGCCGCAATTACGATTACGAACTGTTCCACAGCGGCGCGAACGACAACTACCTCATCCCGCTGGAAGTCGTCTTCCGCAACAGCGTTCCGGTCGGGTCGAGTCTCCGCCGCCGCACCGACCCGTCCGACCACGGCCTCGACTTCCCGGAGTGGCCCGATGGTGCCGTCCAACTCGAAGAACCAGTCATCGAGTTCTCGACCAAATTCGAAAAGAGCGACCGCTATCTCTCGCGGAGCGAGGCGGACGAAATCGCCGGCAAAGCCGACATCTCGGAACTGGAAACCGTCGCCAGCGAGGTGAACGACTTCATCACCAAGCAGGCTGTGAACGCCGACCTGACCCACGAGGACGGCAAAATCGAATGTCTCTACTACGACGGTGAAATCCGCGTCGCCGACGTGGTCGGGACCTTCGACGAGAACCGCTTTACCTTCCACGGCCAGCAGGTCAGCAAGGAGTTCATCCGCCAGTACCACAAGCGCGAGCAGACCGAGTGGGCCGACGCGGTCAAAGACGCCAAGGTCGAGGCGAAAGAACGGGATATCGCCGATTGGAAATCGCTGTGTTCGGCCGAACCACAGCCGCTCCCGGACGAGATGCTCACCGCCGCTCGTGACCTCTACACCGCCGGGACCAACGCCTACGTCGGTCACGACTTCTTCGACGCGCCGTCGCTGGAGGATGCGGTGATGGCTGTGAACGACCTGTAAAAACGGGAAGCGCGGTACGCGCGGTGGCGTTTTGGAGTTGCTTTTCAGCAGTAACTGTTTTCCTGTGTTAGTCGTTCGCAGTTGAGAATCGTCTCCCGTGAGAGCAACGAGTTGTTTCCATTAGTACTGTGATTACAACTCCCGAGGGGCAACGAAGACCGCCTCCGCACCGTCTGCTCACGATTTCGCCGGACTTCGTCCGGCTGACTGCCGAGCTTTGCTCGGCAACTCCGCCGTTCGCTTGCGAGATTGCTCGACGAACGGTCGGGGGCTTTCGGGGCTTTTCTCCTCGTCGTTGCAATCACGGAACCCCCAAACATGGCCGTTCGGAGCAATCCCTATCGGTGGCGAAGGTTTTTATGCGAAACCGAGCCAAGAAACCTGTAACACCTCACAGCCACTCAACCCATGCCATACGATAGAAACGACGTTCGGCGCGCGTACGACCGAATCGCGGATGAGTACCTCGCCGAGCGAAACGAGGACGACGACAGCGAGGACCTCGCGTTGCTGGAGGAGTTCGCCATGCATCTTCCGGAGGATGCCCGAGTGCTCGATGCCGGGTGCGGTGCGGGTCGCCCCATCGCGCAACTGCTGGCGGCGGAGGTCGACCTGGTCGGAATCGATTTCTCGCGCGAGCAACTCCTCCGTGCGCAGGAGAACGTTTCCGAGGGACGGTTCTGTCAAGCGGATATGACCGAACTCGGGTTCGAGGATGGCACGTTCGACGGCATCTGTGCCTACCACGCGATAATTCACGTCCCGTCCGGCAAACATCCCGACGTGGCACGGGAGTTCCGCCGCCTCTTACGGCCGGGCGGCCATCTCCTCCTCACTATCGGTTCTGAGGCGTGGGAGGGAAGCAACGACGACTGGTTGGGGACGGGCGTCGAGATGCACTGGAGTATCCCGTCACCGGACGAGAGCGAGCGGATTCTGGAGGAGTCCGGATTCGTAGTTCGCTGGCGACACACCGTGAACGACAAAATGGGCGGCACGGCCACGTTCGTTCTCGCACAGCGCTCCGATTCGGGCGACTGACGGACCGGTAATCGGTCTCAGTCGTCGGATTCGCCGAGAGCGACCGTCCCGTCGACCGGCCCGTCGGGTGTTTCGGCGTCGAGTTCGGGTGGCATGCCGAGTCGGTACGCATCCTCCCTGTCAATTTCATCGCGCAGTTCGGTTCGACCGCGTCGAATCTCCACGTCGTCGTTCAGATGGAGACGGACGGCTTCGAGCAGGGCGTCGGCTTCGAGCGGTTGGCCCCGCTCGCGGAGCGCATCCACTCCGGCGTCGTCGGGGACGTTGAACGCGCGTTGAGTGACGATGGGACCTTGGTCCAAGTCGGTCGTCACGTAGTGGGCCGTGACGCCGGCGATGCGAGCGCCCGCTTCCTTGGCCTGTCGGTAGGCTTTCGCGCCGGGGAACGCCGGGAGCAAACTCGGGTGGATGTTGATGATGCGTCCTTCGTAGCGGAAGACGACGTTGGGGCTGAGGATGCGCATAAACCGCGCGAGGACGACGAGGTCGGTGTCGTAATCGTCGAGCAGAGAGAGCAACTGCTCTTCGTCGTGGACGCCACCCTCGTCGCCGACGTCGTGGAACGGAATGCCGTGCTTGGTTGCGAGCGGTTCGAGGTCGTCGTGGTTGCCGATGACGACCCCGATTTCGGCGTCGAACTCCTCGCGGGCGTCGAGCAGTCGCTCCAAGCAGTGTGATTCCTTCGTGACGAGGACGGCGACCTGTCGGGAGTCGCGCTCGGACGGGAAGCGGATGCGGACGTCCACATCGAGGTCGTCTCCGAGGTCGGCGAGGTCGCGCCGGAGTCGGTGTTTGCTCACGTCCATCTCGTCCGTCTCGACGTGGACCGTCATCCGGAAGACGCCCTCGCGGACGGCTTGGTCGATGTCCTCGATGTTGATTCCGCGCTCGAAGAGGAGCGTCGTGACGTTGGCGACGAGTCCGGTGTCGTCGTCGCCGACGACGGTGATTTCGGTCAATTCTCGGTGATTCATCGCTTCACCTGCCGGTTACGGGAGTGGGCCATAGAGGATGTGTGATGTGGTCCGACGGCAAAAGTATTCGTTCCCGTGCAAAATTTCCCGGTCGTGTTGACTCGTGTCAGGGAGTGCCTACGTGCGTCCCCTTCGTCTGAGAACACCACGAACGTGCACAACGAATCGGTTCCAAAAGAGCTTTTGAACACGGACACGCACGGTCAACCGATGACTGCTTACACCGCGACGGTGACGGTTCGGCTGAAGGCGGGCGTGCTCGACCCGGAGGCCGAAACGACCCGAGGCGCGCTCGAACGACTCGGTTTCGAACTGAAATCGCTTCGCTCGGCGGACGAGTTCGAAATCGACCTCGACGCCGAATCGTCCTCGGACGCGGAGGAACGCGTCGGCGAGATGGCCGAGCGCCTGCTGGCCAACCCGACGATTCACGACTACACGGTGGCCGTCGAGGAGCGATGACGGTCGCAATCGTCCAGTTCGGCGGGAGCAACTGCGACCGTGACGCGGTTCGCGCGCTCACCCACATCGGCGTGGACGCGGAACTCGTCTGGCACGAGGAGGACCTGCCGGAGGACACGACCGGCGTGATGTTGCCGGGCGGGTTCTCCTACGGTGATTACCTCCGTGCTGGTGCCATCGCCGCCAACTCGCCCATCATGGAACAGGTACGCGAGGCCGCCGAATCGGGCGTTCCCGTCCTCGGCGTCTGCAACGGCGCGCAAATCGGCTGTGAGTCGGGGCTCACGCCGGGTGCGTTCACGACCAACCGAAGCGCGCGCTTCCAGTGTGAACACGTCTATCTGCGGGTCGAAAACGCCGATACGCCGTGGACTACTGCCTACGAGGAGGGACAGGTTATCGAAGTCCCCATCGCCCACGGCGAAGGCCGGTTCGAAATAACCGATGAAAAGTACGAGGAACTCGACGACGAGGACCGAATCCTCTTTCGGTACTGCGACGAGAACGGCGTCGTGAACGACGCGACGAATCCCAACGGCTCGAAGGGGAGCGTGGCCGGCATCATCGGCGACTCCGATTCCGTCGCGGTCATGATGCCCCACCCCGAGCGGGCGACACTGCCGGACATCGGCGGTACCGACGGGGAAGGCGTCCTCCACGGGTTCGCCTGATTCTCGATTCCCGAAGAATATTTTTTCCCTCAGCGTCCGGACGTGAACACGCCCGTTAGTCGCGGCAGTTCGCGCGAAATCGCGTGTCGCTTCAGCAGGCAAAAGCCCGCGAAGACGATACAGAACCCGGTGACCGTCAGCGGCGTCACTGCCTCGTGCAGGAAGTACCATCCGGTGAGCGCCGCGAACAGCGGGGCGACGTACGAAACGAGGTTGATTTCGACCGCTCCGAGACGGTCGAGCAGGTCGAAGTAGATGAGGAAACCGATTGCGCTCGCGAAGATGGAGAGATAGGCGATGGCGGCGATTGCGTCGGGGGTCCATCGAATTGCCGAGATGGATTCGCTCGGCCGGCCGACGCTGATGGCGTGCATCATGAGCGCGCCGAGGAGCATCGACCACGCCTCCATCGTTTCGATAGGGAGTTCGGCTTCGATTCGTTGCGTGAGGACGCTTCCCAGCGCGAACGAGAGCGCGGCGAGGAACACGAGCAGTTGCGGGACGAGCGTCGTCGCCAGCGACTCGCCCGAACCGGAATTCGAGAAACTGAGGACGGCTACGCCCACGAAACCGAGGAGCAGTCCGGCGATTCCCGCAGGCGTGAGTCGTTCGCTCGGAAGGAACATTCTGGCGAATCCGGTGGTCAGGATGGGACTCAGGCTGACGATGACGGCGGCGGCGGCACTCGGCGTCCGTCGTTCGCCGATGAACAGGAAGGAGTGATAGGCCGCAATCATCAGCGCGCCGCCGACGAGGACGAGTGTCCACTCGCCGCGCGTCCGCGGCCGCCAGCGGTCGGTCACGTAGATGGCGTAGGCGAGCATCAACACACCCGCCACGTCGTAGCGAATCGCTGCGAACAGTACCGGGGGGATGTACTCCAGTCCGGCCCGGATGGCCATGAACGCGGAACCCCAGAACGCGGCGAGGATAACGAACAGCAGAACGTTGCGATACCGGGTCACTGTACGACATCTTCCGGGAGGCGGGGAGAAGCTTTCGAAAGCCCCCGTCGAATGCCGGTTCAGTAGTAGACTTTCGGCACGCCGCTACGGCAGTGATAGTGGTTGCCCTCGCCCGAGTTGCTCGGGGGGACGTACTGTCGGACGCCGTTGTGGCGGATTTCGTAGTGGGTGTGTGGCCCGGTGGAGTTGCCGGTGGTTCCCATCTCGCCGATATGCTGGTCCCAGTAGACGCTCTCGCCTTCCGAGACGAGTACCGACGTGAGATGCCCGTACAGGGTCTGGAACCCGCCGCTGTGGTTGACGATGATGTAGTTGCCGTAGCCGTCCGGGTCCCACCCGACGGTGCCGACGGTGCCGCCGCGCGTCGCGCGGACGTTGGTGTAGCGGTCGTTGGCGATGTCGACGCCGCCGTGGTTGCCCGAGGCGCGGTCGTCGTAGAACGTGGACGTGACGATACCCGTGACGGGGTACGAGAAGTCCGCGTGGGTCAGCCAGTTCGCCGCCGACCAACCGGTGACGAGGTTCGTCCCCGACCCGTCGCCGTTGTACCGCACTTTCCACCACGTGTAGCCGTTCGAGTGCTTCGGTCCGGCAAGGACGTAGCCGCCGGTGTACTTGTTGGCCACGGCTTTCCGTGCATACCCCGTACCCGGACCCTTGCGGACCGAGAGGTCCTCCGTCGTGTACACGGAACTGTACTTGTTGAACGCGGCGGCGCTACCGGAAAGCGCGCCGACCCCCGTCGTCGCGGCGGCGGTGGTCGTTGCGGCTTTCATAAACGTCCGTCGGCTGAGTCGACTTGTGTGAAGGCACGAAACCCAAGAGACAATATGTCGTATTAAATATTTTGTCTAGTAAAATAAAATTAATACAAAGATTATTTGAAAAGGAGGTTTATCGCGTCCGGCGCTCGTCCCGAAGCGCTCGAAGCACGTCCTGCCGGGCGATGATACCGACCAGTTGTCGGTTCTCCACGACGGGCAGGCGGTTGATATCGGTTTCCGAGTCGGCCAGCAGGTCGAGGATGAAATCGATGTCGTCGTCCGGCGTCACCGTCACCACGTTTTCGCTCATGACCGTCCGAATCGGTTTCCCGGCGTTTCTCACGAGGTCGATACCGGCGTCCAACTCGTCCCACGAGAGGTCGAACCCGTATTCGATACTTTCGAGGAACGGCGGGAAGCCGATGGGAATCCACAGCGTTCGGTCGCTCGGCTGAAACATGTGGACGAGGTCGTGTTGCGTGACGATACCGACGACTTCCCCGTCCTCCGTGACGGGAAAGCCGTTGAACTGCTCGCGTGCGAGTCGGGTCAGCACTTCCCCGATTTCGTCGTCCGGCGAGACGGTTTCCACTTCGGTCGTCATCAAATCGCGGGCCGTGATTGCCATACGGGAACTGAGGCAGGGACACGGCGTAAACATTGTTACGAGGAGCTACGAAATCCGCTTCTGTACCGGTGTCGTGCGATGGTCCGTTTTCCGCGTCGTCGAATCAGAAACGACCATGGTGCACGAACGCCATCGTCAGGTCGTGTTCGGTGTAGACGAAGCGGGACGCGGGCCGGTGTTGGGGTCGATGTTCGCCGCGGCGGTCGCGGTCGAGGACCCCGCCGACCTTCCCGACGGCATGGACGATTCGAAGAACCTCTCGCCGGAGCGCCGGGAGACGCTCGCGGCGGCGATTCGTGCTGACGGTGTCATCTCGGTCGGCGTCGCCGAAATCACGACGGAGCGAATCGACGACCCGGAGACTGATATGAACACGCTGACCGTCGCCGCCCACGCCGAAGCGATTTCGCAGATCATCCCCGTCGAAGGCGAAAACGACCCATGCGGAATCGTGGACGCCTGTGATACCAGCGAAGCGCGCTTCGCTCGACGAGTAACGGCGGGAGTCGAGGAGGAACGGGGAGTCGAGGGGACGATGAAAATCGAAGCGGAACACGGGGCCGACGAGAACCACGCCATCGTCGGCGCGGCGAGCATCGTCGCCAAAGTCGAGCGCGACGCACACGTCGCCCGACTCGCGGAGGAACACGGGGAGGTCGGCAGTGGCTATCCGAGCGACCCCAACACCCGGAGAGTTCCTGCGAGAGTACGTCGAAGCCAACGGGAAGACTGCCGGGGTGTGCCCGCGCGTCGTGGCGGACGAGCAAGGACGTGCTGGCCGCCCGAGAACAGTCGGGTCTCGACCAGTTCTGATTTCCGACTTCGGCTATTTTCCGACCAGCGCCGACACGGCCCGCTTGAGCGGCGCGGGTTTCGAGGGCGCGTAGTCGCCGACGAGGTTCGTCAGGTCGCGCCGGAACGGCCCCAAATCGTCCAGCGAGAGATAATCGAAGTTGGGGTCCGTGGCTAGCGAGAGCAGGACGCGAGCGACGGCGACGGGAACCGACGGGCGTTCGACGTGGTCGAAATCGTCGCGGAGCAGGCTGACGAGGTAGACGAGTTCCCCTCGGAGGATGTGGCTTCCCGTCCCGACCGTGTAGCCGTAATCGGGATTTCGAACCCCGTTTGCGAGTTGGTAGTACCGATACGGGAAATCCACACCGGCGTGGACCCCGAGTTGTAGCGAGCCCCAAAACCGCGGGTTCACTTCGAGCAGTTTGAACCGGTCGTCGCGGGGGTCGTGGCGGAACTCGACCATCGCCGGGCCGTGCCAGTCGAGCGCCGACAGGAGACGAACGCCCTGCTCGTGGAGCCTCGGTATCGACACCGCTCGCCGGAAAACGCTCGCGCCGCCGGAGTAGGTGTAGCTCCGGATTCGCTGGTGTTGGAAGGTGACGACGGGTTCGCCGTGGTCGAACAGCGCGAAAAAGCCGTACTCCGACCCGTCCGGAATGCACTCCTGAACGATGGGGACGTGGCCCATCTCGGCGGTGAGGCGTTCCACGTCGGGTTCGTCGGAGACGAACTGCACGCCGGGGTACTGCGTCCGATTGTCGCGGACGAGCACCGTGTATCGGGATTTGACGACCGTCTCCTCGTGCCAGTCGTCCCACTCCGTGAGGAGCCTCGTCTCCGGAATCGGGATTTCGGACTCCCGTGCTCGCTGAAACAACCGATTTCGGTCGCGGGCTGACTCCATCGTCTCGAAGTCGGGCCACGGCGTGGCGACGTGCTCCGCGAATCGCTCCCGAAACTTCGAGAGGACGTAACTCTCGGGTTCCCGAAGCGGGACGATGGTCTCCACGTCCGGCCGTTCCGCGAGCGAGAGCAGTCCATCCCGATACCCCTCGATGTCGTCGGTCGGTGCGGGAAGGGATGCCCGTTCATCTACGTACTTCGACTCGAACGCCGGCGAGTCGGGGGATTCGGAGGCCGCGATGACGGGAATTCCCTTTCGGCCGAGCGACCGGATGCACGCGAGGCTACTCCCCGCCGCGATGGCCGGGACGACGACGCTCATGCGTTCCGGTCCTCCGCGTACTTCTCGCCCATTTCGTCCTCCGTGACTTTCTCTCCCACCTCTCCTTTCTCGTCCTCCACGGTTGCCAGAAACGCATCCACAGCGCCCGTAACTTCGCCGTACACGCGCCGAAACGTGGCTCGGTCGGCATCGTACGGGTCTTCGATTTCGAACTCGGGGGAGGCATCGAACGACCGCACGAAGTAGGACTTCCCGAGCGCGTCGGGGTAGTCACGTTTCAGATACCAGTAGTTCCACGCGTCCATCAGCAGGACGAGGTCCGTCTCACGCAGGAGGGTTTCGTCGACGCACTGCGAGCGGTGGTCGGACAAATCGACGCCGAGTTCCGTCCGCGGCGGCCACCGCCGCGTCGGGACTCGACCGCCCTTCCTTCTCGATGAATCCGGCCGAGCGCACCGTCGAACAGTCGAACTCCGTCGTCCGAACTCGTTCCCGGAGATATCGTTCGGCCAGCGGACTGCGACAGATGTTTCCGAGGCAGAGAAACAGGATTGCCGGTTCGGGTGGGAGCGACCGCACCGCACGCGCCGTATCTCGGGGGTGAGCGTCGGGTCGCAGGCGCAATCGCTCCATCTCCACGGCGACCCGTCGTCTGCCGTGCTGGAGGTATTCCAACATCGTTCCCGATTCGACGCTGTCGATGTTATAACGAGAGCATCGTTTCGGCGGTAGACGGTGCCTGCAGAGGCTGTAGGCGGTGAGTACTCGGCTCGAGACGAATCGAAAAACGCGTTGCGAGTCGGGCTATCGGTCCGTCAGCAGGTAGCGTAGGATGTCACCGTACGCCGGTCGCGTCACCAGAACCCCGATGAGGACGCCGAGGATAGTGATGAGGGCGAACCCTTGCAGGTCGCCGAGCGAGAGTACCGCCAGCGGACTCATGGCGATGATGGTCGTCGCGGCGGCGGCCCCGATGACCCAGAACGCCTTGCGGAAGCGCGACTGGAAGACGCGCGAGGAGCTAACCTTCCCTTCGCTCATCACCTCGTCGGCGATGATGATGAGGTCGTCCACCCCGGTCCCGATGACCGCGATGAATCCCGCGATGTGTGAGAGGTCGAGCGGAAGGCTGATCGCGGCGGCAAAGCCGAGGAGGATGAACACCTCCGAGAGCGCGGTCAGAATCATCGGCAGGGCGACTTCCTTCTTCCCGTAGCGGATGAAGACCACGCCGCTGACGGCGAGCACCGCCGCGATACCGGCGAGGAGCGAGTAGAGTTTGAACTTGCTCGCCAAGACTCGGCGCGAGGTAGGTGACCGAACCCTTCTGCGTGTTGAGCGACGCCGGGAGCGCGCCGGCCTGCAGATTGATTTGGAGTTTGCGAGCCTCGGAGGCGTTACTCCCCGTCGTAATCGTGAAGGTCGGAGTGTTTTGGAAGTCGCCGTTGTTGATGGATTTTGCGAGGTCTCCCATGCTCACGCCGGACACCACTTTTCCGTCCGTAACCGTGTAGAGACAGTAGCCCGCCTCGTCCGCAGGCTTCTGTGGATAGCTACAGGCACCGATTCCCTGTGAGCTGGTGAATCCGCGTTCTCTTCATCACCTTGGAGAAGTACTTCGCGCCGCTGTCGGTGAGCGAGACGCTGACTCCCCACGTCTGGTCACCGTTGGCTCTGCTGTGCGGTCCCGATGCTGGTGATGTTCTGCTTGGTGATGACCGTCGTGTTCCCGGAGCCGTTGTTCGTCGGGTAGTGAGCGACGATGGACACTTTCCCGCGTTTCGTCACCAACTCCTCCATCTCGGACTGGTTGGCGTTCGGCATCTCGATTTGGACGTAATGTTGGCCGTTCGCGGCGGTGACCTGTTGGACGCGCCCGCCGGAGAGTCCGGCACGCGAAATCTTGTCGCTCAGGACGCGGACGATATCTTTGCGCGTCTGTGCGGTGACACCCTCCCGGACGGCACCGTGTTTGATGCCCGCGTCGTCGAGCGCGGATTTCAACTGTGCAGGCGTGGTGTTCTTCGAGAACACCTCGACGGTGCCAACGCTCCCGTTCTTCGTGAACCGGAGCGACACGTCCGACTGGTCGGCACCCTTGATGTTCTTTGCAACCTTCTTCTGCAGGTCGGTTTGGCTCGTTCCGTTGGCCACGTGGACCTGTTCGGCGGTAACGCCGTTGACGGGCGCACGGATTCGCGTCCCACCGGCCAGTTCGAGGCCGTACTTCAGGTTGGTCGGACCGGACGAACTGTTCGCGCTGAGGTTGCCCCCGCTCCCCCCGCCGTGCGGGACGAAGAGCGCGAAGGCGCTCCCGAGCAGGAGGATGAGAAGCAATCCGGTGCGCCAATGGTCGCGGATGCTCATCGTGTCACCCCTTCGTACTTGTACCAGCGAAGGAGGCTTAGGTTGAGCATGTACGTGTTCATCAGGTCGGTCGCGAGCCCCATCACGAGGACGACGCCGATTGCCGTGAGGAGGCTGATTTGGAAGATGTACGCGACGATGGTCATCACGGTCATCGCCGCCAGCGACGTGACTGTCATCGTCACGCCGGTTTGCATCGCACGGCGGGTGCTCTCGTAGAAGTCACCCGACCGTCGGAGGACGTGGTTGCTGAGCAGGATGTCCGAGTCCACACT
Organism: uncultured haloarchaeon; assembly: GCA_963811185.1. GTDB lineage: Archaea > Halobacteriota > Halobacteria > Halobacteriales > Haladaptataceae > Haladaptatus. The sequence goes on from CAWEQN010000005.1 coordinate 241,296, forward strand.
GTAACCGATGAGCATCAGGAGGGCGGCGACGGTACCCAGCGAGAGATGAATACCGAAGACGTCCATCAGCGCGAGGGGAATGACGATGTCACCGAACGCGGAGACGACGACGGCGATGGAGGGAACGAACGACCGGAACATGAGAAAGACGATGATGCTCATGCCCACGAACGCCGCTATCACGCCGTACACCGCGAGTTGCTGGGCGCTCGCCCCGAAACTCGCGGACGTACTCTGAACGGATAATACCTGATATCCGTTACTCTGTGCCTGTGAGTTGAGCGAGTTCGTATTCGTGTCCTGAAACGTGACGATGTAAACGTTGTTCGCCGTCGCCGACGGCGTCACCGATGCAACCTGTGAATCGAACGAGGTCTCTATCTGGTGTTGTGACGCAGTCGTTTGAATTCTCATCTCCGTTCCGCCTGTAAAATCGATACCGGGAGTCACTGGTGCGCCGGTGGCCATATACCAACCGGCGATGATAAGCAACGCCAGCACGAGAAGGGCGAGGGGAACCCCCGCTAATTGCCGATTCGAGTACCGGGTGTAATCGACCTCCGGTACTTGAAACTCTACCATAACGCATGGGTCCGGCGCGCCCCTGAATAAGCTTTCTTAATTACTACGGCCGAAGCGGTCACGCGAACCCGAAACGCGACCAGTAAAAAACGTACCAAGGTCTAATTGTCTCGCTCCCCTCCGTTCTCCTATGGCAACCGAAAACACACAGCATACGAACGAATCGGCGACCCGAGTCGTCGTCTCGTATCCCAAAGACCTGAGCAAGTGGGGGCGATTTCAGGTCGGCACGAGACATTTCGTGGCGTACCTGCGGAAGACGAAAGGCGGGGTTCGAGAGGGCGACGTTTGGGATGAGTTCCTCGACGTGGGTTGTTGTGGGGACACGCTCGACGTCCCGCTTCGCGTCGAATCCGTCGAAGGCGGGGACGAAATGGGACCGGAAACCGATATCGTCTACGAGGAGCGGGAAGCCTGTGGGCTTCGTGGTGGCTGGCAGGTCCAAAGCGCAGACGGGCCGAACGAGTTCTAAAACTGCTCGTCGAGGAACGCTTCGACGTGTTTTCGCGTCGGGGACGTTCGTGCCCCGCCAGCCATCGACGTGAGCGCGCCACAGGCGTTGGCGAACTCCAGTGCCTGCTCGTAGTCGTCCGAATCGAGCAAGGTAGTGATAAAGCCCGCCGCGAAGGCGTCGCCCGCACCGGTCGAATCCACCGACTCGACGCCGAATCCGGGGTGCGTGTAAACGCCCTTGGTGGTATCTACTCGCGCCCCATCCCGGCCGTGTTTGATGACGACGACCCGCCCGTGGAGTTCCGAGGAGGGATGTTCCAAATCGCCGTCGAGAATCGTAGCGGCTTCGCGGTCGTTCAGAAAGACGATATCGGAGTAGGCGAGCGCACGCGAGAAATCCCGCTCCGCGAGGCGGCGGCCGGGGTCGAAACTGACGGTTATCCCCGCTTGCGTCGCGACCCGTGCCAGTTCCGCCGCCGTGTCCGGGCGTTGGCTGGTCAAGTGAAGGTGGTCCGCGGTCCGGACGTATTCGCGGTCGATGTCGTCCGGTGCGATGGTTTCGTTCGCACCCTCGTTTCCGAGCACCATCAGTTCGCCACTCTCGTCCACGATGAGGTATTTCGTCGTCGTCTCGATACCCGCCACTTCGAGGACGTGCGTACAATCGACGCCGGCACCCGTGAGTTCGCGCTGGACGAGCAGTCCGTTGTCGTCCGAACCGACGCTCCCGACGAGACCCGTCGAAACGTCCATTCGGGAGAGCGCGACGGCGACGTTCGCGGCGCTCCCGCCGCCGGAACGCTGTTGTGAGGAAATGCGTGCTTCCCCGTCAGCTTCGGGTAAGGCGTCCACTCTGAGCGTCACATCCCAGTTGATGTGTCCCGCAGTTACGACGCGAACCATATCACTCCCCCAACGCGACTCGTGGACGGCATACCGTTCATGTTCCGCGGCAGGCGTAAAAAATCCCGCCGACTTAGCCCGTGATGGCGAAGAGGATGAGGTTGTGCGCACCCGGTCCGAGTCCGACAGCGGCGACGATGCCGAGCAGGAGATAGCCCTCGGTCGGTTCGCTGGCGACGTAATCGGCGAACAGCAGGACGACGAATTCGGCGATGGCGAGTTTGACGAGGACGAACAGCCACCCGACGCCGAACGAATCCCCGGCGGGAATCGAGTGGGCGATGTCGAGTATCGCTCGCGAGAGCGGCGTCTGCTCGCCGAAGTTGAGAACGTCGATGCCGACGGCCGTCGAGACGCCGTCCAAGGCGTGTGCGAACAGCGTGAGGACGCCGACGGCACCCGTGATGATGGCGACGTCCGGATAGAAGAACTGCGTGACCGCCCAGAGCATCCCCGTCAGGATGACCGCGACGACGAGCGCCACGAAGGGCCAGAACAGGCGCAGGCTGTCGTGTTGGACGCCGTACCACAGCGCGACGACGAGGACGAGTAGGACTCCCACCAAACCGACACTCGCGAGTGCACGCGGGACGGGGGTTCGGAGTTGATGAATCGCCACCAACCAGACGGCTCCCGCCAGTACGAACGTCGTGAGATAGACGGCGGGCGTTCCGAACAGCGGTGCGATGGCCTCGGGAATCGGCGAGTTCGGGAGTTGATACAACGCGTTGAACCCCGCGCCGACGACCATCCACGGCGCGAGCGACACGACGGTTCGCTCCCCGATGGTCGGCTCCGCGTCCCAGAGCAACCAGAGAACGACACCGACCGCCAGCAGAAGCGGGAGAAGATACGGCAGTGGGGGGAGTGCGAACCCGTCCGGCAGTACCATACACCGACACGCGAACGGAGGTGTGGAAAGGTTTGCGGTCTGTGTGCTATCCGCGTGGCGACCGATGTGAGCGACTCGTCCCCGTCACGTCACTCGGTTTTACGCTCGTCCCACGGTTCTCCCTTCTGTTGGTCTCCGAACAACTCCCGCATCAGCGTCACGATACTTTCGGCCGGGAACTGTCCGCGCTCTGTGACGATGGCGTCCACGTAGCGCGGCGGCGTCACGTCGAACGCGGGGTTTTCCACGCGGACGTTACCCACCTCCTCGCGTTCGGCGTCGGGGAGGATTTCCCGTTCGTCGCGCATCTCGATTTCCACGGTGTGACCCGTCATCGTCCCCGGATGGAGTTTCAGGGTTTGGGCGGCGACCATGATGGGGACCCCGCGTTCGCGGGCGTTCACGGCCAATCCGGAGGTTCCGATCTTGTTGATGACGCTCCCGTCGGCGGCGATGGAGTCCGCGCCGACGAGGACGTGGTCGGTGTCGTCCAGATACCGGCGGGCCGCGTTGTCCACGATGAGCGTAACGGGAACGTCCCAGTCCCTGAGTTGGCGGGCGGTGATGTGGCCCTGTTTTCGCGGGCGGGTTTCCTTGACGATGGCGCTGATCTCCTTGCCGTCGTCCAGCGCCTTGCGAACACAGGAGAGCGCGTCCGTCGAGTGGCAGTGGGTCATGATGGTGTCGCCGTCGCGGAGGCGGTTCGCGCCGATTTGGCCGAGGTTGTCCTGTGCCTGGTCGAGTTCCCGCCGGAACTCCTCGACGGTCGCCACGATGCTCGCGCGAAGTTCCTCCACGGTGTTTCCCTCCATCCCTCGAAGTACGTAGCGCAGTGCGTTCGGGAGACTCACCGCCGTCGGTCGGGTTTCGTGCAGTTGTCGGGCGGCGGTCCTGATTTCCGCTCGAAACGCTTTCGGGGAGTCCGCCTCGCTGGCTTGGGCCTGTTCGCCGATGGCGGCCGCTGCGGCGTCCGCGATGGTCGCCGCCCCGCGAATCTCCATCTCGGCGATGTCGTCCGCGGCGGCGGTGACGGCGGGCGTGATATCGGGGTCGTTCATGCGCGATTCTACGCGAGGGCAGGGTAAAAACGGTCGCGTGGTTGAACAGTGATGTCAGGGTCGTTTTCAGGTACGACCGGATACTACCGGTCGTCGCGATAGCGGGATTTTTACCCCCTCAGTCCATCGCTCCGGCTATGAACGAAGCCGAACTCGCCGAAAAAATCGACCACACGGTGTTGGGACCGGAGACGACCCTCTCGGACGTAAAGCGGGTGATGAACGAGGCGACGGAGTACGGAATGAACGCCTGTATTCCGCCGTGTTACGTCGCCGAGGCGGCCGAATATCAGCCCGACGTGAATCTCGCGACGGTCGTCGGATTCCCGCACGGTCAGCACGCGACGGACGCAAAGCGTGAGGAAGCGGTCGGCGCGTGGGACGACGGCGCGAACGAACTGGACATGGTCATCAACGTCGGGCGACTGAAGGCCGGCGAACACGACGCGGTTCGGGAGGACATCGAGGAACTCGTCGCCGCCGTGCCGATTCCGGTGAAGGTCATCATCGAGACGGCGCTGTTGACCGACGAGGAAAAACACGACGCGTGCCGGTTGGCGAAGGAGGCCGACGCGGCGTTCGTCAAGACCTCGACCGGATTCGCCGACGGCGGCGCGGAAGTCGAGGACGTGGAACTGATGGCGGAGTACCTGCCCGTCAAAGCCAGCGGCGGTATCGGCGATTACGAAAAAGCGAAGGCCATGCTCGACGCCGGCGCGGAGCGAATCGGCGCGAGCAGCGGCGTGGCAATCGTCGAGGATTTCCGCGGATAGTCCGCGAATTTCGTCCCCCTCAGTCGTCGTCGCTCGGTTGTGGGCTCGGGGTCCCCTGTCGGGCCCTGCTCATCCACGTATCGATGTGTTCGGCGACGTAGTCCCGACCACCCCAACCGAACGCCACACCGGCGCCGATGGCGATGGCCGCGGCGAAGCCCCACGCGAGGGCGCGAGCGAACAGGTAGAGGATACCCACGTCGATTCCCATCGTGTCGAGACCGATGACGATGGCGGTGAAGTACAGGAACAGTCGGGTCCCCGTGGCGAACCAGTTGGTGTAGTCCGTGTGGGTCGCCGCGCGCGTTCGCATGATGGCGTCGCCGATGAAGTCGGCCACGACGAATCCCAGGATGATGACCAGCAGTCCCGCGATTAGCGCCGGAAGGTACGACACCGCCGCCGCAACCCACAACGATAGTCGAGGGATGGCGAGCACGTTCGCCGCCGCGAGGATCGCCAGCGCGTAGACGAACCATGCGGCGAGTTTCCCGAACGCGCCGGACACGGCGCTTTCGGTTCCGCCGAGCATTCGGCCGAGCGGCGTGTCGAGCACCATTCTGTCGAGTTCGATTCTGTCGGCGATTCTGCGGACGACGGCGGCCGCGCCGCGTCCGATGACCCAGCCGATGAGCAGAATGACTATCGCGCCGACGAGGCGTGGAATCAACGCGATGAACCCCGAGACGGGGTCTTGGACCCATCCTGGAAGTCCACCTGCTTGTAAGACGGTACTGGCAACGAGTTCGTATTGTGTCATTGGTCGTCTCCCCCCACGCAGTCGCGTGGTTCACCTATTGGTTGGACTACAGCCAGTTTGTTCTTGGCCGCCTAAATCGTGCGAGTGGATGGGTAACGTCGAATGAGCTTCACTCATCGTTCACGGCGGATGCTGTCCGAAGAAGGGAATGAAATCCGACGAGATGACACGAATTGGACAATCGACGCGTGAAACGGTACGGTCGAAAAAGTCTGTCTTTTCGGTGAATTCGGTCGTCTCCGCGTGTGGGGATACGAACCATTACCGTCGGATATAAAACCGATGACAGAATTTGCCGGGTGTTCAGTTCTCTCGGAGCGCGTACAGCATCGACCGGTTTTCACCCCTTCGGTGGCGACGAACAGCGTTCCGTCCGCGACGACAAACGCGGTGAAACGTTTCCGCCGTGTTCGGTTTTTCATCGACGAGTGTGTACGCGTAACACCAGTTGCGGCACGAATGGTCCCCAATCGTCGCCCTTTTTGCCGCGTAGGCGAAACCGACGAGTGAATGGCCCGGTATCACATCGAAACCTACGGCTGCACCTCGAACCGAGGTGAGAGTCGCCAGATAGAGTCCGCACTGCGCGACGCCGGCCACTACCGCGTCGAGGGACCCGAGCAGGCGGACGTTGCGATAATGAACTCCTGTACCGTCGTCGAGAAGACGGAACGCAACATGGTTCGCCGGGCCAAAGAACTGGAATCGGAGACGGCAGACCTCATCATCACGGGGTGTATGGCGCTCGCACAGGGAGACGAGTTCCAAACGGAAGGTATCGACGCCCAGATTCTCCATTGGGACGACGTACCCACGGCCGTCACGAACGGCGAATGCCCGACCCCCGGTCCCGGCGTCGAACCCGTGTTGGACGGTGTCGTCGGCATCCTGCCAATCGCCCGTGGCTGTATGTCCGATTGCTCGTACTGCATCACGAAGCACGCGACGGGCAAAATCGATTCGCCGTCGGTCGAGGAGAACGTCGAAAAGGCCCGCGCGCTCGTCCATGCAGGCGCGAAGGAACTCCGGATTACCGGACAGGACACCGGTGTCTACGGCTGGGACCGCGGCGAGCGAAAACTCCACGTCCTGCTCGACCGCATCTGCAACGAAATCGAGGGCGACTTCCGCGTTCGTGTCGGCATGGCCAACCCGAAAGGCGTCCACGGCATCCGCGAGGAACTCGCACAGGTGTTCGCGGAGAACGACGAACTGTACAACTTCATCCACGCGCCGGTTCAATCCGGGTCGAACGACGTGCTCGGCGACATGCGCCGCCAGCATCAGGTCGATGAGTACGTCGAAATCGTCGAGACGTTCGACGAGTATCTGGATTACTGGACGCTCTCGACCGACTTCATCGTCGGCTTCCCGACCGAAACCGACGCCGACCACGAACAGAGCATGGCGCTCCTCCGCGAAACGCGCCCCGAGAAACTCAACGTCACCCGCTTTTCCAAGCGTCCGGGTACCGACGCCGCGAAGATGAAAGGGCTCGGCGGGACGAAAAAGAAGGAGCGCTCGAAGGCCATGTCCGAACTCAAGATGGACATCGTCGGCGCGGCCTACGACGACATGGTCGGCACCGAAAAGCGCGTGATGGTCGTGGAGGAGGGAACCGGTGATTCGGTGAAATGTCGCGACGAGGCGTATCGCCAAATCATCGTCCAGAACGCCTCCGAACACGGCATCGAACCCGGCGACTTCCTCGACGTCGAAATCACCAGCCACCAGACCGTGTACGCCTTCGGCACGCCGGTCTGAACGAACGACGGAACCAGTTTCGCGGCCGATTTCCCCGTACTGATTTTTCACATCGGCACGCGCTGACGATGCCGGCGAAGACGTTCACGGTCGCACTCAACCGAATCCCGCAACGTCCGAATCCGGAATTGTTTACCGGATGACCACCAACCCCGTGATATGGAGAGTCTCAATCGAATGGCGCTCGAACTCGTGGACGAGGCCATCGACTTCGCGGACGAACTGAACATCGCCGCGTACGAACTGGACAACGAGGCCACCGTCCTCGACTTCGGCGTCGAGTCCGCCGGTGGAATGGAGGCAGGACTCCTGCTCGCCGAACTCCAGACGGCCGGATTGGCGACGATACAGAGCCGGATGGGCGACGTGGCGGGTGCACCGATTCCCAGCGTCGAACTCTCGACCGACCATCCCGCAATCGCTCTGCTCTGCTCGCAGAAGGCTGGCTGGGAACTCGGCGTCGAGGGATTCGAAGGACTCGGTAGTGGTCCCGCGCGTGCGTTGGTCGCGGAGGAGGACGAGTATCGCCGCGTCGGCTACACGGACGCGTTCGACTTCGCCGTCCTCGCCGTCGAATCCGACACGCTTCCGACCGAGGAGGCCGCCGAACACGTCGCCGACCTCGCGGAGGTCGATGCCAACTCCGTCTACCTCCCGACGTTTTCGACCGGGAGCATGGTGGGAAGCGTCTCGGTGGCGTCACGGGCCGCCGAACTCGCCGTGTTCCGTCTGACCGAACTCGGCTACGACCCGCTGGAGATTCGCTCCGCCATGGGGTCGGCCCCCGTCGCGCCGATCAGCCACGACGAGACGACGGCCATCGGGCGAACGAACGACGCGCTGGCCTACGGCGGCAAAGTCCACCTCACCGTGGGCGAGGAGTTCGACCGATTCGACGAACTGCCATCGACCGCGAGCGACGAGTACGGTACGCCGTTCGAGACGTTCTTCGACGACGAGGAGTGGGACTTCGAGGAGATTCCGGAAAGCGTCTTCGCCCCGGCGAAGGTGACGGTGGACGTGGTGGACGGGCCGACGCACGTCCTCGGGGAGACGAACGAGGAATTGCTGGCGGATAGCTTCGACCTGTGAAGTTCAAACCCGTTCCCGAAGCGCCCGAGAACCTCGATTTCGTTCGGGACGTACAGCGTGCCCTCCCGCTGGTGCCCGGCGTGACGGACGACTGCTGTGCTCGGGTGATGCGTCGAGTCGGGTTCGAGGACCGGGACGTCGCCGCGACGTGGCTGACGTTCCTCCGGGCGCTCGAACTGGCCGAGGAGACCGACGACGGGTTCGTCCGATGTCGTTGCGAACCGAAACGGGACAAACTGGCCGACACACTCCAAGCCCGCGTGTACGGCGTTTCGACGGTGTTGGACGTTCTTCCCGACGACCCCCGTGCCCCTCTCGACGCTGACGCCGTTTTCGGGGAATTCACGGAGTCGATTCCGACGCGGGGACGGAACGACTCGGCGAGGACCGAAGTGCGACGCGAGCGCGTGGACGACATGCTCGACTGGGCGGTGTTGGTGGGACTCGTGGAGCGAGCGGACGACGGCTACGTGCGAGCGTAACCCGTCATTATACAGTTTAACTCCCATTATAAAATACAGTTCTTGGCACGGGTAGCGTTATATGGGTCCGATACAGTCAGTTAATCCGTGACTAATGGGTCAATCGAACACAAATTGGGGAAAGAATTGGACTTCGACGAAGACTATACTGCACGACTTCGATGAAACCCGGTTCCCTCCCCCTCGGCGCGTTCGTCCGCAGAACCCTCGTTCGCCGTCTACTACGGCCGGTCGGGGCGTTCGTCTTCCTCGTCGTGGCGGGGGTCGTCGGGTTCAGTACGGTTCACGGCGTCGGCGTCGTGGACGCGCTGTTCTGGCTCGTCGACCCGACGAGCATCGAACTGCACTTCCAAGCACACGACGGTCCGGCGAGGCTGGTCAAGGCGTACGCCGTCGTGATACTCACCGGCCTCGTCGTCGTCGGCCTCTGGATAGGCGAGACGTTCGTCGCGGCGGCGTTCGGCGGCCGAATCCACGAAGAACTACGATACATGCAAATCCAACACGAAATCGACACGCTCGAAAACCACGTCGTCATCTGCGGCTACGGAACGTTCGGAAAGACCATCGCGGCCCAACTCGGCGAATCCGGATGCGACGTGGTCGTCATCGAGACGAAGGAGACGGGACATCGACAAGCGATAGACGACGGCTTTCTCGCCGTCGAGGGCGATGCACGACACGAGCAGGTGCTCGGTGACGCCGGTGTGTCACGGGCCGAGACGGTCATCGGCGCGATAGACGACTCGAACGTCAACATCCAGATCATCATCGCCACGACCCAACTCGCACCGGAAGCGAAACTCATCGTCCGCGCGGGTGATGCGACGTACGAATCGCTCGCCAGGCAGGCCGGAGCGGACGAAGTCATCATCCCCGAGGTGGTGAGCGCCGAGCAGGTGTCGATGGCCCTCTCGCGTCGGGAGGGAAGACGGGGTTCGTAACCCTGCGACCGCGGCTTCACGAACGCAGACGATGCGTTCGCTTTTGCCGTCTCGATGCGTAGGAGTGACAGTGACAATCGACACGTTGCTCTTCGACTTGGACGACACGCTGTTGGAGTACGAACAGCGTTCGTGGGACGTGCTCACGGCGTCGTTCGACCGCACCGAAATCGAGCCGTTTTTCAAGATTCCGGACTACCACGCCCGCTACGACGAGTTTCTCGAAGCGGGGCTGAGCGTGGACGAACAGCGAGCGAACTGTTTCGCGGCGATCGCCCAAGAACACGGCCACGATGAGGCGGTAGGACATCGGATTGCGACCGCGTTCGCCGACATCCGAGACCACTCCCGGGTCAGATATTTACCGGGTGCACCGGAGACGCTCGACGTCCTTTCCGAGGAGTACGCCATCGGAATCGTCACGAACGGCGCACCGGGGATGCAACGGACGAAGATGGCCGCGCTCGGTATCGACCGATACGCGGATTCGGTCGTCTTTGCGGGCCACGACACGCTCGCAAAACCGAACCCCGAACCGTTCGAACGCGCACTTTCCGAACTCGACTCCACCCCGGAACGCACCTTGCACGTCGGGAACTCGCTCGACACCGACGTTCCCGGTGCGAAAGCCGCGGGAGTCGGCGCGGTGTGGGTCCCGGCGGACCTCGACGTGACCCCCGACCCGACCCCGGATTTCGCGTTCGAGTCGCTGCACCCGCTTCGAGACCGACCGTGGCGAACGGAATAAAGCGTCATCCCTCCAGTTCTCACAGTCCGAGCGGCCTTCCCGAGTTGCCCTCATCGAGTTACCGCACTTCGTAGGTTAGAACTGCAAAAATATCGCCGTATTTTTCGACGTTCGTCAGTTTCAGGGGCGGGTCGATGATTCTGCGCGGCAGTAGTGGCGCACCCGACCCGAGCGTGACGGGAGCGACGGTGAGAATGATTTCATCGAGGAGGCCGTTCTCATGGAATTGTCCTACGAGGTCCCCTCCGCCGACGAGCCAGACGTTCTTTCCGGCTGCTGCTTCCACCATCTCCGCATGGACGGGCGCGACATCCCCCTGTACGAAGCGAACGTCCGCCCCGTCTATCTCCGGCAATTCCCGCCCGCTAAACACCCAAGTCGGGGCCTCATACGGCCATTTTTCTGGGTCCTCCAGTAGGTTTTCGTGCTCAATCATCCACTCGTACGTCGTCGAACCCATGGCCAAGGAACCGACCTGTTCTATGAACTGCGGGTAGTCGTCCTTCGCACCCTCTATCTCGTCGATTTCTCCGAACTGGAAGAGCCAGTCGAGCGAATCGTTTTCGTCGGCGAGATAGCCGTCGATGCTCGTTGATGTGTAGTATTGGGTTTTCATGTCTCAAATCACCGGTTAAAAACCGTTCTGGCGTATTGCGGCTGTACGCCGCCAGTGCACCACGAACCATCTTAAAGACAGCCAAGAAAATCCGCAATCGATTCCGATTACTCGTCCAGTGTCACGTCCGTCACGGTGCCGACACCCTTGCTCTGGCCCTCGCGGAAGACGAAGCGCTGGCCTTCCTCCACGAGATACGGACGGAACTTGAACCGAACCTTCGTTTTCCCCTTGTCGCCGGGAAGGAGATGTCCACCGTCCGGTTCGAAGACGGCGGTTTCGCTGATGGTTTCGAGATGGACGACGGGTTCGTATCCGGTGCCGATGCGCGTCGGGTGGTTGAGCACCATCACTTCGGCCTCGAACTCGCGGACGGGTGTCGGGTCGGTGTCGGCCGGGAGCAGGACCATTCCGCGCTCGATTTCGGCTTCGCGGACGCCTTTCAGCGCGATGCCGACGATTCGGCCCGCCTTGGCTTCGTCCACGCGGTGATAGTGCATCTCGATGGAGCGGATTTCGACGGTTCGGAACTTTCCGTCCGCCATGGGACCGAGGAGGAGTTCGTCGCCCGCCTCGACCGACCCGGAGTTGATGGTTCCGCTCGCAACCGCACCGACGCCGGTCACGCTGTAACTGCGGTCGATGTACATCTTGAACTCGCCGCTGTCGGCCGTCGTCTTCGGCAGTCGTTCGAACATCGTATCGAGCGCGTCGAGGCCGTCCATCGTGACAGCGCTGGTCATCAGAATCGGGACGACGTTTTCGTCCACTTCCTCTATCGCGACATCGACGCCGTGACGTTCGACGCGAAGCGGCACTTTGCCGACGTCCCGAAGCAGGCGTTCGACTTCGGCCTCGACCTCCGCCGCTCGCTCCTCGCTCACGGCGTCGGTCTTCGTGATGGCGACGATGGTCGGGAGTTCGGTCGCCAGCAGGATACCGAGGTGCTCTCGCGTCGTCTTCGTCGGACCGTCGTCGGCCGCGACGGTCAACAGGCCGTAATCGAGTTTCTGGCCGACGAGACCGCGAATCGTGGTCCGAAGCCACGGTTCGTGACCCACGGTGTCCACGAAGGAGACGAGACGGTCGCTCTCCTCGACCACACGTGCGCGGTCGGACTTTCGATGCGGGATTGTCCATGCGAACCGGGCCGTCGTCGTCGTCGAACCCGTAGACGGCATAGGAGAGGTCAGCGCTGAGGCCGCGTTGAACTTCGTGGGGTTGGACGTCGAGGTACCCTCGAGTTCCTCCCTCGCCGTCGTCCGCCTGTCCGGTGACGAGGCTACCGACGAGCGTGCTCTTGCCGTGGTCCACGTGGCCCGCCGTGCCGACGACGATGTGTTCGCTGTCGATGTCGAGGACGGCACCTTCACGGATGGTGGCGACGCCGACCAGTCCGCCGCTCCCGTTTCGCGTCGAGGCGCGGATGCTGGTCTCGCTCGGCGTCGATACCCCACGTCTGCACGTCCTCGATGTGTGCCCCCGCTTCCTCGGCGAGCAGGGAGAGAACGTCCATCGTTTCGGAGAACACGTCCGGTTTGATGCCCGCCAGTCCGCCGTCGTCGGTGACGCCGACGACGTACGTCGCTTCGCCGTCGCCGGAGAGGACACGGTGGCGTAGTTGTGCGGCGAGACTTTCCATCCGCCCGTGGGCGAGGTGGATTTCCCTCGTGAGTCGTTCCTTGAACTCCACGCTGCCACCTTCCTGCTCTCCCAAGTCGAGAGCGCGGTGTAAGGCGGCGCGGTCGGCGCTCATGGAGGCGAATTAGGGATGACAGGCCAAAAGGGTTGCCCGAGTTAGGGGTCGGTTCACAGCGGATCGATACGAACTTCTCGGGAGTTGTATTTAGATATCCGCCTTCACTGACTCATCCTGAACGAACCGCACGGGAACGTGATTCCGCCGGAATCGACCGCTCGTGACGAGCGTCGCGTTCGGCGCGTCCTTCGTCGATGGAAAAGACGTACCATACGGTCGTGGAGTGGTCCGGTTCGAGAACGCTCGAATGGCCGGTCGTGTTTTTCAGCGGTTGGTAGCCCAGAAGCGACCCGTTCGAACGGAGCGCGAAATCCTGCGGTTGGAGGCCGACGGCGTCGTCCCCGTCGTTCGTGACGTTCATCGAGACGAGGAGGAACTGCTGTCCGTCCCTCGGCTTGTACACGCCGTCGTCGCCTGTGTTCGGGTTCAGCTTCGAGACTCGTTTCGTGTTCCACCGGACTTCGAGCGCGTTCGTCGCGTTCGGGGTGGCCGTCGAGTTCGCGGAGACGTTCCACCCGCCGTTGGCTGGAGTCGCCCTCCGGTGCCGAGAATCATCGGGAGCGATGACGCTCGCCGCCACGATGGCGAGAACCGCGACCACGGCGCCGGCCACCGCTTTTCGTGGGATTGCGTCGGGGAGCGAGACGGAATCGGGAAGCGAAATCGGGAGGGAACCGTCCTCGCCGTCCCGCTCTTCGCCTGACTCCTCCGTTCCGTCTCCGTCGCCCTCCGCGAACTGCCCGACGAGGTCGTGGAGTTCGCGCGCTTCGACGATGGTTCGGAGTTTCTCGCCATCGACCAACTGAACGCCCGCCTGCGAGCCGATTTTCTCGGCATCCTCGGTGAACGTCCCCGGCGTGACGACGGCACCCTCGCCGACGCCGTACTGCTTGCAGATCGTGACGAACTGCTGGAGGGCCTTCCCGCTGACTACCCTCTCCCGTTCCCGGTTTTGCCCAGATGAGTCCCTCCGCGCCCTCTCGTTGAAGGGCGACGAACGATTTCCCCGACTTTTCCCGTACCGTCGTGTTCCATCCCTGTTTCTGCCAGAGGGCGGCGACGAAATCGGGAAACGTGGACTGTGGTATCTGTCGTATCATGATCTGAGAGGGGACATCCGGTTTGTGGTGGTATGCTCAAGCATCGTATAAAAACTATTGGACATGTTCACTCCTGTGTTCGACGGAGGACGAGAACGGCCGCCGCCGCGAGTGCCACGAGCGCGACCGGAATATCGAAGCCCGGTAAACTGTCCTTCGACACCGACTGAACGGTGATGGTTTGCTGGGTCGTGACGGGTTGGACGGTCGCGGTGGTGGTGACGTTCGTCGTCGTATTCGTTGCAGTCGTCGTTGTCGTCGTTGTCGTCGTCGCAGTCGTGGTGGTTGTAGTCGTCGTTGTCGTCGTGGTACGTCGTGGTGGTCGTCGGTCGTGGTCGTCGTCCCGTGCGAACTGGACGCGACGACACCCGGGACGGTCAGTTTTTGGTCACGAAGTTCGACCGTGAACGACCGCCCCGATTCCAACTCGCTGAAGTCGAACGTCACTCCGAACGTCCGGTTCTTCGTGACTGTCGCCGTCTTCGGCCAGAAGAACGCGCCGGCACCCGTGTCGTGGGCGGACACGTTTATCGTCGTTCCCGGCGCGAGGTTCGTCGTCCCGCCGATTCTCGTCTCGTTTTCCACGACCAGCACGTCGCCGGAGTGGTCCAGCGCGACGTGGCGCTTCTCGACGGTGAAGTTCGTCCGCGCTACTTCGGATTCGGTCACCAATCCGTTTTTCTCCCCGATTTCGAACGTGACGTCGTACGTGTCCCCGGCCTCGATGCCGTGTTCGTCGGTGTCGATCACCAGATAGAGCACGTCGTCTTCGTCGTCTATCAGCAGTCGTTTCGCTTCGTCGCCGTCGAACTCGTTCGGTTGCGGTGTTCTGCTCGGGATTCGATTCCCGGAAGTGGACTCGGACGTCCTCGCCGCTTCCGTCGAGCATCGACCGTTCGAGGAACCCGGACATGCCGGAGACGTTGACCGCGAGGACGAACTGGTCGCCCTTCGCAATCGTTCCGTTGTCCGTCGTCGAGGCCGCCGCCCGCAGGTCGTCCGGTGTCTCGATTCCCGACACGTCCGTCTTTCGGTGAGGACTCCCGTCCGTGCTTCTCCCACGGTTTGTTCTTTCACCGTGAACGAATCCATGTCCTGCGTGACGCCATCGACCGTGACGTTCATGTCGTACACGCCGGGTTGCAGCGGTCCCTTCTCCGACGGAATTCTCACGTTCGGTGTTCCCCTGATTCCGCCTTCCTCGACCGTCACGGCACGATTCGGGTCGTCCGCACGGTAGGTGTTGAGGTCGAGCGTCGTCGTCCCACTGGAGACGTTCACTTGCACCCAAAACCCTTGTTTCGGCGACCCGATATTCACCGTCGCTCCGTGGTCGAGTGTGGACGGTAATCGGAATCACGTCGCCACGATTGTCGCTTGGCGAACCGTGAACGAAGCTGGCGCTTTGCCCGTCCACACTGATGGTCAGAATCGGCCCGACAGCGAGCGAACAGAGGAGGGCGACGACGACCAGTAGCGACACGACTCTTCTCGTCGCCATCAGATGACAACTCCACTAGATAATTCTTGGAAGATACCTTCGAGACGCAAGATACCGGAACATCTGGGGCCTGATGTCCGGCGTCGATAGTGTCGTCATAGTTTAGTACGAGATGTGTTATGAACCATCCGTAATAAATTCGTCCGTCAGTACCGCGTGTGATAATCGGGAGGCCGGTTCCGAACTCCTGACACGAGCACCGAAACGACGTGTGTACACCGAGATGCCCTCGAAGCGGTCGAAGCGATCCGCGAATCCGTTCTCGTATTTAGCTGTTCGCCCGGGAGTTTACCACGGTGGCGTGCGAGCCACACTCATGGACTCGATCCCCCTATCGGACCGCGAGGCGACGGAAGTGGCGGACGGCGTGTACCTCGCACAGTTGGCAGCCGGCGAGCGGATGAGCATTCAACATTTTCACATCGAACCGGGTGCGACCGTACCGGAGCACAGCCACGAACACGAACAAACCGGCTTCATCTACGAAAGTGCGTTGACGTTCGTCGTCGACGGCGAGGAGTTCACCATCGGGGAGGACGACTCCTATGCGATTCCGAGCGATGAACCACATTCGGCGGAGAACAGAACCGACACGACAGTTCGCGGTATCGACATCTTCAGTCCGCCGCGACTCGACGTGCCGTGGAAATGACGGGCCGAACCGTCGAGTAATCCGCCGTGAGTCGAACAGCCGCTTTTCTCCAGAAGGATTATGGGTCCGATATGTTTTCACTACGATATGCATCAACTGACACGTCGGCGAACGCTTCAACTCAGCGGGGCAGCATTCGCCGGTGGACTCGCTGGCTGTTCCGGAAACCTCAAGGAATCGTCGGACACGTTGTTCCTCGGTAAGTTACATATCACGAATCACGACCCGCGACCACACACCGTTCATGTCGTCTTTTTGGACGGCGAAAAACCCGCCTACTGGGATTCGACACGAGTAGACGCTGCCGACGAGAACACGCCGGGATACGCCCACTTCGAGAAGTATCCGACCCAGCCGGGTGACGATATACTTCACGTTCGTACCGGCAGCCAGCCGAAATCCGGATGGGAACGATTGGATTTCAGCGCATACGATGGTTCGTGTCTCAGCCTCGAAATAGGAATCGGTGACGAGAGCGGGAACTCGCCTGGAGACGTGACCATCTGGAAAACGGACAACCCACAAGCGTGTGACGGGATGACGACCACGACGAAGCAGTAAGCTCGTATCGGCGTTGAGTTACACGATTCGTCACGTTTGGCAGGGCGAAAAAGTGAGAATACAGACGAGGTTCTTCTATCGGTCGAGAAAGGCTGCGACTCCTTACGACAACTTTTCGATGTCTTCTCGGCAGAGCCGCGAAGCTCAGAAAAACTTTCTACGAAAGTTTCTCGATATTCCCAGAAATCTTCGATTTCTGGGCGCACGAAAAGCTGTCTACGAGAGCTCTTCGAATGTTCTCGACGATGGCGTCAGCGTACTCGCTGGTGGCGAGTTTGTTGCCGCCTTCGATCTGGCGTTCGAGGTCGTAGGTCACGTCGCCGGAGGAGATGGTCTCCTCGACGGCGTCGCGGACGAGCTGGCCGGCGTCCTTCCAGCCCATGTATTCGAGCATGAGGCGGCCCGAGAGGATCATCGCGGTCGGGTTGACCTTGTCCTCGCCGGCGTATTTCGGGGCGGAACCGTGGACGGGTTCCGCGAGGCAGCGGTGTTCGCCGAAGTTCGCGCCGGGTGCGATGCCGAGACCACCGATTTGGGCACCGGCGGCGTCGGACATGTAGTCGCCGTTCAGGTTCATCGTGGCGATGACGTCGTACTGGTCCGTGCGGGTCAACAACTGCTGGAGCATGTTGTCCGCGATGCGGTCCTTGACGACGAGTTTGTCGTCGGGCTGGTCGCCGTCGTACTCGTCCCAAAGTTCGTCCTCCGTGATGGTGACGTCGCCGAACTCCTCCTCTGCGAGTTCGTAGCCCCAGTCACGGAACGCGCCTTCGGTGAACTTCATGATGTTGCCCTTGTGGACGAGCGTGACCGAGTCGAGGTCGTTTTCGAGGGCGTACTCGATCGACTCGCGGACGAGACGTTTCGAGCCGAACTCCGTGATCGGCTTGACGCCGATACCGATTTCGCCGTCGTGCATGACGTCGTCGTAGCCCATCTCCTCTTCGACGAAGGTCTTGACTTCCTGGACCTCGTCGGTTCCGGCTTCCCACTCGATACCGGCGTAGACGTCCTCCGTGTTCTCACGGAAGAAGACCATGTCCATCGCCTCGGGGTGTTTGACGGGCGACGGGACGCCGTCGAGGTGGTAGGTCGGGCGCACGTTCGCGTACAGGTCGAGCGTCTTGCGGAGCGCGACGTTCAGGCTGCGGAAGCCTGCGCCGACGGGCGTCGTAAGCGGACCTTTGATTGCGACGTTGAACTCCTTGATGGCTTCGACGGTGTCGTCGGGAAGGTTCTCGTCGTACTTGTCGCGGGCGCTCGAACCGGCGTAGACGCGCATCCAGTTGATCTTGCGGCCGGTCTCTTTCGCGGCGGCGTCGAGGACTTTCTGTGCGGCCGGGCCGACGTCCGTCCCGATTCCGTCCCCGTGAATGATGGGGATGATGGGGTTCTCAGGCACGTCGAGTTCGCCTGTCTCCTCGTCGTACGTGATTTGAGCTCCTTCTTTCGGGACCTCTACTTTGTCGTACTCGTAGCTCATGAACGTGTGAACATCCGAAGGTGGAGGATAAAAGGCCTGCCGTTTGTCCCCCGTATGGTCATTATACTCCCTTAAATTTTGATGCAATTCAGGAGACGGCGGGCAGGGAAAACGGGGAAGAACCTACTTCCATCGGTTGTTGTGTTCAGAGCGTTGTCTTCGCTCCCCGTACGACGATTGTATTTGGAGATTCGGACTCCATCCACGAAACATCTCTCTGAACAAAGTAGACCGAGAACGACTTAACTATCCGATAGACAGCACTGTTTCAGATGGTACTTTTGACCCGTTGACTCACTTTCGTTACTCTCTTCGAATTATATGAAAGCAATCAAATATGACTGTCGGAACACCAGCCCTATTCGTTCTTGGCCCTCTGTGTCACCCCCCAGACTGCCGTTTGACGTGTATTTAAGCTACCGGGCACGAGAGCACCCGCCATGAACGTCATCGTACACGGCGGTGCGGGCGACGAACCGGACGAACCGACACCTCGGCAAGGGGTTCTGGACGAAGCGGCGCAGGTCGGCGGCGAGCAGGAAACGGTCGTCGACGCCGTCGAAGCGGCGGTTCACGTCCTCGAATCCTCGCCGCGATTCAACGCGGGCGTGGGTGGAGCGGTCCAGAGCGACGGGGAAGTCCGAACCGACGCGGGAATCATGACGAGCGACCGCGACGCGGGTGCGGCCTAGTTCCATGCTCGGCGTCGAACACGCCGTCAGCGCGGCCCGCGTCGTGATGGAAGAGACGCCGCACATCTTCGTCAGCGGGGAGCACGCCGTCGAACTCGCCGCCGACTTCGGCGTCGAAACGGGTATCGACCTCTGGACGGAGAAAAGTCGGGAGCGATGGGACGGAGTACGACACCCCCGACGGCTCGCCGAGCGAACATCTCGATTGGCTCCGCGAGAAGTTCGGCGGCCACGATACGGTCGGTGCAGTCGCCTACGACGGCGGGAAGTTCGCGGCGGCGACTTCGACTGGAGGCAGATGGCTCGCGCTCGCTGGACGAGTCGGCGACGTGCCGCAAATCGGGAGCGGATTCTACGCGGCCCCTGCCGGTGCGGCGAGTTCGACCGGTGCCGGTGAGGATATCGCCAAAGTAACGTTGACCCGCCGGGCGGTTCGCCACCTCGAATCGGGGTACGACGCACAGCAGGCCGCGGACCGCGCCATCGAGGAGTTCGCTGAACTCACCGGGTCGGAGGCGGGCGTCATCGTCCTCGACCGGGACGGAAATTCCGGAAGCGCGTTCAACACAGACGCCATGCAGACGGCCGTGAATCGGTAGTTCCGCTCCGTCCCCGGGTTTCACCGTAACGCAAACTCTTTCCGGTGTTCGGGCGAAAGGCGGGATATGAGCGAACAGGAGGTAGACCTCTCTGCCGAGAAGTACGAAAAGCATCGGGAAGCCGGTGAAATCCTCGCACAGGTGCGAGCGGAGGCCGCCGAAAAAGTCGATGTCGGCGTGACCCACCTCGAAGTCGCGGAGTTCGCCGAGGACCGAATCCGCGAACTCGGCGGGAAACCTGCATTCCCCGTCAACATCAGCATCGACGAGGAAGCCGCCCACGCGACGCCGAGCATCGGCGACGAAACCACGTTCGGCGAGAACATGGTCAACCTCGACATCGGTGTGCACGTGGATGGTTGGCTGGCGGATACCGCCATCACCGTGGACCTCTCGGGTCACGACGACCTCGCGGAGGCGAGTGCGGAAGCACTCGATGCGGCGCTCGACCTCGTGGAACCCGGCGTCGAAACCGGGGAGATCGGTGCGGAAATCGAGTCCGTCATCGACGGCTACGGCTACAACCCGGTCGTCAACCTCTCGGGGCACGGTCTCGCCCACTACGAACAGCACACGGACCCGAACATCCCGAACCTCGCCGTCGAGCGCGGCGTCGAACTCCAAGTCGGCGACGTGGTCGCCATCGAACCGTTCGCCACGGACGGAAGCGGCAAGGTCGGGGAGGGTGCCGAAGAGGAGATTTTCGCCCTCGAACGCGAGTCATCGGTCCGTGACCGGAGCGCCCGCAAAGCACTCTCACAGATCACCGAGGAGTTCCGAACGCTTCCCTTCGCGACCCGTTGGCTGGACGTGTCCCGACCGGAGATGGCGCTCCGTCGCCTGAAGATGAACGACATCGTTCACGGCTACCCGGTGCTCAAGGAAGACGACGGTGCCCTCGTCAGCCAGAAGGAACACTCAGTCATCGTCACCGACGACGGCTGTGAAGTGTTCACTGAATAATCAACTCTTCTGCAGTCATCTTTTGCTGACATGCAGTCATCGAACGAGTACGAGAATAGTGACCGCTACCAACGAGAATTGGCTACGCGATTATGCGTTGTTCATCCGCTGGCTGTGTTCTTGACCGCACGACTGACATCGCGTAACACGGTACGGTTCGCGGGAAAATTCGGCGTTTTCCCGTTTTTTGCTCTCGGTTCGAATCTCCACCGAGACCTCGTGTGACGTTTCGCGGCCGCATTCGCTGCACAGTTCTACCATCGCCGAGAACCCCTGATTTTTTGTTGCCATAGTGACTTCCTGCTCAGTTCGTACAAGCCCTGACACGAGCATAAAAACCCCTCTCTGTTGGGGGGCGTTCGAACCGTTTATTCGACCGCAGTCTGTCGATTTAGGCCATTCAACGGCTTCTGAACGTCCTATATCGTTTATCGTACCCTCTGAATCGTTAATGAGGGCGGAACGCTCTACAACAGCCGAATACTTTATATACTTGATTAGGGGTTTAGACCGATGAGAGCCGAGCGGAGAAATACGAGAACTGGGATTATCTCAAGACGGCCGACCCACATGTTCAGGATGAGCATTCCCTCGCCGAGCGAAGACATCGTCGGTCCGACGATTCCGGTCGAAAGACCGACGTTTCCCTGTGCACTGGCGACTTCGAACAGCGAATCCGCGTATCCGTGTCCCGGTGCGACGTTGACGAGGAGGAGGCTCCCCGAGATAAGCAGAATTATCCACAACATACTCACGATTGCCGCCTCGCTGAACTCCTCGAACATCTGGTCCCGCTTGAGCACGCGATCCCCGATTCGGGTGTTGACCACGGCCGAAGACGGGAGGAAGACGCGAGTGAACTCCCACTGAATCCCCTTGCTGATCATGTAGCCGCGGATGATTTTGATGCCGCCGACCGTGCTCCCGGCGGCCCCGCCGAGCACCATCGCCGCGCTGAGGATGAGTTTTCCGCCGGCACTCCACTTCCCGATATCCGAGGATTGGAATCCGGTACAGGTCAGTGCGCTCACGAACTGAAACGTCGCATCACGGGCCGAATCGGCCGCCGTCGGCGACAGTCCGAGGTGTTCGAGCCCTATCCAACCGACCGCGTGAAACGCTCCGGTCGCGGACGGGAGCGCGACGATGTTCTGGACCGAGAGACCGACGACGCCGACGACGTAGATGATGAACAGCCAGCGGGTCTGGATGTCGGAAATCAGCGGTTTCGCGTCCCTGTTCCGGAGCATGACGTAGTGAATCGGGAACGCAATTGCGCCGAGCGTCATGATGGGGAGCAACACCGCCTCGACCAGCGGGGAATCGTACGACTGGATGGAGTTGTCCGTCACGCTGAATCCCCCCGTCGAGAGTCCGGTCATGGCCTCGTTGAGCGCCTGCCAAAACGCGTCGAACAGCGGTAAATGCGGCTTCGCGACGGCGATTGCGAGAAACAGTGCTATCACGGAAATCACGGTGTAGAGCAGGAAGATACGCCAGACGGTCTGGACGGTGTGAACGATGCTCGGGTGAATCCGTTCCTCACGTGCTTCGGCCCGATATAGCGCGTAACTTCCGCTTCCCGGTCGGGCGAGAATCGCCGTCGTGAGGACGATAACGCCGACGCCGCCGACCCACTGGATTAGCGACCGCCACCACTGGACGGCGCGCGGCAACGACGGTTCGTGTTTCGCCATCGTCAGACCGCTTCCGGTCCATCCGGACATGCTCTCGAAGAGGGCGTGAAGGGGGTTTTGGAAGTACGCGAGGCTGGACATCGTGGTCACACCCCCGACCTGAATCGGGTGGTAGTCCGCACCCGCCGGAACGTAGGTGTTCATCACGGAAACCGGCGTGAGATGGGCGGCGAGAAACAGCGGCAGTCCCCCGAAAATCGCGGTGGCGAACCAGCCACCGGCGGCGATAACCATCCCGTGTTTCATCACTGGGGCGGGTGCGTCCGCGAAGCGTTTTCGGGCCACACCGCCGATTCCTGCCGAAATCACGCCGGCCAGGAAGAACGCGAGTGCCACGTACCACTCTTGAAACGCCAACGCGAACAGGACGGTGAACGCCATCATCACAGCTTGCATCAGGACGAGCGCACCCACGTCCCGAAGGATGGTGGCGAGATGCGCCGGAACGCCCGAAACCGTATTACGCCGCACCATTTTAGTCGTGGTCCTCGTAATGACCGAAGATGTCGGTCACTTCCGGCGTCGCGCCGTTTTCTGAAAAGACGGTGACGAGGTCACCACTCCTGATTTCGGTGTTCCCACGCGGGGTAATTACCCGGTTGTCGCGGTCGATAGCGACGACGAGCATTCCTTCATCGACCAACCCGTCATCCGCCGCGTCCGAGAGCGTGAGTCCGGCGATCGGTGCGGAGGATTCGACCGTGATTTCGAACACCTCCGCCCGCTCGCCCACCTTCATGTAATCCTTGATGGACGGCCGCTTGACCGCCCGATAGAGATAATCGGCGATGAGTCGCTGTGGGTTCTCGATGGCGTTCACGCCGAGTTGGCGGAAGATGCTCATGTGTTCGGGGTTGTGAACTACCGACACGAGCGACGGGATTTCGAGTTCCTGTCCCAACAAACAGACCATGATGTTCGTCGCGTCCTGGTCGGTCGTACTGATGAGCGCATCCGCTCTGCTTGCCCCCGCTTCTTCCAACGTATCGAGAATCGTCGCGTCGTTGTGGAGGACGAGACAGTCGAACTCCATCGATGCGTGTTCGGCCCGCTCGGCGTCCTTTTCGATCACCACGACGTCGTTGTTACTTTGTGTCGCAATCGCGATGAGTTGCGAGCCGATGTCGCCCGCACCGACGATGATGAGATACATTCGTTATCCCCTCTCCGGAGCCATCGATTGAAAAGATACTGTTGTCGCGTTATTCGAGGGGAATCGGTCCCCGGTCGTAGCTGACGTTTCGACCGGGTAAGAATCCCTTTCGGGGCGATTATGAATGCATTAAATCGCTCGTAACGGTCGTTTCGAGCGGAATCGGAGAATTCGTCGTTCGCTTGGTTGGGGGATGGTTCCTCGTTGTAGGCTATCGTTCGAATCCGTCCTCTCCCGCCGGAAGCGAGTCTGAAAACCTAAAGCACCGCCGCACGACGTACCGATATGAAACAGATTTTCGCACCGTGGCGGATGGAGTGGGTCGAGCGCGACAGCGACGAGGATTTCGACGGCTGTGTCTTCTGTGAGTTCCCTCGTCGTGAGAACGCACGTGAGCATCTCGTCGTCGCGCGCAACGACCACGCGGTGGTCATGCTCAACAACTACCCGTACAACCCGGGGCACGTGATGGTGATTCCGAACGAGCATGACGAGCGAGTATGCGAACCTCGGCGAGGAAACCCTGCTCGGTCACGCGCGACTGAAACAACGGACGTTCGACGCGATGGAGGCGGCGTTCGGTCCGGACGGCTTCAACGCCGGGCTGAACATCGGTGAGGGGAGCGGCGGGTCCATCGACCACCTGCACACGCACATCGTCCCCCGGTGGAGCGGCGATACGAACTTCATGCCGGTCATCTCGGACACGAAAGTCATCGTCGAGGGGTTGAAAGACACCTACGAGAAACTGCACGCCGCGTTCGCCGAGCAGGAAGGTGGGACCGTGTCGAACCCGAATGCGGCGGTTTCGTTCGAGAAATAGACGGGGGCTTTTCGCCCGCCGATATACCCATACGGCGTGCGGTCCAATGGTGAACGATGAATCGGGCGGGGGCAATTCGGACAGCGGGGGCCATCATCCTCACGGCGAACCTCCTCTTAGCCGTCGCCAAGGGCGTCGCTTGGTTCCAGACCGGAAGCCTCGCGGTCGGTTCGGAAGCCATCAACAGCCTGTCGGACGCGATTTACAGCGTGGTCGTTCTCGCCGGGTTGTACCTGACGACGCGCCCGCCGGACTTCGAACACCCACACGGCCACGAGCGAATCGAACCGTTCGTCTCGCTGTTCGTCGCACTAGGCGTGTTCGCGGCAGGTGGGTTGGTGCTTCTGGCGGGCCGGAACCGCGATTCTCTCCGGGGACATCACCACGACGACGAGCTATCTCGCGGTCGGCGTCCTCGTCGGCACTGGAGTCGTGAAATACGCGCTCTATCGCTACTGTTTGCGAATCGGCGACGCGGTCAACTCGCCCGCCGTGGTCGCGGCCGGACTGGATAACCGAAACGACATTCTAACTGCGATGGCTGCCCTCATCGGAGTTCTCGGCGCTCGAATCGGACTTCCCGTACTCGACCCCATCGCGGCGGGTGTGGTCTCGTTCGGCATTCTGTACACGGGGTGGGAAATCGTCCGCGACAACGTGGACTATCTGGTCGGCCGTGCACCTCCCGAGGACCTCCGTGCGACCATCGTCCAGCGGGCACTTTCCCATCCGGAAGTCGAGGGCGTTCACGACGTCGTTGCCCACTACGTCGGCCCGGAAATCGACGTGAGCATGCATATCGAAGTCGAAGGCGACAGGACGCTTATCGAGGCTCACGACATCGAAACCGCCGTGATGAACGCCATTCAGGACATCCCGAAAGTGGACGACGTGTTCGTTCACATCGACCCGAAGGAACTCGGGGAGTGGAAATCCGACGCCGAGGCGGACAGGCTGGCCGAAACGTCGGTCGGGGACGAAGAGGGTCGAGCGGAACGGTCATCGTCGGGAGAATAACGGCAACGACCGTCGAATTTTCAGTATCTGAGAATCGGTATCAGTATTCTTTTATCGGGAGAAGAGAGTGACGAACGTACTCTATGACACCCCCTCTTAGTAGACGAATGCTACTGAAGGCGACCGGAACGACAGTTCTCAGCGCGACGCTCGCTGGCTGTGCGAACAGCCAGTCCAAGCCGGACAAAACTCCTGCGGACAAAACCGTCACCGTCGGTGCGAACGGCTCCGTCAAGTTCGCCCCCGAAAACCTCACGATTACGACCGGAACGACGGTTGCGTGGGAGTGGAAGTCGGCCAACCACAACATCGTGGTGAACAAACAACCCGACGACGCGAACTGGAAGGGAACGCCCGGCGGGAAGGGTAAAACGTACAATTCGGGATATCGCTACACTCACACCTTCGACGTGGCCGGCAAGTACCACTACTACTGCAGCCCTCACCGGTCGCTCGGAATGGTCGGCTCCGTCACCGTGAAGCAAGGGTCCGGAAACGGCGGAACGAAAAACGGAGACGGGAAGACGACAACCACCAAAAACGGGAACTGACCGCCATTTGTCCGTTACGGGGTTCTATCTACTGCTCCTGTTATCGCCTTTTTCTTCCCGACATCCCTCATCACTTCCCGACATCCACTTTCTCGGTGCCGGTCACGGTTCCTTCGATGTTAACAATTACAGTCCCGCTCGTGTGCTCCGTCCCGAACTCCTTCGACCACTCGACCGTTCCACCTGCCTCAACCGAATGCTCGATTATCGTGGATTCGTCGTCGTAGAACTCGTTGGTCGGCCAGTACAGCGCGGCGACGAATTGTTTCCCCCGAGTCGAGGATGCCACCCGAACCTATCTTCGATTCGTACTCGACTACGCTCCGTACGACCGGGTTTACAACGGCAACCCACACATCGCCGACGGCTTTCATCGAGGAGTCCCGACCCGAAAACGACGCTTTTTGGGGCGGTTTTTCGGTCGCTTCAGCGGCCGAGTTCGCCGTGGTGTCGGTACTTTACCGTTCGCGCTTTGCCTCCCGACCCAACTCGCGTTCGACGGCATCGACTTTTTCCCGTGCTCGTTGTTCCTTCGTGCGCTTGTCGTCGATTTTGAGAAACGTACTGACGCGGTCGCCGTCTACGGCCTCGTGGGCGGCGTGTGCCGCGTCGAACAGTTCGCCCGACGAATCGGCTTCGATGACGGTTCCCATGGGGTTCGTCTCGTAGGACACGTCGAAATCGTCCAACGCTTCGACCGCCTTTGCGACTTCGCTCGCCATGCTTCCCTCGACGGCCGGTGCGACCGACAGCAGAGCAATCACGGTCATATCCCGATTGTCGGAAGCGAGGCCCCTGAACGTATGGGCCGAACGTTGACGGTGCTCGGAGCGACGATAAAAAAGCAAAACGACGGTCGGCGCTATCGCGTCGGTGTCGAACCCTGTTCGTAGCGGCGCGGTTCCGGGTTCGACGCTTCCGGCCGTCGTGGCGGCGTGCTCTCGCGTTCCCCGTTCCCGCTTGTCGATTGAATCGGTTCCCGTTGCAGGTGTGCTTCGAGGAACCAGAGGTATTTGTCCACCTCGCGGGACTGCTCGATGAGCAGGTCGGCGGTGTCCTGGTCGGAATGGGAAAGCGCCGTCTCGATGCCGCTCCGGAGGTTCGCGGCGTGAAGCGCGAGGTTGTTCGCCAGCGCTTCGACGTACTCCATCCCGGTCACGGCGTTCGTTCGTATCTCCGGAATTCGGGAGTTCGACGCCGCCATTCGGACCGTTCCCCGTGCTTCCCCGCCGAGTGCGGTTGCCCGCTCCGCGGTACCGTCCCCGTGTTCGAACAGCACGTCGGCCAACTCGTCGAACAACAGGTGCAGTTGGTAGAAGTTCGGCCCCTTGACGTTCCAGTGGGCGTACTTCGTCTGGGTCAGCAAGTCCGTCGTGTCCGCGAGCGTCCCGTTCAGCAGTTCCACGAGCGCCATCCGCTCGTCGTCCGCTATGTCGTTCTGTGTGAAGAACATCCGCGCTGTCGGTTCGTCTTGTGTGTCACTCATACTCCCCACCTCGCTACTCTGGAGGACGGATTCGGGCAAGAGTATTTCGGGCACCTTCCGTCAGTTCGAACCGGGTTATTCCTGGGCTTCCACTTCCTTCCGCCCCGTCAGACTGTCCGGGTCGAGATGGAAGTGGCGAAAGCTCACGTCCTCGGGCGGTCGGTCGAAGATATCCACCAGCGGGATATCGACGTCCCACATCCGCTGGGCGACGGCCGAATCGTACGGCAGTTCGTCCACCTCCTCCAACTGCCCGCTCGCGACGACGCTTCGATACCCCTCGTCCGTCTCCTCGTACGTGACGAACGAAACCGGTTCGTCGAGCAACTCCTCTTTCCCGCTGTCCGGTGGAAACGCGAACCGGAAGTAGAAACTCGCCGTGTCCTCGTAGTACCCGTACGACACCGGTAAGGAAAACGGCGGGTCGGACGACGCCGTCGAAAACGAGATGACGCCCGTTCCGCCGATTCCGAGGAATTCGTTTCGCTCTTCGTCCGTCATCTGCACCCACCGTAGCCCCTGCATGAGGGACTGTACGGCTCAAAGGTAGAAAACGGTTGGCGCGGTGCCTCGTCGTCGTGAGTTCGAAAAATGCGCTGGCTGGGATTTGAACCCAGGTTGTGACCATGGCAAGGTCACGTGATACCACTACACTACCAGCGCGTTACGTTCGTCGCGTGTTGCGACATTACTATCTTGCCACGCGTGGGTATAAATGCATTACGCAAGCGAGGTGGGGCGGGTCACTGCACTACAGATTTCCACTCTTCGTGTCCGCCTTACGCGTGCGCGCGCGAAAAAGAACAAATGAAAGGCACGATTAACGAGAACGGTGCTCGCCGGTACGAATTCAGAGAGAATCGCGTGGCTGGGATTTTGCATTACACCCAGACGGTCCGGGCATGCGGCGCTTCGCGCCGTTCCGGGCGTGCAACTGGTCTATTTCAAATCACCAGCGACGATTTCATCGCACACGTCGTGGCGAGCACACGCTACGCGGTGCTCGCCGGTTTGCTCGCGAGAGAAATGCGCTGGCTGGGATTTTGAACTCGCCGAGACGTTCCTGCTCGTCCGCATTCGCTCCCTGCGCGGGCATGCGACTCGTCTGCTCAAATCCAGCGACGAATTTTTCTCACAGACGGCTCGCACGGCTCGTCATCGTGAGTTCGAAAAAGTGCGCTGGCTGGGATTTGAACCCAGGTTGTGACCATGGCAAGGTCACGTGATACCACTAC
Source organism: uncultured haloarchaeon (assembly GCA_963811185.1). Taxonomy (GTDB): domain Archaea; phylum Halobacteriota; class Halobacteria; order Halobacteriales; family Haladaptataceae; genus Haladaptatus. Next base: position 269,635 of record CAWEQN010000005.1, read on the forward strand.
ACTACCAGCGCAGTGTTGCTTGCACTCATTCGTATTCCCGACTGCAGTATAAGACTTGCGAGTTCGGACTCACCTCGTGAACGATTCACTCGATTTTTTCTCGCAATTTCGAGGATTTGGGGCGTGTGAATACGTCACGCGACCGAATCGGAAGCGGCACTCTTTTAACCGTCAGTACGAAAACTTCGCTACAGTCTAGTGATGAGGCGTCGAAGCGTAACGGTATGACCGTCAACCTACTCGTCCCATCGTCCCTCGTCCGGGAAGCGGAAGACAAACGCGAGGCAACTCGCAAAATCGGCTACGTCGCACGCGCGGCGACCGTGTTCCGGGCGGACCGCTTGGTCGTCTTCCACGACGTGGAAGGCGAGCGCAAGTGGGGCGGTGGATTCGTCGAAACCGTACTGAAGTACGCTGCCACACCGCCCTACCTCCGAAAGGAGGCATTCGGGAGGCAGAGCGAATTGGAGTACGTGGGCGTCCTACCGCCGCTCCGCGCCGCATCACAGACCGGCTCCGAATCGGAAGGTTCGGGGTCGTTAAGACAGGGAATCGTGACCGAGGTCGGACCTGAAGGGCGCGTTCGGGTCAATTGCGGACTGCAACACCCGATCTCCCTCGTCGTACCGTCGAAGATGACGGTCGCCGAGGGAGAACGCGTTACCGTCAGGATCTCTTCGAGAAGACCGGTCCGTGCGAAACTGGTCGACGCCCCGATTCCGGGGTTTACAGTGACGCGCACGGACCTCTCGGCGGCCCTCGACCGTGACGACGCCGGTGTCACCATCGGCACGTCGCGTTACGGAGAACCGCTCTCCGTTGGACGACTCGACGAAGTCGTTGCGCGAACCAACCGCGACGGAATGACCGTCGTCTTCGGTTCGCCGGGTCGAGGACTGCCGGAGATATTCGGGGTCAAACCCGAAGGAATCTCCGCGGTCGAATCCGGCGTACCAGCCCGGTTCGACCTCTGGCTGAATACGGTTCCGAATCAAGGCAGCAAGGTCGTGCGAACTGAAGAAGCGATGTTCGCCTCCCTCGCCTGCCTTACCCTCAACATCGAGTGATACGATGCCAGAAACAAGCAGACCACGCAAAGGTTCGCTGGGCTTCGGCCCCCGAAAGCGCGCGACGAGCGAAGTTCCGCGCTTCAACTCGTGGCCCGACAGTGACGGTCAGCCGTCGCTGCAGGGATTCGCGGGTTACAAGGCCGGAATGACCCATGTGGTGATGGTCAACGACGAGGCAAACTCCCCCCGCGAAGGGATGGAGGAGACCGTTCCGGTCACCATCGTCGAGACACCCCCCATGCGCGCCGTCGCTCTTCGAGCCTACGAAGACACGCCGTACGGGAAGAAACCAATGACGGAAGTGTGGGGTTCAGAGTTCCACGACGAACTCGACCGCACGCTCAACGTTCCGGAAAACCACGACGCCGACGGCGCGGAGGACGACCTCCGCGCGGCCATCGAGGCAGGCGACGTGGCGGACCTCCGGGTCATCACCCACACCGTCCCTAGCGACCTCAAGAACGTGCCGAAGAAACGACCGGACGTCATGGAAACGCGAATCGGCGGCGGCTCCCTCGACGAGCGCGCCGACTTCGCCCTCGAGCTACTCGAAGACGGCGGGGAACACGACATCACTGACGTGTTCCGCGCAGGCGAGTACCTCGACACCAGCGGCGTCACGAAAGGTAAAGGAACGCAGGGTCCCGTCAAGCGATGGGGCGTCCAGAAGCGGAAGGGCAAACACGCCCGCCAAGGCTGGAGACGCCGCATCGGTAACCTCGGCCCGTGGAATCCGTCGCGCGTTCGCTCGACGGTTCCGCAGCTGGGTCAGATGGGCTACCACCAGCGTACCGAACTCAACAAGCGCCTCATCTCCCTCGGCGACGACGACGAAGCCTCCGTCGACGGTGGCTTCGTCAACTACGGCGAGGTCGATGGTCCGTACGCGCTCATCAAGGGTTCGGTGCCGGGCCCGAACAAGCGCCTCGTGCGCTTCCGCCCTGCCGTTCGACCGACCGACCAACCGCGCCTCGACCCCGAGGTGCGCTACGTAAGTACGGAGTCCAACCAGGGATAACCCATGCAGGCAACAGTACGTGACCTGGACGGCGAGGACGCCGATACGGTCGACCTGCCGGACGTGTTCGAAACGACCGTCCGCACCGACCTTATCAAGCGTGCCGTGCTCGCCGCACAGGCAAACCGGAAACAGGACTACGGTACCGACCCCCACGCCGGGATGCGTACCTCCGCCGAGTCGCCGGGCAGTGGCCGCGGTATGGCCCACGTCCCGCAGACGAACGGTCGGGGTGCTCGTGTTCCATTCACCGTGGGTGGCCGTGTCGCACACCCGCCCAAAGCGGAGAAAGACCGCTCCCTCTCGATCAACAAGAAGGAGCGTAAATTGGCTGTCCGAAGCGCCATCGCGGCGACTGTGGACGCCGAACGCGTCTCGGAGCGCGGACACCGCTTCGACGAGGAGACGGAACTTCCCCTCGTCGTGAGCGACGACTTCGAAGACCTCGTGAAGACGAAAGAGGTCGTTTCCTTCCTCGAAGCGGTCGGCATCGACGCCGATATCGCACGCGCGGAGGACAACAAGAAGGTTCGCGCCGGCCGTGGGACGACCCGTGGCCGCAAGTACAAGACGCCCAAGTCGATCCTGTTCGTCACCAGTGAGGAGCCGTCGCGCGCAGCGCGGAACCTCGCCGGTGCCGACGTCGCGACGGCGCGCGAGGTCAACGCGGAAGACCTCGCCCCCGGGACGCAGGCAGGACGACTGACCGTCTGGACCGAAAGCGCACTCGAAGAGGTGGCAGACCGATGAGCGTCGTCGAATACCCGTGGGTTACGGAGAAAGCGATGAACGAGATGGACTTCGACAACAAGCTCCAGTTCATCGTGTCGCTCGACGCGACGAAGCCCGAAATCCGCGACGAAATCGAGGACCGCTACGATGTCACCATCGAGAAGATCAACACCCAAGTCACCATGAAAGGGAAGAAAAAGGCGACCGTCTCGTTGTCGGACGACGACGACGCACAGGACGTCGCCTCCCGAATCGGGGTGTTCTGATAATGGGACGCAGAATCCAAGGACAGCGACGTGGTCGCGGGGGACCGACCTTCCGTGCACCGTCGCACCGATACAAAGCAGAACTGAGCCACAAGAACGCCGAAGACAGCGACTTGGTCACCGGAACGGTGGTCGATATCGAACACGACCCCGCCCGCAGTGCACCCGTCGCGGCCATCGAGTTCGAGGACGGCGACCAGCGACTCGTCCTCGCACCCGAAGGTATCGGCGTTGGCGAGGAGATTCAGGTCGGCGTCTCCGCCGAAATCAAGCCGGGCAACACGCTCCCGCTCGCCGAAATCCCGGAAGGGGTTCCGGTGTGCAACGTCGAGCGCCAACCCGGTGACGGCGGCAAGTTCGCCCGCGCATCCGGTGTCGGCGCGAACCTCATCACGCACGACCGAGAGGCAGCCATCGTTGAACTCCCGAGCGGCGAAGTCCGACGACTTTCGCCCCAGTGCCGTGCCACCATCGGCGTCGTCGCCGGTGGCGGACGGACGGAGAAACCGATGGTCAAAGCCGGTAACAAACATCACAAAATGAAGGCTCGCGGTACCAAGTGGCCGAACGTGCGCGGCGTCGCGATGAACGCCGTCGACCACCCGTTCGGTGGCGGTGGCCGCCAGCACCCCGGACGCCCGAAAAGTGTCTCCCGAGACGCTCCGCCGGGACGAAAGGTCGGGGACATCGCGTCCAAACGAACTGGACGTGGAGGTAACAAATGAGCGGAAACGAATATCGAACAGGACGCGAGGGTGAGTTCACCTATCGCGGCTACGATCTCGACGACCTGCAGGACATGAGTCTTGAGGAAGTCGCGGAACTGTTGCCCGCACGAATGCGGCGAAGCATCCTTCGCGGGTTGACCGTCGAACAGGAGAAACTGCTCGACAAGGCCCAGGACAAAACCGAGGAAGAATCGGCGAACAGCCCGATTCGAACGCATCTGCGCGACATGCCAGTGCTCCCATCGTTCGTGAACAAGACGTTCGCCGTCTACAACGGCAGCGACTTCGAGCGCGTACGAATCGAGCCGGAAATGTTGGGTCACTATCTCGGCGAGTTCCAGCTGACCCGCAATTCGGTCGAACACGGACAAGCAGGAATCGGTGCGACCCGCTCCTCGAAGTTCGTGCCACTCAAATAAATCATGGGAATCAGCTACAGCGTCGATGCCGACCCGGACACCACCGCCAAGGGGATGCTTCGGGAGCGGCACATGAGCCACAAGCACAGTAAGGCGATTGCCCGCGAGATCAAGGGCAAAACCGCCGGGGACGCGAAAGCGTACCTCCAGCAGGTCGTGAACGAAGAGCGGTCGGTGCCGTTTAAGCAGCACAACACCGGCGTCGGCCACCGTTCGGACATCGACGGCTGGGACGCGGGTCGCTACCCGGAGAAGGCGAGCAAGGCGTTCATCGAACTGCTCGACAACGTCATGGGCAATGCGGACGCCCATGGGTTCGACGGCGAATCGATGAAAATCATGCACGTCGCCGCCCACAAGGTCGGCGAAGTGCAGGGTCGAAAACCCCGTGCGTTCGGCCGCGCAAGTGCGTGGAACACGCCCGAGGTGGACGTCGAACTCATCCTTGAGGAGGTCGACAACTAATGGCAGACGAACATCAGTTCATCGAAGACGGCCTACAGCGGTCACAGATCGACGAGTTCTTCGCGGAAGAACTCGGCCGCGCAGGGTACGGCGGCATGGATGTCGCCAAGACGCCGATGGGGACACAGATCGTCCTCATGGCGGAAAAGCCCGGTATGGTCATCGGAAAGGGCGGAAAGAACATCCGGAAGATCACCCGACAACTCGGTGAGCGGTTCAACCTCGACGACCCGCAGATCGACGTTCAAGAGGTCGACGAACCGGACCTGAACGCTCGCATCGTCGCCGACCGGCTTGCCAACGCGCTCGAACGCGGTTGGTACTTCCGGAAAGCGGGTCACACGACCATCGACCGAATCATGGACTCCGGCGCACTCGGCGCCGAAATCGTCCTGTCTGGCAAGGTCACAGGCGCACGCTCGCGCGTGGAGAAGTTCAACCGTGGCTACATCAAGCACAACGGTGAACCAGCCCAGACCATCGTCGACCACGGTCAAGGCGTCGCGGTGATGAAACTCGGCACCATCGGTGTCGACGTGAAGATCATCCCGCCAGGAGCCGACCTGCCCGACGACTTCCAGATCGAGGAGGGCGCAAGCCCGGAGGAACTCGTTCCGGAAGCGGTCGAGGCCAACGAGGCCGCGGACCTCATTGAGGAACCGAGCGGCGAGGAACTCGAAGAGCTCCGCGCCGACGACGACGAGGAATCGCCGGAACCCGGCGAGACCGAGGTCGACGAGGAAGTCGTCGAGGAAATCATCGAAGAGGAATCGTCCGAAGCGGAGGCTGACGAGTCCGAGTCCGAAACCGAGTCCGTCGAGGAGGAACTCGACGAACTCGAAGAGGACGTGGAAGCCGAAGCCGAGGAACTCCTCGAAGAGATGGAAGACGACGAGGAAGCCGAAGAGGAGGCTGAAGAATAATGGCCATCCTTCACACCGAAGAAATCCGCGACATGACGCCCGCCGAGCGCGGTTCCGAACTCGAAGAGCTCGAGACGGAACTGCTCAACGCGAAGGCAGTCAAAGCGGCCGGTGGTGCCCCGGAGAATCCGGGTCGCATCAAGGAACTCCGTCGAACCATCGCTCGAATCAAGACGATTCAGCAAGAGGAAGGCGACGCGTCGGACGACGACGAATAATCGCACCCCTCACAATCATGCCACTAACACCCGAGACGATAACGAAACACGAACTCGCCGGTCTCCGCGTGCGGGTCGTGTCGGCGACGAATCCGTCCCTCGAATCCATCGACGGGCGGGTCGTTTCCGAGACGATGCACACGCTTACGGTCGAGTCCGCGTCTCGGTCGTGGCAGGTACCAAAGCAGGGTACGACGTTCGAATTCGAGCTCACAGATGAAGCCGCCGCTTCCGTCAAGGAAGCGGGGACCGCGTCCAAACTGGGGTCGGAAACTGCTGGAGTCCGCTCCAGTCAGTCTGGTCCTTTCTCCGAGTCTTGCTCGGAGGCACGTCGGAACGCTTCCGACGATGGCGAGGGCGTGGCTTACGTTACGGTGGATGGCACGAATTTGCTCTCACGACCCGCATTGCGTACCGAAACTGGAGGTAATTCGAAATGGCGTTAGGATTGAATGTACCAGAACCGGAGGGGACATGCTCCCACGAAGACTGCCCGTTCCACGGAACGCTTTCCGTGCGCGGACAGATCATCGAGGGCGAAGTCGCCTCCACTGACATGGATAAAACCGTTGTCGTCGAGCGAGAGTACGACGTTGCAGTGCCGAAATACGATCGGCAGATGAAACGTCGCTCCCGCGTTCCGGCCCACGCGCCGGAATGCATGTCGCTCGAAGTCGGCGACACGGTTCGTATCGCAGAGACCCGACCGCTCTCGAAGACGAAATCACACGTCGTCGTCGAGAACCTGACCGAGGAGGGTGACGACTAATGGAAGCACTGAAGGCTGACGTGACACAGGGCGTCGAGAAAGGCTCCCTGCTCAACTGTGCCGACAACACCGGCGCACGACAGCTCAAAGTCATCAGCGTTTCCGGCTACCACGGCACGAAGAGCCGACATCCCAAGGCAGGCATCGGTGACAAGATCACCGTGTCCGTCACGAAAGGGACGCCGGAGATGCGCCGTCAGGTGCTCGAAGCCGTCGTCATCCGACAGCGAAAATCCATCCGTCGTCCCGACGGCACGCGTGTCAAATTCGAAGACAACGCGGCAGTCGTCATCGACGACGTGGAAGAACCGCGAGGGACCGAAATCAAGGGTCCCATCGCGCAGGAAGTCGCAGAGCGGTTCGGAAGTATCGCAAGCACAGCTACGATGATAGTATGACTCGACAACCACGCAAACAGCGAAACCGGACCGAACGCGCACCGCTCCACAAGCGGCACGAACAGGTCAAATCGCCGTTGTCCAACGACCTCCGCGAGGAGTTCGGCCAGCGTAGCGTCCGCGTCAACGCGGGCGACACGGTCGAAGTCATGCGCGGCGATTTCGCCGGCGAAGAAGGCGAAGTCGTGAAAGTCGACCTGAAAGAGGCGACCATCCACGTCGAGGAGATCGCCCTGGAGAAGGCCGACGGTGAGGACGTCATGCGACCGCTCGACGCGAGCAACGTTCGTGTGACGGACCTCGACCTGTCCGACGACCGCCGAGAGGCGCGTCTGGAAGGTGATTCCGAATGAGCAACCATCAGAAACGACTCTCCGTTCCGAAATCTTGGCCGGTCGAGCGAAAGACCGCCACGTTCACCGTGAAGGCCGGCGCCGGCCCCCACGGCCGTGACGGTGTCCCGCTTCTCATCATCCTGCGGGACGTACTGGGCTACACTGCTTCGAAGAAGGAAGCCCGCTACGCGCTCAACCAAGATGCCGTTCTCGTGAACGGACAATCAGTGAGTGACGAACAGCGACCCATCGGCATGTTCGACATCCTCGCGTTCACCGAACGCGAAGAGTTCTACCGTGTCTTCCCCGACGAGGGTGGTCGCCTCGCGCTGACCCCCATCGACGAAGATGCGGCGGACGGCCGACTGGCGAAAATCGAGGACAAGACGAACGTCCCCGGTGGCGAAACGCAACTCAACCTCCACGACGGTAGCAACCTTCGTATCGAGTCCGACTCGGACTACAACACGAAGGATTCCATCGTCGTCGGGAACGAGGACAAGGACATCCTTGCCCACTTCCCGTACGAGGAAGGAAGCCTCGTCACCGCCGTTCACGGGCAACACGCCGGCGAAATCGGCGAAGTCACCGATATCACGGTGACGCCCGGTAGCGGTTCGAACACCGTCGCCGTTTCCGGCGACGACACCGAGTTCGAAACCGTCGAGGAGTACCTCGTCGTCATCGACGAGAACTTCACGGGTGATGACGAATGAGCGAAGCCGAATTCCACGAGATGCGAGAGCCGAAAGTGGAAAAAGTCGTCGTCCACATGGGCGTCGGTGAAGGTGGTCGCGAACTCGCCAACGCCGAGGATATCCTCGAAGACGTGACGGAACAACAGAGCGTCCGCACGCTGGCGAAGTCCACACTGCCGGATTTCGGTATCCGTCACGGCGACCCCATCGGTGCGAAGGTGACGCTCCGTGGCGAGGAAGCACACGATTTCCTCGAAACGGCGCTCCCGCTCGTGAACCTCTCGTCGAAGCAGTTCGACGAGACGGGGAACTTCAGCTTCGGTATCAACGAGCACACCGAGTTCCCGAGCCAGGAGTACGACCCGAACGTCGGAATCTACGGGCTTGACGTGACCGTCAACCTCGTTCGACCGGGCTACCGCGTCGCAAAGCGCGACAAAGTCACCCGCCAGATTCCGTCGAACCACCGACTGACGGCCGAGGACGCGCTGGCGTTCCTGCAGGCCAACTTCGACGTAGAGGTGGATGAATGAGCGAAAGTGAGAACGACACGACCGGCGAGCATTCGACCAAGCGCACTGGCCAAATGGAAACGTGCCAACGATGTGGTCGAAAGCAAGGGCTGGTCGGCAAGTACGACATCAATCTGTGTCGGCAGTGCTTCCGCGAGATTGCACGCGACATGGGATTCAGGAAGTACCGATAACTATGGCAGGAAACGACCCCCTCAGTAACGCACTCTCCGGCGTGGACAACGCCGAGAGTGTCGGTCATCTGTCCCACACAGCACAGCCCGCCTCGAACGAGATCGGCAGTGTGCTCGAGGTCTTCTACGACCACGGGTACATCGACG
>CAWEQN010000006.1:0-233119 GCA_963811185.1 uncultured haloarchaeon
CGGTGGGCAACTCCGCCCTATCGCCGAGATAGTTGAAGTCGCCGACGCTGGCGAAGTAGCCGAACTCGGGTTCGACGCCGGAAACGGATTCGGTCGCACCGACGAGCGCAGTCACGAGGGCGTGGTCGTCGGGGGTGACGTAGGGGCCGTAGTTGATGTCGGGGTCGGGTGATTCCCGAAAGCCGAGTTCGACTTCGCTCTCGATATCCAAGTCGGCGATGACCTCCTCGGCCTGCTCGCGCACCAGTTCCTCGTCCTCCCCGATGACGACGTGGCGGTCCACCATGAGGTGGGCGCGCTCGGGAACTGAAAGGGTCTGACTGCCGCCCTCCAGCAGGAGCGGGCAGACGGACCCGTCGCCGAGTTTCGGGTGGCTTCCGGTATCGAGGGTCGAGAGCGCGTCGGCGACCTTCCCGGCGTCCACGACGGCGTTGATTCCCTTGTGGGGTTGGGAACCGTGGGCGGCGTGGCCCTTGACTTCGATGTCGTAGAGGAAGCGTCCGCGGGCACCGAGGAGGAGCGCGGGATTTTCGATGTCCTCCTCCTGTGCGAGGATTGGTCCCGGTTCCGTCACAATGGCGGCGTCGTAGTCGTCGGTGTAGCCGTCGCGGATGAGGCGGTCGGTGCCGAGGCCGTACGGGCCTTCCTCGTCCACGACGGCGGAAAGGACGACGTCGCCCGCGAGTTCGGCCTCCGATTCCGCCAGCGCTTCGAACGCGACCATGACGGCGGCCAGTCCGCCTTTCATGTCGCAGGCTCCCTGTCCGTACAGTTTGCCGTCCTCGATTCGCCCGGAGCAGGGGTCTTCCTCCCAATCCTCGACCAGGAGGACGGTGTCCATGTGCGCGTTGAGCAGGAGCGTTGGGGCGTCCGGGTCGTTGCCTTCCAATCGAGCGAGGACGTTGTCGCCCTCGTACTCCGTGATTTTCGGCTCGCTGACGTGGTGGTACTCGGGGTCGAGTCCCCGCGAATCCAGCCAGTCGTAGACGAACTCGCTCAGTTCGTGTTCCTCGAAGTACGGTGACGGAATTCGGACCATCTCCTGCAGCAGGGAGATGGTTTCGTCCGGATCGATTGTGGGCACGACTGCGGATTCAGCGGATTCAGTGGATTCAGCGGATCTCAGCGGGTTCAGTCATCCGAGGTCACGTCCTTTATCCCCGGGTCGTACTCCTCGCTCGACACGCCCGGAAGGGTGTCGAGAATCGCGCCGACGTCGGTGCCGCGCCGGTTTCCGAGCCGCCAGTAGGTAGCGAAGATGCCGAGACCGACGACCATCCACGGGAGGTAGATGCGGAGCGTAGGCGCGGCTTCAAACGCGGTCCAGTACGCACTGGCGAGCGGAATATTTCCGGCCAACGGCGCGCCGAAGAAGTCGGCGAACGCGCCGGGGAGGCCGCCGAAGTTCGCGGCTTGCGTCAGCAGACCGACCGCTCCGATGGCGGCAACGACGCCAGTGACAGGGGTGAGCCATCCGTAATCGAAGCCCGCCCGTTCCACGAGGTCCGGACGCGAGGCCCGGACGTACAGCAGGGTTAGCGACACGGTGGCGTACGCGATGAGGTAGCTGAACGTGGCGATGACGATGGCCTCGTCGAGGCCGTCGCTCCAGAACGTCAGCGCGGCGGCGACGACGTACAGCGTGACGAGCGAGTAGTGGGGCGTGCCGAACCGCTGGCTCACGGCGGAGAACTGCTTCGGGAACACCTCGTCCCACGACCACGAGTACGGCATCTTGATGCCCGCGGCCATCACCGCGTGGACGCTGGAAGCGGTGGCGAGGAGGCCACCGAACGCGACGATTGCGGTCGCGCTGTTACCCAAGAACGCCTCCGCCGCCGTCGCCAGCGGTCGGTCCGAGTTCGCCAACACGGTGTAGTCGCCGACGACGCCGTAGATGACGACGGCCGTCCAGACGTAGAGGACGACGAGGAGGAGCGTTCCCCCGACCATCGCCAGCGGGAGGTTCTTGGACGGGTTCTTCACTTCCGCGCCCATCTGCCCCGCGACGGCGATGCCGATGTAGGCATAGAACAGCGGGACGGCGGCCCCGATGAACCCGTCCATGCCGCCGGTGAAGAACGGATGGTAGTTCGCGGCGTTCACGTGGAACGACCCCGGAATCACGAGGATGAGGATGGCAACCATCAGCACGGCCATGATGGCGTTCTGTGAGAGGCTGTACTCCTTCGTTCCGACGAGGTTGACGAGAAAGAGGACGGTGAGGAGCACGAAGCCCGCGATTTTCGGGTCGATACTGGGATAGAACACCTGGAGATAACTGCCGAACCCGAGCGCGAGCACGGCGTCGGCGGCCATGTACCCTAACCATTTCGACCACGTAACGATGAAACCGGGAAGCCGACTGTCGAACGTCCGCGAGATGTACGCGTACGACCCGGCGGCGGCCGGGAAGATGGTCGCCATCCAACTGTAGTTCACCGCGATGGCCATCGCCAGTATTCCCGATAGGACCACTACGAGGATGACGCTCGGTCCAGTCGTACTACTCGCGGTTCCGAGCGTGACGAACAACCCCGCCCCGAGCGTGCCCGCAACCACCGTGCTCATCGCCCCGAACAGTCCCATATCCCGCGAGAGACTGTTACCGTCCTTGCCGTGTGAGGATGACATATGGTGACATACGACTAGGTGGGCGCTTAGTCCCCGTCCCTTCCATGTGCGGGTGGCCATCACATGGGAGAGCGGAAGTGGGACGAGAATCGTCGTCTCAGGTCCGTGAAAACAGCGTTCTCAGTCCGCGGCTTGTTCCGAAGTATCGTCGCCGAGGACGTACTCCCGCGCGGCGTCGACCAGCGCCTTCCGGAATTCGCTCTCGGTCGGGTCGTCGGCGAGCGAGAGGAACCGATATTTGAACCCTTGTACGTCGACGGTCGGGGCGTCGCGGGACGCGGTTCGGGCGAGGTCGTAGAGGCGATGGTCGCGTTCGACGAGGTCGTGACGTTCGACCATGGCGAGCGCGAACGCGGCGTTGACGGCCGTCATTTCGGGGTCGGACGTTGCGGTCAACCTGCGCCCGCGGAGCAATGTCGGACGGTCGGCGACGGCGGCCGCGAGTTCCGATTCGAGGAAGGTGACGAGTTTGTCGCTCGGGCCGAAACTGAGCGTGATGTCGTCGGCGTAGATGTCCTTCATGTGGTTTGCGATCTGGTAGCAGTGGGTGAGTTTTCGGCGCTCGACCGACCGTCCGGCGAACGCCAAAAACAGCGCCTCGGCGGTCGATTGGGTGTGTGATGGGTGGGATTGTTCGTTGCGCGCCATGTGGGAATACTCGTGTAATGCGAGTTCGCGGGCCATCACGCTGGTCGCGGCCTGTCGGGAAATGTTGAGGACGTGGTGGCCATCGGGGTGTGCGGTCCACGTTCGTTCGTCCGGGTCATCGCGCACACGCACGTGGACGGGTCGTTCGAGGTCGAGTTCGGTTTCGAAGAGGTCGGAAGCACTGAGGAATGGGTTGGGGGACGTAGAACCGTGTATTCGGATATCCATGCGTGTTGTTGGCACGCCCTGAACGGGCATTACTCTTGTGCCATATGTGACTGTTTAGCAGGGAAACGACCCGTTTCTCACTGTTCTACGGGCGGGAAAACACTACGCTTTTCAACCTCGTACAGGTAGGGATACCCATATATGGGTAGACGAAAGAAGATCGTCGAACAATGTGAGCGGCTCATGGACAACCCGGAGCAGATCCGGAACATCGCCATCGCTGCCCACGTCGACCACGGCAAAACGACACTGACCGACAACCTTCTCGCTGGTGCGGGCATGATCGCCGACCAAGGCGAAGCCACCCAGCTAATGATGGACACCGAGGAGGACGAGCAGGAACGCGGTATCACCATCGACGCGGCGAACGTCTCGATGACCCACGAGTACGAGGATAAAGACCACCTCATCAACCTCATCGACACGCCAGGCCACGTCGACTTCGGTGGCGACGTGACTCGTGCGATGCGTGCCGTCGACGGTGCGCTCGTCGTCGTGGACGCCGTCGAAGGCGCGATGCCGCAGACGGAAACCGTCGTCCGACAGGCACTCCGCGAGGGAGTTAAGCCGGCCCTGTTCATCAACAAGGTGGACCGACTCATCTCGGAACTCCAAGAGGGTCCCGAGGAGATGCAGCGCCGCCTGCTCAACGTCATCGACGACGTGAACGAGCTGATTCGCGGCATGACCGAGGACATGGACGACGTCGACGACTGGACCGTCTCCGTCGAAGACGGAACCGTCGGGTTCGGGTCGGCACTCTACAAGTGGGGTGTCTCGATGCCGTCGATGCAAGCGACGGGCATGGACTTCGGCGACATCATGGAACTCGAACGCAACGACAATCGCCAAGAGCTCCACGAGCGAACGCCGCTGTCGGACGTCATCCTCGACATGGTCTGTGAGCACTTCCCGGACCCCATCGAGGCCCAGCCCCGTCGTATCCCGCGCGTCTGGCGTGGTGACGACGAGTCCGAACTCGCAGAACAGATGCGACTCGTGGACCCGGACGGCGAAGTCGTCCTGATGGTCACCGACATCGGTATCGACCCGCACGCCGGCGAAATTTCCGCCGGTCGTGTCTTCTCCGGAACGCTGGAGAAAGGTCAGGACCTGTACATCTCCGGGACTGTCGGAACGAACCGCGTCCAGAGCGTCGGTATCTACATGGGTGGCGAGCGTGAGGAAGTGGAGCGTGTTCCTGCAGGAAACATCGCGGCCGTCACCGGTCTGAAGGACGCTATCGCCGGTTCGACGGTGTCGAGCGTGGAGATGACGCCGTTCGAGTCCATCGAACACATCAGCGAACCCGTCATCACGAAATCCGTCGAGGCAAAGAGCATGGACGACCTGCCGAAACTCATCGAGACGCTTCGACAGGTCTCCAAGGAAGACCCGACCATCCAGATCGATATCAACGAGGACACGGGTGAACACCTCATCAGCGGACAGGGTGAACTCCACCTCGAAGTTATCACCCAGCGTATCGAGCGCAACCAGGGTATCCCGGTGACAACTGGTGAGCCTATCGTCGTCTTCCGCGAGAAGGTCCAGGGAGCGACCACCGAAGTCGAAGGTATCTCCCCGAACCGCCACAACCGGTTCTACATCACCGTCGAACCGTTGTCGGATGAGATCGTCGAGAAGCTGAAGCTCGGCGAAGTCTCGATGGACATGCCCGAACAGGACCGCCGTGAAGCGCTCCAAGAGGCAGGCATGGACAAGGATACCAGCCAGAACGTCGAGGAAATTCACGGGTCGAACATCCTCATCGACAACACGAAAGGTATCCAGCACTTGAACGAGACGATGGAACTCGTCATCGAAGGTCTCACGGAGGCACTCGACGACGGTCCGCTCGCTGGCGAACCGGTCGAGGGGACGCTCATCAAACTCAACGACGCGCGCCTCCACGAGGACACCATCCACCGTGGTCCGGCACAGGTCATCCCTGCGGTCCGGCAAGCAGTGCACAACGCACTCATCCACGGTCACGTCAAACTCCTCGAGCCGATTCAGAACGTCCGCATCGACGTGCCGAACGAGCACATGGGTGCCGCGTCCGGCGAGATTCAGGGTCGCCGTGGCCGCGTGGACGACATGTACCAAGAGGGCGACCTCATGGTCGTCGAGGGTATCGCACCGGTCGACGAGATGATCGGGTTCTCCTCGGACATCCGTAGCGCGACGGAAGGTCGTGCGTCGTGGAACACGGAGAACGCCGGGTTCCGCGTCATGGCGGACAACCTCCAGCGCGATATCATCATGGAGATTCGAGAGCGCAAGGGAATGAAGCAGGAACTCCCGCAGGCCGTCGATTACTTCTAACCGACGCATTCGCTTTCGAACGTCTTTTTGTTTCGTCCGGTCGTGAGAAGCCGCGTACTGTCACGTAGTCAGCGGTCGCTCTTCGATGCGTATCGAACCGTATAGAATACCCCTCGCCGCTCGCCGAACGTCCTTACTCGTGCGAATGAGAATCCGTCGTCAGTCACAGCCGCGAACAGCTATCGGTCCCCCCGGTAGACGATCTCCGCGTCGCACACGGGGCACACGCGATTTTGGCTGTCGAACGCGGTCTGGCAGAACGCACAGACGTGGTCCTGGGTCTGGTTCCGATTCGGGCTGGAACTACTCGCACCGACGGCATCGGTAAATCTCATCATCTATCACCGATCCATCGTTCAGGCTCCATGGGTATTACTACGAGCCCGTTAACGAGTATCATAGGCGAGGACTAACGCCAGTTTCACACCGTTTTTCTCCGTTGCACCCCGTTGCCTTCATGCGATTGGATAATTTTGCGACCGTCTGAAGGCTTATACATCTCCGTCACCCCACTCCAGTCATCATGGCCGACCACGACGGCGGGCGCGTGCAAGCGTACACGGTTCGGTTGGAGTTATCCGACGAACCGGGTCAACTGCTCCGTGCCCTCGAACCCATCGCCGACTACGGTGGCAACTTACTCAGCGTCTTTCACGAACGCGGGTCGCTGACACCGCGGGGCAACATCCCGGTCGAAGTGGATTTCGAGTGTCATCCGGACCGCTTCGAAACCATCGTCGCCGCGCTTCGAACCGCGAGCATCAACGTCATCCGCGCGGGGGCGGAGCGATACGACGAGGAGATAACCGTGATTCTCACCGGCCACATCATCGACACCGACGTTTCGGATACGCTTTCGAGAATCACGACGGAGTCGAACGCCTCCGTCGTCGATATTTCCCTGTCGGCCCCCGAAGGAACCAGCGACGTGTCGAGCGCCCGACTGCGTCTCGCCACGGACGCCACCGAGACGAACGACGTTCTCGGCACCGTGGCCACTATCGCCGGTGAAAAGGACTTACGCGTCATCGAACCGTTGACCGGAGAGGAGGGAACGGTATGAAAATCGGCGTGTTCGGGGCCGGTGCCGTCGGTCGGTCCGTGGTCGAACTGGCGGCCGAGTACGGTCACACCGTGACGGCGCTCGCGGATTCGTCGAGTGCCGTCGTGAATCCGGAGGGTATCGACGTGGAATCGGCGCTCGCGCGGAAGCACAGCGACGGAACCGTCGGGGACGCCGACCCACAAACTGCGCTCGAAAGCGAGTACGACGTGCTGGTCGAGGCGACACCGACAACCCTCGGCGATGCGCAACCGGGTTTCGATCACGCACGCACAGCGTTTGCGACTGGCCGCCACGTCGTGCTGGCGAACAAAGGCCCGGTTGCGGAGCGCTACGACGAATTGCGCGCGCTCGAACGCGACAGCGAGGGAAGCCTGCTGTTCGAGGCGACCGTCGGCGGAGCGATTCCGGTCCTTTCGACCATCGAGGACGTCGGGACGGACAACGTCACGGCCGTTCGTGGCGTTCTCAACGGGACGGCCAACTTCGTCCTCTCGCGGATGGCGACCGAGGGGTTGAGCTACGAACACGTCCTCGCGGAAGCACAAGATTTGGGCGTTGCCGAAGCCGACCCGTCGTTCGACGTTGACGGGACCGACGCCGCACTGAAATGCGTCATCCTCGCCAACGTGCTGTTCGGCGGCGGCTCCACCCTTTCGGACGCGGACGTCGATGGAATCCGTGATTTGCCGGGGAGCGCGCTCGAGCTGGCGGCCGAGGACGGATGGACGATTCGGCTGGTCGGCGAAGTCTCCCGGGACGGCGTCAGCGTCGGCCCGCGTCTCGTCCCCGAAAACGGAACGCTCGCGGTGTCGGGAACCCGGAACATCGTCCAGTTCGAGACGAGATACGCCGGACGACTCAACATCAGCGGGCGCGGCGCGGGCGGTCACGAAACGGCGACCGCAGTGCTGGCCGACGTGACGCGACTCGAACGGGAATCGTAAGCTCCGTGTTGATTTTCACCATGTCATCTGTTGCCATTAACCGCCAGACGGCGGGCTGATGGCCTGCATAGCGTATCGAAATGGTTTTAACCGCTTCTGCCAAATAATTCCTCCAGAGCGCATCTGCGCGTGAGATATACAATGAGCGACAAACCACACCAGAACTTGGCCGTTATCGGCCACGTCGACCACGGTAAGAGTACGATGGTCGGGCGACTCCTCTTCGAGACAGGGAGCGTCCCGGAGCACGTTATCGAACAGCACCGCGAAGAAGCAGAAGAGAAGGGCAAAGGCGGCTTCGAGTTCGCCTACGTGATGGACAACCTCGCGGAAGAGCGAGAGCGTGGTGTCACCATCGACATCGCCCACCAAGAGTTCGACACCGACGAGTACTATTTCACCATCGTCGACTGTCCGGGCCACCGTGACTTCGTGAAGAACATGATCACGGGCGCATCGCAGGCGGACAACGCCGTGCTCGTCGTCGCCGCAGACGACGGTGTCGCGCCCCAGACCCAGGAGCACGTCTTCCTCTCGAAGACGCTGGGTATCAACGAACTCATCATCGCGGTCAACAAGATGGACGTTGTCGACTACAAGGAAGAGACCTACAACGACGTCAAGGAGCAGGTTACGAAGCTCCTGAAGCAGGTCAACTTCAAGTCCGACGACGCGACGTTCGTCCCGACCTCCGCGTTCGAGGGTGACAACGTCTCCGAGTCCTCGGACAACACGCCTTGGTACGACGGCCCGACCCTGCTCGAGGCCCTCAACGACCTCGACGCACCCGAGCCGCCAACGGACGCAGACCTCCGTCTGCCCATCCAGGACGTCTACACGATTTCCGGAATCGGTACGGTTCCGGTCGGACGTGTCGAGACCGGTACGCTCAACGTGGGCGACAACGTCTCGTTCCAGCCGAGCGACGTCGGTGGCGAAGTGAAGACCGTCGAGATGCACCACGAGGAAGTTCCGAAAGCGGAACCCGGTGACAACGTCGGATTCAACGTTCGTGGTATCGGCAAGGACGACATCCGTCGCGGTGACGTGTGTGGCCCAGCCGACAACCCGCCGAAAGTGGCCGACACGTTCAAAGCTCGCATCGTCGTGATGCAGCACCCCTCGGTCATCACGGCCGGTTACACGCCTGTCTTCCACGCCCACACGGCACAGGTCGCGTGTACCATCGAGTCCATCGACGCGAAGATCAACCCGTCCACCGGTGAAATCGCAGAGGAGAACCCTGACTTCATCAAGTCCGGTGACGCAGCAACCGTCACGGTTCGACCGCAAAAGCCACTCAGCATCGAACCTGCGGGCGAGATTCCGGAACTCGGCTCGTTCGCAATTCGTGACAT
The DNA here is from genome assembly GCA_963811185.1 of uncultured haloarchaeon. Lineage (GTDB taxonomy): Archaea > Halobacteriota > Halobacteria > Halobacteriales > Haladaptataceae > Haladaptatus. The sequence continues at coordinate 9,207 of CAWEQN010000006.1, forward strand.
GGGCCAGACCGTCGCGGCCGGTCAAGTCCTCGAAGTCAACGAGAAGTAAACGATGCAGCAAGCACGTGTCCGACTCGCAGGAGCCAACCCATCGGACCTCGACGACATCTGCAACGATGTCCGCGAGATAGCCGAGAAGACCGGCGTCTCCCTGAGCGGTCCGATTCCGCTCCCGACGAAGACGCTGGAAATCCCAACGCGCAAGTCGCCCGACGGAGAGGGCACTGCGACGTGGGAACACTGGGAGATGCGCGTCCACAAGCGCCTCATCGACCTCGACGCCGATGAACGCGCGCTTCGACAGTTGATGCGCATTCAGGTTCCCAACGACGTGAGCATCGAAATCGTCCTCGAAGACTAAGGGACTTACCTCCCACTGGTCGAGCGGGCAGACGCCCGCAAGACGGGGATTTCGCGCAATCTTCTTTCGTTTTTCACCCATCGACCAGCGGACGCTCCGTGGGGTCGTTTTTTGTGGTCTCGGTGACGAGTAGTAGTATGCGTCTTTCCCGTTCGCCGACGATTCAGACGCTCGCCATCTGCGCCGTCGTCTTCGTCGTCCAGTCCGCGATTCGGTTCGTCAGCCCGATGCTGGCGGTGAGCCTGTTCGCGCTCGCGCCGCCCGTGGCGGTCCACGCGTGGACGATTCCGCTGAGCGTGTACTCACATGCCGGGTTCGCCCATCTCTTTTCGAACGCCATCGCGTTGGTGCTCGTCGGCTTCCTCATCGAGCGAACGACGACCACGGCCCGCTATCACGCCTTCTTCCTCACGGTGGGGATGGCGGCCGGGTTGGTGCAGGTGTGGGTGACGGAACTGTTCAGCACGCAGGTCCCCGCCGTCCTCGGAGCCAGCGGCGCGATTCTCGGCCTGTACGGTTACCTCCTCGCCAGCAACGACGTTTCGGAGGCCATTTTCGGTCGTCTTCGTCTCTCGCGTCGCGCGCAGGTCCTCATCGTCGTCGTCTTCACGGCCCTCATCACGCTGATGACGGCGGCCCCCGGCGTCGCCCTGCTCGCCCATTTCACCGGCTTCGCACTGGGGCTAATCGCGGGACGCCTTCACATCCTCCGTACCGAAACACAAGCTACAAGTAACGCACGGATGGTATGATAATTCGAGGGCTCGTAGATCAGTGGCAGATCGCTTCCTTCGCAAGGAAGAGGCCCCGGGTTCAAATCCCGGCGAGTCCATTCCTTCCGCTCGTTTCATCGCAGTCAGTCAATGGACTCGCCGTAGTTTCCTTCGCTCCGTCGTCGCCGGCGCTTCGCGCCGGCTTCCAGCCGGGACGTCTTCGGTCCCGCTCGGCTCGCGGGAATCCCGGCGAGTCCAGCAACCATCCTTTCAGGACGTCGCTATCAGGAGTGACGACTTCGTTGTCACTCCGTCCTCCCTCGCTCACATTCGTTCCGCTCAGTCGGGACGTCCCGGCGAGTTTCGCTCGCGCGAAGCGAGGATGGCGAGGCTGGGATTTCGAGTAGACAGCACGATGAAAGCATCGACAAGGAGTCGGTAACGGCCAGTAGTTCCGGGAATCGAATACGTAGCAGTGCCCTGATTCATCTGGACGGCGACTGGAGACGATAGTTGAAAAAGCCTGACTCGGAAACGATCGGTAGAGTAAATATACACCACGGTTGTACTCGTTCTCCGCCACCTCCGACGGCGAAACACGATGACGTTTCCAGCCCAGCACATCCCGGACGGGAATATCATGGCCCCACACCACCTCTACATCGGCGTGTTAGCGGCGTATATCGTCTGCTGGGTGGCCTCGAACCGTATGCCCAAGCGCGAAGCGTGGGCAACCGTGACGGCGCTCACGGTGGCGCTGTTCGGCTTTCTCTTCGTGTGGCCGGATTATCCCGCCGCAGGGGCATCGCTGACGCTCTTGGGTGCTGTGGGTGCTTGCTGCGGTGTTGTTTCGGTCGTTCTGGTTCGACGTTGCGTCCGGTCTCCGACTGGCGGCGCTGTTGAGCGTACTGATCGCACTCGATGACGCGATATCTCATTCCTTCGGCATTTGGACGCCGCTCAATTGGGTCTGGAACGTCTGGTTGATTCATCTCGTCGCATAGCGAACTACTCCCAGCGTCAGAGGTTCCCGTTGAGGACGGCGCGACGGTTCGATCGGATTGATTTCGAAGTCCTGCGAAAAACGATAGTGGGATAGTATTTCTCCCCTATTTGTCGCATGCCCAACCGTTTCATGCCTAAAACCGGTCAAAACCAGCCTCAAACGGGAATTCAACCGAATACAAAAATCGCGTTCCGTCACCGTTTCATCGAGTTCCTACAGATGCGCGCCGGTTATTCAGGATATAATAAAGCGGGTAGCGGTATTCGTATGAAATACGCCCGAAGCCCGGGTGTACTATCAGGCAAGTATTCGACGGTGCCGGAGGCTCTGGTGGCGAGCTGGCCTCTCGCCAAGTTTCGGCCATGCCTCCCACGAAAGTTTGTCATCTCGAATCCGTGCCCGACTTTTTAAGAACAGTGTACGAGTAACTTACAAGTACGCGGTTTCGATAACAGATCAATGAGCCACGACACACTCGACGACGTAGACCGGGGCATCCTGCACCTGCTCCAAGAGGACGCACGCAACATGACGACGACGGAAATCGGGGACGCGGTGGGTGTCTCCGCCAGCACCGTCGGAAATCGACTCCAACGACTCGAAGAGAGCGGAGTCATCAGAGGCTATCACCCACAGATCGATTACCACGACGCGGGGTTCCCGCTTCGTGTCCTCTTCATCTGCACCGCCTCGATTCCCGAGCGCGAGGAACTGGCGGCGGAAGCGCTCGACGCACCGGGCGTCGTCAACGTCAAGGAAATCATGGTCGGCGTACAGAACCTCCACGTCGAAGCGGTTGCGACGACCCGCGAGGACGTGACCACCATCGGCAAGAAACTCGACGAAATCGGCTTGGATGTCGTCGATGAACTGCTGGTGAAAGACGAACTACGCCAACCGTACGACCACTTCGGGGAAGGTGATGTCTCCGACTGAGACCGGGAAATTATTTCGAAATTGGGGAAATACTATCTTTAGGAGAGGATTTACACAGATTTATCCGACATACTTAACCATTGACGAATCTTAATGGAGGTACTGGAATGGAACATACTTCCTACCGTTTGCAGGACGGCGAGCGACCCAGTACCGCCGTCGTCAACGCGATTGCAAACCACGAGGACGCGTCAGCCGACGAAATCGGCCCACGCCTGTACGACGCTATCGACCCGGATGCACTCGATTCGTTGTTTCGAGCGCGCGTCGATGGACAGGATAGGGACGGCGGTAAAGCGGTTTTCAGCTACCGAGGCTATGAAATCACGTACGAAAGTGACGGGGTAGTACATGTCGCCGATGACACGGGAGCGGCGGCGGGCGCATCCGAAACGGCACCTGCGGACGAGTAATCACACCAGCGCCGAGAGTTCGGAACCGATAGCAGTGACGTATTCCGACCTGCGTAGCCGAGTCGTTGTCGCCAGATGTTCTCGTAGGATGGGTGAAGCAGTGGCAACACCGTCACGTCGAGGCGCTCACATTCGACGGGGGAGAGCACGGAGTCGAGAAAGCCGTTCATCGGTATGGATTCGAAGTCGAACAGGCGTTTCGTGGCGTGTTTTCCCGTCGTGACGACGGCGGACGGGTTCACTTCCTCGATTTCCGTTTTCAGATGGCCGAAACAGTTCGCCAACTCCTCGGCACGTGGCTCACGATTCGACCCGTCATCGCCTTGGGGAAAGCATTTCACGGCGTTGGTGAAGTACGCGTCGTAGCCGAGTTCATCGAACAGCGTCCGGATTTTGCGACCCGAGTGTCGCGTGGTGTAGGCCATCCCCGTCCAGTTGCCACCCTGCCACAGTTCCGCGTCCGGCACTCCGGCACCGGGCGCTTCGCCGACGACCATCACGTCGGCGGAAAGCGGTCCGGTCCCCCACGAAATGCGGTTTCGGCACGCGACAAGTTCGGGACAGCGCGAGCAGTTCGGTTCGAGGACGTTGCGTGACTCGGAGTCGGGAAACATTCTACTCGTCGTCTTCGACGATTTCGATGCCGCGATTGTTGACCGCGTTGGGGTCGAGTCCGACCTCTTCGAGGAACTGTTTGTACTCACGCTCGCAGGCTTCCGCGTCGGCCTGTTTGTCGCTGGCGCGGTCACACAGCGCCACGAGGTCCTCGGGCACGTCGTTGGTGTAGACGATCCAGTGGTTGATGAGGTCCGAAAGCCGCCGAATCGGACTGGTAAAGTGGCCGTATATCTCGAAGTTCAGCGCGTGGTGGCCGCCGAACGGGTCGCTCATGTAGCGAGCGCGGGGCATCACCTTCATCACGGCCCACTGGATTTTGTCGAGTTGTCTGCCCGGCGCTTCCTCCAGCGTGGCGTTGACGGCCTTTCGCGGGTCGTCCCACGTACTGCCCGGAATCGAAACGCCGTTCAAATCCTGAATCTCCTGAAGCGCCTTGCCCCACTCGTCGGGCGTCGGTTGCGGGTGGACGCGATACATCGCCTCGACGCCGCGACCCCACATCAGTTCGTGCGTGACGGCCTTGTTCGCCTTCAACATCGACTCCTCGATGATGGTGTGGGCGCGGTCACGTCGCGGGTTGAGGACGAGACTGCCGTCCTCCTTTCGCTGTTCGTGCATCTGGTCCGCGAGTTCGAAGGAGAGCTTACACTCCTCGTGGAGCGGGGCGTCCTCGTCGTCCAGTCGTTCCTCGGCCTGCGAGTAGGTGAGTCGCTCGTCGCTCCGGATGACGGATTTGTAGATGTCGATGGTCTCGTACGAGAGGTTCTCCTTGTCGAGGTGCATCTCGACGGTGTGGGCGAGTCGGTCCTCGTTGGGGACCAACGAACAGACCGTTTCCGCGAGCATCGGCGGGAGCATGTGAATCGTATAGCCGGGGAGATACACCGTGTTCCCGCGCTTGACCGCTTCCTCCCACATGTTCGATTCGGGGTGGACGTAATGAGTCACGTCGGCGATGTGGACCCAGAGGACGTACTCGTCGTCGCGCTCCTCGACCGAAATCGCGTCGTCGAAGTCCTGTGCGTCGATGGGGTCCGTCGTCCACGTCGTCATCTCGCGCAGGTCCTTGCGCTCCTCCGCTTCGTCCTGAATCTCCCGTTGGATGTCCTCGGTTCGTTTCTCCGCCTCGGTCATCACGGCCCGCGGAAACCCGTCCCGGATTTCGAACTTCTCGAACAGCTTTTCGCGCTTGCTGTCGAGTCGGTCGGCGAGGTCTTCGGAGATTTCGACCGGCCCTTGGCCTTCGGCGGTTCCCGCCTCGGCCTGTGCATCGCTTGTCATGCCCGTCGGTAAGGGTGTTGGGAAGTTAGGCGTATCGACTGACTACCCTTCCCGTTCACCCAGCGGTCCGTATCGGTCTCGGACGGCGGTTTCGTACCGGGCCAAAAACTCGGCTTGTTCGACGTGGTCGGCGTCGATATCCACGAGAAGCGCCTCCAACTCGTCGCGCGGTTGATGACACAACTCCCGGTGACAGGACTTGCAGAGGTGCTCGAAGGTCTTTCCGTTGCGCTCCCAGCGGTTCCCCTCCTTGTCGTACTCGCGGGCCGCAGAACGACGAACGGCGTCACCACACGCGATGCAGTTGACTGACTTCTTCTCCCGGTTCCGCCGGGAACCCCACATACTACTCCCTTCGACGTCCCCCCACTTCGCCTTTGTGCCGGGACGGATTCGGTCCCGATTTTGATTCCGAATTCAGACCACGAACTCGTAGAGGTCGTCGCCGACGAAATGAACCGATTCGACCACCTTGCCGGAGTCACCGACCATCTCGTCGCCGTCCGTCTTCGCACGCCCGACGGCGAGCACTTTACCGTGGGTTTCCTCGGCGATAACCACGAGGTCACCGGATTCGATGTCGTCGCTCGCTTCGACGATTCCGGGGCGCATCACGTCCGCGCCGTCGCTGACGAACGAGACGGCACCCGCATCGACGGTGACGACACGCTTGGTCGGCGGGTAGGAGTTCGCACCCTGCACGGTGAGAAACGGTTCGTCGTCGATGTAGAAAACCGTCGGCTCCCCGTCCACGAGGACGATATCGAACGCCGAATCCTCCAACTCCACGAGTTCGTAGGTGTCGGCGTCGAGTTCGACGCCGAGGGTGTCTTCGAGTGCCGTGTCTATCTCCCGAACCTCGTCGCTCCGGAGATGATGGCGAGATTTGACTTCCATAATCCGTCGTGCGTTCGTATCGTCTATAAACCCATCCGTTTCGACCGAATCGAATGGTTCACCAGTTACGCGTCGTTTTCATCGCGTCCGTTTCCGTCGTTTTCGTCGCCCTCGTTCGCCGCTTCGTAGCGCGCGACGGCGGCATCGAAACCGTCGCCCGCGAGTTCGTACGCTTCGCGCAAATCCGCAATCGGCGTCTCCGTCGCGTCCACGCGCAGGTCGTTGTAGTACGGGTCCGTCTCCTTGGGTTCGCTCGTTTCGACCAGCAAGGCGGCGCTCTGGACGTTCAGTTCCTCACGCTTGTCCCCACCTTCGGCGTGGCCCGCCGCCAGCGCGTCGATGAGTCGCTCGGCGAGCGGTCGGTCCTCGTCTCGGCTTTCGCGGTACGCTCGTGCCGTCTCGCCGACGACGGAGTCGCCGGTCAACAGGTTTCCGGCGACGGTGTAGTTTTCGCCGCTCTCGTGGCCGTACCAGCCGTGACACTCGTCGCCGGAAAAGGTGAACGTTCCCTCGGCGTCCACGCCGTGTAACTGCCGGTTTTCCGCGCCGTCGTCGGCGTTGAGGAGTGCCGTGAGCGCGTCGTCGATGGCCAACCCGTCGTCTACGTACTCGATTCCCTTCCGGCCGAGTTCGACGTTGACGAGGCTCTGGGTGGCTATCGCGCCGTTTTCGCTGGCGAACGGGCAGAGCGTTCCGACCGCCGGTAGTCGCGTCGTCACTGCGACGCCGAATCGTCGCTGGTCGTCCCCGTCGTCGTCCGTATAGCGCTCCCGGACGCAGATGCTGAACGTCATGAAGGCGGAGACACGGCGCGCGAGCAAAAAAGCCCGTTTTCCGGAAGGGTTCGGTCGTCACCGCAAGACTGGGAGCGGATAGTTCGAGTGCGCCACACCGGGTTTTGAGAGTCCGTCATAGATTTCGAACCACACTCAGAGCGATATAATTGTAATTCATTTGGAGAGTCATAAATCCACGAATTAGAGCCGTCCCATCATTCGTCGTCACTCGCCGTGCTAGGCCGCGTCTGACGTAAGAACTATACTCGTTCGATTGCCCCGTAGTTCTATGGGATTCATGAATAAGATTCTCGGCGAAACGCCATCCGGAAGCGTCGGGGATTACGTCGAGCTAGATTTGGACGATTTCGAGACCGCACCCGACGAGTCACGAATGAGCGTTCATATCGCGGAGATTCAAGGCCAACAGGACGTCATCGCCATCAAAGACGCGGTCTACGACGGCGACATCGTCATCGCGGATATCACTCGGCTTCGAACGCAGGATACCACCGTCGAGCGCATCACGGACGAACTCCAACAGGTGGCCCGCGAGGTCAACGGTGACATCGTTCAGAAAGGTGACGACCAGCTTATCGTGACGCCGACTGGCATCAACATCAGCCGAAAAAAGCTCGGCCGGAATTAGACGCTATCCGGCGTGTCTGCATCGTCTTCGACCGTTCGCTTCAACGAATCACGGCGCGCTTTCGCGTCGCGGCCGGTCGCTTCGAGAAGGAACTCGTTTTTCTTGCTCACTGCGTCGGCGGCAGCGTCGGCGTTCCCCTCCGCGATAACGTCCTCGGCCGGGCGCTCCTGGAAATCGACGGCGAGTTTGTCCTTCTTCCCGCTGTAGGATGCGGCACCGGCGACGATTCGCTTGAAAACGGGGTTTTCGGGTTCCTCGACCACGTAGAGGTCGTGTCCGTTGAACTCCTCGGTGGCCGTTATCGGGCCGAAGTAGTCCTCGATGCTCGCTTTCAGGTCGGGCATTCGGTCTTCGAGATGCTCACCGCGTCGCATTTTGTATTCTTTCATGAGTTGGACCCAGATTAGAGGGGCGGATGTTTACCCTTTTCGCGTCGTGCCTACTACTGTTCGCTCAGATAGCCCTTCCGACACTCGGGACAGATGTCCCCCGCCCGAAGCGACGAACCGGTCGCTGCGCCGCCGAACTGCCCGCATTCGGGACAGACGAGTTCCGCGTCCGGACTCGATTCCGAGGCTTGGTCGGGTTTCGGTGCCTCTCGTGCGCGCGTGAAGCCCGTATCCCGCTGTGGTTCGGGTCGAGTGGTTCGCACGAATCCCGTCTCCTCCGCCGGGGGTTCTGCTTCCACGAACTCGGCATCATCCTCGGTCTCGGGTGCACTTTCCGGGGTCAACCCGCCGCCAAAGCTCACTTCCACGTCGTTCCCGTCGTCCACCTGCGCGTCGAATCCCTCGTCTTCGAGTCCCGTATCCGGCCACTCCGTCGATCCGCGGGCAGACTCGTTCACGTTCGTGTCTTCGGGGTCGGGCCACTCGCCGTGGCCTCGGTCGCTCTCTTCTACCTCGTCATCGTCGTCTTCGAGAATGACGCCGTCGTCTTCCTCCGCGCTCTCCGGCGGTTCGAAGTGGTCATCGTTGAAACCGGCGGGTTCCGATTCGACCGTTTCCTCGATGAGTTCCGCGTCGGATTCCGGTGCGACCGACGATTCGACCGACGACCCGACCGACGACGGTTCCGCCGGTTGCCCTTCCGTCCTGCTCTCCATCGGTTCCGGCGTCGGTTCCGGTTCCGCTAACGTCGTGACTTCCTTGTTCTCGCTAATGATGCTTTCCGTGCCACAGCGCTGGCATTTCTCGAACTCCCGAACCGTGACCACCACTTCGTTTCCTTGTTCCTCCCGTTCACGCTCTATTTCGGACTCGCCGTAGTCGTGGCCTAACAGCGAACATCTGAGACCCATTAAGTGTGGGTTATTTTCACGGTGTGATAAAAGGGTACTGTTTTTTTCGACCTCAGCCGAAGTTTTCCGACTTCGCCTCGTCCGGGTCGTGACCGACCGTCGCCAAAACGTCGCGGGCTTCCGTCAAGAACGGAGTAAACCCGTAGATGAACACTTGCCCGTCCGCACGCGAAAGGACGGTCCGCACGTCTTCGCTCTCGGTCAGCGGTTCGTCGGTGATGAGGACCGTCCCACCGTCCGCTTCCAGTTCCCGCAGTCGTTCCTCGTGGGCGGGGGAATCGTCCTGATACACGATGGTCACGTCGTTCCCGTCAGCGAGCGCGCGCTCCCCGATTCCGACCGCCGGGCCGACGCCCGGTCCGCCCGCCAAAACGATGACGCGTGGCTCGTCTTCGTAGTACGACGCTCCGAACGGCCCCGCGACTTCCACCGTCTCCCCCACACTGCGCGCGGCAATCCACGGGCTGAGGTCGCCGTCGGGGTCGACGCCGACCGTGATTTCGAACGTCTCCCCCGCGTCGGGCGACGAGAGCGTGTAGTGACGCGTGATCTGCTCGCCATCGACGGTTCCCGCGACTTGCAGGAACTGGCCCGGCCGAGCCTCGAAATCCGGTGGCGACTCGATTTCTACCGCAACTGTGTTCTTTCCGACATCAGTAACCGACCGAACTTCGACTTCGGTGCCATCCATACGGACCGATTTGGCCGTCAGGACCAAATTCTTCCCGTTCTGCCGGGTCCGCTTCAGAAGGCTTTTGATTTGCCACCGGGTAGCCTACCAACGATGCAAGACCTGAACTGGGCCATCGGCGGCGAAGCCGGCGATGGAATCGATTCGACCGGGAAAATCTTTGCGCAAGCACTCTCCCGAGCGGGGCGACATGTCTTCACGTCGAAGGATTTCGCGTCCCGTATCCGAGGCGGGTACACTGCGTACAAAATCCGGTCGTCTACCGACCGAGTCGAGAGCGTCGTGGACCGACTGGACATCCTCGTAGCACTGACCCAGCGGACCATCGATGAGAACCTCGATGAACTTCACGAGGACAGCGTCATCATCTACGACGGGGAACGAACGGAGATGGAGGACGTCGACATCCCGGAGGAGATAATCGGGCTGTCCGTTCCGCTCCGCAGTCTCGCGAAGGATGCTGGCGGAACCATCATGCAGAACACCGTCGCGCTCGGTGCCGCCTGCGAAGTGGCGAACTTCCCCATCGAGAACCTCGACAGTGCTCTCGACAAGAAGTTCGGCTCCAAAGGTGAGGCGATCGTCGAGAACAACAAGGAAGCCGCCCGTCTCGGAGAGGAGTACGTCCAGGAGGAGTACGATCACGACTTCGACTACGACGTGGAGACGACGGACAACGACTACGTCCTGCTCAACGGTGACGAGGCCATCGGTATGGGAGCGCTCGCCGCAGGATGTCGTTTCTACTCCGGCTACCCCATCACCCCCGCGACGAACGTGATGGAGTATCTCACGGGGCGCATCGACCACTTCGGTGGCACCGTGATGCAGGCCGAGGACGAACTGTCGGCCATCAACATGGCGCTCGGCGCGGCACGCGCCGGCGCACGTTCGATGACGGCAACGTCCGGTCCGGGTATCGACCTGATGACCGAGACGTTCGGTCTCGTCGCACAGAGCGAGACGCCGCTCGTTATCTGTGACGTGATGCGCTCCGGTCCCTCGACCGGGATGCCGACCAAGCAAGAACAGGGCGATTTGAACATGACGCTGTACGGTGGTCACGGCGAGATTCCGCGGTTCGTCGTCGCACCGACGAACATCGCCGAGTGTTTCCACAAGACCATCGAGGCGTTCAACTTCGCCGAGAAGTACCAGACGCCGGTCTTCCTGCTCGCCGACCTCGCGATGGCCGTCACCGAGCAGACGTTCTCGCCCGAGGAGTTCGACATGGACGCGGTCGAAATCGACCGCGGAAACGTCGTGGACGAGAACGACATCGAGGCGTGGACGGACGAACAGGACCGGTTCCAGCCCCACTTCCCGACCGCGGACGGCGTCAGCCCCCGCGCGTTCCCCGGAACGAAGGGTGGTGCACACATGTCCACCGGTCTCGAACACAACGCGCTCGGTCGCCGAACGGAGGACACCGAGATTCGTGTCGAACAGGTCGACAAGCGCAACCGCAAGGTCGAGACGGCGAAAGAGGAAGAAGACCTGTCGCCGCGCGAGTTCGGCGATTCGGACTCGGACACGCTCGTCATCTCGTGGGGGTCGAACGAAGGGCCGATGCGCGAAGCCCTCGACTTCCTCGAAGCGGACGACGTGAGCGTTCGGTTCCTCTCGGTTCCGTACATCTTCCCGCGCCCGGACCTCACCGAGGACATCGAGTCCGCGGACACCGTCATCGTGGTCGAATGTAACGCCACCGGGCAGTTTGCAGACGTTCTCGAACACGACGCGCTTACCCGTGTCGAGCGGATAAACAAGTACAACGGTATCCGATTCAAGGCCGACGAGTTGGCCGACGATATCAAAGCGAAACTCGGACAAGAGGTAGAAGCATGAGCTCAGAGGTTCGATTCACCGACTTCAAGTCGGACAAGCAACCGACGTGGTGTCCCGGATGCGGTGACTTCGGGACGATGAACGGGATGATGAAAGCACTCGCCGAAACCGGCAACACGCCCGACGACACGTTCGTCGTCGCCGGTATCGGCTGCTCCGGAAAGATCGGGACGTTCATGCACTCCTACGCCATCCACGGCGTTCACGGACGTGCACTCCCGGTCGGCACGGGTGTCAAACTCGCCAACCCCGACCTCGAAGTGATGGTCGCGGGTGGCGACGGTGACGGCTACTCCATCGGTGTAGGTCACTTCATCCACGCGGTTCGACGCAACGTGGACATGTCCTACGTCGTCATGGACAACCGCATCTACGGGCTGACGAAGGGACAGGCCTCGCCGACCAGCCGCGAGGACTTCGAGACGAGCACGACGCCGGAAGGCCCCAAACAGCCGCCGGTCAACCCGCTCGCGCTCGCCCTCTCGGCAGGCGCGACGTTCATCGCCCAATCGTTCTCGACGGACGCACAGCGTCACGCCGAAATCGTCCAGAAGGCCATCGAACACGACGGCTTCGGCTTCGTGAACGTCTTCTCGCCGTGCGTGACGTTCAACGACGTGGACACGTACGACTACTTCCGTGACTCCATCGTCGACCTCGCGGACGAGGACCACGACCCGCACGACTACGAGGGTGCAAAGGAGAAAATCCTCGACGCCAACAAGGAGTACCAGGGCGTCATCTATCAGGACGAAAACAGCGTCCCGTACGGCGAACTCCACGGCCTCTCGGGCAACATGACCGAGATTCCGGACGGCGCACCCGAGGACGCGATGGACCTCGTGCGCGAGTTCTACTGAAACAGTTCGGGTTCGGTTTCGAGTTCGTTTTTTCCGAGGACGACCGGCCAGTCCCGTTCATCTCGCCGCCATCGCCGTTTGTGAGACCGACCGGGAGCGATAAGTCGGTTCTCATCAGCCACTTCTGTCCCTCGAATCACGACGAAAATCCGGTTCATCAAGCCGTTTGCGCCTGTTTTTTATGATATGACCAGTAAGAACGTATAGAGATGACTGCGGACATACGCGCTGTCGTCACCGGTGCTGGGTCACGCCCCGCCGCGACGATGGTTCTATCAGATTCCCACGATACTGGCCGACGCTACGGTGGAACAGATGGCCGTTTGACGGCCGTCACCCAGTCACTGCGAGCGCTCGAAACGGAGGAACTGTCTTCCCGTGCGACGAAGGTGAGTGCATGAGCGACCACTACGACGTAATCATCGCCGGTGCGGGACCCGCCGGCGCGCAGTGTGCGCGGGACTTGGCCCAACGCGGCTACGAAGTCGTCGTTCTCGAAGCCGAGAAGGAAGAGGGCTTCCCGAAACAGAGCAACAAATCGACTGCTGGCACGTTCTCGTCGATGATGGCGGCGTTCGGCATCCCGGACGAAGTCGTGATGAACTACACCGACAACGTCGTCCTCGAATCGCCGAACGAGTACTTCGCCCAGTCCCAACCGGGTGCGGTCCTCGAATTCGCCGACTTCAAGCGCTTTTTGGTCGGCCGACAGTCGGGAGGAGGGTGCCGAATACTGGTTCGGTTCCCGCGTCTCGAAACCCATCATGGAGCACAACGAGATCGTCGGCGTGCGCTACTCCGGCAATCAGGAGGTGTACGGCGACATCATCATCGACGCGACGGGACCGAGTGCCCCGCTCGCAAAGGAACTCGGCGTGAGCGACCTCAAACGGGAAAATCAGGCTATCGGCGTCGAGTTCGAGATGGAAGGCGTCGATGTCGACCCCGAAGGGTACGCCGACCTCACCGACGCGATGATGCTCCGACTCGACCACAACCTCGCGCCGGGCGGTTACTCCTGGATATTCCACACGGGAGATGACACGGCCAAAGTCGGCCTCTGTTACATCCAAAACGAGAGCCACAGCGAGTACGCCAAGGAAGGGATGGGCATCGACGACTACCTCCAGTACTGGCTCGACGACGACCCGCGGTTCGCAAACGCGGAACGGATCGAGGGCAAGCAACACCGCGGGTCCGCCCACATCCAGACACCCGGCGCTCTCTCCACGGACAACTTCATGGCCATCGGCGATACGGTTCCGACCATCGACCCGCTCTGGGGCGAAGGCATCCACGTCGGCATGAAGTCCGCGCGTGCGGCGGCGATCACCGCCGACCGCTGTTTCATGACCAGCAAAAGCGACACGTCGGCGGAGAAGATGTCGATTTACGACGACCTGTGGCACGGCGACGTGGCACCCGACGCCCGAATGCGACTGCTGATGACGCAACTGCTCTACCTCGCCGAAAACGAGCGCTACGACACGCTGATTCGGGACCTCAAACAACTCAGCCACAACTCGCGTGCGAACGCCAACAACGGGCAACTTCGCGGCATCCTGAAACTGATTCACTGGGACGACATCCCGCTCCTCAAGAAGTTCGCCCGAGAACGGCTTCCGATGTAACGTTCGGTTCCCGACGTACTCCCTGTTCTACTCGTCCGCTACTCGCGTTCTGCTCTCGAAATGAGTTTCCGCTTTCGACGGTTCAGACGACGCGGTTCGTCAGTTGTTCGTCGGCGTCGATATGTTGGACGTTCTCCCGGACGAGTTCCGCGATATGGTTGTAGTAGTCCACCTCGGCGGCGGAGGCGTGTGGGGTGACGATGACATCGTCCATATCCCAGAGCGGCGAGTCCTCTGGCAGTGGCTCCGCCTCGAACACGTCGAGGGCGGCACCGGCGATGTCCGCGTTTTGCAGGGCGGAAACCAAGGCGTCCTGGTCGGCACAGCGTCCCCGGGCGACGTTGATGAAGTAGGCGTCGTCCCGCATGGCGTCGAACTCCGCTTCGCCCATCAGTCCCGTCGTCGCGTCGGTGAGCGGGGTCGCCAGCGCGACGAACCGGGCGTTCGAGACGGCTTCGTGGAGATGGTCGGCGGCGTAGACGGTTCGGACGTGGGGGACCGACTTGGCCGAGCGACGGACGCCGGTGACGTGCATACCGATGGCGTCGGCCCGCTTGGCGATTCCCTGCCCGAGCGTTCCGAGGCCGACCACGCAGAGCGATTCGCCCTGAAGCGTGAACGGTTCGTTCCAGTCCGGACGACTCCACTCGTGGTCAGCCTGTTGCCGGGTGTAAACGTGCAACCGGCGGGCGAGTTGGAGCATGGTCCCGAGCACGGTTTCGCCGACGCTGGTACCGTGGATGCCCGTGCTGTTCGTCAGAATGAGTCCCGCATCTTCGAATTCGTCGAGCGGGAAGCGGTCGAAACCGGCCTGAACCGAGTGAATCCATTCGAGGTCCGAGTCGAGGAACGAGTCGCGGTGGGCGAAGGTGACGAGCGCGTCGCAGTCGGCCAACTCGTTCGGGTCGTCGCCCACGACGACGACTGTCGGGTCGAGAGACGAGAGGGCGTCACGCAGTTGCGTGGGCGGGAAGATGGCTCCGACCGACTCGTGAATACCGAGATGGGAGATTTCCATGAAAAGGGGTACCCACGGCGGCAGGATGAATCATTCGGACGGCGGTGAGAATCGACAGCCATCGGAAACATCTCCATCACGGCACCGAACGGCGAACACATCGGTACCCTCTCGAAACGACTTCATCCGCGAACCATCTACGACGTGACCATCGACCGACCGGGTGCGATTCCGCGAACGACGCTCGCTGTCGGCGCGGTGGCTGTCGCGGTGCTCGAAAGCGTGTGAAGATTCGACTCTGCGGCATTTCGAAGGGCGGCTCGGGAGAAATCCTCGTCACAAGGGGCTCGGAGGGGGTAACTTTCGTCACCGCCGCCCGAGCGGGAGTATCCACCCGAGCGGTTTGACTCTTGCGAGGGACGACGCCGGAGCGAGAGGGAAAGCGCGGACGACTGCCGTCCGACCAGTCCGTTCACCGACCCCGGTCAGGACCTTCCTGCCAGCGTGCGAGTTCGGTCAGTTCGTCGGCCACCTCGCCGACATCCTCGCGGTTCAAAATCCCGCACTCGGTCACGTAACCGGAAACGAACGCGGCGGGCGTCACGTCGAACGTCGGGTTCAGAACAGAGAGATTCACATCCCCGTCGTACACCGCGTCCGGGGAACCCGCTTCCAACACGGGGTCGTTCTCGGTTCGAACCTTGTCCGTCGCGGTGACGACGAGGACCGGGATTCCCTCGTGATGTGCGGCGAGCGCCGCGCTCCGGGTTCCGGTCTTGTTCACCGCGTCGCCGTTCGAGAGGACCGAGTCGGCACCGACAACGACGAACGCGATTTCTTCGGTCGCCAGCACGTGTGCCATCGCTGCGTCGGTGTGGAGGGTCACGCCAGTGCTCGGTTCCTCGGCCAGCGTTTCGGCTACGCCCACGCCCTCGTTCGCGGGGCGCGATTCGGCGACGAACACGCGCGCCGCGCTCCGGAGCGCGTCCAGCACGGTTCCGGAGCGAGAGAGAGTAAGCACCGTCTCATCCTCTATTTTCTCGCGGGCGTTTTCCGTCGCGTCCTCGTCCACCCGGTAGGCTCGTTCGACCCCCTCGATTGCGGCGCGTTCGACCGTTTCCGGTTCGGTAGTGCTCGCCTCGTTCTCGTCGGTCGCGTCGGCCATCGCTCGATTCACGCGATTTGTCAGCGCGGCCATGCTCGGACGGGCGTCGCGCAGGTCACGGGCGAGGGCCTTGAGTTCGTCTGCGTTCCCGCCGTGAACCGCACGCACGCCGGCCCGGTCACGAAGCACTTCGAGCGCCCGGACGGAGATGTACGCCGACCCGTGTTCGGTGTCCTCGGCGACCGATTCCACCGTCGGCGCGATGCGGTCGTAGGAGGTCCACAGGTCCGGCACCGTCTCGCGGCGGAGGATTTCGGTCGGCGGGACCCATTCGGCCTCGGTCGTCTCCCAGTCGATTCGCACGTCCCGACTCGCACAGTCGAACAGGTAGGGATGAACGACCCAGCGTTTGTCCAGCGACTCGTCGTCCACCTCGAACGGCTCGCCGGCCCGGACGAGCGTGCAGTCGTCCAGCAGTCCGGTCTCCTCCGCGATTTCCTCGCGCGCGAGGGCGTCGGGGTCGCCCTCCGCGTGCCCGGCAACACCGCCCCACTTTCCGGAGTACGACCCCACCTCCTCGCTTCGCCGGAGGAGCAGAACCTCCCCGCGGTTGCGAAGCATGCAAGTCACGACGTGGGTTTCGTCCATGACGAGACGGAGGGGACGGCAGGAATTCAACCTGTGGGCGAACACGACGTGCGGGAGTAACGAGAGTACAACGACCGAGCCACACCGGCCGGTTACTGGAATCGTAGACGATGGCGCATTCTTTCGTGGTAGTGCTCGCGGCTCGGTGGTTGCAGTCACGCCGAAATCGAACGCACACTGTGGCGAGTGGACACGAATGTTCGAAATTCGACTCGTGGAAAATCCCGAAATACGAACCCGGTTCGAACTCGGTTCCGACTCTACAGTCGCTCGGCGGTATTCCGATAAATCCGGTAACAGCGTTCCAGCACGTCGATTCCAACGCTCTCGTTCTTCGTGTGCGCCTCGCCGGGTTCGGAGGCCCCGCAGATGACACACGCGACGCCCGCCTGTGCCAACCAGCCGGCGTCCGTCGCGTGGGGTTTCGTCACCTGTTCAGGCGCGTCGTCCTGTGCCCCTCGGCCGCCGCGAGCACCGCGTCGGCGAAGTCGGGGTCGTCACACTCCATGGGTGGCAAGTCCTGTTCGACGGTCCACGTGACGCCATCGATTTTCTCGACGGCTTCGAGGTCGGCGCGTTCGCCGGGGACGGTGCGCTCGTCGATGGTGATTTCACAGGACGTCGGGAATGACGTTCCACGCGCTCCCGCCGTCGATTTCGGTGACGACGACGCTCCCCGAGAGGTCGTTACCGAGGACGGAGACGGTCGGGAACCGAACAGTCGCGGACGATGTCCACGGCGTCGCGGGCGCGGTAGATGGCGTTCTCGCCCGCCTCGGGTTCGCTGGCGTGGGCGGCCGTGCCCGTCGCCGTGATGGTGCTCGCCCGCCGTCCGCGGTGGGCGACGACGACGTCCGTGACGTCGTCCTTCGAGTAGTTCGTTGAGCCTTCCGCGACGATGGCACAGTCCGGCGCGAAATCGTGGTCGATGGCGTAGCGTGCACCCGTGCCGCCGATCTCCTCGCCGACGAAGCTGGCGAAGACGAGGTCGCAGGTCGGGTCGGCGTCGCGGAACGCGAGCATCGAGGCGACGACGGAGCCTTTCATGTCCGCCGCGCCGCGCCCGTACAGCCGTCCGTCGCGCTCCTCGACCACGTACTCGCCGCCGTCGGTCTGTGAATCGTCCGGTGGGACGACGTCGTGGTGGCCGACGAACGCGAGCGACGTGTCCGCGGTTCCGGTGATGGCTTCCCGCCGAGCGATCACGTTGCCCTTTTCGTCGCGGGTGACCTCGGCGTCCGTCTCCGACCGGAGCCATTCTTCGATGTAATCGCCTGCCGCCGTCTCGTCCTCGTGACTCGGAATCGAAACGAGGTCACGGGTTAACTCGACCAGTTCGTCCATGTACTCACCAGTCCGGTGGGAGGCTTAGTAGCCTAGTGTCTTCGGCAAAACGGACACCGACCACCGGTTTTCCCGGGTCATCCCTCACACGGGGGGTACTCTTCGAGACAGTAGCCAAGTACCCGTTCCAGAAAGCTGACTTTCCCGATACCGAATCGTTTCCGTTCGGTCGTCGTAATCGACTATCGCAGCTGGCCCGGAGGTTGGGAATGTGAACGTGCCGGAGACGGATCTCGGTTCGACGCGAATCCCCTCCGAGGAGTTCGGTCAACTCGTGGACCGTTGCGGTGCCGTCCGACGATTCGGAGAGGTAGTGCAACATGTGCCGCCGTTTCTCATCCGAAAGCGTCTCGAACGTTCGGTCGAGGCTGGCGGACGTGGGTGCTATCATCCTTCATAAAGTGTGTCATTAGCCTTCTAATCCTACCGCTTGCAATTGCAAGCGGTTTCGGTGGCTGGCGGGGAGGGCATCAGATGGCACAGTCGTCGACGTATTCGTACTCCTCGTAGCGGTCGAGTTTTCGCTCGATTGCGTCGAGGAGCCACTCATCGACGGTTTCGTCCGTGAGGTCGGACTCGATTCGGTCGCGCGTTTCAGCGTCGATGGTGAGTACGAGGTGGGCGTGGCGCATCGACTCCCGTACGTTACCGAATACCAAAAGCGTGACCCACACGCTGAAACCCTTATCAGGCTACCGCACGAACCGACGGGCATGAACGTAGTGCCGGATACGAGCGCCGTCGTCGACGGCCGCATTTCGCAGAAAGTCGATGACGGCGACTTTGCCGGGGCGACGGTTCTCATCCCCGAGGCCGTCGTTAGCGAACTCGAATCGCAGGCGAACAAAGGAGAGGAGAGCGGGTGGGACGGACTGTCGGAACTACAGCGACTCGCGGACCGCGCGGACGCTGGCGACATCGAACTCGATTACGTCGGCATCCGACCCGGACCCGAAGAACAGGGGTACGCCCACCGGGGCGAAATCGACGCGCTCATCCGCGAACTGGCGGAGGAACACGACGCCACGTTCGTCACCAGCGACCTCGTCCAGAGCGAAGTGGCGAAGGCCAAGGGGTTGTCGAAGTGGAGTACATCGCGCCGAAAGTCCAGGACGTCGGACGGCTCAGCATCGAGGATTTCTTCGACGAACAGACCATGAGCGTCCACCTCCGGTCGAAAGTTCCGCCGATGGCGAAACGCGGCGAGGTCGGCGAGATGCATTATCAGCGGATTCGTGACGAGGCCTCGACCGACGAGGACCTGAAGGACTACGCACAGGAGATCATCCAGAGTGCAAAACAGAGCAACGAAGGCTTCATCGAAATCGACGAACCCGGCATGACCATCGTCCAGTTCCGGGACTACCGCATCGCCATCGCGGAACCACCCTTCGCGGACGGATGGGAAATCACGGCGGTTCGGCCCATCGTCAAAACGTCGATGGACGACTACGAGTACGCCGACGAACTGCGGGGGCGACTGCTCGAACGCCAGCGAGGGGTCCTCATCGCCGGGTCGCCCGGTGCGGGGAAGTCCACGTTCGCACAGGCCGTCGCGGAGTTCCTCGCGGACAGCGACTTCGCCGTGAAGACGATGGAGAAACCGCGCGACCTACAGGTCGGTCCGGAAGTCACCCAGTACACCGAGTTGGCCGGCGAGATGGAGAAGACGGCCGACTCCCTGCTGATGGTGCGTCCGGACTACACCATCTACGACGAGGTGCGGAAGACGAACGACTTCGAGGTGTTCGCGGACATGCGCCTCGCCGGCGTCGGCATGGTCGGCGTCGTCCACGCCACGCGCCCAATCGACGCGCTCCAGCGACTCATCGGCCGGGTCGAACTCGGCATGATTCCGCAGATCGTGGACACCGTCGTCTACATCGAGGCCGGACAGATAGAGAAGGTGTACGACGTGAAGACGGAGGTCAAAGTACCCGCTGGCATGACGGAGGAGGACCTCGCCCGTCCCGTCATCCTCGTGGAGGAGTTCGAGACGGCACACTCCGGAGTACGAGATTTACACCTTCAACCGGCAGGTCGTCACGGTCCCTTTGGAGGACGGTGACGAGAAGGAAACCGGCGTCTCGCGGCTTGCCAGGCAGGAAATCGAACGCGAAATCCAGTCGGTATCGCGCGGTCACGTCGATGTGGACCTCCAGGGCCAAAACAAGGCCGTCGTCTACGTGGACGAAAACGACATCTCCTACGTCATCGGCAAGGGTGGCGGCCGCATCGACGACATCGAGAACCGCCTCGGCATCGACATCGACGTGCGAACCCACGACGAAAAACCGTCCTCGGTCGGCACGACGCCGACGGCCCCGTCCGGCGACGTCGTCACCCCCGAAATCACGTCGCGTCACGTCATCATCCCGCTCGACGGCCACGCCGGGGAAACGGTCGAAGTGCAGGCCGACGGCGACTACCTGTTCACCGCGACGGTCGGTCAGCGGCGGCGATATTCAGGTCTCGCGCGGCAGTGCCATCGCCGAAGAACTGGAGTACGCCATCGACAGGGAACGCCAGATTACCGTCGTTTCGGCGTAATCACCGACCACACGGACTTTTTCACCGATACTCCGCCATCTCCGCGACCACGTCCGAGGTGGCGACGCGCCACGTCCTCGATGAGCGCGTCCTCGAACGGTTCTTCCTCCCAGTCGTCGATTTCGCCGTTCTCCTCCAACCACTCGACGGTTCGAGCGACGCCGGTCTCGAAGTCGATGGTGTACTCGTGGTCCAAATCGCGTTTCGCCTTGCCGTTGTCGAACGTCGTCGCGAACTGGAAGTGGTCTCGGAGCATGCCGGTTCGCTCCGGGACGACCGAGGTGAGCACGTCGGTCGGGATGTGGACGAGTTCCGGTTTGGGCGCACCGATGGCGCTGGCAACGCGACGATGATACTGGTTCCACGTGATGAACTCCTCGCTCGTGACGTGGTAGGCCTCGCCGTAGGCGGCCTCGTTGCCGACGGCGTTCACGAACGCGCGGGCCACGTCGTCGCGGTGGCACGGCCCCCAAATCGAGGTGCCGTCGCCGTGGACGACGATGGGTTTTCCCGCTCGCAGGCGGTCGAGGTAGTACGTATCGTCGCCGAAGGTGTGGAGGACGCCGCCGCCCTCGCCGTAGGTGCTCCACGGGCGGATGACGGTGGTCTCGAACTTCCCGTCCTCGTGAGCGTCCATGAGCACGTCCTCGGCGTCGGCCTTGTTCCTGCCGTAGTCGCTCACGTTCGGGTATCTAGCGGCGTCCTCTGTGATGGGGTTGCGCTCCGGCGGGCGGTGGTAGACATCGACGGTGCTACAGAAGACGTACTGGTCGATGTGCGGGGCCACGGCGTTGGCGGTTTCCCGCGCCGTCTCGGGGGAAAAGCAGACCATATCGATCAGTGCATCGGGGTCGGCGTCCGCGACGGCCGTTTCGAGGGCGTCCGTGTCGTGTCGGTCGCCCCGTGCGTGCATCACGCCCTCGGGAAGTTCCCCGTCGTGGTTCCCCCGCGTGAACACCGTCACGGTCCCGCCGTCCTCGGCGAGTTGCGCGACGATGCCGGTGCTGATGAGTCCGGTACCGCCGATAACGAACACGTTCATACCACGTAGTTCGTGTGCGAGAAGTAATGAATACGGGTAGCGGCGAGTGACTCGGAAACATCGCTATCCGCGAAACGAAAGAAATAGAGAAGTGAAGAAGGGGAAGACGAGCGCAGTTATTCGGCACACTGGGCGTCAACGGACTGGTCCGTATCCGCCTCGGTCGGAACGTTGATTTCGTAGAGGTTCTGGCGTGCGTCCGCGAAATAGATGTCCTCGTCCACGACGCCGATGTCTTCGAGTCGTTCGAGCGCGTAGCGAACCGTCCGCGCGGACAGCATCGACTCGTCTACGATCTGTTTCTGTGTAAGCGACCCCTTGTATTCGAGAACTTTGAAAACGAGTTTGGCACTGGGTGGCAGGTCGTCGATTTCCTCCCGTTCGGTCTGGCTCATCATCGTTACGAATCGAAACACGCCATCGGCATAAAACTATTGAGACGCAGTGACACGGAAAAGACTCTCGTGGTCACTACGGAAGACGAGTTCGAGGGATGGAACGGGTCTCCGAGGGTTTTTGCCGACAGCGTATGTCGACGTTGATACTGAGTCACATTAGCATCCTAAAAGTCATCCACCGTCTGTATTCGGGTTGGTCTCCTGAAATATTCGCCCCATCACGGCACCTCCCCGAACGGTGTTCTCGGGGGAAGGCATCGTCTCGAACGAAAGGAAGGTGAATACGCACAAGCGAACATCTTTTGAGGCAGGGTACCCGATTGCCACGCATGGCGACTGAAAAGGCATCTGAGCAACGGGCGTCCCATCTTCGGAGTATTACTATTACGTCGCTCGCGTCGATTTCGGGAATCATCGCCGGGGTGGCCTCCGCCATGGTAGCGGGGACCACTACCGCGGCGGCGAAAGACCAGATGGGATTGACCATTATGCTCGCATTTGTGGTAGTACAACTGCCACTGCTGTACTTCATGGGATACGAACTGGATGGTGTGAAAGACGCTCTCTTCGTAGCGTTCATGACGTTCTCGCTGTGGTTCATTACGTGGGGTATTCTCCTGATTAACCACGTGAGGGTCTAAGAATGGCAGACGACAGTATCGCGGTCGTGGATTTGGAGCGTTGCTCACCCGACCGCTGTAACTACGAGTGCAAGAACTTCTGTCCGCCGAACCGGACGGGAAAGGAGTGTATCACGCTCCGTGGCGAGGACACGACCGAAGGACAACCCGACCAGGTCCACATCAGCGAGGAAATCTGCCTCGGCGAAACGTGTGGTATCTGTGTCGAGAAATGTCCGTTCGACGCCATCGAAATCATCAACCTGCCGAGCGAACTCCAGGAGGACCCCGTCCACCGCTACGGCGAGAACGCCTTCTCGCTCTACGGGCTACCGGTCCCACAAGAGGGCCAAGTGACGGGTATCCTCGGTCCGAACGGGAGCGGGAAAACGACCGCAGTGAAGATTCTGGCGGGGGAACTCGCGCCGAACCTCGGCCAGTTCGAGGACCCGCCGGGATGGGAAACCATCCTCGAACGCTACCGCGGGACGGAACTGCAGGACTACCTCGGCAAAGTTCGGGACGGCGACGTAACCGTCGCACGCAAACCGCAGTACGTCGATAAGATTCCGGACCGGTTCGACGGGAGCACCTCCGAACTGCTCTCCCGCACCGACGAGCGCGGCGTCCTGGACGACCTGCTGGAACGACTCGAAATCGAGCACGTGATGGAACAGGACATCGACAGCCTATCGGGCGGTGAACTCCAGCGCGTCGCCCTGACGGCGGCGCTCGCCCGCGATGCGGACTTCTACTTCCTCGACGAAATCACGCCGTATCTCGACATCAGCCAGCGCGTCACGGTCGCCCGCCTGCTACAGGAGATGGCGAACGAGCAGGGTCGCTCCATGCTCGTGGTCGAACACGACCTCGCCATCCTCGATTTGGTGGCCGACAACCTCCACGTCGCGTACGGCGAACCCGGCGCGTACGGTGTCATCACGACGCCGAAATCGGTCCGCAACGGCATCAACGAGTATCTCAAGGGCTATCTCAACAACGAGAACATGCGGATTCGTCCGAACGCCATCGAGTTCGACGAACACGCCCCACGTGAGACGGTCACCGCCGACCCGCTCGTGGAGTATCCCGACCTGCGAAAGTCCTACGGCGAGGGCGAGTTCTCGCTCGACGTCGAAGGCGGAACGATTTACGAGAACGAAGTGCTGGGCATCGTCGGCCCGAACGGTATCGGGAAATCGACGTTCGCCCAACTGCTCGCCGGACGACTCGAACCGGACGAGGGCGACGTGGACTTCGCGCTCGACATCTCGTACAAACCGCAGTACATCGAAATCGACCAACCGATGCGCGTCGACGTCTTCCTGTCGTCGTTGACCGACGACATGGGCACCTCCTACTGGGACACCGAAATCTCCCAACCGCTCCAACTCGAGCGCATCATGGAGCAGAACTTGATGGACCTCTCCGGCGGCGAGCGCCAGCGAGTCGCCATCGCGGCCTGTCTGTCGAAACCCGCCGACCTCTACCTGCTGGACGAACCGTCGGCGTACCTCGACGTCGAACAGCGTGTCCGTGCGACACGGGCCATCCGCCGTTACGCCGAGATTCAGGACGCGACGGTGCTGGTCATCGACCACGACACGTACATGATAGACCTGCTCTCGGACCGCCTGATGGTGTTCGACGGCGAACCCGCAGAGCACGGTCACGCCGGACGCCCGAAGGGGATGCGCGACGGGATGAACGACTTCCTCGCCAACCTCGACATCACGTTCCGCCGCGACGAGAACGTGGGTCGCCCGCGCATCAACAAGCCCGGTAGCCAACTCGACCGCCAGCAGAAGAACGACGGCGAGTACTACTACAGCTAAGGTCATTCTTTTTCGGCCGCAGTCGTTTTCGCCGCGAACGTTTAGCTTCCCCGTCGCCTACGATGACCGCTATGCGCTAC
The DNA here is from genome assembly GCA_963811185.1 of uncultured haloarchaeon. GTDB lineage: Archaea > Halobacteriota > Halobacteria > Halobacteriales > Haladaptataceae > Haladaptatus. The sequence continues at coordinate 33,767 of CAWEQN010000006.1, forward strand.
GTACTGCTCGGAAACAGCGGCCTCAGGGTCAGCGAGATGGCGCTCGGGACGATGACGTTCGGCGACGATTGGGGGTGGGGTGCGGGGAAGGACGCCTGCGAGGCGATGTTCGACCGATACGTCGAAGCAGGCGGGAATTTCGTGGACACGGCCAACACCTACACCGACGGGACGAGCGAGCGAATCGTCGGGGAACTCGTCGGCGACGACCGGGACGAGTTCGTCATCGCCACGAAGTACACGCTGACCACGCGTCCGAACGACCCGAACGCGGGTGGCAACCACCGGAAGAACATGTTCCAGTCGGTCGACGGAAGCCTCGACCGACTCGAAACGGAGTACATCGACCTGCTATGGGTTCACGCGTGGGACGGGATGACCCCCGTGGAGGAGGTGATGCGCGGGTTGAACGACCTCGTTTCGAGCGGGAAAGTCCACTACATCGGGTTCTCGGACACGCCCGCGTGGGTCGTCGCGCGGGCACAGACGATTGCGGACGAACGTAATTGGGCCCCGATTTCGGCGCTCCAACTGAAGTACAACCTGCTCGAACGGACGCCGGAACGGGAACTGCTCCCGCTGGCCCGCGAACTCGATTTCGGCGTGACGGTGTGGGGGCCGCTCGAAAGCGGGATTCTCACCGGGAAGTACAACCGGACGGCGAACGAGGAGGGTCGAATGACGACGTTGGGACAGGAGGTGACTGACGAGCAGAAGGAAGTCGCACAGGTCGTCGTGGACGTCGCGGAGGAAATCGACGCGACGCCGGCACAGGTCGCGCTCGCGTGGATTCGCGAGCAGTCGGGACAACTGCTTCCGATTCTCGGCGCGACGACGCCGAACCAACTCGACGACAACCTCGCCAGTCTCGACGTGGACCTCGCTGAAGACGAACTCGAACGACTGGACGACGTGAGTGCCATCGACCTCGGGTTCCCGCACGACTTCCTCGCACAACCGATGGCACAGGGGTTGCTGTTCGGGGAGACGAGGGAACGACTCGACGCCGAGCGATAGGAAAACCGTCCCCTGAGAACAGACGAAAGGTACTCAATCCAGAAGTCCGAAGGGTAGGAAAATGGGTCTCTCACGGCGACGACTTCTCCTGACGACCGGCGTAGCCTCCCTCGGCGGGTGTCTCGGTCTCGGTAAGAGCGGCGATTCGAACAGCGACTACAAAATCGAGAACGCCCCGATTCCGAAGAATCCGGGCAAGCATACGTACGCGATTGCCGGAACGGGCAACGCCGGAACGACGGTGCAGTACTACAGCAACTGGAAATGTCCGTACTGTGCACAGTTCAGCACGGGATTCCTGCATACGATAATGGCCGACTACGTCGAACCGGGGAAAATCGACCTCGAACTCCGAACGGTGCCATACTACAATGGACAGCCGTTCATCGGCCCGGATTCGGCACGCGCCTCGGAAGCAGGTCAGGCGGTGTGGAACGTCGACCCGCAGTCGTTCTGGAAGTACTACGAGTACGTGTTCTCCAACCAACCCTCGGAGCAAAAGCAGTGGGCGACGACGGAGAAACTGCTCTCGTTCATGAAGAAAGCGGGCGTGAAACATCGGGACAAAATCAAAGGGCAAATCGAGTCGGAGAAGTACGATTCGCTGTTCCACAAAACCGACAAGGCGGCTCAGAAAGCGGGCGTCAACAGCACGCCAATGCTGGTCATCGACGGGCAAGCGGTCAACGCCCTCGACGAGAAGAAAGTAACCAAACTGTTGGATTCCGCGACCAACTGACCCGAAACCGAATCCCTTTTTCCCCCGTCCGCGTAGTTTGAGTAGTGATTTCCACGCTCTCTTCGTGGCTCTCTCTCTCCGACAACCGGGCAAAACTGTTTGCCGCCCTCGCGGTCGTTCTGTTCGCCACCGCCGGCGTCGGGGCGCTCACGGAACAGAAGCGCCCCTATCTGACCGTCGATACACAGCGTCCCAGTCACAACACCCTCATCGCCCTGCAGGGTTACCAACACGAGGGGCGCGCCATCGAGGTCAACCCCGCCGGGAAAATCGTTTGGCAGTACACGAAACCGGATGACGTGTTCGACGTGGAAGCCCTCGGCCCGAACCGGGTTCAAATCGCCACCGCCGACGAGATTTCCGACGAGAACTGTCCGACGAAGTATCGAAACGACGGCTACGACAACTGCGTTCGGGATTCGCTCCGAATCGTGGAGAAGAGCACGAAGAAGACCCTGTGGAACTACTCGTGGTACGACGCCAAACTTCACGCCCACGAACTCCACGACGCCGACCACTACGTCGTGAACGGCGAGGACCGCTGGGTGATGGTGGACATGGGCAACGACCGCGTGTTCGCGGTGAACCGCGACAAGCAAATCGTCTGGCAGTGGAACGCCACCGACCGCTACACGTTCCCGGACGGGATGGACGAGGAGGGCGACTGGACGCACGTCAACGACGTGGACCGCCTCCGACCGGGCGTCTTCCGAATCAGCCTCCGCAACTTCGACACGGTCGCGGATTTACACGTGCAGAAAAACGGGTCGGTCAGCGTCGTCCCCGTCGTCGGACCGGACAACTACTCCGAATCGGGTAAAATCCTCTACGAACAGCACAACCCCGACACGCTCGCCAACGGCACCCTGCTCGTCGCCGACAGCGAACACGACCGCGTGGTCGAGATTCGAAACAACACGACCGTTTGGCAGTACGGCGGGAGCGGCATGTTCGACTGGCCCCGTGACGCCGACCGACTGCGGAACGGCCACACGCTCATCACCGACTCGTACAACGACCGCGTGGTTGAAATCGACCGGAAGGGGAAAGTCGTCTGGGCCATCGACACCGGATCACTCCCCTACGAAGCGGACCGCCTGCCGGGCGAAGGAAGCAACGGTCCGACCGCCAGCAAAATCGGGATTCCGAATCGAACCCAAAAAACCTCCGTGGTCGACAAACGGGTCGGTTGGGGCATCGCAATGGCGAAGTACGTCCTGCCGAACAACCTCGCACAACAGTTGGTGACGATGATTTTCGGTCTGTTGGCGGTCGTCGGGACCGTCATCGAACGCTTACGCTAGCGATTTTGCCAGCATCGAAAGGAATCGGAGAACCGTTCAGAGCACCTGACGCTGGCAGGTGCCACAGAGGTTCTCCTCTTTGACATCGACTTCGCGAACGGTCGGGGAGAAGTTCATCACACAGCGGTTGTTGTCACAGTGTTCGAGGCCAAGGGTGTGTCCGATTTCGTGAACGACTTCCTTGCGAACGCGGTCGGAGAACACTTCCTCGGTGGGTTTGGTCGAGATACCACCGTCCGACGAAAGGCCGTCGGTCATGGGTTGGAGTCGATAGGTCGAGATAACGCTACCGCGTCCGTCGAGATAGGCGAGACCGAACACGTAGTTTCGGCGGCGGTAGAAGAGGTCCTGTGGCGTGATAGCGATGTTTTTCTCACCCGTCCCGATGCGACTGGCCAGTTCGATAAAATCCTCGGCGCGATACTGGCCTCGGTTCGGGTCGTGTGACCCGGCGGGAATTTCCTGTCGTTCGTGTACCATCACGTCACAATCGTAGATTGTCCGAAGGGCCGCTGAAGCCTCCCGTTTGACCCGTCCCATAACGTCCCCCACGGGGACGATGTCAATCAACATGGCAACCTCTATGCGCGGACGACGCATAAACATCCCGCCGTGGACCCGAAACTTCGTGACGAAATCGTTAGCCGACTCGCCGACTACGGGCGTGCTGTCGAGGTCGGAATCGGCAATCGACCGGCCGTCGCGGGCGCACTCGCGGCAGTCGGTGTCGCCGTCACCGCAACCGACATCGAACCGAGAAGGGTGCCCGACGGCGTCGGGTTTCGATTGGACGACGTGACCGATCCCGAATCGGTGGTATACGCGGGGGCAGACGTGCTGTACGCCCAGAACTTGCCACCCGAACTCCACCGACCAGTACTCGCCGTCGCGAAAGAGTGTGATGCCGATTTCGTTTTCACGACGCTCGGCGGTGACCAACCCGTCGTCCCCGTTCGCCGGGAGACGATTCCGGGCGAGACGCTGTTTTGGGCGCGGGAGTGAGGTATAAAAACCGCCGTTTCTCGTTCCCGCCCGCTTACTCTGCCGACGTCGTAGCCGATTTCGGCGAGGGCCTGTCGGACGCGGGATTCGGTTTCGGGTTCCCCCTCGACGTTCACGAGAACAAAGCTCTCGTGAGCCAATCGGAACCGTGGTTCGATTCCGATGACGACGACTTCGTTGGCTTGTGCGTCCGGGTCGACGCTACTCACGCCACGAACCGCGTCATCTCGTTTCGGACGATGTTTTCACAACTCTTGCAACTCATGCCGATGACTTCGAGGGTGTATCGTTCCATCTGCATTCGAAAGGAGGGCAGGAATTTAGTTAATACGTGGGAAATTGTGTAAATAAATTGACTGACTGTCCGACGTGAACGAGAGTAGTACGCCGAAATCGACGGCCGTTCGGCTATGCTTCCGGTTTCTCCGCGACGATGGTCTCGGCGGCGTGCTGGTGTGGTTGCCCGCCAGAATCGTCATCGAAGACGAGTTCGTCCGCTTCCACCAGTTCCCAGTCGTCGTAGTAGCTCTTCAGTTCGCCTTGTTCGTAGAAGAACTCGTTGTCCCCCCAATCGGGTGCGGTCGGGATTTCGGGGTGGTCGACGAAGGCGAACAGGACGTGGATTCCGCCGTCCGTCGTCGCGGTTTTGAACCGCTCGAACTGCGATTCGCGGTTGTCCGGGTGCAGATACTGGAGTGCGCCACAGGAGTAGACGACGTCCATCGAGGGGAAATCGAGGTCGTTGATGTCGGACGAACTGGTTTGGATTTGGACACCACGCTCCGCGGCGAGTTCCTCGGCTTTCTCCAACCCGTTCGGCACCGGGTCGACCGCGAGGACACCGTAGCCTTGTTCGGCGAGATACACCGCGTCTCGGCCCTCGCCGCTCCCGATATCGACCGCTGCGGGTGCGGTTCGTTCGGGTGCGAACTCCAGCACCGTCTCCGCCAACCCGTTGGGCTTTCTCCCCCAATAAAATTCGTCGTGCCCGTAGAGTCGCTGGAGTTCGTCGTGTTCCATGCACGGACCATGAGTGCTGGACAAGCATAGTCGGTTCGGCAGGTGCGTGCTACCGTCGGTGATGCCTCTCGTGTTTTCCTTCCTCGATTCGGCACACCCTTACCGTCGCGGACGAACGCGAACGTATGAACGTCGACGCTGTCGTGCTGGACATCGACGGGGTACTCGTGGACGTGGCGAACTCCTACCGACGGGCGATACTCGAATCCGTCGAGCGGGTCTACGACGACACCGTTCCCAAGGACGCCATCCAATCGTTCAAGGACGCATCGGGGTTCAACAACGATTGGGAACTCACCTACGCGGTGGCGCTGTACGTCCTCGCGTCCCGCGAAGGACTGAATCACTCCATCGAGGAGTTCACCGACCGAATCGCCGAGAACGGCGGCGGCCTCGACGCCGCGGAACTGGTGGTCGCGGAGGAACTACCCGAGGACGCTCACGAGCGGGTACGCGACGAATGGGACCCCGAAACGCTCCGCGAGGTGTTCCAGCAACTGTACCTCGGCGCGGACCTGTACGCCGACCTCGAAGGGAACGAACCGACCCTCGACACGCGGGGGTACATCAACGACGAACCCGTCCTCATCTCGTCCGAGACGGTCGAAACGCTCACGACGAACTACCCCGTCGGCGTCGTCACCGGCAGGCCGAGCGACGAGGCCGACATCGCCCTCGAACGCGTCGGGTTGGAGATTGCGGACGACCGCCGGTTCACGATGGACGACTGGGAGCAGGGAAAACCACACCCCTACGCGCTGATGACCCTCGCCGAGCGGTTCGACGCCGAACACATCGTCTTCGTGGGGGACACGCTGGACGATATTCAAACCGCTGTGAACGCTGACGAGTCGGATTCCGAGCGCGACTACTTCGGCGTCGGCGTGCTGACAGGGGGCTTGACGGGCGAATCCGGACGCCGAAAGTACGAATCCGCGGGCGCGGCGGCGGTCATCGACTCCATCGATGACCTGCCCGCGCTACTGGCGGAAGGTTGATATTTTCGGTCGGGAATCGTCGTGCATGGTTTCGCTTACTCGTCTCGTCATCGTGCTCGTCCTCGCATTCATGTGTGCGGCCGTCTTCGGTGCGATGTTCGCCCCGCCGGACCCGTTTACACAGATACTCTATGCGGTGGCCCTCCTGGTCGTTTCACTCCCAATCGCGTATCTTGCGTCCGCCGAGCGGTGGGAGGCACGCCATCACGCCGTGTTCACTCTCGTGGCGTTGCCCGTCGGCTTCGCTGGCCAAGCACCGATTCGTGAACTGGCGCTCGAAAACACGGCTCTACTCTCCGTCAGCATCGGCTGGCTCGCCGCGGCGATTCTGTTCGCGGGATGGTTCACCTATCTCGGTCCAGGAACCCAACTTTTCGCGGAAGGAACGACCTAAACTACCCACAGGTGGCCCATAACAAAGGCAATCTCGACCTTCTCCGAAATCGGTAGAGCACGCTCGATGCGTGCTTCGGAATTATGACGAGATATTCAGCCACACACACGCAGTATCGTATTCGGAGGCGACCCGCTCGATGAAAGTCCGTCCGGTGCTTATGGCCCTCCTCGTGCTTTGTTCGGTCGGGACCGCCGTCGCACTTCCACCGCCGGGTATTCCGAGCGGTCCCCTTCCCGACGCGCCGACGAACCATCACAGCACTTACGCCGTCGAGCAGGGCGGGTCGTGTACGCAGGTGTCCCCGATTCACGGCAGTAAGAACGCCGTGGACTTCTACAACTACGAATCCCCGTACACGAACAAGAGCAGTTGGGCCTACGGCTCGTTCGGTCCGAAATCGGTGACGCACGAGAACGGGAGCACGATGTTCCTCTATCAGGCCCCGAACGGCGTGATGAGTCTCATGATGATTCACGACCGGATGAACAAGAGTCGGACGGGCGGCAGTCTCCCCATAAGTACGGTGACGTTCAAATTCGACGGCTTACCGAGTTCGGGCAAATGGGTGCTGATGGACGACACGTACCCCCACCGGGACGACAAGTGGTCACGCGACGAACTCGACTGGATGTGGGCCGGGTCGCGCACCGACGGCGGTGTCTTCCGCGGTCTGCCGGGTGACGAGAACATCACCGTCACACCCTCGTGGAATCAGGACGCGGCGCTGTACAACCCGTCGGAAGCACACGAGAACGTCACGTCGTGGTCCTTCCTCACCGGGAGCGTGTCGAACCCGAGTTCGACGCAACTCGACATGGACACACCGATAAGTATCCACCCCGGAACGTGTGGCGCCTCGCTCAATCCTGTGGTGGGTATCAGCGGCACGGCGGGGGCCGGAAACCCCGTCTCCTTCGATGCGAGCCAAACGAGCGATTCGGACGGTTCGCCGACGAAGTACCACTGGGACTTCGACAACGACGGAAGCGTCGACCAGACGACGACGCGACCCACGACGACCCACGTCTATTCGACCCCCGGGAAGTACGTCGCCCACCTGATAGTCGAGGACAGCAACGGTCGTCACGCCGGCACGACGGTCCCCGTGACGGTGAAGCAGACGAAATCGAACATCCGAGTGGCGAGCGCGTCGCTCGATGAGACACAGGTCTCGAAAGGGGACACCGTGAAAGTCACTGCGACGCTCAAAAACACGGGCGACGGTGACGGGAAGATCCCGACCGTCCTCGCGGTCGGCGACTCGGTCGGCGCGAGAAAACGGGTGCACGTGGAGGCAGGGCGGACGAAGGAAGTCACCTACTCCTACAAAGCGACCTCGTCCGGGAAACAGGAGGTCGCCGTCAACGGCGTGAAGGCCGGAACGCTCGTCGTGCAAACTCCGACGACACAGAAGACGACGACGCAGACGACGCAGAAGACGACGACACAGACGAAACCGAACGGGACGACACACGACACGAACGACGCCCACGCACTGCCGGGGCCGAGCATCGTGTTCAAACATCCCGGCGTGAGCGGACTCATCGCCGCGCTCGTCCTCCTCGGGGCGGCAATCGTGATTCGTCGCTGACGGAACTCGCTGCCGCCGCGACGCGGCGGTGACGAGGCGTTTTTATTCGCGCCCTCCATATCGCCCGTCAATGACGAAAATCCTCGTCGTGGACAACCACGGGCAGTTCACCCATCTCGAACACCGGGCGCTCCGTGACATGGGAATCGACACCGAACTCGTAGACAACGACACGCCACCGGCGGACATCGACGCGGACGGTCTCGTCCTCTCGGGCGGCCCGTCGATGGACGACATCGGCAACTGCGCCGAGTATCTCGAATTGGATATTCCGGTGCTCGGCATCTGCCTCGGCATGCAGGTGATGGCACACGTTCTCGACGGCAAAGTCGGGGGCGGCGAGTACGGTGGCTACGCCGACGTGACCGTCGAAATCGACGACGACGACGACCCGCTCGTCGGGTCGCTCGCGCCCGAAACCCGCGTCTGGGCCAGCCACGCGGACGAAGTAAAGCAGGTCCCGTCCGGCTTCGAACGGACCGCCACCAGCGACGTGTGCGGTATCGAGGCGATGAGCGACACCGACCGCGACCTGTACGGCGTGCAGTGGCATCCGGAGGTCGCACACACCGAAGAAGGCGAGGAAGTGTTCGAAAACTTCCAGAGTCTGTGTGAGTAGCATCCTTTAACTCTCCGGGGCGTAGCTTTTCTCCCAATGACAGCGACCCAGAGCGACCTGGCGAGTCTGTCCCGGTACATATTCCGTGCCCCGCAGTGGTACGCGAGCGTCGCGTTCGCGCTCCTCATCGCCGCGATTGCGGGTGTCGGGGCGTTCGATTCGCAGTATATCCTGCAAGACGCGTGGGAAGGTATCTTCTTCATCGGGGTGCCGACGGTCGTCGCGAGCGTTTTCACGACGCCGGTGGACCGCCGCCTGAGCGGCCAGTTGACCTACAACCGGTCGTCACTGCTTGCACTGACGTGTGAAATCATCGTCGTCGCCGTGTTGTCGATTGCTGGCATCATCTCGACGCTCACGGGACTGGGCCAGCAGTTCGTCTTCGACGTGCTCCTCTTCAGCCTCGCGTCCGTCTTCGCGTTTCGACTGCTCATCGTGATGGCCGTCTCGCGCACGTCGTTTCTGGTCTCGCTGGTACCCGCCGGAATCCAGACCGGAACCGCCGCGGTCCTCTTTTTCATCTACAGCGAGACGATTCGCGTCCTCGAAGTCGGCGGGCCGCTCGTTCAGAACTTGCTCTCGCGAGGGGACAAAGCGCCGGCCGCACTCGGTATCATCACGCCGCGGGATTTCATCGTGCTCGGACTCATCAGCGGAATGTACGCCCTCGCCGTGTACGGGTTTCTCGTCGTCATCGACCGTCCGTGGCGGCGCAGTCTCGGCGTGAGCGCACTCGACTTCCTTCGGGGGTTCATCGGCCACATCGCGGAAGGCACCCGCGAACTGGAGGACTTCTTCGAGCAGATGGGACAGCAAGCGGTCGTCCCCGTCACCGTCCTCTCCTTTCGCCGGGAAGGTGGGAGCGAGAAGGCGCGATTCGTCCTGCCGATGATTCACCCCGGCCCGATGGGGGAAATCGGCGGGGGGAACCTCCCCCGGCGCGTGGCCGCCCAAGCGGAAGGGATGGCATTCCCGCCGCACGCAACCGCCGGGCACGATTTCAACCTCGTCACCGAGCGTGAAGTCGATACGCTCCTCGAAACGGCCCAACAGGCGTATCGAGAGAATCGAATACAGCGACGACGCCAGTCGGAGCGTTCGAACGCAGGACGGCGACGCCAAAATCCTGGGGCAGTCGTTCGGCGACGACGCACTGCTCGTCGCCACGTACTCCCCGGAGTTCGCCGACGACGTGGAGTACGCGGTCGGTCTCGCCGCCGCCGCCGAAGCCCGGTCGAACGGGTTGGACGACGTAATGTTGGTGGACGCCCACAACTGCAACAACGGACTTCAGGGCGAGGACATCGGCCACATCTACCCCGGAAGCGAGCGCTCGTTTCACATGATTCAGGCCGCACGGGGGACGGCAGGGGAACTCGGGTCGGTCGAACGGGGGCATCCGAAACTCGGCGTGGCGTGGGACGAAACGGAGTGGACGCCCGCCGACGGTGTCGGTCCGCTCGGCGTCCGCGTCGCCGTCCTCGACGTTGCGGACCAACGGACGGCCTACATCCTCGTGGACGGCAACAACATGGAACCCGGCCTGCGGGACCGCATCGTCGAGACCGTCGAGGCGGACGAAGTCGAAGTGATGACAACAGACACGCACATCGTGAACATGGTCGAATCCTCGAATCAGGTCGGCGGGGGCATCGACCACGACGAACTCGTCTCGCTCATCACGGGCTTGGTCGATGACGCGACCGCCGACCTCGAACCCGTCGAGGCGGGGATGGAGAGCGAGTACGCGGAAGTCACTGTCTTCGGTAACGACCGCACCGAGACGCTGGCCAGCCACGCCAACGCCGTCATCGCCATGGGCGCGGCGCTCGCCGGGGCGGTTATCCTCGCGGTGACGGCCATCGCCGTCCTCATCTTCTTCCTCGCGTGAGGATATCGAACAATTGCAGTCGTATTTATCGACACCGCTCGCCTACCCCCACATGGGTGGGGAGAATGACAATCGAAACAGCCGAAATCGGAGTGGAAACGCTTCGGGAAACACTCAAAGGGGACCTCGTCACGCCGGCGGACGAAGACGCATACGACGACGCGCGACGGGTCTGGAACGGCATGATAAACAAGCGTCCGGCGATGGTCGCTCGATGTGAGGGCGTCGCGGACGTTCGGGCAGCCGTGGATTTCGCCCGGGAACGCGACTATGCGATTACGGTGCGCGGCGGCGGGCACGGCGTCGCCGGGCGGGCGGTGGTCGATGACGGTGTCGTCATCGACCTCGAACGGATGAACTGGGTGCACGTCACACCCGAAACCCAGCGCGTTCGCGTCGGTGCCGGGGCGACCTGGCGCGACGTCGACCGCGAGACGCAAGTGTTCGGGTTGGCGGTTCCGGGTGGCGTCGTTTCGGACACCGGCATCGCCGGGACTGACCCTCGGCGGCGGTTTGGGACACCTCCGCCGGAAGTACGGCCTCTCGTGTGACAGCCTCGTTTCGGCGGACGTGGTGACCGCCGACGGCGAGTTCCTCACGGCGAGCGAGGAGAGCCACGAGGAGTTGTTCTGGGCGCTCCGGGGCGGCGGCGGCAACTTCGGCGTCGTCACGGCGTTCGAGTACGACTGTCACCCGGTCGGTCCGGACGTCGCGATGTGCTTCGTCTGGTACGACGGCGCGGAAGCAGTCGATATCCTCCGTTCGTTCCGCGAATACGCATCGGACGCTCCTGGCGAAGTGAGCCTGCTTCCGTTCTACGCGTGGGTTCCGGAACTGCCCGAATTTCCCGAGGAATCGTGGGGTGACCCGGCAATTGCCGTCCTCGGATGTTATGCGGGCACTCCGGAGAAAGGCGAGACGGAACTGCGAACGGTTCGGGAGTTCGCCGAACCGGTCGCGGATTTCAGCGGGACGATTCCCTACGTCGAACTGCAGTCGATGCTGGACGAGGAGTACCCGAGCGGCCGTTACTACTACTGGAAGTCGCTCTACGTGGACGAGTTGAACGACGGGATAATCGACGCCGTCGTCGCCTGCGCCGAGCGGTGTCCGGTGACGCTCTCGACCGTCGACGTCTGGCAGGGCGGCGGTGCGGTGTCCCGCGTCGGCGAGACGGAGACGGCCTTCGCCCACCGCGATGCCCCGTTCGGACTGAACTTCGAGGCGAACTGGGACGACCCCAGGGAGACCGACGCGGCCATCGAGTGGGTGCGTGAATCAGTCAGCGAGATGGAGGAGTTCCCGGAAACTCGCGGGCAGTACGTCAACTTCCCCGGTCTCGAAGAGGAACCTTCTGACGTTCCGTTCGGGGAGAACGCGACGCGACTGGCGGTCGTCAAAGCCGACTACGACCCGGACGGCGTCTTCCACGCACACGGGAACCTCGAACCGAACGCGAGATAGCTACTTTTCTGACCCGTCCGTCGAAATGAGAACGCTTCGAAAAAGAAACCGTACAGAATCTATCCTTTCGAACTGTCCCGAAAACCGAACCACTCCCGAATCGCTGTCCGAACGCGAAACCTACTCACCCCCAGCATCTCCGCCGAGGGTTTTCGGGCCGCCATATTCGGCGTGTCCCGACATGCACTCTGTTACGTCGGTCCTCGCTGACTCCCGGGTGGGAGGGCGTTTGCCGCTCGATTGCTGTCGGTTCGCCCGAGGGAAATGTGTCGCGGCCATCGGTTGTCCCGATGGGTGGCGGGTGGGCGGGTCAGCCCCGAGGGCGCTGTCTCACGGCGCGAGGAAAGCGCGCCGGTTCCGCCGTTGTCGGCGGTCACCCTCCGAGCGGGCCAGTGACTGGCGACTCGTCACGAGTTTTATTTTCCGTACTATCGATTATAACAATTCGGCTTGAATACGCCAGTCAGGATATTGACGTTACGCCGATTCCTCGGCTTCGGTCTCGGCGAACAGTTCGTCAACGGCCGCGCGGGCGGCCAGTGCGGCGTCGTTCGCCACTTTCTCCTCGTCCCGATTCGCGCTCGGGGCGTTGACGTACACGTCCACATCGAGGATACCCTCCTCGAACGTGACCGTCACGTCGAAATCCTTGACGTTCGACTGCTTGATTCGGTCGAAGATGAGGTCTTCGGCCGCTTTCGAGGCGGTCTGGACGACCGCTTCATCGCTGGGCATCGCTTATGCGCCGCCAGCGCCGCCGGGGCCGGACGGGCCGGACGGGCCGCCTGCGCCGCCGCCGCCGAGCATCTCTTGGAGTTCGCCCTGCAGTTTCTCGAACTGGGTGCGGACGCGCTCTTCCTGCTTGTTCAGCGTTTCGACGCGGATTTCGAGGCTGTCGACCTTGTCTTCGAGGTCGGATTCGGCCTCGTCGTAGCCGGTTTTGACGAACAGTTCGCCGACTTCGCGGAACATCGTCGTGTCCTCGTCGATGTCCTCTAGCTCCTCGAGCGCGTTCTGCGATTCGGTGAGCTGTGTTTCGGCCTGATTCTTCTGCACGGAGACCTGCTGTGCCGTGTCCTGAAGGTCCTGCAATTGTTCGAGCTTCTCTTGTGCTTCCGGTGGAAGATTACCCTGCATACCCGTTCCTTGTCGTCTGGACTGAAAAAGGCCCGCTTTTACTCGCGCGGTCGAACGCCGGACGACGAAATTTCACAGCCGGAATCGTGTTTTGAACCTACTCCTTCGCCCAGCGTACTGCGGCAAAATCCGTATCCTCGCGTCGGCCGTACGAGCAGTTATGAACGTTTTCGTCGCTGGCGCGACCGGTGTCCTCGGTCGTCGTCTCGTCGCAGAACTCTCGACACGAAACCACCAAGTCGTCGGTCTCACGCGGGACGCGCGCGGCGACGAACTCGTCACGGAGAACGGCGGGGAACCCCGACGCGGAGATATCCTCGACCGGGAATCGCTCTCGGAGGCGGCCGCCGACTGTGACGTGCTGATTCACGCCGCAACCGCCATTCCGACGAGTCTCAAACCCACCGATGAAGAGTGGACGCGAAACGATTTGGTGCGGGTCCAAGGGGGGCGAAACATGGTTGCGCTGGCGAACGAAATCGAGGCAAAACGTCTGCTACTCCAAAGCATCGCCTGGGTCGCCCGCCAACCCGACGGTAGTTCGTTCGACGAGGACGCACCGCCGCACCCCGACCGAGTGACGCGCTCGGCGCTTGAGGCCGAACGTATCGTTCGACGGGGCGGCGAGAAAGGTGGATTCGAGGTCGGTATCCTGCGCTGTGGCTGGTTCTACTCGGCGGACTCGGCACACATTCAATGGATGGGGAAGGGACTGCTGGACGGGAAGTTCCCGATTCTCGGCGGCGGACTCCTCGGCAGGAAGGACGCGACACTCTCGGTACTCCACGTCGAGGATGCAGCGCGTGCGTTCGCCGCGGCGGCCGAATCGAACGCGACCGGTCTCTGGCACGTCACGGACGACGAACCGGTGACGGTAGCCGCATTCCTGACGGCGTTCGCCGAGCGACTCGACGCGCCAGCGCCGCGACGAATTCCGGGGTGGGTCGCCCGTCCGCTCGTCGGGAAGAACTCGGTCGAGTTGCTGACGAGTTCGATGCCGACCAACAACGAGCGGTTTCGGGAGACGTTCGATTGGCAACCGCAGTACGGGAGCTATCGGGATGGGTTGTCCGAGGTGGTCCAGCAGTGGGAAGAAGACGATAAGTTCGTTCGAACGCCACAGGGTGGTTCGTGGCGCGGAACCTGAGGCGACTCGCTCGTGAGCGTTCGGCTACTCACTCTCGAACAGGATGAGTTCGTCCTCGTCGTTTTCGTCCGCATCGTCCAGACAGAGCGGCACCAGCGGTCCCCAGAGGTAGCGATGTTGGCCGCCACACGCCGGGCAATCGTAGGTCGCAACCCCCTCTCCATCCGGAACGTTCGAATCCCATTCTTCCGGGTCGGTGTGCTCCGTCGCTATCGGTGTCATCGTCTCGGGACATCGAATCTCGATGCGGTGGTCGCGGTTGAAGTCCGCTCCGCGGTCGCCGTTCTTTTTCCCTCCGAAAGGGTTGAGTCGGTCGAACACGCTCATCGCCCTCCGACGAGCGCAGTCCGGCGTACCGGAGCAGTGCGGGCACTCGCTCCTAAACTGTATTCACACACGATGATGACGTAAGGGACTCGATGAATACAAACCCGTCGGTGCAGAAACAAATATGTCTGAAAAATCTAGAGTGACAGTTAGCTTTCCAAACCGTCGGGTTCGGGACTGGTCCCGTCTGCAGTCTCGGCGATTGACTCGGCCACCCCAACCAGCGTCTGCCACGTGTTCAGGGCGGCGCGGAGGGCGACGAGGTCCGCCGCTTCGACGCGGATCAGCATCGTTTCGTCCTCCCGCTCGACGGTCGTGCGGGAGCGTTCGTCGTCGATTTCGCCGATTTCCCGTGCGACGCTTCGGAACACCGTGACGGCACGCTCCTCGGAGTCGTAATCGAACTCGAGAAACGCGTCGTGAGACACGGGCGTTACCGGACGTGAACTTCCTTGATGTCGCGGCTCCGCTCCTTCAGCAGAACGCGGTGGCCGCAGTACGGACAGCGGACGCCGCCGTACTCGTCCAGTTCGACATCCCGCTTACAGCGCGAACACTTGTAGCTCATTCTTCGTCAGCCAGTGCGGCGCGGATGGAGCGCTTGACGGTCTGTCCGGCAGGCGTCTGCGGGCGGTAAGTACCACCGGCGAACGTGTAGCCGCACCGACCGCACTCCCAGATGCCCGTGCCCTGTCGGTCCACGGTGTCGTTACCGCAGTCCGGGCAGGTGTGGTTTTCGTTCATGTCCGCTTCGATTTCGGAGATGCGCTTGCGCGCGACGCGACCGTATCGCGCCCCGAACCGACCGGCACTTCCGGTTCGTGATCGAGAGTTTTCGGCCATAGTACCGGGAAATAACCCGAGAAGACTGATAAACCCTTTGAGTTCAGACCGGCGGCCGAGCCAACGCGTAGCCGATGACCAACATCGCCCCGAGCAGGCCGAGTATCATCGTTGGAAACGACGTGAACTGTCCGGCCACGAATCCACCACCCGATAGCGTCGGAATCGCCGTGAGTATCGCGTCGTAGCGTGAGGCCATGTAATTACATATAATTAGCCAGCCCCAAAAGGGCTGGGGCTGTGGCGAAAACGAGTGTGGATGAATGTGGTCGGCCGATTCGATTACAAAAGTTACGGCTGGACGCTGGCGACGAGTTGCTCGCCGTTTTGCCTTGACTGCAAGTACAGACGTCGATGAGGCCACACCGCATCGCAACCGCACAGCACTACAGGCCTCCCCCAACTGATTCACTCCGACGCGCCCGATGGCGCGTCCTCGTTTATCCCTCGCACGGATATGGCCCGCGCCATCCGGTTGACCGGACTGCGGGATACGGACCAGTTACTGAAACCCGCTCTCCCGCAGCGCTTCGTTCAAATCCTCCCGGATTCGCTCGCCGAGTTCACGGTCCATCGCGGTGGTGACGATGCGGTTTTCCTGCACGCTGGAGCCGTCACGGAGGAGGAGTCGGACGTTGCCGTTCTCGTCTGCGCGGGTCGCCTTGGCGCGGACACCGGAATCGGAACTCGCCCCGCCGGCGTTGATGGGGCCGGGGATGACTTTCTTGACGTGCGGGTGGGAGGCGACTTCACGAATCACGCGCATGCCGTCGCGGTTGCCAATGAGCGTGGTGTGTGAGCCACCGAGTTTCTCGCTGGGGGCGAGGTCCACGACTTCGAGCGAGCGTTCTCCCCTGCGGGCGAGCACCTCATCGACGGGGTTCTCGTCGCCGACGCGGTAGAAATCGTGGTGTAGCTTCGCTCGAATCGCCCGAATCACGTCGCGGTTGCCCGCCGCGTACACCTCCTCGGGGCGTTTTCGGCGGACTTCGTCGGCGATGCGTCCCGCGAAGTTCCGGAGTTCGACCACCTCGTTTTCCCCGTCCTCCGGCGTGGTCCGGACGCCGGTGTTCCCCACGACGGTTTCGTCCCGGAGTATTGTGATTTCGGCGTGGTCGCGGGTCACGGCGAGGACGACGGAGTCGGCGTTCTGCGTCCGGCAGACCAGACAGTAATCGCCCGGTCGTTCGAGCGAGGACGCACACTGCCGACAGTTCATGCGCGTTCATTCCCAATCGCGGCGTTTAACGTCGGCGTTTCGCCGTCGGTTTCGATGGGAGAAAGATAAATATCTGATAAAAGATAATTTCGGGCATGCACTCCCCGAGAGTCCGCTCCCGTCGTTCCCTCCTATCGCTACTCGCCCTTCTATCACTCCTCGCGGTATTCGTAGCGACTCCCGTGACGAGTACCCCGCCGCCCGAACCGTTCTGCGGGCCGTGCGGGAACGGTTTCACCGAGGATGTGCGCTGGTACGGCAGGACGCACGCTGTCGGGGACGAAATCACGAGCGGCGTCGAACACAGCACGGCGACGATTCGCGTCCGTGAAAACGGCACCGCGACGTGGACGATTCGAAATCGGTTGGTGACCGAGGACACGGCCCAGTACTTTCGGAAGAACCCGGTGGTACTCGACGGAGTCGCCAAAAATGCAGGCCCCGGTACCCTTCTCGATGCTCACGTCGTCGGCACGAAGACGGTCGTCCTCCGTTACCGGACGACGGCCGCGGCGGCGACTCCCGGCGTCGTCCGCTTCGACGGGTTTCGACACGCACGAGGTGGGTCGGTATCGGGACTCGGTGCCGACCGGTTGACCGTGGTCGGCCCGCCGGGAACCGTCATCACCCGTGCGCCGAACGGCGCGAGCGTGGACGGCAACTCGTTCACCCTCACGTCCTATCACAACAACGGGGATGGTCCCTTCGTCACGTTCGCGCAGTTCGGCGGCGTTCTCGGCGAGACGTGGAGTTTCGTCGCCGTCGCGGGGGCGCTCGCCGGAACCGTGATTCAGAACCTGCTTTTCGTCGTTTTCCTCCCCTGTCTGTTGTTGCTCGGCTTGCTGGTCGCGTTCGTTCGAATCGGTTCCCACACCGTCGAACGTACGGAGCGGACGTTTGGCAAAGTGACGAAACTCGTCGGCGCGCTCGGCTTTCTTGGCCTCGTGGTCGGGATGGTGCTGGCCACGCAGGGTGGCGTTCGCTACGCGTTCGTGTTCCTCATCACCGGCGGTGCGTATCTCTCGTTGGCTCTCACCATCCGCTCCGAGGTTCGCCCGACTCTCCCGCGCGTCTCGGCGACGGTTTGCGGTGCGTGGCTGGTCGGGTTCGTACTGGTTGGGGTCATCGCCGCACTGAGCGACCCGTACGTCTTCGGCCGACTTCGCGAACTGAACTACTACGTGGTCCACGACTTTCTCTTTGCGACGTTCGTCTCCTTCCTCCTGCTCTCGTTGGTCGTCGTGGGCTACGCCGTGACGGACGAGCGGTATCGCCGTGTGGCTCTCGCGCTCCCGGTGACGGCACTCGGGGTCGTTCTATTGGCGTCGAGCGCGCTCACCCAAGTCTGGTCGGCGACGAGCATCCTCCTCTTCGTCGTCATCGAAGCCGTTCTGCTCGTGCTCTTCATCGTCGCCGGATTTCCCGCCTTTCTACTGGGGCGGACGGTTCCGAAGGGCGAGGGCGAATGATGTCTACACTTCTATCGGCACACCGCCGAAGACGACGAAGCTGACGAACCAGTAGGCGACGTACAGGCCGAGCAGGACGTACCCCTGCCACGGTCGAAGTCGGCCGGTGGAGATGAAGTACGCTGCGAGGGCGGTTCCGACGATGAACACAGGCAGATGCCAGACGAGGACGGGTGACCCGATGCCGATGCTTCCCGCGAACGCGATGATGCCGATTTTTCCCGTGACCGAAAAGAGGACGCTCCCGACGACGTTGCCGATGCCGATTTCGGGCGCGCCGCGCCGGACGGGTTCGATGGTCAGAAAGAGGTCCTCGACCGTCAGGACGGCCGTTGCGATGGTCGCGCCGAACACGGTATCCCGAATCCCGAGCGTCGTGACGAGACCGTCCGTTCCCATCGACATGGCAGCGGCACCGACGACGAGTCCGACGAGGGCGATTACCGAAAGGCCCAACCACGCGATTCCCGGCAGTTCGCGGTCCGGAACGAACGGGATATCGTCCGCGACGGGTCGAACGACGCCGCCGTCCAGCATCTCCACCATTTCCGTATCCCGGAAAACGGGCGTGCTCCGATTCGATTCCCGGTACACGATGTAGCCGAAAACGAGGACGAACAGCGCGATGAGGACGACGCCGTCGAGGGGCGTCACCCCACCCGACAGCACGAACGGAACCATCACGAGCGGCGACAGCGCGAACAGGACGAGATAGTCGTCGGGGACATCGACTTCGAACGGCGTGAGGATGGCCGCCAGCGCGAGCGTGACTCCCGTGAGCGACAGCGCGGTGCCGAACACGATGCCGAGCGCGACGCCGTCGAGATTCTCGACGTTGGTCGCGACGCCGAACACCACATCGTCGAACTCGATGCCAGTGAAGAGGATGGCGAGGACGAACAGCGACAAATCGAGACCGACGGCGGCCTTGGTGAGAAAACCGATGAGTTTCTCGACGCTGTACACCAACAGCGCCGCCCCGGCGAGAAAGACGATTGCGGCAGGGACGCCGGTCACTAGCGGTGCATCGTCACCGCCGCCACCCGCCGCGAAGGCGGGGACGGCAGTGAACGAAACGAAAACGACCACGGCGAGCAGTACGGTGAACCCCCGTTCCTTGCGACCGCCCATCGATGGAGTCACGCGAGGAGACATCATATTCCCTCGGAGCCGTGGAGGGGAGTACGGTGAAGGATTATACACGCGAGCGAACGTCGCCGTGTCCTACCCCATCTCCAGCGGGTTCGCTTTCAGAAATTCCCGCAGAAACACCGTGGCGTAGGAGCCGGAGGGAAGCGAAAACTCGAACGAGAGCGGGTCGTGACCCAGTGAGAACTCGCTTCCGAGCAGAATCGCGCGTCGGGTGCCGGTCGAGTGAAACTCGCCGGGCAGGTTGAAATCGTGCGGCGCGAGGTCGAGGTCGTCGAGGATTTCCCCCTCGATGTCGCCCTGTTCTCCCTCCGCCAGTTCCGTCTCGGTGCCCACAAGCGGCGCGGTGACGAACGCCCGCCCGCGCCGACAGTGGCGTTCGATGGTTCGGACGCGCTTCTCGCTCACACGCTGTTGGCGGTCCATGTCGGGAACGGTGAAGCCGTCGAGTTCCTCGGCGAAACAAACCACGTCACCGGCGACCGGCTTGTCAAACGGAAGCCCGCGCCGAAGTCGTTCGCTCAGGATACGGTTGAAGACGTACGATTGGGCGGCGTTGACGAGCAGTCGCTGGAGGTTCGTCGGGAGCGATTCGAGCGCGTCCCGGAAATCCTCGGGGTCGGTGCCGCCGTTTTCCACGAGGCGGTGGGCCATCGAGCGCTCGAACCCCAATCGGTGTGGCAGGGCGTCGAGGACGGCGTCCCAGTCCGGTGCGAGGTCTTCGACGCGCTGGCGGGCGTCCCGCGTGTCGTCGGGTTCCGTCTCGAACGGGTTGCCGACGTAGGCCATCACCGCCTCTTCCCACTCCTCCCGGACGACGTGTAATCCCACCTCGTGCGTGATGGGACGCAGGCTTCCGAACCGTTGCTGGCCGAAGAAGTTGGGAACCGCGAGCGTTTCCCCGTCGCCGGCGAACTCACGGAGTTGGTCGGCGATGTCGTCGGCGTTTTCCGGACGGTCCGGGTTCGACACCGTAATCTCGAACTCGTTGCCGACGAGGTCGCCGAATAGGAGTTCCCGCCCCGCTCGGCCGACGGGTTCGAGTTCGGCGGCCCGCATCTCCGGCAGGTCTTCCGGTTCGACTTTCCGCAGGCTGAACAGTTGGGTCGTCACCGCGCGTTTGTCCTTCGTCCCGGCCCACGACACGCGCTCCCGACTGATGCCCAGAGCGCTGGACAGACTGCGGGCGAAATCGTTCGTATCCCAGCCGTGCAGGGTCGCGCGGACGACGAGATGCGGATAGGACCCGGTGTCCGAGTCCATCGGTTCCGCGTCGAACCGTTCGATTTCGCGTACCCGGAAATCCTCGTTCGTCTCGCGGAGCGTTCCCCCCACGCCGTCCGCGTCGCTGACGTAATACTCCATACCGACCACAGTCTCGATGGGATGTGCCTCGCGCATTCGTCCGTCCCTTGCGCGCGAACGGAATTAAAAAACCCTACTCGACGATGCTGATGCGGTCCGTCGCCGAAGCCAGATGCGTGCCCGGGAGAACGGTCCCCGAATCGGCGTCGTAGGTGACGAGGCTGACAGCGGCGAGTTTCGGTAGATGGATGTGATAGAGCAGTATCTCCGCCTCTTCGGCGGCGTCATCGGAAATCTCGGTGATACTGGTGTCGGCATCCCACGCCGCGACGTGGTATGCGAGGTCGTCGATTTCGGTCGGGACCGTCGCGTCGGCGAGGTACGAGAGGACGTACCGGCGATAGGAACTACTCAGCACGTCGAACAACACTTCGGCGGGTAGTTCCGTCCGCTCTCTCGGTGTGTCAGTTTCCGCTTGTCTCTCTATCATCAGTCGTGTACTAGTACTTCTAGGGCAAGTACGCAGTACCTACGTACGTTGGTTGGTGTTGGGTACCACTCCACAATATCGTGCAGTGATGGCGGGAGTTCAGTCCGACCCGTCCTCGAAAAACGACGATGCGAGTTTCCGTTCTGCCTTCCGGAGATGCTGGTGCAGTGTCGCGGGCGCGATACCCATCGACTCGGCGACTTGTTCCGCGGTACTTTCACGCGGCCAGTCGTAGTAGCCTGCCAGATACGCGGCCCGAAACGCCGACTGCTGTCGGGTCGTCAGGTCGGTCGAGAGCGCGTCCCTGAAATCTTCCTCGGAGCGGTCGGTTCGCTCGACATCGCGCTTGGCGAGGAGTTCGGTGTCGGGGTACGAAGACCGAATCGACGCCATCAACGCCCGGATATCGGTCCCCCGCGTCACTTCCACGACGATGTCTTCACTCCCACCGTGTGCGCGTGCGGTCCGCACCTTCGCACTGGACTCGATGAAACTCTTGACGAGCGACGAGGAGATGGTTAATACGAGCAATCCCTCGTCGTCGTGCACCCAGACGACGCGCGTCTCGTCGATTTGCGGATGCGTCGCGGCCGTTTCGGCCACCCGCACCGGTGATGCATCCTCGACGCGGACGTAGTACAGATAGCGGTCGTCGGACGTGGGGACGGTACCGTCGAGCGTGAGCGTACAGTCGATTCGACGCGAAAGGTCCACGAGCAGTGCCTCATCGTCCGTGATACGAAACACCAGTTCCACGACCGGTCGGTCGGTCGCGAGGAGTTTCTTGTTCTCGGTGGCGTTGATGGCGAACCCGACGAGTTCGCCCAGTACGTCGAATCCGGCGGCCTCACGCTCGCTGAAGGCGTCTGCCCGCGTCGCGTAGACGACCAACACCCCGTAAGCCGTCTCCCTGTACGAGAGCGGAACGGCGATTCCGGACCGAAGTCCCCGTTCCATTCCTTCCTCCCGAAGGCGTTGTGTGAGGACGGCGGTATCGGAAAAGTCACGGACGACGACGTGCCGCCCCGTCCGAAACGCCGTCATCGCGGGGCGTTCCCAAACGCTGTTCGTCGCTTCGACTTCACCGACGAGTTCGTGGAACGCTCCATCGTTACCGGCGTGTGCTCGGAGGACGATAACGTCCTCGACGATGTCGTGGTCGCCGACCCACGCGTATCGGTAGAGGTCGGAGTCGGCCAACTGGGAGCAGACCGTCTCCTCGATTTCCTCGCGCGTCGCCGCACCGACCAGTTCGTGGACGACTTCCCGGACGAGTTCGTTGATGCGATTCAACGTGCGCAGTTCGTCACGCTGTTGTCGGAGCGCACGCTCGCGTTTGCGCCGTTTGGAGAGGTTTCGTCCCGTTCCCGCAAATCCGACGGTTGCCCCGTCTTCGTCCGTGATTGGCGTCGTGTTGAACTCGTAGGGGACGTGTTCCCCGTCCTTGGTCACGAGTGCTGACTGGCGCATCTCGGCGCTCGTCCCCGACAGCACCGCGTCGAGCGCCTCGGCGATCATCTCCGTATCCGTCTCCGGAACGAAATCGAGCGGCGACATTTCGCGGAGTTCGTCGTCGCTATACCCGGTGACAGTCGTCACCCGGTCGTTCCACTCGACCAGCGTTCCGTTTTCGTCGAAAACGTAGAACACATCCGGGAGCGTGTCGAGAACGGCACGGATGGTCGATTTATCCATTGCGAGTTATACCGTCGGATGTTAGCATAGTACACTTTCTATCGAAGGGGAACAACCCGACCAGCAAAAGGTTTCTGGTGTGATATATTTCGGAGGATTTCCCGCTCAATACAGCGAGAGCTCCCCGGTGACCTTATCGACGAGGTCGTCGTCGGCCGGGCCGACGGCGAGCGCCGTGACGGTTCCGGGGTCGAGTTGCGTGTGCCCGGCGTCACGAATGATGGCGTTCGGAATCCCCTCCACTCGCGCCTTCTCCGCGAGTCGGAATAGCTCATCCTCCCCGCTCGCCTTCAGGACGACCTTTTTCTGTCCCCCGCCTTTCCACCGTTTTCGTTCCCGCTGGCTCGTGTCCTCGTACGCCGACAGCGACGCATGAGCGACCTGTGCCGCGAGTTTTCCTTTCCCCATGCCGATGTCAGTTCGAGCGACGATAGCCTGTTTCATACGTAGGGATGGCGGTGTGGCGAACTAAAACGCTCCTACTCGATTCGGGGACGAACTCCCGAGGGACGAACGTCCGTTGACCGGTGAGTCTTTAGGTACCCCTTCCCCTGTTTTCCACAATGATACTCTCGGACGCGGATATTCGCCATCGCCTCGAATCCGGAGAACTGGTCGTCGAACCGATAGACGAACCCGACCTTCAGATTCAACCGGCGAGTGTCGACCTTCGACTCGGCGAGGAGTTCCTCGAATTCCAGCGCACGAACATCCCCTGCATCCACCCCGACAGCGAGGGTGAAGTGGACAGCTACGTCACCGAAACCGTCGTGGACGAGGGCGACGAGTTCATCCTCCATCCGGGGGATTTCGTCCTCGGGACGACGAAGGAGCGCGTCGAAATCCCGTCGGACCTGCTGGCGCACGTCGAAGGACGCTCGTCGCTCGGACGACTCGCGGTCGTCGTCCACGCCACCGCAGGGGTCGTGGACCCCGGCTATCGCGGCCAGATTACGCTCGAACTGTCGAACCTCGGCACCGCGCCGGTCGCGCTCAAACCGGGAACCCGAATCTCCCAGCTCATCTTCACGGAACTCAAAAGTCCCTCGGAGCGGCCGTACGGGTCCGAACGCGGCTCGAAATATCAGGACCAAGCCGGGCCGCAGGCCTCCCGAATCGGCAGTGACCACGAGTTCGGCGGTGACCAACTGTGAAGTTCGCGGAGGAAGTCGTCGTCGAGGAGTTCCTCCCGACGTTTCGCTCGATGCTCGCCGAAGACCTCCGGGAACGCGGGTTGACCCAGAGCGAAGTCGCCGACGCCCTCGGCATCAGTCAGAAGCGCCGTCTCGAAGTACGCCCACGGCGACGTGGCACAAAACGACCGTATCCGCGACGACGAGCGTATCGCCCGCCTCGTGGACGAAATCAGCGAGGGGTTGGCGACCGAAAGCATGAGCCAACTCCAGGCGCTCGTGGAGGTCGAAGTGCTCATCCGACGGCTGGAGGACCGGGACCTCATCGCGCAACTCCACGAGGAGGTGATGCCGGAACTGGCGGGGTACGGCGGCGACTTCAACGTTCACGACCCGGACGACGAGCTTCGAGCGACCGAGCGCGTCCTCTCGTCCATGCGCCGTGGCGTCCACATCGTGGAGGGGACGAGCGGTTTCACGTCGCTCATCCCGGCGGTCGGGTCGAATCTCTGTGAGTGTCTCCCCAACGCCGAAAGCATCGACGACGTGGCCGGGATTCCCGGTCGAATCTTCGACGTGAAAGGGCGGGCGACGATTCCGGCGGACCCCGAGTTCGGCGTCAGCGAACACGTCGCCTCCATCCTCCTCGCGGCCCGGAACAGCGGTGCGGACGTACACGCCGCGCTCAACATCCGGTATGCCCCCGACATCGTAGACGAACTCGAATCGGCGGGACGTGTGACTGCCGAGTTCGACGCCGAATACGACAATCTCGATGCGGCAGTCGGCACGGCGCTCGACGGCACGCCGGACGCGACAGTGCTCTATCACACCGGCGGCTTCGGAATCGAACCGATAGTTTACGTTCTCGGGGACTCCGCCGAGGAAGTGGCCGAAATCGTGCGGAAAATCGTTTAGGTCGGCAGTTGTTCGTTAGACCGGCACCCGTTCGCCACGCTGAACTTCGCGGACGATGTCGTCCGGTCGTACGTCGTCCCGTTCACGACGAAGGTCGTTGACCGCCTCCGCGAACGATATCAACGCCGAGACGGCCCGGTCGCGTGTTGCGACGCGGCCGACCGGCCGAATCGTCGTGTATCTGTTGCCGATGCTATCTTCCAGTTCGAGTTCCCATTCGTCCGCAATCGACGCCCTGACCGCCTTCACTGCGATGTCTCCGTCCCGGTGCTGGAGTTGAATCTCGTCCCCTCTGACGGGTGCTCGCTCCCACTCAGCGGGAATGTTGGTGTCAGGCGGTGATTGCATGGTTCGGTTTTGTATTGTCTGGTTCATCGTGTTTATGTCGTGCCTGCTTGTGCGAGTTGTTTATGTCCACGCGCCGAACTGGCACACACAAAGTATATACCAATCCGGCAGTACTCTCCATTCACCTCGGGTAGGGGTACACGAGGTAATATTTTTCTTCGAACTACGCCCTTAGCTTCGGGTCCGGAGGACGATGTTGTCGTCTTCGATTCGTTCGATAGCGTCCTCGGAGAGGGCGTCGGTGGTTTCGTCGTTTCCCCCCGTATCAAGTTCGGCTTGCAGTGTCTCGACGACGTTCGATTTGTACTGTTCCGTTTCCGACCTCCGCGACCGTTCCGACCTCCGTCCCATCTGCCACGATGACACGTTTCCCCTCGTCGTTCTCGGTCAGTGCGGTGGCCATGTAGTATATATACGATGGTCAAGCCACTTTAGCGCTATGGACGATATTTGACCGGTGATTGAGATGATTTATCTAATTGAGGAACATCGGTTCGGTTGCGACGAATCCCCTCACTGGAGGGGGGCACAAGTTACTTCGTGACCGCCTCGTATCGAATCCCGTTCAAATTCGTCCCGTTCACGATACCGTCCGACGATAGCCCGATTTCTTTTATCGTTCTCCGTCGTACGACCATGCATGTCACGGCGCGGAACGACTGCCGCTCAGCAGTTCTACGGACGGTGGGCACGACTGTACGACCTCCTTGCGGTGGCGACGCCCGGCCTCTCCCAACTCCGAAGCCGAGTCGCCGACGAACTCCACCTCTCGCCCGGCGACACGGTCGTCGAGATGGGCTGTGGAACCGGGGCGAACTTTTCCCATCTGCGAGAACGCGTCGGTCCGGAGGGCCGCGTCGTCGGCGTCGATTTCACTCGTGGAATGCTCGACCAAGCACGGGATAGAATCGACCGCAAAGGCTGGAAGAACGTCTACGTCGTCCAGGCCGACGCGGCGACGTTCTCGCTCTGCGAGAACGTTGATGCGGTCCTCGCCTCCTTCGTCATCGGGATGCTCGGCGACCCGTACAGCACCGTCGTCCGATGGATGGACGGAATTCATCCCGGCGGCCATCTCGCCCTGCTCGACGCCGGACGGAGTTCACGCGCCTACTCGTGGCCCGTGAATCTGGCCTTTCGCGGCCTCGTCCTCGCCTCGACACCCGGCGACGTGAGCGCGTTCGAGAAACCACCGTGGTACGTGCTGGACGAGCGAATCGCCGAATCGCGGCGGGCGCTGTCGGAGCAGGCGGTTGAGAGTAGCGACAGCGAGCACGCGCTCGGCGTGGTTCGAATCACGGGTGGGCGAGTGACGGAGTGAATCGTACTCGACGAGCGGGAACCCCCGAACGATGTCACGTAAAAAATGTTTTTTGTAATATACGATTAGTTTTTTACATCTCGTCATAATATATATGTACTTGCGTAATCGTTGAGCTTAGTTAGAGAAGAACAATGATAGCTACGACTTGCATCGACGAAGTCGGTTTGATGGTTGTGTCACATCGGGGGGAGGACGCGTGAGCGCTACCGGCGGCGACGGCGAGTTCAAGCGTGACTTGGGCGTCTATGCACTGTTGGCGATGAGTCTCGGAACGGTCATCGGGTCGGGGTGGTTGCTCCTGCCCGGAATCGTGGCGTCCGAAGCAGGCCCCGCATCCGTGTTCTCGTGGATCATCGCCGGCCTCATGATGCTCGTCGTCGCCTCCGTGTACGCGGAGTTGGGCGCGACGTGGCCCGCCCCCGGCGCGGTCGCAAAATATCCGCATATGTCGCACGGACAGTTCGTCGGTCACATGGCGGGATGGGCGGCCTACATCGCCTACGTGGTCACTCCCCCGGCCGAGGCCGTCGCCGTCGTCCGGTACGCGGGAAGTGTCTGGCCGGTTCTCACCGACGGCAGTGCCCTCACACCCATCGGAATCGGCGTGGCAATCCTCATCCTCGTCGCCATCACCGCCCTGTGTTACACGAGCGTGAAATATCTCGGCATCTTCGAGACCTACGTTACGTCGCTCAAATACATTCCGATCATCATATTTTTGGTCCTCATTCCACTGCTCGCGTTCCATCCGATCAACTTCTCCGCATACGGTGGGTTCGCTCCCACCGGCCCGGCAGGAGTCCTCGTCGGCACCTCCTCGACGCTCTTCGCGTTCATCGGGTTCCGACAGGCGTTGGACTTCGGTGCTGAAGCGAAGAACCCGGGGCATTCCCTCCCACGCGCCGTCATCGGGACCGTCATAATCGGGACGATAACCTACATCCTGATCAGTATCGTCTTCATCGGCGGCATCAACTGGTCAGGGCTCACCGGCGTCAAGGTCGGTCAGTGGAGCACGTTGAGTAGTCTTTCGTCCCCGATGTACGACCTCGCCGCGGCGTCAGGCGTCAGTATCGTCGCCGTCGTCTTGCTCGCCGACGGAATCATCTCGCCGAACGGACCCAACGCCTCGAACGTCGGAACGGTTCCCCGGATTACCTACACGATGGCCGAGGACGGAACCATGCCGAAAATCTTCCTTCGGCTTCATCCCAAGTACGGGACTCCCCACGTCGGATTGCTCATCGCGTTCGTGTTAGAGGTCGGCTTCCTGTTCGTCACCGCCGCCGGCTACTCCACGCTGATAGACGTGGTCAACGTCGCCTTCGCGGTCGGGTTCGCTACCGGCCCCGTCGTTCTGGTCACGCTTCGCAACACCGCCCCGCACGTCAACCGACTGTTCACGCTCAGAGGCGGGCGGTTCTGGGCACCACTGGCTTTCTTCTTCGCTTCGCTCCTGCTGTACTGGGAAGGGTGGCCGCTCACGGGGTACGTGCTCGCCGTCCTGTTCCTCGGTGCCCTGATCTACCTCGCGCTCGCGTTCTGGGGTAACGCCTCGATTCCCGCCATCAAGCACGGTATCTGGTACGTCGGTTGGTTCATCGTCATGGCGGTCATGTCGTATCTGGGTTCGAGCGAGTTCGGCGGCATCAACGTCATTCCAATGGGGTGGGACATCCCCACCATCGCCGTCATCTCACTCGTGTTCTTCTACTGGGGCGTTCACGAGCGCATCCCGTACAGCGAGGCGAACGAACCGGCGTCCGCCGACGTGGAAAAAACGGGTCCCGCACCAACGGACGTCAGTTCGGCGGACAATTGAATTTCCGCTCCGTAGTCGTTCGTTTTATGGAACGGTTGAATAGATGACAACTGTTCACTTGTTATCGCCGATTGGAGAAGGAACTGCCTGCGAAACGAAGTACGGGCGACCGCAGCCGTTCTTCAGTCGTCAGCGGGCGATGGACTGCCCGCCATCTCCACCGTGCCGCCGACTTCCAACTCGTCCAGCGCGACCTGTGCGGCGCGCTTGCCCGAGAGCAACATCGCGCCGAACGTCGGCCCCATTCGCGTGAGTCCGTAGGTCGTCGCGGTGGCGAGACCCGTAGAAATCAGGCCGTCGTGGACTTTCCCGGCGTGTTCGACCACTTCGTCCTCGCTCTTTGCGACCCACATGGAATCGTGGCCGGGCGAGTCGTGGCCGGGTGCGCCGTACTCCCCCTCGCCGGATTTGTCCATGCCGGTGTTGTGTTCCTTGGCGTGGGTGAGGCCGGGCGCATCGAGGACGCCGCGCTCTTGGAGTTTCGAGACGACCACCGCCTCGTGGCCCGTCGCGTCGATGACGAGGTCGGACTCCACCGCGATGGGGTCCACGCAGGTGAGTTCGCGCGGGAGGGCGTGGACCGGCGTCCAGTTCATGACGATCCCGCCGACGCGGTGGCCCTCGCGGACGACCACGTCGGT
Organism: uncultured haloarchaeon; assembly: GCA_963811185.1. Taxonomy (GTDB): domain Archaea; phylum Halobacteriota; class Halobacteria; order Halobacteriales; family Haladaptataceae; genus Haladaptatus. The sequence continues at coordinate 62,776 of CAWEQN010000006.1, forward strand.
GAACTCGGTCATGTTCTGCATCTTCGCGCCGGCGGCGCAGGCCGACTCGATGAGCGCCGAACAGGCGTGCGGCCCGTTTGCGACGTAGAGGCCCTCCGCTTCGTCCGATTCCTCGTACGGAACGCCGAGGCCATCGAGTACTGCCTGCGACGGGTCGCGCACCGTCACCTTGTTCATCAGGAACCCGCCGAGCCAGAAGCCGCCGCCGAGGTAGTTGTTCTTCTCCACGACCACCGTGTCCACGCCGCGTTCGGCCAGTTCTGTCGCCGCGACCAGTCCGGACGGGCCGCCGCCGACGATGATGACCTCCGTGTCCGTGAACTCGGTGAACTCCTCGCTCCACGCGGTGCCGATTGCTCGTGTGACTTCCGCTTCACTGACGTCCGCAAAGCCGTCGAATCCGTGCATACAACCTAGTGATATTACTAAGTGGTTGAAAGCCGTTTCCCTCTGCCGGCGATATGATTCGACAGTAGTGCAACCGCTGTTCGGGTCGTTTATCGAGTCCATCGTCAAGGGTGAGAGAATCCTCACCGGTTACGAGTGTGCTCCGCTGAAACCGGGAATCTGCAGATATAGTCGCGTCGTTTTTCAGTCGTACTGCGGCGCGCGTCCGGACGAATCACTGCCGTCCACGAGCGGTAGGGAGACGAGTTCCGCCGCCTCTTCGGCATCGTCGATACGAACGGTCAGTTCCGAATCGAGTTCCACGTCGTATTCCACCAGCGCCATCGCGGCCGGTGCGTCGAGGGACGGACTGTCGATTGCCCGGGTGACTTCGCCGACGACTTCGTCGCCGTCGAAGACCGCCGCGCCGCTTTCGGGGACGGACTCGGGGAGCAGTCCCGCCAGTTTTCGACTCGGTTGCCCACGGTTTTCGACGCGCGAAACGACCTCCTGTCCCACGTAACAGCCTTTCTCGAAGTCGAGGGCGTTTCGCAGGCCGAGGACGTTCGGGAGTTCGTTCTCCAGTTCGTATTCGAACAGCGGCGTTCCCGCTTCGAGCGTCAGGGACTCCCACGTCACCCTGCCGAACGGGGCGGCGTTCATCCCCCGCGTGAGCAGGGTGTCGAAGACGAGTTCGACGTTCGAGCGCTCCCGTTCCATCTCGTCGGTCGTCGTGCCGGTCGTGCAGACGATTTCGTACCCCTCCTCGCCCGTCGGCGCGTCGGTGCGGATGACCGTGACGCCCACGTCGGCCATCTTTCCTCTGGCGAACGAGAGTCGCTCGTCCGGCGTACTCACGTTGTTCAGTACGCTGGCGACTTTTTCGGTCGCGTAGGGACCGTGGACGCCGAAGATGGCGAACTGTTCGGTTGCGACGGATATCTCCACGTCCTCGATGAATATCTTCTCGCGCCACTGTTCGGCGAGCGGGGTCGCTTCGCCGGGCGGGAGGAAAAGCAGGAGTTGCTCGCCCGCACAGTAGACGTACATGTCGAGTTCGATTCGTCCCTGCGGGTCGAGCAGGAGGGCGTAGGTCCCCTGCCCGTCCTCGCGGGGAATCCGGTTCGAAACCACGTTATCGACGTACTCGATTCGGTCGTCCCCGGAAATCGTGAGGACGCCGTAGGGCATCTCCGTGAGTCCGACGCCGTTTCTGACCGCGCGGTGTGCCCGCTCGGGTCGGCCGTAGTCGCGCGGCACCCGACGGTTGCCGACCGAGCAGAACGTCGCCCCGTGGTCTTCGTGTATCGTTTCGAGGCTCATACTCGTAGTCGGGTGCGCGGGGGAGTAAAAACGTCGGATGCGGAACGATGGTTCGAAACTACAGCGGTAGGCGTTCGATGAGTTTGTCCACGAACGACGGTTCCTCGGGTTCCTCCTCGGGGTCGGGAACGACCCGCTTGTCGGGTCTGATGAGCGTCCGCCCGTTCCGCATCGTCGCCTCGATGAGACCGTCCCGCTTCAAGTTCTCCAGCGCATCCTCCAACTCGTCGATGCCCGCCTCGACGTGTGACCGCAGTTCGAAGACCGTCATTCCGTCCTCACTCCGGTCCACAAGGGCATCGAGTACACGGACCTCGATGTCCGGACGGCGCCGATACTCCCGCTTGGCCTTCATATCTGTCCCTATGTCACCCTGGTTTTTAGCCTTACCTCTCAGGTAGGTTCAGCGGACCGTCTCGTTCGGAGAAACGGGACCGCGAACGAATCATCGCGCGCGGCGTTCGCCGAACCGAACGACTCCCTGAACTACTGACTCTCCTCTACCTTCCTCGCTCGCGTCCCGAATCAGGCCGTCCAGAATTTCCGGCGTCGTCGGGTGGTACGCCCTATCGGGCACGTCGCGCACGTCCATGCCGCGCTCCACGACCACCTGCATCGTCTTCGCCATCACGTCGGCGTGATAGTGGAGTCCCTGATAGCCGAGGACGGTGCCGTCTTCGGCGTCCACGACGAGTTTCGCCAGCCCCCTCGGCGTTTGCTTGGTCTTGAACACGCCGTCGTCGGACGCCTGCCGCGTGACGGCGACGTAGTTTACCCCCGCATCCTTGGCCGCTTCCTCCGAGAGTCCCAACACGGGCGAAAGGGTAGACGGCAGCCCCAGAAGAAGATGACGTGATGGTGGACGTTTTCGTACGGGTCGAGGTCGTCACCGCGAGCGTGTGCGAGGATGTTATCCGCCGCTTTGAAGCCCTGTTCCTTGGCGACGTGGAGGATGGGTTCCTTCCCGTTCACGTCCCCCACGACGAACGTCCGCGGGTCGTCGCGGGCCTGCATGGTGTCTTCGACCCACTCGCCGTCCGCCCCGTCCGGGGACAGCGCGGTGTTCTCCAGCCCCAATCCGTCGAGGTTCGGTTTTCGCCCCGTGAAGAGGAACAGTTCGTCGGCCTCGACGGTCGTCGATTCGCCGTCTTCGTCCCCGTCCTCACCGTTCTGCTCGACGTGCAATCGAACGCCGTCGTCGGTGGACTCGACCCTCCGTTCTTCCGTCTCGGTCAGAATCTCGATGCCGAACTCCTCGCGGTACATGTCCAGAATCTCGTCGCCGAACGGCACGTCGCCCTCGTCCAGCGGTCGCGGGTCGTGTTCGACCACGGTGATGTCCATCCCGGCCGCCTCGCTCAGGTACGGCACGAGTTCCAGACCGACGTAACCGAAGCCCATCACGACGCCGGAGTCGGGAAATGCCGTCGCATCCAGCACGTCCGCGCTGGTCATGTAGTCCACTTCGTCCATCCCCGGCAGGTCGGGCACGTTCACCTCCGACCCCGTGGCGATAACGACGTAGTCCGCCTCGATTTCCCGGCCATCGACTTCGACCGTATGGTCGTCGACGAACCGCGCCGTTTCGTGGATGAACTCGACGTTCTCCTGTTCGGCGAGGTCGTGAACCGCCGCGCGGCGATGCTCCGCGAATCCGAGCACGTGGTCGTCTTTCAAATCGACCACGGACTCCAAATCCACCTCCGGCGTCCCCGAAAGCCGCGGGTCGTGGCGCGCTTGATATCGATGCGCCGCCGCCGACAGCACCTCCTTCGACGGCATACATCCGCGCAGAATACACAATCCGCCGCCGGGTTCGCCGTCATCGACGAGCGTCAACTGAACGGATGGCTCCTCGGCCAGACTCTCGTGCGACCGCAACGCCAGCGCTTCCATACGCTCCGACGATGACGACGTGTGTTGCCATGCTCGTCAGTTTGTTGTCGAGGATGTTAGCGGTTTAGGCGACGGTCAACGTGGCTGGTTTCTCACACGCCGTCGAGCAGTCGCTGTCCACGAGCGTTCGACTACCGGAGTCTCCCTCCACGATGTGGGAAGAACTGCAAAAATATCCGTCCGTTCCGGTTCAAAGCCGTGATTCGTCGCCGGTGCCGTCGGTCAGCGCGCTCGCGACGGCCCCTTTCAGGACGACTTCGTCGCCGAGCGTCGTCACCTGCACATCGGGGACGTTGTTGAGCACGTGGTTGCCGACGCGTTCCCGAATCGGGTCCACGACGAGTTCCTCGTTGTTGAGGACGACCGCGCCGCCGAGGTAGACGATGAGCGGCGCGTAGGCTTGGACGATGTTCGCCACGCCGAGGGTGTTCCAGTGGGTGACCTGTTCGATGACGTGGTCGGCGAAGGCGTCGGTACCCGCGTGTTCGAACACGTCCTTTGCCGAAAATTCGGGGTCATCGAGCGGCAGGGCGGTCCTCACGCTTTCGTCCTCCTTGGCCAGCATCCGGGCGTACTCGGGGATGTTGTTGCCCGAGCAGTACGCTTCCCAGTGGCCGTCCTTGCCACAGCCGCAGGTCCGTCCGCCGTGAGGGTCGACCATCATGTGTCCGACTTCGCCCGCGTTGCCGTCCCAACCCGTGAGGACGTTGCCATCGACGGTGACACCGGCACCGATACCGCTCGAAATCGTGACGTAAACCATGTCGTCTGGGTTGCGGTCGCTGTAGAATCGTTGCCCGATAGCGCCCGCGTTGGTGTCGTTGTGGAGGAATATTCGGTCGCTCCCGATGAGTTTTCCCACCGGACCGGTCAGGGGAATCCGACCGATGGCGTCCGGCAGGTTCGCCGGTCCATCGACTGCTCCCTCCGCGAGGTCGAGCGGGCCGATACTGCCGATGCCCGCCGCTCGAATCTCCCTCGGGTCGATATTTGCGTTCGTGCACGCACCGCGCACACTTTCGAGCACCGCTTCGGTAACTGCGATGCCGTTCGGTCCCCGTGGCGTGCCACGGTCGTACGTGCCGATGACGTTGCCGGCCTCGTCGGCAACCGCCGCCCTGACGTTGGTCGCCCCGAGGTCTACACCCGCGTAGTAGGCCATTCAGATGAACTAACGTCGTCCGGCCCACTTAACTACAGGCATTTACTCGCGGATGAGTTTCCTTCGACGTTCCGACGGGTTCGGGTCCGGTTGTCGAAGTTAACTGGCTCGCCGTCGTAAGTGGATGCATGTCCGACGACCTTCCCGACTTGGATGACGAAACCGAATCCGCACTGCACGAACTCGAACTCGGTATCGAGGGGCTTCGAAAGGCACACGGCTATCTCGTCCAGTTCCATCACGTCACCGGCCACGCAATGGAGCATTTCAGCGAGGCCGAGAGTCCACCTCCGCGACGCAGGTCACGACGAAGTTGCCGACCACATCCGCGACGAAATCCTCCCCTGCGGGGTTCTCGGCGGCGACCGCTGGACGTACGAACTGGTCGAATCCTTCGAAACCGGCTTTCTCCGCGACATCGAGTCGTTCGAACGCGCTACCCGCGAGGACATCGCGGACGGCGAGCGCCACATCCGCGAGCGACGAACACAGCGGGAGTGGCAGGAACGCGCCGAGGAGTGAGAGCGTACATCCGTATTTCTCACCCGAGGCTCACGAGTGGAGTTGGGTCGGAGCAAGTCAGTTGCCGGGCGAAAAGCGGGACGAAAGTTCCCGTTGTTCCGTTCAATCCTCGCGCACGAACGTCACGGGACACGGAGCCGAAAGCATGACTTCCTGTGCGGTACTGCCGAAGACCGCTTTCCCGGTCGGCGAGCGTTTGCGGCCGCCGACGAAGACGCTGTCGGCGTTCACGGCATTCGCGAGTTCGACGATGGTTTCGCCGTGGTTGCCGATGGACCCGCGAACCGAGTAGCCGATGTCCTCGGCGTCGAGTGCGTCCGAAAGCGAGCGAATCGTCGCGTGTCGTGTCGCCACTTCGTCGGCGTTCGGTTTTCCGGACGGGTCGTAATCGAGCTGTTCGACCACGTCGTCGAATTCGTCGTCGGTGAACACGTGTGCGAGCACGACTGTCGCGCCAGTCGGCCCCGCCACGTCGACGACGGCGTCCGCGAGCTTTCCGGTCCGGTCCGCATCGCCGGGTCCTACGGCGAGAAGAATCGTCTCAATTGCCATGGTATCACGTCTTCATGGAGAATATTAAAGATAGGGGGGTTCACTCATAATCGGAGAAATTCACGTCTCCCACGGTGTCCCGACCCTGTCAGCATCAAAGTAATTGCGACTGCACTACGAAGGACGACCATGATAACACCGAACCTCGATGGACGGGTCGCGCTGGTGACCGGCAGTTCGAAGGGCGTCGGCCGGGAACTCCTGCTCTCGCTCGCCGACTGCGGGGCCGACGTAGCCGTCCATTATCACTCCAGTGCGGACGTGGCCGAGGAAGTCGCCGACAGTGTACGCGGACTGGGTGCCGAGGCGATGACCGTCCGCGGCGACGTCACCGACCCCGACGAGGTGGACGACCTCTTTGCGACCGTCGAAGCCGAACTCGGGAGCGTCGATGTGCTGGTGAACAACGTCGGTCCGTTCGCGCCGGACCACTGGGAGGATATCTCGTTCGACCGCTGGAACGCCGTGCTGAACGGCAACATCAACGGCACCTATCTCTGTTCCAAGCGGGCGCTCCCGGAGATGCGGGAGTCGGGATTCGGACGCATCGTCAACATCGGCTACGCCAGCGCGGAGAAGGGACTCATCAGCCCGAAAAACGCGCCGTACTTCATGGCCAAGGCGGGCGTCCTGATGTTCACCCGGATGCTCGCGGCGGACACGCAGGACGACGGCGTGACGGTCAACGCGATTTCGCCCTACGTGGTGGAGAATTCCGACGTGTTCCCGGACGATTTACCGCGGGGGAAACCAGCGGAGTTCGAGGACATGGCCCAAGCACTGCGCTTTTTCGTGGACGACGACAGCGACTACCTGAGCGGCGTGAACGTCGAAGTCGATGGTGGCTGGTTGCCCGAGAAGGTCTGAGTTCGGATTCGGATTTCAGTTCCCTTCCAGCGCGTCGATGGCGACTGCGGCCGCGACGAGCGCCGTTTTCGACACCGCACCCGAATCCTCGATTCGGATGTCGTACACGTCGCGGAGCGAGAACCGTCCTGCGATTTCTCCGATGGAGTCGCCGTTCGGCCCGGTAACCGAATATTTGTGCGGCAGGAACGAGAACAGCGTCGAGAACGACCGGAGCGCTTCTAGTCACCGCGCTTCGCGAGGCGACTTCCGCGACTTCGGTTCCGTCGGGGCGCTTTATCGTCCAGTGATGATGGAAGAAGGTGAAGTTCTTCGAGAGGACGATAACCGGTTCGTCGGTTCGCTCGTCCACGAGGACGTAATCCCCGGCGACGTCGAGGACGCTCTTCGCCTTCACGCGGAACACCGTGTTCCCGTCCGCATCGAAGAACGGGAACTCCTCTTTCATCTTGAACAGCTTCTGTTTCGACTTCAGAACGAGGTTTCCGGCCGAGTCGTACACCTTGTACTTGTTCCGAAAGTGGCTTTGTTTGACGGTGTACTCGTCGTCGTCGAAGGAGATGCCGCCGATATCGTGTTTCCGCGTCGGAGGTTCCATTGTCCGACAGTCCTCATGTCATCGATATTTAAGGTTGAGGTCGAAATCAGCCGTTCGGTCACTCGCCGCCATCGGCCTGCGCGTTCGCGCCATCGCCCTCCGCTCCGTCGCTCCCCACGTCCTCGATTTCCGACCGGCGCTGAATCGCCCGTTCGATGAACTCGCGGGGGAGCGCTTCGATTTCCCCGGCCTGCACGTGCCAGAGGTTCGCGTACAGTCCGTTGAGCGAAAGCAAATCGTCGTGGGTGCCGCGTTCGACGATGGAGCCTTCGTCCAAGACGACGATTTCCTCCGCGTCCTTGACCGTCGAGAGGCGGTGGGCGATGGCGAACGTCGTCTTCTCGTCCATCAGCGAGGCGAGACTGCGCTGGATGAGCGCTTCCGTTTCGGTATCGACGTGGCTCGTCGCCTCGTCCAACACGAGGATGGCGGGGTCCTTGAGAATCGTCCGGGCGATGGACAGTCGTTGGCGCTGGCCGCCGGAGAGTTTCACGCCGCGCTCGCCGACCATCGTGTCGTAGCCGTCGGGGAGGTTGACGATGAACTCGTGTGCCTCCGCGGCCTTGGCGGCTTTCTCGATGTCCTCGTCGTTCGCGTCGAACGTCCCGTAGGTGATGTTCTCCCTGACGGAACCGTAGAACAGGAACGGTTCCTGGCTGACGTAGCCGATGGCCCGCCGCAGACTGCGGAGGTTCACGTCGCGGATGTCGGTGCCGTCGATGCGAATCGCGCCCTCGTCCACGTCGTACATCCGGAGCAGGAGTTTCAGGATGGTGGACTTTCCCGCACCCGTCGGGCCGACGAGCGCCAGCATGTTTCCCTTCTCGGCGCGCACGTCGATGTCCTCGACGATTTCCTCGTCGCCATAGCCGAAACTCACGTCGTCGTACTCGACGGTGCCGTCGGTCACGGTCAGGTCGGGTGCGTCAGCAGTCTCGTCCAACGTCCCGCGTTCGCTCATCAGCGAGTAGACTCGGTCGCTCGACGCCTCGGCGCGCTGGTAGATGTTGATTATCTGGCCAAATTGCGCCATCGGCCAGATGAACTGCTGGCTCAGGATGACGAACGTGACGAACGTGCCCGGTTCCAGCGTCCCCGACAGAGGTCCCGGCGCGCCGGAGAGGAGCCAAAACCCGCCGACGCCGAAGGTGACGGCGTACCCGATGCCGGTCAGCAGGCTCAGGCCGGGGAAGAACGTGATACGGGTCGTGATGGCGTCCCAGTTCGTGTCGTAGTACTTTCGGGACGCTTCCTCGATGCGCCCGGATTCGTACCCTTCGGCGGTCTCGGATTTGATGACGCGAATCCCGCCGAGGTTGTTCTCCAGTCGGGAGTTGAGCGCCCCGACGCTGGCCCGCATCGCGGCGTATTTGGGTTGGATGGTCCGCACGAAGATGTAGGTGAACACCGCCAGCAGCGGCACCGGCAGGAGCGCCACGACGGCCAGTGATGCGTTTTGAACGAACAGGATTCCGCCGATACCGACGATGAGCACGGCGATTCGAAGCCCCGAACTCAGCCCGTCGTTGAGGAACGTCTCCAACTGGTTCACGTCGTTGTTCAGGATGGACATCAGTTCGCCCGTCTGCTTGCCGTCGAAGAACGTCATGTCGAGCAGTTGCATCCGGTCGTAGGTGTCCACGCGGAGTTTGTGCTGGACGCCCTGCGCGAACGCGTTCCAACCCCAACCTTCCACCCACGAGAATACTGCACCGACCAGAAACGACGAGAGGACGATACCGATTGAGAGCCACAACTGTCCGGCAGGCGTCGTCGGAAGCCACCCCGAGGGAATCGGCCCGAGACGGAACGCCCGCTTGTGCAGGAATATCGCGTCGATAGCGATGCCGAGGACGACTGGCGGCAGGAGGCCGGAGAGTCGGCCGAGCACCGTCCCGACGAATCCCGCGACGAACTGCAGCCAGTAGCCCTTCCCGTACTCGGCGAACAGTCGCCACATCGTGCCCCGTTCCGCGTTTTCATCGAATACGTTGGTGTCGTTAGTCGCGCTGAATGGAATCACCTGATTCGAGTGAGATAGGTGTTCAGTGGCTTTGTGTGTTTAGATGGGAGAAATGCTTCTCCGAGGGGGCTCCGGTTGTAACCGTGGCAAAACCACGATTCGCTCGATGTTCATGGCTCGGTAGTTGTACTCTCCCCTCGCGGTTTCACTTTCACTCCGCTTTCACTTGCAACCGATAGGCATACCCTCGTTCAGTCGCTGTCTGAGTATAGATGAGCAAGGACTACATCGAAGTGCGGGGGGCCGAGGAGCACAACCTCAAAGACCTCGACGTCAAGATTCCGCGCGAGGAGTTCAACGTCGTCACCGGCCTGTCGGGGTCGGGGAAGTCCTCGCTCGCCTTCGAGACGGTGTACGCTGAAGGACAGCGACGCTACATCGAGAGCCTGTCGGCGTACGCCCGGAACTTCCTCGGGCAGATGGACAAGCCGCAGGTCGAGAACGTCGAAGGCCTGTCACCCGCAATCTCAATCGACCAGAAGAACGCGGCGAACAACCCGCGTTCGACGGTCGGAACAGTCACCGAACTGCACGACTATCTGCGACTGCTCTACGCGCGCGTGGGGACGCCCCACTGTCCGCAGTGTGGCCGCGAAGTCGGCGAGCAGAGCGCCCAGAACATGGTTCGTCGGGTACTGGACTTGCCCGAGGGAACCAAGGCAAAAATCGCCGCGCCGGTCGTCCGCGACCAGAAGGGCGCGTTCGCCGACCTGTTCGACGAACTCGTCTCGGACGGCTACTCCCGTGTGGAAGTGGACGGCGAGGAGTTCGACCTGACGCTCGACCGTCCGGAACTCGACAAGAACTACGACCACACCATCGACGTCATCGTGGACCGCGTGAAGGTCAGCGCGGAGGCGCGAAGCCGCATCAACGACAGCGTCGAGACCGCGTTGGAACAAGCGGAGGGCGTCATGAAACTCATCGTCCCCGACGCACCCGAAGACGTGAACCTCGGGTCCGTCTCCCGTTCGACGGGGGATTTGGGCGGCGACGGCGACGACCGACTCGTCGTGGAGTTTTCCGAAGAACTCGCCTGCACGCACTGTGGCATCGACTTCCGCGAAATCGAGACGCGGAGTTTCTCGTTCAACAGCCCACACGGCGCGTGTCCGGAGTGTGAGGGTATCGGCGAGACGAAGGAGATAGACGAGGACCTCGTCGTCGCCGACCCGAGCAAGCAGTTGAAACACGTCTTCGAGCCGTGGAGTTACCAGCGGACCTACTACCGCCGACAGCTCGATTCCGTGGCCAAGCATTTCGGCGTGGACCTGACGACGCCGTTCGAGGACCTCGATTCGGACGTCCAGCAGGGGTTCCTCCACGGCACCGACGAGGACGTGCTGTTCAAGTGGAACACGAAGAACGGCATCCGACGGAAGGAAGAACCGTTCGAGGGCGTCATCCCGAACCTCGAACGACGCTACATCGAAACCGACAGCGACCGGGCGCGAAACCACATCGAGGAGTACATGGCCGTGACGGAGTGTCCGGCCTGTGACGGCACGCGACTGCGCCCGGAAAGCCGGTCGGTGTACGTCGACGGCACGTCGATTTCGGCAGTCAACCGGATGTCCATCGGCGACGCGCTGGTCCACTTCGAGAACCTCGAAGCCAATCTGACCGAGCGCCAGAACCGCATCGCCGAGGAGATTCTCAAGGAGATTCGCGCCCGACTCGGCTTCATGGAGGAAGTCGGCTTGCAGTACCTCACGCTCGACCGGGAGGCGTCGACGCTTTCGGGCGGGGAGAGCCAGCGGATTCGACTGGCGACCCAAATAGGCTCGGGACTGGTCGGCGTGCTCTACGTGCTGGACGAACCCTCCATCGGACTTCACCAGCGGGACAACGACCGCCTGCTGAACACGCTGTGTGAACTCCGCGACTTGGGGAACACCCTCATCGTCGTCGAACACGACGAGGAGACGATGCGCCGGGCGGACAACGTCATCGACATCGGCCCCGGTCCGGGACGGCGCGGCGGCGAAATCGTCGTGCAGGGTGACGTGGAGGAGGTCATGGCCCACGAGGACAGCATCACGGGCGACTACCTCGCCGGGCGCAAGGAGATACCCGTTCCCGACGAGCGACGCGAAAGCGACGCGAGCATCACGGTTCGCGGCGCGCGCCAGCACAACCTGAAGGACCTCGACGTGGACATTCCCATCGGGAAGTTCACCGCCGTCACGGGCGTTTCCGGGTCGGGTAAATCCACGCTGATGCACGACATCCTCTACAAGGGACTGGCCCGCGAGATGAACGACAACACGTCGGTGGACCCCGGCGATCACGACTCCATCGACGGGATGGAGAACATCGAGAAGGTGCGACTCATCGACCAGTCGCCCATCGGTCGGACGCCGCGCTCGAACCCGGCGACGTACACGGGCGTGTTCGACTACATCCGCAAATCGTTCGCCGAGACGAAACTCGCCAAACAGCGCGGCTACGAGAAGGGTCGCTTCTCGTTCAACGTGAAGGGCGGACGCTGTGAGGAGTGTGGCGGGCAGGGAACGGTCAAAATCGAGATGAACTTCCTCTCGGACGTGTACGTCCCCTGCGAGGAATGTAACGGCGCGCGCTACAACGACGAGACGCTGGACGTGACCTATCGGGGCGCGACCATCGCCGACGTGCTCGACATGTCCGTCGAGGAGGCACACGACTTCTTCGAACACGACACGCGCATCCGTCGCCGACTGAAACTGCTGAAGGACGTGGGGTTGGACTACATGAAACTCGGGCAACCGTCCACGACGCTGTCGGGCGGGGAAGCCCAACGCGTGAAACTCGCCGAAGAACTCGGCAAGAAGGACGCGGGCGAGACGCTGTACCTGCTGGACGAACCGACGACGGGACTGCACCACGAGGACGAGCGGAAACTCGTCGCCGTGCTCCAGCGACTGACGGATAAGGGCAACACCATCGCCGTCATCGAACACGAACTCGACCTCGTGAAGAACGCGGACCACGTCATCGACCTCGGTCCGGAGGGCGGCGAGAAGGGTGGCCAAGTCGTCGCCACCGGCACGCCGGAGGAGATAGCGCGGACAGAGGAGTCCTACACGGGACGGTATCTTCGGGATAAACTCCCCGCCATCGACCTCGATGGTCCGCGTGCCGACAGGCCTGCACCGGCCGCGATGGACGACTGAAAACCGGCGCAAAACGGCTTTTTCTCCCGCAAGAATGGTGGCCTTACCTCGAAGAATCGCACGCTTAAACCCCTCATCCAGTAATTAGTTTGAAAACTCCCGTCCGCTAAGCACTGGATAACAAAGTGTCGTCCGCAGTAACTTCGCACTCGTGTTACGTCCGGGTGGCGGTGGTATAGCCGAAACAACCGATTGCGACTTTCCGGTGGCATGAGTTCGACTGATGGAACCCCACAAGAACTGTCCGAGGATCTCATCTTCGACGTTCTGAAAAATCGACGACGACGATACACGCTCCACTATCTGAAACAACAGGGGCGGCCAGTGGAGCTCAGCGAACTCGCCGAACAGGTGGCCGCGTGGGAGAACGACACCACGGTCGAGGGCCTGTCCGCGAACGAGCGCAAATCGGTGTACACGTCGCTGTACCAGACGCATCTCCCGAAGCTTTCGGACGCAGGTATCGTGGAGTACAACCAGAGCCGAGGCATCGTCGAACTCTCCGACAACGCCGCACAGTTGGAGGGGTACTTGCGCCCACAGGACGAGTTCCCGTGGATCCGGTACTACCTGGGACTCGCCATCGTGAGCGCGGTCCTCGTATTCGCCGATTTCCTCGGTATTCCGCCGTTTTCGGCCATCCCCGACAAGATTTGGGGCGTCCTCATCGTCGCCATCTTCGCGCTCTCGGCGCTCGTTCATTACCTTCGGCGTCGGCAACTCGGGACGGGGGAGCGGCCACCGTCGGCACGATAGCGACCCCCGAAACGAGAAACAAGGTATTTCACGTACGAAACGCAATCGAGCATAATGTACGATTTCGTGGTGGTCGGTGCCGGTCCCGCCGGGTCGCGGTTCTCGCGACGGGCCGCGAACGCGGGACACGACGTTCTCGTTCTCGAACGCGGGCAGGTGGGAACGCCGCTCGCGTGCTCCGGTCACGTCAGTACCGATATTTGGGACTTTACGCCGGATGGCGCGCGCGAGGACCTTCTCCAGAACGAAGTGTACGGCGCTCGGTTCCACGTCGACGGCCCGAACTCCGCCGAACATCCGTTTTACAAGAAGGAAGCGATCTCCAACGTCATCGACCGGGTCGGCCTCGACCGGACGCTCGCCCGTGCCGCCGAGGATGCCGGGGCGGATTTGCGCGAAGACCACAGCGTCTCGGGGGTCGAAGAACATGGAAAGTACGTCGATGTTACCGCAAACACGCCGGACGGAACCGAAACGTTTCGCGGGAAGATGGTCGTCGGTTGTGACGGTCCCGCCTCCCGCGTCCGGCGGGAACTCCATCTTCCGGAACCGGACCGAGAAGCTACAGGGCGTGCTCGGTTTCACGAACGAAGACCCACAACGGCAACTTCGTGGACGTTCACCTCACCGCACCCCGATTTTTCGCGTGGCGGATCCCCCGTGGCGAGGAGGGCGTCGAGTACGGGTTAGCCGCGCCGCCGGGCGAGAGCGCTCGTGCGCTGTTCGACCGATTCACCGCGGACTACGGCGTCGAAACCGGGAATTTCTGTGCCGGGATGATACCCATCGGTCCGGCACCGCGCGTCACGCGCACACCGAGGGTTCCTCATCGGTGACGCCGCCGCACAGACGAAACCCTTCACCGGCGGCGGGATTCTCTATGGGATGACCTCGGCGGACCACGCCGTCGAAACTATCGACCCCGACGATCCCGGCACGCTCGCCGATTACGAGCGTGCGTGGCGACGGGAGCTGAAAAACGAGATTCGATTGGGTCACTGGATTCGCCGGGCGTACTCGCTCCCGAAACCGATTCAGACGGCGGGTCTCTCCGCGATGGAGGGTGAAATCGGCGTCCACATGGACAAACCCTCGTCGTTCTTCTCGACGGACCACCTCCGGAAACTGCTGAAACGCACGCCGTAGGGGGCGAGTACTCGAAATCGCGTGTGATACCGTCCCGTCCCTATTCCGTTTTTCCGTTTTGATAAGTCTCACACTAACGACGCAGGCTCCTCGGGGATTGGACGAGAAGTATCGACCGCAGGCCTCATCGCTGATTCGCCGCGTCGGACGAACGGGAGCCGGTAGTTTCGTCCCCACTATTTAAATACATATCTGAAAGCTATTGATTTATAATATAACTAGGGAAAATATTTTAAATGAGAAGATTGATTAGGATGAATGGATCATGCCATCCAGACGTAACCTACTCAAAACCATCGGTGCGGCAGGGACGGTCGGACTCGGCGCAGCAGCGTTCAGCGGAACGGCAGCGGCCAAGCCAACCGTCCATTGGCAACCGGCGGATTCGAGCAACTACACGGGTGCGGACCGCGGTGCTGGACTAATCGACTGGGTCATCATCCACACCGTCCAAGGCTCGGCGAGCAGCGCGGCCAACTGGTTCCAGAACCCCGACGCCGACGTCAGTGCACACTACATCGTCTCCGAAGGCGGCTACCGCTATCAGAGCGTCAGCGACATCAACATCGCGTGGCACGCCGGCGACTGGGGCTACAACAAATACTCCGTCGGCATCGAACACGGCGGCTACGTCAGCGGAAGCTACGAGGAGGCACAGTACGAGGCGTCGGCCAAACTGGCCAGTTGGCTCTGTGACCAGTACGGCGTGCCGAAACAACACCCGACGAGCGTCCCGAGCGACGCGGCGAACCCGGCCAACGGCGGCATCATCGGTCACTCACAGGTTCCCGGCGAGCAGTCACACCGACCCCGGTTCGCACTGGGATTGGGACCACTACATCGACCTCGTCAACTCCTACTGAGGGGAACGAGCAGTTCACCCGTTTTTCACTCACATTCACTCACGCCATCCGCTCGAACCGGCGGACCAGATACCGAATCCACACGCCGAAGGAGAGGACGCCGAGGCAGAGGAAGGCGGCGAAGCGGACGCCGATTCCGTCGGAAATTCCCACGACGAGCGCCTTCACCGGCCAGTAGAGCGGGAGGATACCGACGACGTACTCCCACGGTTCGGGCAGGAGCGCGATTCCGGCGACTGGGAGAATCAACACCAGTCCGAGCAGTTTGTTGATGACGACGCCCTCAATGGAGTCTCGTGCGAGTCCCGCAAACAGGAACGTGATTGCCGGACCGGCGAGCGCGACGACGACCGTAACCGCCACGAGCACGAGCGGCGGCACCCGGACGAGACCGAACAGGACCACGAGTCGGCATCGTGACGACCGCACTGACGAGATACGCAGTCGCGCCGCGATAGCGAAGGTAGCCCCGGCCGGTCAGCGGCGTCGTTCGCAGTGCAGTCAACACACCTTCCTCGCGGTCTTCGAGCACGAAGAAGCCGACCACGAAGCCGTAGATGTACGCCGGGAAGGTGACGACGAATCCAAGCACGAGGGGATAGTACGGGACGAGCGAAACCGTCGGAAGATACCGCCCATCGACGAACGGAAGCGCGACGTGTGCGAGTGAAGCGAGCAACAGCGGTCCGGTTCCGGCGACGAGCAGGAGCGGGTCCCGGAGCCACTTTTTCGCCGTCCGCGAGCGCCATGCCCCCGGCGGGTCCCAGACCCCGAACGCTTCCGAGGCGGGACGGTTTCGATTCGCGTTCTCCGTTCGCTTCATCGCGTCGGGACGGACGGTGCTGCACGATGTGGCGATGGAACTGCCGTTCCGCGACGACGAACGCGAGGAGGCTTCCGAGCGAGAGGTAACCGACGGCGTAGACGAACTGCCCACGGTCGGATTCCGTGAAACGCGCCGTCGATGAGGATGAGGGCGGGACGGACGGGAAGCAGGTAGAAAACCGGCGTGTCGAAGAGCCCGAAAAACGACAACAACGGCGCGTACAGCACCACGCCGTACAGCAGGGCGCTCAGGAAGTAGTCGTTTATCGAGTCGAACCGGGCGACGCTGACGAACCCGACGAGGACGAACGGAATCGACGTGAGCGCCACCCCGAGCGCTAGCAGGGGGAAGTTCACACCCTTCGAATGGACGACGAGGGTGAGGACCGTCGCCACGACGACGGCGAGGAGGGTCAGGGACGTGACTTTGGAGACGAGATACCCCCGGACGCCGAGCGGCGAGACGACGAGCGCGTCGAGGACGCCTTCGCGCTTCTCGATGAGGACGAGCGCGGCGATGAAGTAGAAGCCGAGGACGGCGGGGTCGGAGAGGACGACGAACACCAAGGCACGCTCGGACACCGATTCCGGAACATCCAGTCCGACGAATGCGACGATGTAGAACGCCGTCAGCACGGCGTACACGGTGTAGAAGCCGTAGCGGCGCTGGAGTCGGACGTCCCATCGAGCATCGAGCCGACCGGGTTCATCGCAACGTCTCTCCCGTCACTTCGAGGAAGACGGTCTCCAACGTGGCCTCCTCGGTGTGGAGCGTTTCGATGTCGTTCCCCGCGAGTAGCCTCCGGAATTCCGCGTTCCCGTTCAACCCGTCGAGCGCGAACCGCGCGGTCCGCGGGCGGCCGTCCTCTCGGTACTCCACCCGAACCGTTCGGGACCCGTACTCCCGTTTCAGACGTTCTCGGGTTCGTCGACGAGCGGAATTCGTCCGTTCACGATGAACGCGACTCGGTCACAGAGCTGGTCGGCGACGGTCATGTCGTGGGTCGTCAGGAACACCGTCTTGCCGTCGTCGCGAAGGTCGGCGATCGCCGACTTGATTCGCTTCGCGTTGCCGGGGTCGATGCCGCTCGTCGGTTCGTCCAGAAAGACGAGTTCGGGGTCGTGCAGGAGCGCGCGAACGAAGTTGAGTCGCATCGCCATCCCCTTCGAGTACGCGCCGACGCGCCGGTCGATGGCGTCCGATAACCCGACGAGCGAGAACAGTTCCTCGATATCCCGCGTTTCAGTTCGGTGGAGCGAGGCGAACAGTTCGAGGTTCTCCCGGCCGGTGAGTTTTGGATACTGGTTGGGCGATTCGGCGGAAACGCCGATTCGGTCGTAGTAGGTGCCGTCCCAGTCGCGGACTTCCCGGTCGAACACGCGGACTGAGCCACGATAGTCGCTCAACAGTCCGGTGAGGATTTTCTGGGTCGTGCTCTTTCCCGCCCCGCTGGGTCCGAGAAAGCCGAATATCTCCCCCGAATCGACCGCAAAGGAGAGGCTCCGAAGCGTGTCGTGCTCCGCGTTCGGGTAGGCGAAATCGAGTGAATCAACGTGAATCATCGGTAGAGTGGGTAGCAAATCGACCGCCGGAGCGGTGATTGTCGCTGGATTGTGGTTGGGTCGTCGGGTTCGAATACCTACAACATCACATGTAGCCTTATTTATATAGGGTGCGGAGAGGCAGTCGATGGCTTCCGTTCGATTTCGCGTAACCCTGCCGGAGCATCCGTGGATTGCGAAGATATCGCGTACATACGAGACGAGCGAGTTCCGCGTCCTGTCCGGCATCGGCGGCGACGAGACGGCGAGCGCGCTTGTGGAGACGACAGGAGTTCCCGTAGACGCCCTGCGGGGGAGCGCGGAGCGCGACCCGTCAATCGACTCGTTCCGGGTCGTCATGCACGGCGACGGGAAGACCGTGTTCCGGCACGAGGGGAAATCCAACGGAACGTACGGTATCTTCCGCGACACCGGCACGATGCCGGAGTATCCGGTGACGATTCGAAACGGGGTCGTGGACGTGACGGTCACGGAAACGCGGGAGCGAGTTATCGAGTTGAAGCAGGCGCTGGAGGGAATGGGCGCGGCAGTGGAAATCGTCTCGGTTCGGACGACGGAGGAATCGAACGGACTCCTCACGGAGCGACAGGCGGAAGTCGTGGACCTCGCCATCGAGGAGGGCTACTACGAGGTGCCACGTCGCTGTTCGATAACGCGACTGGCGGGACTGCTCGACGTGTCGAAATCGACCGTGAGCGGGGTGCTCCACCGCGCGGAGTCGAAACTCGTGCATCAGTACTCGGCGTCGGCGGAGTCGTGAAAAGCGAGAGAGTATGTTTATTCCAAGTCGTACAGCGCGCCGTACTTCTCGTTCACGTAATCGAGGAAGTAATCAGCGGTGAAGCGCTCGCCCGTCGCGTGTTCGATGAGGTCGTCGGTGGTGTACAGACAGCCGTATTGGTGGACGTTGGCCGTCAACCAGTCGTGGAAGTCGTCGAACTCGCCCGCGCGAATCTGTTCGTCGAGGTCGTCGATGTCCTCGTCGGCTTTCGCGTACAACTGTGCGGCGAGCACGCTACCGAGCGAGTAGGTCGGGAAGTAGCCGAAACTGCCGTGGCTCCAGTGGATGTCCTGTAGACAGCCCTCGGCGTCGGTGTCGGGACGAATGCCAAGATACTCCTCGTACTTGTCGTTCCAGAGTTCCGGAACTTCATCGACCTCGATTTCGCCGCGGATGAGTTGCTTCTCGATTTCGAAGCGCACCACGATGTGCATGTGGTAGGTCAACTCGTCCGCCTCGACGCGGATGAGGTTGTCCTCGTGGACGCGGTTTGCCGCCTCGTACATCTCCTCGACGGAGACGTCCTCCACGTCGGCGAACCGCTCCTTGACGAGCGGGAGGAAGTTCTCCCAGAACGCACGCGAGCGGCCGACGTTGTTCTCCCAGACGCGGGACTGGGATTCGTGGACCGTCAGGTCACGGGATTCGCCGAGCGGCGTGCCGTACTGGTCGTCCGGCAGTCCCTGCGTGTAGGTGGCGTGACCGAACTCGTGGACGGTGCTCATCAACGCGCCGAGCGGGTCGCTCTCGTCGAAACGCGTCGTCACGCGGGCGTCGAACTGGTTGCCGCTGGAGAACGGGTGCGGCGCGGTGTCGAGGCGGCCGCGGTTCCAGTCGTAGCCGAGCGTGTCGAGCACGTCGCGCGAGAGTTCCTCCTGAGTCTCGGCGTCGTAGGTGCCGTCGAACGGCGTGGCGAGGTCAACGTCGCTCTCGCGGACGGCGTCGATGAGGGGGACGAGTTCGTCGCGGAGTCGCTCCAGCGTCTCCTCGGCGGTGTCGATGCCGAGGTAGGGTTCGTACTCCTCGAACAGCACCTCGTAGGGGTCCTCGTCCGGGTCGATATGTTCGGCGTACTCGCGGTTGAGTTCGACCAGCGTTTCGAGCGTCGGCGCGAAGATGGAGAAGTCGTCCTCCTCGCGCGCTTTCTTCCACTTCGGCAGGGCTTCGGACGTGGTTCGGGCGATTTTCGCTACCAAGTCGCCGGGCACGCGGGTCGCCCGCTCGTACTCGCGGCGAACCTCGCGGACGACGGCGGCCTGTTCGTCGTCCAGTTCTGCCGATTCGAGTTCGTCGAGCAACTCGCCCATCTCGTCGTCGGTCAGCAGTTCGTGTGAAATCGCCGACAGCGCCGAACTCTGTTGGGACCGAGCGGGTGTGCCACCTTCGGGCATCACGACTTCTTGGTCCCAGCCGAGAATTCCGGCGGCGTTCTGGACGTTCGAAATTCGCTTTACTTTCCCGAGAAACTCCTCGTACCTGGTGTCCGCGGTGGCTTCTGTTGCCATCGTCGGGTGTTTGGTGTCACCGATTATCAATGAATGGGTTCCGGTACGAAACCGGTCACGTCGTCTGCTGAAGGGTTCGGTTCGAGAAGGTCTCGGTCCCCCATACCGACTGCCAACACGTTTCGCCCCGCAAAGGAGAACCCTGATAACCCGGTCTCCGGAAGGGATACTATGACCGACGAGACGGAATCACCGAACTGGGAGTTCAAGGAGCGGGACATCGCCATCCTGCGGGAACTGACACGGGACCCGCAACTGTCGTCGCGGGAACTGACGACGATTCTCGCCGACGAGTACGACATCGAAGTGTCACACGTCACCGTGAGCGAGTCCATCCGCGAGATGCGAAACGAGGGGGTGTTTCGGGAGGCTATCATCCCCAACGAGGAGTACTACATCTTCGGTCTGTTCGAGTTCAAGTTCAACCCGGAACACTTCGCGAACAGTTGGCGCGCCGCAATGGAGTACATCCGCGACGATCCCAACACGCTGTTTTACTTCCTCTCGGACGGCGAGTATCAGTGGAAGACGGTGATGATGTTCCCCAATCGGGAGTCGGAATCGCGCTGGATTCACGAGTTCTACAAGGAACACGGGGACGTCATCGACAACATCCGCAATTCGGTCGTTCATAACGTGCTCAAGTTCCGCACCGACCCCGAGATTTTCGAGGGGTTGAACGACGAGCACATGAAGTAACTACCGCACGAGCGACAGCAGTTCACACGACAGCACGACATCGTCTCGCTGGTTCAGGACTTCTGCCTCGTATCGAACGACGCCGTTCGCAGTCGGGTGGTCCTTCGGTTCCTTTTCGACCAGTTCCAATGCGACGTGAACCGTATCGTCGAAGAACACCGGGGCGGTAAATCGGAGGCGGTCCACGCCGTAGAACGCGACCACTTCCGCACGCTCGTGGACGATACGCCGCGTGAGACCCGTCATGACCGAAAACACGAGCGCGCCGTGGGCGATTCGCTGGCCGAAATCCGACTCGGCCATTTCGGTTTTACTGGTGTGAAGCGGGTTGAAATCGCCGCTCACGCCAGCGAAGTTGACCACGTCGGCTTCGGTGATGGTCCGCGTAGGCGTCGTCATCCGTTTTCCGACTTCCAGTTTCTCGAACGGAATCGTCACGGCTACTCCCCCGTGAACTCGGGGTCGCGGTCGTCGCGGAACGCGGCGGTTCCCTCGCGCACGTCGTCGGTACTCATGAGCAAGCCGAAACCCTGACTCTCCATGGCGAGCGCGGCGTCGAGGCTCGCGTCAGCCCCTTCGTTCATCACCTTCTTCGCCACCTTCAGGCCTATCGGCGGGCCTTCGAGGCAGTCGTCCACGAACTCCGCGACGGCGGAATCGAACTCGTCTGCTGGGACGGCGCGGTTGACGAGACCCCACTCCTCGGCGCGGTCGGCGTCGATGCGGTTGCCCCGGAACACGAGTTCCTTGGCGCGCGTCTCGCCGAGCAGTCGAAGGAGTCGCTGGGTGCCGCCGCCGCCCGGGATCAGGCCGAGACGAATCTCGGGGGAGCCGAATTCGGATTTCTCCGTGGCGATCCGCATATCGCAGGCGAGCGCCAGTTCCAACCCGGCACCGAGACAGTAGCCGTCCACCTTGGCGATGGTCGGGCGCTCGAACTCGTTGACCGTCTCGAACGTCGGCGTCACGTCCATGAAGTCCGTCGGGGTCGCGTCGGCGAACCCACCGATGTCCGCCCCCGCGCTGAACGCCCGGTCGCCAGCGCCTTCGAACGTGACACACCGCACGTCGTCGGTATCGACGGACGTGAGCAGGTCGTCGATTTCTCCGAGCAGGTCGGCCGAAAGGGCGTTCAGTCGTTCCGGCCGGTTCAGTTCGATTTCGAGCAGGCCATCGTCCGAGAGGTCGTAGTTCAGCAGTTGATAGCTACCCGCCCCGTCGATTACTCCCCGTCGAATACTCGTGGAACCCTTCTCCTGCATCCTCGCCGGTTTTGCCCGATTCGACCAGTTCGACCAGATAGTCGTCGGGTTCGAATCGTCCTCGCCGGTGTCCTCATACAGGGATTCGAGTTTGTCCAGAATGGTGTCGAGACCGATTTTGTCCGCGCGTCGGCAGATACCCTCCGGGAACCCGAGTCCGAGACGGACGCCGGTGTCGATTTCGTCGGGTCGGGCGACGCCTTCCCCGACGAGTCGCGCCGCCTCGTTGACCATCCGGGCCTCGATTCGCAGGGTGTCGAAGCCCTCGCCGTCTTCGGGTTCGTAATCGACGCCATCGCCATCTTCATAGTCGTAGTACCCTCGCCCCGTCTTCTGCCCGAGTTCGTCGTTCTCGACCTCTCGGCCATGAGGGGCGGAATCTCCCGCCCGGACTCGTTGCGGACGTGATAGCCCACGTCGATGCCGGTCAAGTCCATGAGTTCGAACGGTCCCATCGGGTAACCCCGTTGGTGGACCATCGCGGCGTCCACCTCGCGTATGGTCGCCTCGCCGTTCGACACCATCCACGCGGGTTCGTCGCCGAACGGGCCGAGGACGGTGTTGACGACGAAGCCACGAACGTCCTTCCGGACGTAAATCGGCGTCTTACCCAGCGACTCGGCGAACTCGAACGCGGTTTCGGCCGTCTCGTCGCTCGTCCGCTCGCCGTAGATGATTTCGACCAAATCCATCTTCACGGGCGGATTGAAAAGTGCATTCCCACCACGTCCTCCGGTCGGGAGGTCACGCCGGCCATCTCGGTGACGCTCAAACTGGACGTGTTCGAGGCCAACAGGGCGTCCTCGGGCGCGAACTCGTCGAGGTCGATGAACACCTCCCGCTTGAGGTCCATGCGCTCGGGCACCGCCTCGATGACGAGGTCGGCGTCGGCGACCGAGTCTTCCAAATCGACCGCCGTGTCGATGCGGTCGAGCACGTCCTCCGCCGACTCGTCGAGCAAGCCTTTCTCGGCCAACTTCTGCAGACTCCACTCGATGCTCTCGTACCCCTTCGTGACGAACTCCTCCTCGATATCGCGCATGGTGACGTCGTAGCCTGCGATGGCCGCGACTTCCGTGATTCCGTGACCCATGTTTCCGGCCCCGAGCACCGTCACCCGTCGAATGTCCGTGTCTGCCATACGACAGTGGTTTTTGCGCCGTGCTCCCTTAACTCCACCGTGGGATGTGCATCTCTGTAAGGGAAAGTGGCCACGATACCAAATATCGGAGTCTGAATCGATATGATGTCGAAGTATTGGTAACCACCCGACGTTACAGCGGTTCGTCGCCGTCGATGATTCCCGCCGCGCGATTGCGAGGTCCGGTACCCGTTCCTCCATCCGCGGATACATCGGGTCGTCGCTGTTACCTTCGAGATAGCGCCGGTAGAACATCTCGCCGAGCGCGGCGAGTTTGTACACCGCGAGCGCCCGGTAGAATCGGTCGTGGACGTACTCGATACCCGTCGCCTGCTCGTAGCGTTCCACGAGTTCCTGCCGGGTCGGTACTCCTCGGCCTCCATGAACGTGGCCGTCAGTTCGGGCGTCGCCGGTTCGGGGTCGCCCGGGTCGCGCCAGTAGGACAACATCCACCCGAGGTCGGCCAGCGGGTCCCCGAGCGTCGCCATCTCCCAGTCGAAGACGCCGACGATTTCCGCGGGGACCCCGGCCCGAACATCACGTTGTCGAGTTTGTAATCGCCGTGGACAGCGTGTGTTCGTGTTCCTCGGGCAGTGCTCGACCAACCAATCGCCGACCGCCTCCAGTTCCGGGACGGCCCGCTCCTCGGCCGTTCGCTCGAACGCCCAGTCGAGTTGCTTGGTCCATCGTTCGACCTGTCGCTCCGTGTAGCCTGGCGGATAGCCGAACTCGCCCCAGTCCGACGGCCTCGTAGTCGAGTCTGTGAATCGCCGCGAGCGTATCCACGAATTCTTCGCCGATTTTTCGCCGCGCGTCGGCCGTTCCGAAGCGCGGGGTTCCGCCGTCGCGGAGCACGTCCCCCGAAAGGCGTTCCATCACGTAGAAGTCGCTCCCGATGACCGAACGGTCCTCACAGGCCAGCACCGTCGCCGGAAGCGGAACGTCGGTGGTCTGTAGCGCGTTCATCACTCGGTACTCGCGGAGCACGTCGTGAGCCGTCTCGGCCGTCTCGCCGGGCGGCGGACGGCGGATGACGAGTTCGCTGTCGCCCCACGTCAGGAACAGTGTCTCGTTTGAGTGCCCCTCCGCGTGGTGTGAGACGGCGTATTCCGTCGCCTCCCCCAATTCCGCCGCGAGGTAGTTCCGTAGCGCGTCCGTATCGACGAGTCGTTCGAAGTAATCGCTGTCACCCGCTGTCTGGTCGTCTTTTGTCATTGGTCCTTTCCGTCCGCTGTCGGTGTCGGCCGGTACGGTTCTCGCCTATCTCGTTTCTCCGACCGCCTCGACAGTGGGATTCGTGTCGATTGTACGTCCATCCTCGGTATAGAACTTACGAGGGTAACTTATCTGGGGAAATATTTTTACACTGGTGAATCGGGGTTGTGGGTATGGAGTACGACGACCCGAAACGCGGGACGGACGTCGCCGAACGCGTCCGAACGTTCGTCCGCGAGGAGGTCATTCCCGTCGAGCGAGACCACCTCGGCGAGGGACCTGTTTCGGACGAACCGTTCGCAAACTCCGCGAGACGGCCCGCGAGTACGACGTATACGCACCGCAGATTCCCGCCGAACACGGCGGCTTGGGAATGGACTTCCGCGAGATGCTTCCGGTCTTCGAGACGGCCGGACGAAGCCTCCTCGGACCGACGGCCATCCGCGTCGATGCACCCGACGAAGGAAACATGCACACGCTCGAACTGGTCGGGACGGAGGAACAGAAAGAAAGATGGCTCGACCCGCTCGTGGCGGGCGAGGCCAAGTCCGGATTTTCGATGACCGAACCGAACCCGGGTGCTGGTTCGGACCCGAAGATGCTCCGGACGACCGCGACGAAGGACGGCGACGAGTGGGTCATCGACGGCCACAAGTGGTGGACGACGCAGGGAAGCGAGGCCGACGTGCTGTTGGTGATGGCGCTCACCGACCCGGACGCCCATCCCTACGAAGGCTGTTCCATCTTCCTCGTTCCCGCCGACACGCCCGGCGTGGAAGTCGTCCGGGACATCCCGCACGTCGGCGGCGGCGTCACGGGGATGAGCCACGCGGAAATCAGATACGACAACGTCCGAATTCCCGAGGAGAACCTCCTCGGCGCGGAGAACGCCGGGTTCGCCATCGCCCAACAGCGACTCGGTCCGGCGCGACTCACCCACTGTATGCGCTACTCCGGGATGGCCGAACGGGCCGTCGATATCGCGAAGGCGTACGTCGACCAGCGACAGGCGTTCGACGGCCCGCTCTCGGAGAAGCAGTCGATACGGTTCGAGGTCGCCGAAACCGAGATACGACTCCACGCCGTCCGCACCATGGTTCGCCACGCCGCCCGTCGAATAGCGGCGGGGGAGGAAGCCCGAATCGAAGTGGCGATGAGCAAGGTGTACGCCGCGAACGTCGTACAGGACGCCATCGACAGCGCGATTCAAATGTGCGGCGGGAACGGCATCGGCAAGGACCTGCCGCTCGCGGACTTCTACGAGAACGTCCGGCAGTTCCGCATCGTGGACGGCGCGGACGAGGTCCACAAACGCGTCATCGCCAGGGACGCGTTTTCCGACCTCGACCCCGCCGAAGTCGAACACCTGATTCGCTACGACGCCGAGTAACTCCCCACTCTTCCTCCCGTTCCCTTTCTACCCCGACTATCGAGAGGACGTCCTTGAGGTCGTCGATGGCGTAGTCGGTTTCGGGTCCCTCCTCGGCCCCGTACCCGATGGCCGTCATCCCGACTGCCGACGCACCGGCGATGTCGTGGTCGTAGCGGTCCCCTATCATGGCGCATCGCTCGGCGACACGTCCGCCGCCCCCAATGCCCTCTCGAACATCCGTCGGTCGGGCTTGGTTCGTCCGACCATCTCCGAGGTGGTAATCGAGTCGAACCGCCCTTTCAGGCCGAACGTCTCCAAAATTCGCATGCCTTCCTCGGTATCCACGTCGCTGACGACGCCGACGTGCAACTCCGTTTCCGCCAACCGCTCGATGGTCTCGACGGCCCCGGGATTGGGACGTAGCGTTTCGGTCGTCACCGCTCGAACACGGGCCGCCACTCGTCTTCGGGAATCGATTCTCCCGTAATTTCGTCCACGGCGCGGTCGTAGGCGGTTCGCGCGCTCCGGAATTCCGTTCCGTCGCGCTCCTGGAAGTACTCGCCGACGGCGGTTCGCCAGCGCTCGATTCCCTCCTCGACAGGCTCGTTCCGCGCACGTCGCTCGATAATCTCCCCGACGAACTCCTCGTGTGCGCGTCGAACGGACGCCGTATCGAGGATGACGCCGCCGATGTCCCAGAACACCGCTTGCCAGTCCCTTCGTTCGTCTCGCCTGGTCTGCTATACTGGCGTGCGTTGGAAATCAAGATAACGATAGAAGGGTGGAATCCACATTTATTACCATGCAGCGAATTATTGGCGACTGTAGTTACCAATGGAAGCTTCAATTTCAAAGCGACGAACTTGGGAGGCTATCGCATGACCGTCGACCAGTTCAGCGTCGCCGGGAAAACCGCCATCGTGACGGGTGCGTCGAGCGGAATCGGGAAGACCATCGCCGAGCGGTTCGCAGACGACGGCGCGAACGTCGTCGTCTGCTCGCGAACAGGCGAACGTGGACCCCGTAGCGGAAGCAATCGAGACGAGCGGCGCGTCGGGGCACGCACTGGCGGTCGAATGCGACGTAACCGATCGCGATGCCGTGGAAGCGCTCGTGGACGCCACCGTCGAGGAGTTCGACGGCATCGACGTGTTGGTCAACAACGCCGGTGCCAGTTTCATGGCTCCGTTCGCAGACATCAGCGAAAACGGGTGGGAGACCATCGTGAACATCAACCTCCACGGGACGTTCCACTGCACGCAGGTCGCCGGGAAACACATGCGGAGAACGGCGGCGGCGCGGTCATCAACCTCGCTAGCGTTGCCGGGCAGGGAGGGGCACCCCACATGAGCCACTACGGCGCGGCGAAAGCGGGCGTCATCGACCTCACGTCCACGCTCTCGTTCGAGTGGGCGGACGACGACGTGCGCGTCAACTGCATCGCCCCCGGATTCGTCGCCACGCCGGGTGTCGAGAGTCAGATGGGCGTCAGCGCGGACAATATCGACCGGGGAGAGGTGAGACGAAGTATCGGCACGACCGAGAAATCGCCGATATCGCGCAGTTCCTCGCCAGTCCCCCTCCTCGTATCTCGTCGGCGAGACGATTACCGCACAGGGCGTGCCCCGAATTCTGGAAACGCCCGACGTGTAGGTTCGTGCGTCGGGTTTCGAATCGACGGTCGGTTTTCGAATCGGTTTTTACAGAAGTGCAAGGAGAATGCCCCGAGGCTCGACCTCGGGGTTGAATCCGACAACTCGTGAAACAAACCATCAAGTCAACATACTCCTAACCAGTGGACAGCGATGGAATACAGTCACCGCTACCACTCTTATCCGACACAACAGGTAGCGGAGCGACTGAAGTACCATATTGACGTTCATCGCCAAGCGTACAACTACACACGCTACGAATACGAACACGTTGACGCCGACGGAAGGAGAAAAGGTCGAACAACTACGAGAAGCAACGTCTGAAGGTTGCCAGACACGCGCCTCAGACGCCTCAGGACTTCATTGTCAATCCACACTCACTCTCGGGGTCGCTTGACAAAACGCTCGGCTCTGTGATCATCGGAACCCCCAGAGTCCGCTTTATGCCTCTGGGCGCTGGGACCACTAGCAATAAGCCGGGTGTCGTCTGTCCACCACCCAACTCCAAAATAGAATCCAAATCCAATCTATATAGTACTCTCAGCTGTAAGGAGGAGGCACGAGGAACGAATGGGAAAAAGCTGAAGGCGGGAATTGCGAAACCCAACCCGGCCAGGTCACACACCACTCCTGCCCGTGGTTTGGAGTCGGACCTGGATGTGAAGGCAACACTTAATTGCACGACATGCAGCTCTTCTTAACTAGGGCAGGGATGGCCTGAACCCGTTCTGAGACCGTGAAGCCTCCCCTACATCCAGACGGCCATTCGAAATCTCCACGGAGAACTGTAGCTTCGGGGAGCTACCCCGAGGTGATTCACGGATGTTTGGCTTCCAGCACGTCGACTTCCTCGATCTGCGGTGGTTCCGCGAGCAGTTCGTCGGCGTCTCCATCAACGCGCTGGCGATTTCGCCGTCGAGATGTGCCTGTCGCCCTCCCTCGTCGGGGAACGTATCGTAGATACCGAACGTCGAGTCGTCGAACCGATCGCGAACCACGTCGTCGTATCTTCTTCGTCCTGTGCCATGGGGAACGCCGAGCGCAGGAACTCCTCGACTTCGTCTTCTTTGCCGTTCTTCGCTTCGAGTCGGGCGAACAGCGCGTATTCTGAGTCGCTCATGAATTCGTGGTACGTAACACAGTGTTCGCATAAACGCTGTTGCCAACGTGTAACTGTCGCCTCTCGTGAGGACCCACAAACTTCGGCCGAACTTTTTGCCCAGAACAGCTATACGAATGATTTGAGTTTGCAATTCTCGATGTCCGAAAAAACGCTGCACGAAGAGAAGCTGTCGAGGGACGAGGTGGCTGACCGACTGCAAGCCATCGCACACGAACTCCGTGGCGACGGCGACGCCGATATCGACGTGGGTAACAAGACGGTCACGCTCTCACCGTCGAGCGGTATCGGCTACGAAATCGGCATTCGAGAGTCGTCGTCCGTCCTCCGGAAACGTATCGAAAACGAAAAAACCCAACTCGAAACGGAACCAGCGACGCGGCCTATATTAAATCGCGCGGACTCGAACGCGTCGATTCATACGCGACTCCATCTCTCCTCCCGCACTCCAATGACGACGCAGATGCACGCCCGACCCAGACAGAAAGAAAGCGAAAAACGGTGCCCTCTCTCGCCAGGGCGCATCGCGTCTCCCTCCCTCATCTCCCTCCCTCCCCTCTTGCAACTCTCGATTCCTCTTCCCTCCGCCGTCACTACCTCCAACCTCAAGGCGCCCGTCATCCGGAACCCCGATTCCCTTTCACCGGCAATCTCCCAAATACCGCCCACGAAACCGGAAACCGGGCGCGGGCGAGCGCCTCCATCCTTCGTCGGTATCCTCTCACTCACGTGGGGCTCAATCAATCCCTTCCGCGGGATACTCCCTCTCTCTCAGAGACTCGCGCGATACAGACAAACCAATACATCTCGAACACCGCCATGAACGGCTCCTCCTCCTCGCTACTATCGGGGCCGCCGTCGTGACGGCCGTCACCGCTGGGCCCCTCCTCCCCTTCCTCCCGGTTCTTCCCATCATCCTGCTCCACCCCCCCCTCGTGGTGGTGGTGGCCGTCGTCGTCTCCTTCCCTCCGAATTACTATCTCTTCCCCGGCGCCGCGACCTCGCCGCTCCATCTCGGTACGGGGACGGTGGTCCCCGCACTCAGGGCACCACCGCAGGGATGCATCATAATTACCTTGGCGTCGTACAAAAAGCGTCCGTCGGGCGCGGTCGGTGGCTTCCTCCTGCTCGTGGGGTCGATTTAAGCCGGCTGGTTTTTCTTGCCGGTCGGGGCCGGAATGACCTCCTTTCCCGCCGAGGGTGAAGGACCGACGAACGGCGGATCGACGCCGCTCTCGCTCTCCCTCCCGCAATACGACCCCACCAAACCCTCGAAGCCTAGGAGACCGGATGCCAGGAAGCGACGAAAGGGAGCAGGAGACGGGGATACGGATCCTTCGCCGACTCGATAGCGAATCGACCCGCGACGGTCGAGATACGCGAGGAGCGGACGCGAACCGACGATGGACAGCAGTACGAAGTTCGGATTCGGTGGCGCGACGACGAAGACGGGCAGTGAGAAATAATTGGGCAAAACGTTCAATAAACGTCCATCCTACTTCCGGTTCGAAGTATGTCATCGAATTTCATCCCGATTACGGAGACGATGGTCCCGCTGCAAGCGAGCAACTCGCTGACGACCACGTCGATATTCAACAACTTCGTGATTCCGGCTGTGTTGTTCGTCGTGACGCTCGTGGTCGTCTACCTGCTCGGTCGGAGCGTTCTGATTCCCCTTCTCGTCCGGGTGCTCAAAGAGCAGGGCCACGACCCCGCCGTCAGGAGTTTGGCCGAAAACGTTGCGGGCATCGTCGTCTGGGTGCTCGCCATCGCAATCGCGTTCACCGTCGTCGGCTTCGGCGGTGTCATCGCCGCGTTCGGCGTCTTCGCCGGTGCCATCGTGCTGGCAATCGGCTTCGCCGCACAGGAACTGCTCGGCAACTTTGTCGCCGGAGTTTTCATCCTCAAGGACCGGCCGTTCACCATCGGCGATTGGATAGAATCGAGCGGCGGAGAGGCGTGCGTGGAGGACATCGACCTCCGCGTGACGAGAGTCCGAACGTTCGACAACGAACGCGTTACGGTTCCGAACGGGGATTTGGCGAACGACGCGGTGAAGAACCCGGTCGCCTACGATAAACTCCGACAGAAGTTCGTCTTCGGTATCGGCTACGACGACGACATCGACCACGCGAAGGAGGTAATCCTCGACGAGGCGCGACAGCACGGGGAAATCCTCGCCGACCCAGCACCGGATATCCGAGTCACCGAACTCGCCGACTCATACGTCGGGCTGCAAACGCGGTTCTGGATCGGCGACCCGCTCGGTCCAATTTCTCGCGAATCAGGTCCGAGTTGGTCCAGGCGGTGAAAGAACGGCTCGACGCGGAAGCCATCGACATGCCGTACCCGGTCCGAACGCTCGAAGGAACCCTCGATGTCACCGAGACGCAGGGGTGGGCGACCGGACGCCGTCCGAATAAGCGTCGCCGCTCGTCCACGGCCCTTCGGATTCGAACAACGCCGAGACGTTCCTGCTCGTCTCACCTTCGGTTCGACTGCGCGGGCATGTCTCTACTTCGAATCCGGAACCAATTTCTGCCGAACGCTGTCGCTAATACACGCTTCGTGGTGCTCGCGGACTGTTCGGCAGAAAGGGGCCCCTCTCGGATTCGAACCGCGCCCAGACATCACTTTTCTCTCGGGGCTTCCCCTTTCACCTCGGGGCTTTTTGCCCCTCTTTTCCCCCGTGCTCCTCTAAAATTCAAATCCTCAGGCCAATATCTCTCGCTCTCGAAAAAGGATTTCACCACCAAATGGGCCCTATCGGATTCGAACCAATGACCACCCGGTATC
This sequence comes from uncultured haloarchaeon, assembly GCA_963811185.1. GTDB lineage: Archaea > Halobacteriota > Halobacteria > Halobacteriales > Haladaptataceae > Haladaptatus. Next base: position 93,957 of record CAWEQN010000006.1, read on the forward strand.
CCATGCCGCCTGTCGATGACAGGCATCATTATGAGCCGAGCGCTCTAACCAGACTGAGCTAAGGGCCCGTATATTCAACCCTAATTTGGCATACCTCTTTAGCGTACCGAAAAAAAAAAAAAAATTTTTTTTTTTTTTTTTTTTTTTTTTTTTTTTTTTTTTTTTTTTTTTTTTTTTTTTTTTTTTTTTTTTTTTTTTTTTTTTTTTTTTTTTTTTTTTTTTTTTTTTTTTTTTTTTTTTTTTTTTTTTTTTTTTTTTTTTTTTTTTTTTTTTTTTTTTTTTTTTTTTTTTTTTTTTTTTTTTTTTTTTTTTTTTTTTTTTTTTTTTTTTTTTTTTTTTTTTTTTTTTTTTTTTTTTTTTTTTTTTTTTTTTTTTTAAAAAAAAAAAAAAAAAAAAAAAAAAAAAAAAAAAAAAAAAAAAAAAAAAAAAAAAAAAAAAAAAAAAAAAAAAAAAAAAAAAAAAAAAAAAAAAAAAAAAAAAAAGGTTCTGCTCGAACCGAGGCGACACAAACAGAACTTTCTCACGAAAATAACGAACCGAAGAAGCGCCGCCGCCAGGGCTCGAACCTGGGACAACCTGGGTAACAACCAGGTGCTCTACCAACTGAGCTACGGCGGCTTCTGACTGCATTCATCCATAGACCGAGTTGTTTGATAGGGCTTTCGTTTTCGTCCGACGTCATCGATACGCTTTCACGCGTTCGTGGGAAACGTTCGCCCGATGGCACGGTTCGAGGAGGTCGTCTCGGCGGTCCGAGCGCAGATACAACCCGACGCCGCAGAACGGCGTCGACTTCGAGCGGCGGTTCGCGAGTTGACGGAGCGCGCCGAGGCGGCAATCAGCGACCTGTCGGTGGACGCCGACGTGATTCAGGTTGGGAGCACCGCCCGCGGGACGTGGACGAGCGGCGACAGGGATATCGACCTGTTCGTTCGCTTCCGGCCGGACCTCGACCGCGAGAAATTGGAATCGTTCGGAATCAAAATCGGCCACGCCGTCCTGCCCGACGGCCACGAGGAGTACGCCGAACATCCGTACGTGAAAGGGGAGTTCGACGGCTTCGACGTGGATTTCGTCCCCTGCTATCGCGTCGAGTCGGCGACGGCGATTCAGTCGGCGGTGGAACGAACGCCGTTTCACACGGAGTATCTGGAGGCGCGATTGGACGACGAACTAGCCGGCGAAGTGCTGCTGTTCAAGCAGTTTCTCAAGGGTATCGGTGCGTACGGAAGCGACCTCAGGACGAAGGGGTTTTCAGGGTATCTGTCGGAACTGCTCGTCCTCGAATACGGTGGATTCCGCGAGGTGCTGGAAGCGGCGGCGGAGTGGACGCCACCAGTTCAGTTCGACCCGGAAAATCACGGGGCGGCGACGTTCGACGATCCGCTCGTGGTCATCGACCCGACCGACCCGGAGCGGAACGTCGCGGCCGTCCTCTGGCCGAGAACGTGGCGCGGCTACAGCACTATGCCCGCAACCTGCTGGCGAGTCCGCGCGAATCGGTGTTCTTCCGGAATCGCCGGAACCGCTGACGGCCGACGATGTGCGCGAGTTCGTCGCCGAGCGGGGGACGACGCCCGTGGCGATTCGGTTCGACACGCCGGATATCGTGGAAGACCAGCTGTATCCACAGCTCGAAAAATCGCTGTCGGGTGTCACGGCTGCACTCGCTCGACGCGGATTCGATGTCCTCCGATCAGAACTGTTCGCGAACGACACCGCCGTGTTGTTCTTCGAACTATCGGTGGCGGAGCGACCGGCAGTCGAACGCCACGGCGGACCGCCGGTTCACGTGCGTGCTCACGCCGCTGGCTTCTACGAAAAGTACGCCGACTCGGATGCGTACGGTCCGTTCATATCTGACGACCGATACGTGGTCGAGCGGGAGCGGGAGTTCACGAGCGCGATCGCGTTCCTCCGGAGCGATGCAGCCCTCGATGCCGCACTCGGTGTTCACGTCGAATCGACGATGAAACGGGAGTACGACGTGCTGTCGGGCGATTCGGTGGGCGTTCTGGCCGGGGAGTTCGGGACGGAACTCGCTCGGTATTTCGACCCGACTCCGTGACTTCTAATCTGGCAATTTTGAAACCAAAACTACGTATGGGTCTGTTTAACCATCAGGATTATATGGGTGGTGTGCCTTACCATAGCATGTATGGCCTCCGCACCAACCGGAGACGACGAATCCGTGTTCGACCAGTTTCTCGAAGACCGCGGTCACGAGACGGAGCGAGTAGATTGGGAGCAGGAGTATAACAAAAAGCAGTGTCCGGAATGTGGTGGACTTCATAACCTTTCAGCGACCGAATGCACAGTTTGTGGCTGGAATCCGTAGTCCCCGCTACTACGCAAACTCGTCATGACGGACTATAGTATTCGGTCTTTTTTTTTGAATGTCTCTCGTCTGCTGTGACTGTCATTGTCGGGAAATATTATAAAAAAAAAAAAAAAAAAAAAAAAAAAAAAAAAAAAAAAAAAAAAAAAAAATCACGTTCGAGCTTGCCCGGATAACCGACCTGCGGGGTCTATCCCAACTACGAGGACACGGTTCGGGCGGAAGCTGAAATCCGCGATGCGAGTTCGTCGAGCGGCACCTGATGGGCGACTCCGATTCACGTCGTTTTATACGTTCCGGGAACTTGTGCTGGTACAATGACTACGCCAATGGCAGAGACGGACGCAAAAGTGACCCGGTTGTTTGGTGGGCCGGGGAGCGGTAAAACCACCGAACTACTCGACAGGGTAGAGGATATTCTAGCCCAGGACGGAGTCACGGTCAAGGACCTCCTCGTCGTGTCGTACACTCGTGCTGCCGCAAACGAAGTTCGAGAACGGCTCGCGGAGCGCCTCGACGTCGACCCCCGCTCGCTGCAGGGCAACGTCTGTACGATGCACGCGAAAGCCTACGAACTGCTCAATCTCTCTCGCGGTGACGTCGTCGGCGAGAAGAACAAACAGGAATTCTGCGAGGACTACGGTCTCGAATACGAGGACGAGTAAGCGGTTCCGGCCGCCGAACTGCCCGTTCGACGACGCTCGGCAACAAGATAATCGCTACCTCACAGTGGCTCCAGCGAACCCGACGCCAGGTCGCCGACTGGCACGACGTTCCGTTCCAGTGGGATGTCGAAGAGGTTCGACTGCCGCCGGATATCGACCCGAACGCACAGGAGGGCAACAAGTACACGCCGACGTGGCCGAGCAGCGACGACCGGTTCGACGTTCCGGAAGCCATTCGCGGTTGGCGGAAGTACAAAGGTGACGAGGGTCTCGTCGGCTTCGCCGACATGCTCGAACGCGTAAAACAACGGTCACTTCTCCCCAGCGTCGACTATCTCATTATCGACGAATTTCAGGACATCACGCAACTGCAGTTCGATATCTACGAAGAGTGGAAAAAACACATGGACAACGTCCTCATCGCCGGTGACGACGACCAGGTCGTCTACGCGTGGCAGGGTGCGGACCCCAAACTCCTGCTCGGCGAGGGCGGCGAAGACGTGATTCTCGACACCTCCCACCGTCTCCCTTCCCGCGTTCTCAAAGTCGTTCAGAAGGAAGTCAGCCACATCGAGGAGCGACAGGAGAAGAACCTCAAACCGCGCAAGGAAGGCGGTAAGGTCGAAGCGGTCGAGAACCCGTCGATGTTGGACCTCGTGCGGAACGTCCGCTACACTATCGAGGAGTTCGACGGCACCGTGATGGTGCTGTTCCGCGCTCGCTACCAGATGTTCCGCTTCGTGGACGAGTTCATCGACGAAGGAATTCCGTTCCGGACGCTGACCGACCAGCGGATGTGGACCGACCGACTGAATCAGTACGTCGAAGCGGTCGAACAAATCGAAGACGGAGAACCCATCGACGGGCTTCAAGCCCGCCGCCTCGCGGACATGCTGACCGAGTCCACCTTCGGCACGAACGACCGCGACGAGATGTTCGACGCCATCGACGAACGAAAGGAAAAAGAAGGTGTGGACGACCTCACCGAACTGGAGTTCGACGCCGACTTCGTGAAGAACTTCGCGCCGTTCATGCCCGGTCGCAAATCCGCTGCCGACATGGTTCGAAAGGTGACGAGCTACCAGAAGCGCTCCATGAAGGCCTTCTTCAGCGGGCGGTACCAAGATACGGAGCGGGACCGCGTTCGTATCGGCACCATCCACAGCGCGAAAGGTCGTGAGGCCGACCACGTGTTCATCGGCACCGACCTGACCGAGAAAGTCGTCGAACAGATGGCGGCATCGGTCGAAAACGAGGGTATCGAGGTTCCCGGCGACGAGGAGTTCACCGCCGGAACCGACCCCGTTCCCATCCTCACGGACAACGAACGCCGCGTGTTCTACGTCGGGATGAGCCGTGCTCGCGAGCGCCTCGTCATTCTGGAAAATCTCGTCAGCGGCGCGCCGACGCTGAAACTCGACGTCCTGTTGTACAACGAACCGAACGGGAAATCGGTCGACGATATCCTCGACGAGGAAGTCGGCGAACTCGAAGCCGAATAAGCGGTCATGCGGTTCGTTTTGTCGTTTCTCTCCGCTCTCTTTTCCTCTCTTTGCTCTCCGTTTTCCGATACCCGCGAATTGATACCAGTTGCTAGTGCAGTTAGTGGCTATGGCGACCGCCGAATCCGACCCCGACTCCGCGTACACGGAACTCCTCGACCGACGAAAACGAATTGCGAACGTCCAGAACGCGGGGATGGTCCTCTACTGGGACCAGCAGACGAAGATGCCCGAAGGGGGTACACCCGCCCGCGCAAAGCAACTCGGGGCGCTCCAATCCATCGCTCACGAACTGTTGACCGACGAACGAACCGGCGAACTGCTCGACGAACTCGAATCGACGGAGTTGGACGACGAACAGATCGCCGTCGTCCGCGAGGTTCGCCGCGAGTACGACCGTGCGGTCGCCATCCCGAACGACCTCGTGGAGCGGATTTCCGAAACGTCGAGCGAGGCACAACCGGCGTGGCGCGAGGCGAAAGCCGAAGACGAGTTCGAGACGTTCGCGCCGTATCTCGACCAGATCCGCGAACTCCACATCGAGATGGCCGAGCACATTGACCCCGAGGAAGACCCGTACGTGGTCATGTTCGAGGGAAGCGAACCCTACCTCCCGCTCTCACGCGTCGAGGAGATTTTCGACGAACTACGGGAGGGGTTGGTGCCGCTCATCGAGGACGTTCACGAGAACGGCGCGGACATCGCCGACGACGCTTTCGCCGGAACGTTCGACGCCGAGGACCAGGAGGCGCTTGTCGGGACGCACTCGACCTGCTGAAGTACGACTGGAACCGCGGGCGCTTCGACACCGCACCGCATCCGTTCATGTCCGGGACGCAGTTCGACGCCCGCGTGACGACCCGGTATCACGAGAACGATTTCGTGGACCCGTTGACCGCGACGATTCACGAGTTCGGCCACGCGACCTACCAACTCGGCCTGCGGGACGACGCCTACGGTACGCCGCTCGGCGAACCTCGCAGTTCGGGGATCCACGAATCCCAGTCTCGCTTCTGGGAGAATCACGTCGGTCGGACGAAGGAGTTCTGGGAACAGTTCCTCCCGACCGTCAAAGAACAATTCCCCGAGTTCGAAGACGTAACCGCCGAGGAGGCCTACGAGGCGGCCAATCAGGTGTTCACGGACAACATGATTCGCGTCGAAGCGGACGAGTTGACCTACCACATGCACATCATCCTCCGCTCTGAAATCGAACAGGAGTTCGTGGCCGGTGACCTCGATATGGAGACATCCCGCCCGCTGGAACGAACTGATGGAGGAGTATCTCGGCATCGTCCCGGAGACGGATTCGGAGGGCTGTCTGCAGGACATCCACTGGACGGGCGGGTTCGCCAGCTTCCAGAATTATACGGTCGGAAGCGTCTTCGCCGCCCAACTGTGGGCCACAATCGAGGAGGAAATGGACAACCCGAGGGAACTCATCCGAGAAGGGGAGTTCAGCCCCATCCGTCAGTGGTTGACCGAGAACGTTCACGAACAGGGACAGACGTACACCACCGACGAACTCATCGAGGAGGCCACCGGCGAACCGCTGACCGCCGACTACTTCCTCGACTACGTCACCGAGAAGTACGGCGAGATTTACGAGTTGGACTGAGTCGAAGAAGGTCGGGAGGGCGATTTTTGGCGAGTCGTCACAGCAACGGAATCCACAACGCGTGTCTATTCCTCGTCGTCGTCCCTTTTCGCCACCGTCCCGACGACTTTCTGGGCGGCGCTGGAGGGCAAGTCGGAGGGCGTCATCAGTTTCTCGCGGAGGAGAACCATACCGACGGCGATGACGACGAACACACCGCCGAAAACCAACTGTCCGGCGATGATTCGGTCGATGCCGAAGAACGCGACGGGGAGAGCAAACACCAGCGTTACGGCCAGACTCACGGTGTCGAGGATGCCCATCGTCATACTCGTCCCTTCCGCACCACCGATCAAAAACCCGCCGTCATCGAACCCCATTCCGGAACCGTTTTCAACCGCTCGGCGTCACAGTTCTGTTATGTTTACCGGAATCGTTGCGGAGGTCGGCGAGGTTCGTCGCGTCGAGGATACGGACGGCGGTCGGCGGCTCACAATCGCGGCCGACGACGTGCTCTCGGACGTGGAGGACGGCGCGAGCATCGCCGTTAACGGTGCTTGTCTGACCGTCGAGGAGTTCGACGAGAGCAGTTTCGAAGTGTTTTGGCGGCCGAAACGGTCGAAAAGACGTATCTCGGCGAGGTCGAGGAGGGTGATGTCGTCAACCTCGAACGTGCGCTTCGGGCCGACGCTCGCCTCGACGGTCACTTCGTACAGGGGCACGTCGATACGACGACCGAAGTCGTGGACGTGAGGTCGGGGACGATGGCCATACGAATTCGCCCTCCCCGAGGGCTATCGCCAGTACATCGTGGACAAGGGGTCGGTCGCGCTCAACGGAATCAGCCTCACGGTGGCCGAAAAGGGCGATGAGACGTTCACCGTCGCCATCATCCCCACGACTCGACGGGTGACGAACCTCTCGGAAAAAGAACCCGGCGACCCGGTGCATCTCGAAGTGGACGTGTTGGCGAAGTACGCGGACGAACTCTCGCTGAGGCGGTAGACGATTCGGAACTCGTTGGAGTTCTGGTTTCGTCGCCTGTCTCTTCGTCTCGATTCCGCGCTCGTTTCTCCATCCCGTCCCACCGTTCGCATAGATGGTATCGTTGCCAGGAGACCACTCCCTTCGTTGCCGAGGAGGCCGTTTTCTGTTCCGCCATTCGTGCTCGTTCGGGTGTTCGGCTTACGCTGGGTGTCGTCACCTTCCTCGCTCTCGCTGGGCATTTCGCGCTGGGAGTCGAATTCGACGGTGTTCGGTCCCGTCGTCGTCGTCGTTTTCTCATCTCTCTCCTTTTTTTTCTCGACTTGGGCGTACATGGCGCGATAGCGTGAGATTTTGCGGTAGAGCAGGTAGCCGAAAAAGCCGTCGTAGACGGAGACGAAGGCGATGTAGCCGATGCTGGGCGCGACGCCGGGGTAGAAGGTGGCGATGAGGTCGGGGACGAGTCCGACGAGCGTGCTGTAGATGTCGCGCTGATGAATGCCGCGATGAGCAACCCTTTCACGATTATCGGGCCGGCTTTCTCGCGATTGAACTTCGCCAAGCCGAGGTAAGTACCCCGCGAACGCGGAGTAGATAACGTGGCCCGGACCGGCGAACAGTCGAAGATGCCGTGTGTCCAGCACTCAGGATTAGATTGGTGTCCGATGACGAGAGCACGCCTTGGCTGATGTAGATGGCGTTCTCGATAGTTGCGAACCCCAGTCCGGCCATCGCGCCGTAGACGGCACCGTCGATGACGGCGTCGAACTTGTCGCTCCGATAGGCGAACAATCGTACGGCGAGCAGTTTGACCGTCTCCTCCGTCGGGGCGACGATGAGATAGAAGTAGATAATCGTCCCGACGAGCGGAATCCCGGGCAATCGGTTTCATCGCCGTGTTGAATATCGCCGCGAACATGGCGAACAGGACGCCGAGGCAGGAACGTCCCGACGAGCAGCGGCAGAGGTCCGACATCGTGACGTCCGCGTACCAGATGTAGGCCGCGAGCGCGAACGCGGGAACGACGGAAAGGAGGACGAACACGCCGACCCACGGGGGTCGCCCACCACGGCCAAGCCGCCAAGACGAACTGGAGCAATAAAATCCCCGCGGCGAGGAGAACAATCAAAGTACGCGCCGAGACGACAATCCCGCCGTACAGTTTCGTCGCGAGCCAGTCGAGCCGCGTCCGCTCATCCCACGTGGAGATGCCGTAAAGTCGACCGAGTCGCCCAAACCACGAGCGACCGGGTCCTGTTTCTCGTCCATGGTTCGCGTTCGCATAGGTGGGGAGTAAATCGTTCGGCATGGCCACCTAATAGAATTAATATGGGTATATATATCGTATTATTCCTGTAGGGGCACTCTTAATAAGAAGAATCCCCATCGCGGTACACTATGACACCCATCAGCCATAGTCGAGGAATAATGTACTCGGCACCGCCGAAAGAAACAACACGACGAAATGACGAAAAATCGGCCGCAGACGAACGACGGAACCGAATCGGACGAACCGTCGGACGACGTGGAAACACCGTCCGTCTCCGACGCTGATTCGAGCGTCACCGACGCGAATTGGACCGGAACCGTCCCCGCGGACGACTAATTTCACCCCGCAACCGAACCTCGTCATCCTGAAAACCCCTCCCTGCCAACCGGCAGGTATGCACGCTTTCTCGCTCCGCACGACGACCACATGCCAGTTCCGCCATAACCATGAGTTCAGTTCGAATCAGAGGTATCTATACCACCGCGCTCACCGAGCTGCTCGGGAAGGAGTTCGACGTGGTGCAGGCCTCGCCACCCATCCGACGACGGTTCGACACCGAGTTCGACACCGGCGAGTACGACGCCACGGTCGAGACCACCGATGACAGACAGGGCGTCGGCGTCTTCGGTGACGCCGCCACCGTCGAGCGAATCGCCGACGAGTTGGCGACGACCGATATCGATACTTTCCGGTGGGACGACCCCGCCCCGCGAGGAGCGCTGTTCGACGGCATCGTCAGCGAGACGCTCGGCAGCGGTGCGGTCGTGACTGGGATGAATGGGCGATTCCACGGCTTCCTTCCGTACCGTGCCATCGACCGCCGAATCGACGACGGCGACCACGTCCGCGTGCAGGTTCACGACCCCGAACCGCCGTGGTCGCGCGACCGGACTCTGCTCGGGACCGATATGCAGGTGGTCGGCAGCGTCGCCAGCCTCTCGAAGGGTGTGGATAGCGTCGTTGCCAGCGCACCGGACGACGCCAGTCGGCGCGAACTCGCTCGGACGACGGAAATGCTCCCGACGGACGTGCCCGACGAATGGGGCGTCCGTTGGGAGTACGCGGCCCGCGACGCCACGCTGGACGAGATGAACGACGCGCTCTCCGGGGCCGTCGAGAGGCCCGAAGCCATCGACAACGCGCTGGCCGACGCCGCGAAGGCGATGCCGACGTTCCCCAAATCATCGACGAACCCGAAGCGACGGCGTGGCGCTGGTTCGGCCGCGAATCGCGGTTCGCCTTGGACGAAACCCGCCGCGAGGTCACGACGACGCTGCCCGGCCACCACCGAATCAAGGCCGCCGATTCGTCCGCCAGCGCGGCCGTCGATTTCGCCGAGGACCTGTACGACCCCGACGAACTCCCCGAGGATTTCCCGACCGGTGCGACCCTCCGGCAGTTCGGGCCGGACCCGGACGGCGAGGTGTTCATCGACCACGGTAAACCCGACGGGCGTTGTTCTCGCTCGGCAAGGGCACCGTCGCGGAGTCGGACCCCGAAGCCGGCAAGTACACCGTCCGCCGGACGATGGGCAGTGCCGGAACCTACGACGCGATCGGCACCGAGCGCGAACGCGGCGACGTGGCAATCACGAAATTCAGGGAGGGCCGCTGGTGGTATCCGACGGCCTACCGGAGCGGGAAGGCGAGTCGAAGGGGACCTACGTCAACGTCTGCACGCCGGTCGAACTGTTCCCCGCTCCGTGCGCTACGTGGACCTCCACGTCGACGTCGTGAAACGCCCGGACGGCACCGTCGAACGGGTGGACGACGACGAACTCGACGCGGCCGTCGAAGCGGGAAACATCTCCGAGGAATTCGCCGAGAAAGCCAGAAGCGTCGCGGCGAGCGTGGAGAAGGTGCTTCGGTAGTTACGGGTCGTCGAGCATGCTGTTGTCGACTTCGAGACCAGCACGTTCGAAGGCACTCTTTGCGCCCTCGATATCACCGATGGTTGTTCCGAGCGTACCCATCGAGAGAACTCGAACGGTATCTGCATCTCCCGTTTCGAAGTACACGAGATATCTCGGTGTGCTCAGTGCTTTGCCATCGACGTAGACGATTTTCTTTACTGATGGCACTGGAATTTCCGACGCGATCGAGAGTCGGCTGAAGCGGAATTGGAGGATAGCGAAGAGCATGAGAGCCAAAAGAAGGCCGAGTCGCGAGGAACGCAGATGCCGACGACATCAGAAGTCACCATCGGAAAATACAGTGAACTTCCGACGATGAGAACGCCGAGAAAAGCGAAAAACCGTAGGGTACTTCGCGTAATCATTCGTCGAATCGCAGTTATCATCCCTGTTCAATTGGATTCGTTCCATCCCTCGACTCGAGATCGACCTCTCGCCGTCTCGAATCCAGACAAATATAATAAAAAATGAATTTGCAAAAAATATTGACGGCCGGTGACACAAACCGAAAGAAACAGCAGCCGACACAACCGCTAGTCGATAGCGATTCTTCGGAAAATCTTCGATTTCCGGGCCGACGACTGAACGAAGGAAGGAGCGACTCGGACCGCGAGTCGGACCACCGAAGGAGGGAGAGTGCTTTGGTCGAGATTTTATAGGAGCAGGAAAGCGCCGAAGCTGTTGGTGGCTTCCGCCCGCGACCCTCGTAAAAGGCGGTTTAGAAGTGCTCGTTGTCGCCCGGCGTCTTCAGCTTTCCGCCGCGGCCGCCTTCGGAGCGGTCGATTCCCATGACGCTCTCGGCTTGGTCCGTCTTCCATTGGCTGGTGCCGTCGTCGGCGATGCGGACGGTCACGTCGTCCACTTCCTCGAACTTCTTGAGGAGTTCGAGTTCGATGTTCTGGGACGTGATGGGGGTGATGGAACAGCCGCCACAGGCGCCGCCGAGTTCGATGACGACTTCACCGGATTCGGGGTCGGCCTTCCTGACCGCGCTGTCCCGCCGTGCATCTCGATGATGGCAACTGGGCGGTCAACCAGCGTTCGACCCCGATTCAGGTCGTCTTCGGACTCCGTTGTTTCCGTCGCGCCCTGTTCGCTCATACTTTCCCTAGGAACTCGAAGTACTGTAAGCTTGGGGTTCAACCGATCACTGCCGAAATTATTCCCGAAAAATCACCCTAGTTTTGGGTGTTCATTCCCCTCGAGCCGTTCGTCTGCAGCCGTAAGCGAAGCCGAGTATGGACAGACCGGCGATCCATCTCGAAGCCGGGCTGTCCCGTCGTCGCGGCGACTTCGTCGGTGTGGTTCCCCGGTTCGTCGTTCCCCGCCGTGAGCGACGGCAGGATCTCGCTTTCCCGCGCGGTTCGGGAAGGGGTAGAGGCCGCCGCGTCAGTCTCCGTGGTGGCCCATGCTCCCGCCGATGAACACCTCGTCGAAGACGCACCGGGCGGTACAGAACGCGGCCTCGTTCGGGTCTCCCGGCCACCAAAACGATTCCTTCGGCTCGGCCGGCTCGCTCACGTCGAACAGCTTCACGACCCCGTCGTACCACAAGGTGTAGAGCCGGTCGCCGACGAAGTCGAAATTGTGCGACGCGGTCCACTGGCCGGACGAACTGACTTCCCGCACTCGTGGCAGTCGTGGGCCGATGCGACGCCGACGGCGGAGAGGACGGACGGGAGCGAGGAGAGCCCCCGAGGTCGTAACTCGGGTCGGCCGTTTTCGGCGGCCGATGGTCGTGAGTTTTCGGGCGTGTCGAGGGCCGAGATGTCCCAGAGGTCGATACCGCCGGGACCCGTGTTTCGGGCCGTCGGTGTCCCACGCCTCCTTGTCGCCAGCGAGCAGGGAGGCGTCCTCGTTCGTCATCACGAAGTGGGCGTTACCCGGGAGGCCGATGACTTCGTCTTGTTCCTCCGAGGAGGGAATTTCGCGAATTCTCCCGTGGTCGGCCGCCGAAGTTCGAAACGTACGTGGGTTCCTCGGGTTCGACACGTCCACGATCCAGGTTCCGGCGTCCCACTGGGCGAGGTACGCCCGCCCGTCGTGGACCCACACGTCGTGGAGCATCCGCACCCACGGATCGACTTCCGACCACTTCGGGTCGTAATCCAGCATCGACCACCTGCCGACTTCTGTCGGGCCGTCGCCGACACGTCCACCATCACGAGCGGGTTCCCGTCCCCGATGTTGCCTGTAAAGTACGCTACACCGTCCTCCAGGTAGGCGTTGTGAATCGGAAACGACGTCTCGTGGAACGCCTAGGGCTCGGTGTCGCCGGGTCGCTCACGTCGTAAGCAGCATCCGTGAACCTCGTTGTCGGCGACGGGGTTCGCCGGTCCGGCGACCAGAAGTCTGTCGCCGTCGACCTTCACGTCCCAAATCTGGGTCAGCGGCCCACCGTCGTGGTTTTAAGGAGTCCGTGACGCTCGGCCAACACCGTCGGTCGTTCGGATTTCGGATGTCAACCGTCGCGAACCCGTCAATCGTGGCACGAAGGCGGTGTTCCGGTCGTCACCGACGACCGCTTCCTGGCGTCCGCGATGGCGACGTGTCCGAGCGGCCGGTACGGTCGTCGGCGACGCCCCCCGACGAAAACAAGGACGCAGCTCCACCCCCACGGCGGCGGTGCGAGAAACTCTGCCGGTGCATGGTCGGAATCGGTTGGCAGGAGGAGGAAGACGAGGACCGCAGACCAGTTGGGAACTCGTTTCGACTGGTCCGTAATCACGCCCGGAATCTATCGGGAGATTTCACGCCCTTCGGTCCGGATGACGGCCTCGACCTCCTCGCGCGTGACGACGGCCACGTCGCCGGGAATGGTGCGCTTGAGCGCGGCGGTGGCGGCACCGTATTCGAGTGCGACCTGAACTGATTCGCCGTCGAGTCGTCCGGCGAGGAACGCGCCGACGAAGGCGTCGCCGGTGCCGATGGGGTCCACGGTGTCGGTCTCGAACGAGGGTTGTTCGTGGATTTCGCCGTCGTGAAGCGCCAACGCGCCGTCCGCGCCGAGGGTGACGACGACGGTGTCGAAATCCCACTCGTCCGCGAGGTTGCGGGCGATGTCCACGGCGTCGCCCGACTGGTCGAGGACGGTTCGAGCGTCGCGCTCGGCCGTGACGAGCACGTCGATGCGAGGGAACAGTTCGGTGAGCGACGCCCGCGCCTCGGCGGGCGACCAGAGTTTCGAGCGGTAGTTCACGTCGAAGACGGTGGTCGTTCCGGCGTCCTGTGCCGTCGCGAGTACCTCGTCCACGGTGGATTCGAGCGTTTCGGACAGCGCGGGCGTGATGCCACTGGTGTAGAACGTGCTGGCATTCCGAATCCGGTCGAGCGGCACGTCGTCCGGCGTTGCCGTCGTAACCGCAGGTCGGCACGGTCGTAAATGGCGCTGGTTCCGCGCGGGTCGGTTCCGAATTCGAGATAGTACGTTCCCTGCCGACCTTCGTCGCTCCACTCGATTTCGGTATCGATGCCGTACTGACGCAGTTCGGCGGCGACCCGCCGACCGAGCGGCGAGTCGGGGAGTTTCGACGTCCACATCGCCTCGCTGCCCAGTCGATGGGCGGCGATGGCGACGTTGCTCTCCGCGCCGGCGGCACGGAGTTCGAGGGTTGACGTGCTCTCGATTCGTTCGCGGTCGGGTGGCGAGAGACGCAGCATGGTCTCGCCGAAGGTCACGAGGTCGGTCATATTCCGGAGATGAACCCCGGAACTCATAGTTTCCTCGGTGCGGAGTCGAAAAACGGGTGGTTTCAGCGAACGGTCGGTTTCAGCGAACGGTTAGTTCCACGGCCCGAAGTCGGGGTCTACCTGCCGTTCCGTCTCGTCGATGGCCTCGATCTTCTCGATATCCTCGTCGTCCAGTTCGAGGTCGAGTGCCTCGTAGTTGTCCTCGATGTGGTCCTCGCCAGTCGCTTTCGGAATGGCGACGACGTTGTCCTTCGACGTAAGCCACGCGAGGCTGACCTGCGCTTCGCTGACGCCGTGCTTTTCGGCGATTTCGTTCAGTTCGGGAACGTCGAACACTTTTCCACGGGCGAGCGGCGAGTAGGCCACGAGCGTGATGTCGTTCTCCTGTGCGTACTCCACCAGTTCGTCCTGCTGGAGGAGCGGGTGCATCTCGACCTGGTTGGCGTAGATCGGTGCGTCGAGGATTTCGGCCGCTTCGTCCAGATGCTCGGGTTGGAAGTTGCTCAGCCCGACGTGTTCGATTTTGCCCTCGTCGTGCAGTTTGTCGAACGCCGGGAGCGTCTCCTCGGGGTCGTACTCGCGGGCGGGCCAGTGGATGTAGAGCAGGTCGGCGTAGTCCGTGCCGAGTTTGTCGAGACTCTCCTCGGTCGTTTCGAGCACGTCGTCGTGTTCGAGGTTGTCTATCCAGACCTTCGTGGCGAGGAAGAAGTCCTCGCGGTCCACCGACGAGTCGGCGATTCCCTGTCCGACGTGTTCCTCGTTGCCGTAGGCTTGGGCGGTATCGACGTGTTCGTAGCCCAAATCCAGCGCGTATTTGACGCTGTGTGCACACTCGTCGCCGTCCGTGTTCTCCCACGTCCCGATGCCAAGTTTCGGAATTCCGTCGCTATCAGCGTCGTATGTCATCGTGTATTTTCCAAGGGGAAGGAGGGAAAAAGCGGTTGTGGCGGCGGAAATTCTGTGGGGGATTTAACCGAATGACTGAAAGGGGTTTCGGCCCCGTGAGCTCGGCCACCCGCCGGTACCACGGCGAGCACGACGCTCCACGGAGCGCAGGGAGAAAATCGTGCGGGAGTTCGTCGGACGGGGCCGATAACTGCAGGTTTCGGAGAACTTAACCGCCCGCCGGAAGACACCCCCTGTATGCGAATTTCACTCTTGGGAGGAACCGGCGACATCGGGCAGGCACTCGCACTCCGCTGGGCGTTCGACACGGACCACGAGGTAATCATCGGGTCGCGCGACCCCGAAAAGGCCCGCGCGAAGGCCGAGGAGTACGAAACCGAACTCGACAGCCTCGGCGTCTCCCGGTCCATCAACGGTTTCAAAAACGGGATGGCCGCCGAACGGGGGGATATCGTCGTCCTCGCGGTTCCGCCGTTCCACATCCGCGACACGGTCGAGTCCGTCGCCGACCGACTCGACGACGTCGACGTGCTCGTCACGCCCGCCGTGGGGATGAACCGCGACGATTCCGGTTTTCACTACAAACCCCCGAAAGCCGGAAGCGTCACCGAACTCGTCGCTGACACCGCACCCGACGGTATCCCGGTCGTCGGCGCGTTCCACAACCTCTCGGCCGACCGACTGGCCGACCTCGAACTCGACATCGAACAGGACACGCTCATCGTCGGCGACGACGATGACGCAAAGGAGATGGTACGGCGACTGGCCGAGGAGATAAAGGGACTACGGGTGCTCGACGCCGGCGGCATCGCAAACAGCGCGGAAGTCGAGAGCGTGACGCCGCTTCTCATCAACCTCGCGCTCGAAAACGAGGGACTGCACGACGTGGGCGTCCGATTCGAATAGCAGTCGCTGGTCACGCTTCTCGACCATGATAAAAGCGATTTTCGGCGAGTTTATGCGCCCGCTTGTTCCAGAACGCGCTCCAAATCGTCGCGCTGGGTGACGCCGACGAACCGTTCGACGACGCCCTCGTCGTCCTCGATGACGATGGTGGGAATCGAGCGAACCTGATACTCGTTGGCGATGTCCTGATGCTCGTCTACGTCCACTTTCTCGAACTCGACGCTCTCGTCCCAGTCTTCTTCCAACTCTTCGAGAATCGGGTCCTGGGTCTTGCACGGCCCGCACCAATCTGCGTAGAAGTCGAGTAGTTTCACAGTCATGCGTTTCTCTTGTGAGGTTCTCTCGCCGCGTGCATAAGGGTTTCTTCCTCCCCCGACTCTGCCGCCAATTGGTCCGTCATACCGCCGTCGGTCGATATCCGTCAACCGACCGTTCGTCAACCCGCCATCCGTCACCGAATCGCCGCAAGCCGCCGCTCCATCTCCTCGTTCATCCATGAACAAACGATTCCCGTATCGGTCAAATGAATTGGGGGACCGTGTGAAAGACAGGCATGCGGTCTACATCACTCTCGCATCGTTCTCACCCTCCCGGAAAACGTCCTCGTTGCGAAAGGTTTACGCCGTCCGCTCTCGGAAGCGAAACCATGAGCAGTGGTCAAAACTCCGGCGGACTGATGTCCAGCGCCGGACTCGTTCGATATTTCGATGCCGAAGACCGGAACGCGGTTCGAATCAACCCCAAAACGGTCGTCGCGTTCGGCGTCTTCTTCGGCGTTCTCATCATCGTCCTGAACTACCTCGCGCTGTAACGAGGTCCTTTTCCCGACCTGCTTCGAAGGGACAGCTATGAGTCTCGACGCTGGCGTCATCGCCGTCCAAGGCGACGTGAGCGAACACGCCGACGCGATTCGACGGGCCGGAACCGCCCACGGAAAATCCGTTTCGGTCACCGAAATCCGTCAGTCCGGTATCGTCCCCGACTGTGATCTCCTCTGTATGCCCGGCGGCGAATCCACCGCCATTTCCCGACTCCTCCAGTCGGAGGGCATCGCCCCCGAAATTCAGGCCCACGTGGACGCCGGAAAGCCGATTCTCGCCACCTGTGCTGGTCTCATCGTCGCCGCAGAGGACGCCGGCGACGAGCGGGTGGAGAACCTCGGATTGCTCGACGTAACCGTCGAGCGCAACGCCTTCGGCCGCCAGAAGGACAGTTTCGAAGCACCGCTCGACGTGACCGGACTGGAGGACCCGTTTCCCGCCGTGTTCATCCGCGCACCGCTCATCAGCGACGTCGGGTCGGCGACCATCCTCGCGGAGTGGGACGGGCGACCGGTCGCGGTACAGGACGGACCGGTCATCGGCACGTCGTTCCATCCGGAACTGACGCCGGACGACCGGATTCACGAACTCGCGTTTTTCCGCGACGAGTAGCGATTTTCGCCGGTGGTAAGCAGGTTTTTGCCGCTGGGCATCTTCGGTTCGCTATGGACGTTTCAATCGATGCAGTACGCGTCGCCCCGACGGGGGAGGGGCCGCTTCCCGTCGTCGTCCTCGCACCGGACGACGGCGACGACGTACTCCCTATTTTTATCCGATTCGAGGAGGGCATCAGCATCGCCCGCGGGATGGAAGCCGAGGATATCGGACGCCCGTTGACCCACGACCTGCTCCTCGACGTGATGGAGGAACTCGGCGGACGCATCGAACGCGTCGTCGTCACCGAACTGAACGACAACACGTACCACGCCGACCTCCACATTCAGACGCCACGCGGACACGAAATCGTGGACGCCCGGCCCAGCGATTCGCTCGCGTTGGCCTCCCGCACCAACACGCCGATAGAAGTCGCCGACGAGGTGTTCGAACACGGCCACCAGGAACGCGCACAGTTCGATGACTTACAAGACATCCGCGAAGTCGCCCAGATAGGACCATGAACGACACGCTTGACGACCTGTTCGAGGTCATCGAAGAGAGAAAGAAACGCTTCCGGAAGACTCCTACACAGCATCGCTGTTCACCCACGAGAAGGGTGAAAACGCCGTCCTCGAAAAGTTGGGCGAGGAGATGACGGAACTCATCCTCGCGGCCAAGGACGACGATTACGAGGAGATCGCCTACGAGGGGTCGGACGTCATCTATCACCTGCTGGTTTTGCTCTCGATGAAGGGTATGGAACCCGAAGATCTGCGCGCCGAACTGGAGTCGCGGCGGTAGGCGTTTTCGAACGGAATCGCGAACCGACGGCGCGTTCGCTCGTCGTTTTGACGACCGAAAAAGACGAATCCGATTTAGCTGACGAGTTCTTCTTCGCCACGTTCCACGATGACGCGGCACGGCGGCGAAATCTTGTTGTACGCACGGCGAAGCGCGTCCTTCACGAGGGGCGCGTCGTCCACGGTACACCACGCGGTGAACACTCGCTCACCGTTGGCGATTCGTGCGGCCGTACCGACCGGCTTACCGAACGCCTGTCGCATTCCGTCGGAAACACGGTCCGCACCCGCACCGGTCGCCTGCTTGTTCTCGCGCAGGACCTGGTGGGGGAACTTGCGGAGGATCATCTTGTAGCCGGTTTCGCCGATGTTCTTGAGCAGGAAGCGGTTCGCCGAAAGGCGGGACGCTTCCAGTGCACCGTGGCGAATCTGGCATTCTTCTTCGACGATGAGCGAAATCTGAACGGGGTAGTCGTCCTCGTTGCTGTCCACTTCGCCCATCTTGTACTGTGCGATCTTCGAACCCGGAATTCCGGTGATGTATTCGCGTCGCGTGTACGAGGGCTTGTCGATGGCCCGGTACATCGAGGCAGGTTTGTCGGACATAGTTACTACCGAATCTGTGGGTAAGGGCGTGAATAAACCCTTCGAAGCGCGTTCGTCGCTTACTGAACGAAATCGCCGATGAAGCGGTCGGGAACGTAGGCCAACATGTGGTCCGGAATCCGCTCGACTCCCCATTCCGCGATGGAGACGAGTGGCTTCCGGAGAAGCGCGTAGACGCCCGAAATCAGGACTGCAGTGACCACGAGCGTTCGAATCGTCCCGTCGTAGAGGACGAGACTGGGCAGTGCGACCGCAACTCCGAGGGCGAAATCCTCGGGCGCGCCGTCGTAGCGAACCCAGCGACGTGGAGGAATCCACCGGCCGCGGAAGTGGTCGTACACTGCACGTTCGGACTGCCCGAGCCACGGTTTGAGTTCCAAGCCGCCGCCGAACGCGTCCGAAACGGAGTGGACTGCCGCGGCGAGGAGGAAAAACGCGACGCCGAACGTCCACGGGTTCGGCGCGACTGCCGCAATCGCCAGTGCCGCCGCTGCGGCAATCGAGAAGTACACGGGGTAGTGCAGAGTTTTCCTGTGGCCGGAGTAGAGGTCAAAATCTGGGAATACACCGCCAGCGAATCCCGCACAAACCGCGACGGGAGCCAACTCCGGCGCGACGAAGAGCGAGGCACTCCCGAGTAGCACGCCGACGAGGGCGTGCGTCGTTGCCATCATGGTAACACCGATAGGAAAGGTTTGCATAAACACCTGTCGCCTCGATTCGTGCTACCGGAGGACACAGTCACGGCGACGAACGCATAGTCACTGTTTACTCGCCACGACTCCTACCCGGAAGTGGGATGGAGGTTGACCTCTCCTCGTATCGTCTCGTCCGGTTCCTGCAACTCCTCATCGCTAGCATCGCCTTCATCGGTCTCGCAACGCTGAATGCAGGGGTGTTGGTAAACGGCATCTTCGCGCTCGCAGTTACGTTCCTCCCCGGCGTGCTGAAGCGTGACTACCGCCTCTCGCTCAGCCCGATCCTGACGCTGTGGATTACGGTCGCCGTCTTCCTCCACGTCCTCGGCATGCTCGGCCTGTACGAGGAGTTCTGGTGGTGGGACCACCTCACGCACATGCTTTCGGCCACGCTGGTCGCAGGAGTCGGCTACGCGACGGCACGCGCCTTCGACGAATACTCCGATGCGGTCTACTTCCCGCCGCGATTCATGTTCGTTTACGTCTTCCTGTTCACGCTCGCCGCCGGCGTCGTCTGGGAGGTGTTGGAGTTCGCCGCACGAATGGGCGCTCGGTCGGTCGGCGTCCAACCCGTCCTCATTCAGTACGGGTTGAGCGACACCATCATCGACCTGATTTTCGACGCCGTCGGTGGGATACTGGTCGCCGTGTTCGGGACCAGCCTCCTCGCCGGAACCGTCGAGACGCTTCGCGCACGGTTTTCGAGCAGGGGACGTGACTGAGTTCGGTTCGAGGATTTCCGAGAGGATAGCTGGGACGGAGTGCCCGTCCGTGATTCGAACATTTCTCCCACGAATATCAAATACGTAGACTTACAGGATATCGTATAATCGAGGGTCGCACAACGGAATCATGGATATTGCGAGTCCCTGACTTTTCTCCTCGTCGAAACGGTGCTCGGATTGGCAGTCGTCTGGAAACCATCAACAGTTCTGGCAGGGAGACCGTTTGTGTTCGTCGTTATCGGCCAAATCTCGCAACCCTATCCGACGGAGTCACTCCCGCGAGTAGTCCCATCCGGTCACGTCGCTCGGCAGGATTTCGCCGTTGATGTGCCACGTCCGGGGGCGATAGGCGACGACGAGGATTCCGGCGTAGAACGCGACGACCATCGCCGTGACGATGGTACCCGGAAGCCACCCGATTGCCGCCGAGTGGGGCCATCGTGCCGTCGGCGTGTAGGCCGTCAACTGGAACACCCACGCGACGAGGAGGATGAAGAACAGTGGGGCGTACACCCGGCGCAGTCGGTGGGCCAACGCCTCCTCCAAAGATACCTTCATCTTCGGATAGCGGTAGTCCGCGCTCAGTTTTTGTCGCCACTGTTCGTCCATCACGCCCGCCGAATCATCCAGCGCCAGCGCAAAGACGTTCTGTTGGAGCATACGAACCCGCGAGCGCCAGATGTCGTAAGCACGGTAGCGACGGGCCTCGATGAGAAGGAAGATGCTCACCGTGATGATGGCGAGGAGGACGATGTACTGGGGGTTGTTCCGACTCGAAAACGCCCACGTCAGGATGGCCGCCATCAGGGTGATCGCCCAGTTACTCGTCCGGTCGAGTCGCTCGCGCCAGAACTTCATACGGTGAATCTCGCCACGGTACATGTGCGCGAGTGCTGAACTCGGACCCATGTTCTCCTCGAACAATCCCGCTCCGATATTTGTACCACCGTTTTCCGATGATTCGTTTGCTTCGTGGTTGGTCATGGTCGATGGCGTAGTTCGCCGTTTCCGCGATGATGTATAGTATTGTGTTGTATAGTGAAAACCGTGGTGGTTTGATACGCAAGCGATGTGCTATCGAATCGAGTCCATCACCCACTCACACGGTCGCGTCGCTAGTCGTTTCGGTGTTCAGAAAATGGGATATTAGAGTAGTTATCGCAAAACTGTCGCCCGATTACAGACGGGTGACGTTCTTCGCTCGCGGGCCCTTGGGGGCCTGCTCGATATCGAATTCGATCTCCTGTCCCTCTTCGAGATCGTCGCCGCCCACGTCCTCCATGTGGAAGAAAACGTCGTCGTCCGCGTCGTCCGTCTCGATGAAACCGTAGCCGCCAGTGTCGTTGAAGAAATCAACTTTGCCTTTCGCCATTGCTTTTGTATAAAATGGTGCCCTACCCATAATACTTCCGAGAGTGATGTTACCACGAACGCTGGCGGTTCACTCCCCAAGGAACCGGGCAATCGCGCCCGCGATGAGGACGAGCGCGCCAGTGATGAACGTTCCAGGGATGGGAAGGAAAAACAGTACGACGCCGAGGGCGAGAATGACCGTGGATATTCTCATGATGGACGGGAGTTCGTGCGGGTCACGGTTACCGTTTGTGGGCGATTACGAGCAGAAAATCACGACGAACGGTTCGAGGTTTCGCTCCGCCGTTTCTCAATCGTCCGCATACGTCGCGTCCGGCCGGAACTGTCGGCTGATGACTTTCCACCGCCCGGTCGTAAATCGATAGTAGTTGAGAACCGCCGGAACCGTCGTTTCGGCGACGTAGGAGAGATACAGCCCCCACAGCCACAGCGATGTTACGGCGCCGAGATACGCCACTGGAATCGAAAAGAGGAACATCCCCGCCGCTTGGGCGAAAAACGGCCATCGCGTGTCACCACTGGCATCGAAGGGACCGGTAACCGCGCCGTTGACACCCTGTGCGAGGATGGCAAAGCAGGAAACGTACACCAGCGAGACGGCGTACGGTACCGATGGGTCGGACGGGTCGGAGACGAACAGGAGCACGATGGGTTTGGCGAACGCGAACACGATCGCCGCCGCGACGAAGTACGTCGCGACCGAGAAGAGGACGACATCACGAGCGTACGTTTCGGCGCTTCGTTCGTTTCCAGCCCCGAGTTCCTGCCCGACGAGACTGCTGGATGCCAGTCCGAACCCCCATCCGGGAGTGTTCATCAACCCCCAAATCCGCCGACTGATGACGTAGGCCGCCGAGACGCTCGGACCGAAGAGGTTCACGATGGCCAACATCGGGAACTTGGCGACCGTCCACACCATGTTCCGGCCGACGACGGGCAAGCCGATTCGGACCAGTTGCCGGAACGTTTCCGCGTGGAGGTACGTTCCGAAGGGGTTCACCTTCACGGGCAGGTCGCCCATTCCGGGAAGCCGTCCGGCGACGACACCGACGGCGAACGCGGCCGTTACGACGACGTTCGAGAACAGGGTCCCCCACGCCGCGCCAGCGACGCCCATCCCGAGTCCGAAGACGAAGAAAGCGCTCAGAACGATGTTGGTCACGGCGCCGCCCGCCCGAATCACCATCGGCGTCCACGCGTCGTCGGCACCGATGTAAATCCGACTGCCGACGAGGTTGACCGACGCGAGCGGGACGCCGAGCGAGATGATGTGAAGGTACGTCGCACCCAACTGGATGATGGCCGAGTCGTCGGTAATCAGCGAGATGAGTTCCGACGAAAACAGCCAGAAGGCGGCCGCGACGGGTAAAGAAACGAGCAGGACGAGCGCGACGCTCGACCGAATCGCTTGGCCCATCTCCTCGTACGCGTCCGCTCCGTATCGTTGTGAAACGAGGGCGATCGTTCCGCCAGCGAACCCGCCGCCGATCGAGAACGCCATCCCCCAAAAGGGCGAGGCAAAGCCGACACCGGCAATCGCCGCGGGGCCGATGGCGATACCGACGAACGCCACGTCCACTGCGTTTTTCGACATCCGGGCGACACCAGTAACGATACGAGGCCACGCCAAATCCGTCGTTCGTCGCACGTTTTTCGGTTCGACGAGGCCGAGACGGGAGAGCGAGAGACCGATACCGAGAATTATCAACCGAGCGGGGTTCGGGAAACGGGAGTCCACGCAGGGGGTTTCGAATCGAAACTAAAAGTTCCTTTCAAATGCGGTAAGGGACGAAGGGTGTTCGCCACGGATTCGTAAAATCCCCGGAGTACGGTGGTAGTCCCGAGTAATTTCATTGTTCTAATTTTTGCCCCCCTAGTCCACGAGCAGGTCGCGCAATTCGTCCTCGTATCCGTCGATATCCGTCCTGACGGCGGTTATCTACTCGTTCATGCGACATCGTTGAACGTCCCTCATGTAAACGATACCCCTCCTCGTACCAGCCGGCAGTTACACCTCCTGAATCGCGTTCGTGAGCAACGTTCGAACGATTTGGTCCTGTGTGACGACGCCGACGAACTGCCCGTTCGGGTCGAGAAGCGCCACCCCATCGACACCCAACCGATTCATCTCCTCCAAGGCCGCTTTGTTCGACGCGTCGGCCGGAATCGCGCCGGTGTTCACGGTCGGTCGCGCGAGAATGCTTCCCGTCTCGATTTCGGTGACGAGGTCGGTCGTCCCCCCGAGCAAGCGTTCGAAATCGGTGACGTCCATGTACCCCTCGAACGACTCCGAACTATCGATGAACAGGACGTAATCGAGCGTGTCGGACAGGACGGTGAGATACTCCTCGATTACGTCCCGCCGGTAGAACCCCTCACGCTCGATGTCGAAGGCCAACGTCGTCGGTTGGGTCGTTCGGACGCCAGTCCGTAGTTTTTCCCGCACTTCCCTCACCTCGGCCTTCCCGCCTGCGATTTCGATCTTTTCGTCGCCCACGCCCGCAATCGTCCGGTGTGCCTGTCGGCGCAGTACGACTTCGAACCCCGCGCCGCCGAACTGCTTGAGCCGCCCCGTCGCGACCAGAAAGAAGAGAAACGGGATGAGGCCTAACGCGATGACGCTCGGACCGACCGTCACGCCGGATTGGCCACCGTACTGTCGCTGTAGTAGCAAAACGCCGAACAGTATCAGGAAGAAGACGACAGTCATCGCCACCGTTTCGGCATACTGTTCTCTCGTAGCCATACAAAGTCATGCGCTCACTTCTTCAAATCGGTTTCCCTCATCGATAATTTTGAAAATTAAAGCGGGAGAAGGGTTTCCGGATTCGACCCGACACAAGGATGTGCTCGACTTACTTGTCGAAAGTAGCTATCACGACTGCACGATGCCGCACTCGATCCCGAAGTTTTCCGGATTGACCCGACGAGGAGTATGGGAGGTATTCAACTCGGAATAATTGTAGAAGGTTGATTTGTGTATACTAGAGTAATGGCTGTAGTGGTGACGATGTATGCAGCGCGTGTTGGCGAGGAAAAGGTGTTGAAGCACGGAGTAGATTGATTCTTCGCAACGATATCCGACATGATAACGGTAGGCGATGGAATACTTCATCTTGCAGATGCTATAGAGCGTTCGAACTGGTGTCTCTCCTGCCCCGAACGGTGAACTTCACCCATCCCACCCGGCGTATCGTGTCGAGTATCGAACACCACCGACCCATCCGAATTCGAGATGGCACAATCCATAACGAGGGCGTCAATCCCATTTAATTCGAGATTCGTCTCTAGATTTCCCCGTGTTTGGGGATGAGGCTCGAAACAGACGAGACCGATTTCAGGGTACCTTCGACCGATTACACAGCTGTTGAGGCCAATGTGAGCACCAATATCGAAGACGACATCCTCCTCATCCATTTCGGAAAACAGGTCCGCAATTCGCTCGTTCACGTTGTCGGACGAAATCGGCGTTCTTTCCTGATGCCACACGGAACTGCACGTCGACGCCACAGATCGTCGTTTGTACGGGTTTATCGAACGGCTGTTCTTCATCTCGACCCATGGTTTGATACACGGCTAGAGGGATGTGCCATATAACGATACGGCTCTGGTGCCAACTGCATGATGACTTCGGACATCCGCTTAACGGCTGTTTCGAACGTAGTGAAGCGCAAGGGAGCGTGTAGTTGCGCTATAATTCCGGTTGAAATCGATGGTGTATATGGCGTCGAAACCGCCGGAATGCAAGTCCTCTGTCGAAGCAACCGTAGAAACATGCCGCCTCCCGGATTTGAACCGAAGCAAGACATTCCTGCTCGCTTCGCTGCGCGGGCTGTGACTTGCAGGGTTCAAACCGGTCGTGAGCATTTTCACTGCTCACGTTGTTCGCAGGAAAATGCCGCCTCCCGGATTTGAACCGGGGACAGCTCGATCTTCAGTCGAGTGCTCTCCCAGTCTGAGCTAAGGCGGCTCATTTTGGAAAAGGCGGATGGTACAAAAAAGGATTTCGGAATCCACCGGAGGGAGGACGAATCGTGGAGATATCTTCACACCCGCGTCGGCAGGCGACACAAGCCATTTATCCACGGTCGTGATAGATATCCGCATGGGAGAACGAGCCTGCTATCTGGAATTTTGTCCCGCGTGCGATGCGCAGGTGACGATAGCCGACGAGCGGTGTCCCGACTGTGGACGACGCCTTTCAAATTTTGAGCCGGATTCGGACAAGTGAGGGAAGAAATCAGCCCAATTTCTTCGACGATGTCTTACTTAGAACGATGGAAAGCGGAGAATGCCGTAGTAGGGGAGAAAACTTATACCGGCAGGGTCCCGCAGTCCGACCATACCCACATGGTGCAAGAGAACACCGATAAATGGGACGACTGCTTGGAACGCGAAATCGACGGCGGGGTCGAACTGTACGACCCCGAAAACGACGACGCGTGGATATGGTCCGACCTCGGGGTCGAACTCTCGTGGGAAGCATAGCGACCGGCGAAGAACGTCGACGCTGGCCGGCTGCTGGACCGGCGAAGAACGTCGACGCTGGCCGGCTGCTGGACCGACGAAGTACAAGCGAGTACCTCGTCCCCTCCTCTCGTTCACAGCCATCGCGCTCGGATGGTGTCGTTCAGTACGCGAGGAAATCACCCATCATTTTAGATTTCTGTATAGTAGCGATACAAGATAAACTATTTATTCTATCACTTGCTGTGAACATGCAAACAGGACCGTCCGTCCGGGAGTGTGTTTTCCTCCAACCGTACTCCCCCCCGGACAGTCCTGCCCTCCTCTACAATGCACGTCTCATCTTTCGAACGCGAACGGCTCAGTTCCCCTGCGCTCGTCGTTCCCGGATTCCTCCTCTTGGGCATCCTCGAAACACTGAATCGGTATTTTAGAATCCTCTCCGGAGAACGGCAACCCCACATCGACGTCCGGTGTTGCTGGCGACCGCTTGCGAACGCCGTCCTCGCCGGACAACCGATTTACATCCGTCCGGTAGTGGACAACAAACCACCGCTGTTCGAACTGCTCAACGTAGCCATCGCATCGACGGGGCAGTACCTGTTCGTCTTTTTCGTCCTCATCGGCGTCGCAAACGCCGCTTGTGCCGTCCTCCTCTGGCGAATCTGTGCCGACCGGGGTGCGACCCGCGTCGGACTCATGGCCGGGCTGTTGTTCCTGACGAGCGTTCCCGCCACGGGTGGCACGGTGATAAACGTCCGCTCGTTCGCGATTGCGGGCATCCTCCTCGCCTTGTGGGTCGAACACCCGCTTGCACGCGGCGCTCTCGTCGCAGGTGCAGGGCTCTTCTCCCAGCATGCGGTGTTCGCCATCCCGGTGCTCGCGTACGACCGCCTCAGATACCTCGACCGGGATTCCGGCCTTCGATGGGTCGCTCGGTTCGCCGGCGGCGGGGTTGCCGTCGTCGTCGCTTCGTTCGCGTTGGTGGACGTCATCTGGGGGGTTCAGTCCCTTCACGGCGCGCTCTACTGGTCGTTCGGTGCGGCGGAGAAGTACACGACCAACCCGGTCGTTCCGTCGGTCATCGGCGACACCCACCGGTGGATGGAGGCACTGTATCGCGGAATCATCAAACACCTTTTTCTCATCGTCCCCGCGACTATCGTCGTCCGGTTGGCCGCGACCGAACGCGGCGCAAATCGGGTGATTCGCTCGACCAGTGCCCCACTCGTGACGGCGACGTTTCTCGCACTCTCGATGTCCGTTCCGTTGCTCGTCCGGGCGTACCGCGCCTACTGGCTCTACCCGCTCCCTTTCCTCGCACTGTTGGCGAGTATCGGCTATCAGCAGTTCTTCACGGCCGGGATGAGTGAGTTCCCCACATCAGGGGAGATGACCCCCGAAAAACGCCGCCACACGGACACCGAGCGTCATCGTACCCGCGAGTAATACGACCGTGCGCATGTGGCGTAACTAGTTCGATAGAAACGTTTGTGAAGTCGCTCACCACAAAAATTCAGTGGGTCCGGGCGGATTCGAACTACGCCCGGACATGCTCACTTCGCTCCGCGTGTCCGGTCTACCTCGAACCGTCCTCATGTAATAATTCACGCGATGCGGTGACTCGCTCCGCTCGCCACGGTGCATCGCGTAAAATTTCATGGGCCCGGGCGGAGGTTTCGGGAACTACGCCAAGACGTTCCTGCTCGCTCACATTCGTTCGCTCCGCGGGCATGCGACTTGTCTGGTTCAATCGCCCTCACGAACGAATTTACTCGTCACGTCCGTTCCTCGCAAAATTCGATGGGTCCGGGCGGATTCGAACCACCGACATCGGCCTTGTAAAGGCCGCGTCATAACCAACTAGACCACGAACCCGTATCCCGAAAAAATCGCTCCGAGGGAATAACTGTTACTTTCTCGGTTTCGTAACGACTACCACCATCGCTACCAATCCGCAGGTATGGACGACTCGCTCTCGGCCCTCGGCGAACAGGACGGGTGGAAGGTGGACGAGTTCGCCGCCCGAGTACACTACCGCGGCGCGGACGACTTCTACAGCATCGAGTACTACCAACCCAGCGACTGCGTCGTCTACTGGAAAGTCAAGGGCGACGGCGACATGGCCGTCCCGGTCGGTCGGGGGACGGTCCCCGGTCCGCTCCGCGAACGCGTCCGCATGGACCTGACCGAGGCGGGCATCGACCCCGATGTCGAAGGCCGAAAGCTCTGAAGATTGATTTTCCGTCGTCTCGAACGATAGCAAACGGTGTGGCGCGTTTGAACCGCCCCGAACCCTTATTCGCTCATCGACCGCAGTGAGTTACGACCCGTTGACCGGTTTCGGAGAGTGTTTCGGTTCGTAGGAAACTCTTATCAATCCGGTGTCCCATCTATGAGTAATATGAGCATTCACGCGGACGAAGACGACCCGTTCGAAGAGCAACGGGAGAACGCCGACAATCCAATGCGGCGTCTGTTCTTCGAATACGGGGGCGAAAATCGGTTCGCCTTCGTCGTCGGCGTCCTCTCCAGCCTCTTCGCTCGAATTCTCAACCTCCTGCCGCCGATAATACTCGGTGTAGCGGTTGACGCACTGTTTAGTAAAGATTCTCCGATTCCGTACTCGAAGGCGCTCGCCGGACAAGTCCCGTTTCTCTCGACCGGCGCGGCACGACACCTCATTCCCGCGTCGAGACACGGACAGTTTTGGTTCTCCGTCGTCCTCATCGGTATCGCGTTCGGCGTGGGGGCGATGTTCCACTGGGGGCGAAACTGGGGTTGGAACTCGTTCGCTCAGAACATCCAGCACTCGGTACGCACCGACACCTACGACAAGATGCAGAGATTGGATATGGAGTTCTTCTCGGACAAGCAGACCGGGGAGATGATGTCCATCCTCTCGAACGACGTGAACCGCCTGGAACGCTTTCTGAACGACGGGATGAACTCGGCGTTCCGCCTCGGCGTGATGGTCATCGCCATCGCGGCCATTCTCCTGACCATCAACTGGCAACTCGCGCTCGTCGCGCTGGTGCCGGTGCCGCTCATCGCGCTGTTCACCTACAAGTTCATCCAGATTATCCAGCCGAAATACGCCGACGTGCGTTCCTCGGTCGGACAGGTCAACTCCCGACTGGAGAACAATCTCGGCGGGATTCAGGTCATCAAGACGAGCAACACGGAAACCTTCGAATCCGACCGCGTCGAGGACGTGTCAGGCGACTACTTCAGCGCGAACTGGGACGCCATCGTCACCCGGATTAAATTCTTCCCGGCGCTTCAGATACTCTCGGGACTCGGCTTCGCTCTGACGTTCATCGTCGGCGGGCTATGGGTGTTCAACGGCGAAGCGCCCTGGTTTTTCTCGGGGGGCCTGAAAGCCGGAGAGTTCATCACCTTCATGCTCCTGACCCAGCGGTTCATCTGGCCGATGGCACAGTTCGGGTCTATCATCAATATGTACCAGCGCGCGTACGCGTCCGCCGCCCGCATCTTCGGGCTGATGGACGAACCCAGCCGAATTCAGGAGGACCCCGACGCAGATGACCTCGCCGTCGGTGAAGGCGAAGTCGTCTACGACGACGTGACGTTCGGCTACGACGAGGAAACCATCGTGGAGGACATCTCCTTCGAAGTCGAGGGCGGCAACACCCTCGCGCTCGTCGGCCCGACAGGTGCCGGGAAGTCCACGGTTCTCAAACTCCTGCTCCGGATGTACGACGTGAACGAGGGTGCGATTCGCATCGACGGCACGGACATCCGCGACGTAAGCCTGCCGAGCATCCGCCGGAACATCGGCTACGTCAGTCAGAACACCTTCCTCTTTTACGGAACGGTCAAGGAGAACATCGAATACGGAACGTTCGGCGCGAGCGACCAGGAGATAGAGGAAGCCGCGAAAGCCGCCGAGGCACACGACTTCATCAGCAACCTCCCCGACGGTTACGACACCAAAGTCGGCGAGCGCGGCGTGAAACTCTCCGGCGGTCAACGACAGCGTATCTCCATCGCCCGTGCCATCCTGAAGGACCCCGAAATCCTCATTCTGGACGAGGCAACCAGCGACGTGGACACCGAGACGGAGATGCTCATCCAGCGCAGTCTCGACAAACTCACCGAGGACCGCACCACGTTCGCCATCGCCCACCGCCTCTCGACCATCAAGGACGCGGACAAAATCGTCGTCCTCGAAGGCGGGAAAATCGTCGAGCGTGGACGACACGGCGACCTCATCGGCAACGACGGTCTCTACGCACATCTCTGGGGCGTTCAGGCCGGGGAAATCGACGAACTCCCACAGGAGTTCATCGAACGCGCCGCCCGCAGAACTGCCCGCACCGACGCCGACGACTGACGACGGAAATACTGGCGCGCTCCTACCGTCGGCCGCGTTGATACCGTTTTCCGCCCGTTCCACTTTTTCCGCCCTGCGATCCTCGCTGTCGAGCGAGCGCCGTCTTCATCCGTCGTTCCCTCCGAGTCTGCATCTCGTGAAGATGACGCTGTCTGGCCTGCTCACGCTGTCGTCTCCAGTTCGGGTCACGGGGGCCGCCGTACTTCGGTATCGTCTCCGCCTGTCCGTTTTCGTCCCGCCGTGATTCGGACACGTCCGCGACGTTCCGTTTCATCCTGTCGCTCCCGCTCGCGCCTTTCGTTCATCTTCCGGCGCTCGCGCAGTTCCCGCTCACGTCGTTCACGAGCGCCCATCTCCTCTTCCTCGGGTACTCCCTTGGAAACCCGATTTTCGTGGCGTCCCCGATACGACGGCCGTTCCGGGGGTCGTTCGTACTCTTTCCCCGGGCGTCGCTCGCCCTCGTATCGCGATGGCCCGTCGGGTGGATGCGGTGGCGTCGGCCGCTTCGCTCGTGATTTTCGTTCCTCCACAGTCCCCTTCCTCGGCTTTCGCCGCGTCGTGTTCTTCCGGTCGTTCGGAGTCGTTCCCCGTAACTCCTTCCTCGGGGTCGTCCGTGTCCTCGTGGGATACCATCCGCTGAATCTACTCGCAAATCGTGAATAAACCGGCGTGACCGTTCAGACGGTTTGGGCGGTTCGGTCGGCCGTTTCGAATCGGGTAACGCGGGGTTTCCTCACCCTCGTGGCGACGCCGCACTCGTCGTCGGTTCGGACTGCAGGAACTCGACGCCGTATTCGGCCAACCACGCGAGCGTCGTCCGTACCGCCGTCGGGTCGGCGACACGATAACTTGCGACCGTCGGCGGGGAGTGTCCGACTTTGACCCCGAGACCGGACTCGGGAAGGACATCGAACGCATCCTCGTCCGTTCGGTCGTCGCCGACGTACAGCGGTACCCACGTCTCCGCGTCCGGAACCCGCCGGTCGTAGAGCCACCGAATCGCTTTCCCTTTGTGCCATTCCACATCGGGACGCAGTTCGATGACCTGTTTTCCCGTCGTGACGCGCACGTCCTCGACGCCTCGAACGGCATCGCGCACGATGCCCTGAATCTCGGGAACTCGGCCGTCGTCAGCGAGTCGGTAGTGAATCGACGCGGTGACGCCCTTGTCTTCGACGAGCGCACCGTCGACCGTGGCGAGTCGGGATTCGAGGGTGGAACAGAGACGGCCGATATCGTCGGCCGCGTCCTCGGCAACCGAGTGGGTGCGGCGTTCACCACCGGAGAAGAGTTCCAAGCCGTGATTTCCGGCATAGGCGATGCCGTCGATATCGACTCGCGCTCGGAGGTCGTCCAGTCCCCGGCCGCTGACGATACCGACCTCCACGTCCGGCGTGTCCCGTAGGGATTTTATCACGGTACGTGTCGCTGGTGGAAGCGACACTTCGTCGGGGTGGTCCTCGATCGGCGCGAGCGACCCGTCGAAGTCGAACATGGCAAGCATCCCGTCGGAATCACGCAGTCGCGTGACCAGCGCGTAGAGGTGGTGCCGAAGGGGCTCAGGTACGTCGTCGTTCATCGTTCTCGTGGTGATCTCCGCCGCGATATCACGGCCACGACGAATCGCTTCGATAGTTCGGAACTGAGCGTTCATCCATGCGTATACATCGTTCGATCGAACTTGTTTTTTGAGGCCGTACATTCTGCGCTCCCGCTCCTCGTCGGGAAGCGACAGCGACCGTTCGATCGCATCGGCGAACCCCTTCGTATCGTATGGATGGACCGATACCGCCTCGTCGCCGAGTTCCCCGTTCGCACCCGCCAACTCGCTCAACAGGAGCACGCCGGGTTCGTCCACCTGTGAGGCGACGAACTCCTTTGCCACGAGGTTCATCCCGTCCCGTCTGGGGCTGACGATGCCGAGGTCAGCTTCCGAGTAGAGTGCCGCGAGACCCTCTTTTGGAAGGTGTTCTTTCAGGTAGACGATGGGCGTCCAGTCGTCAGTGCAGAAACGGTCGTTGATGCGGTCGATTTCCGACTCGACCCGCCGTTGCAGTTCCTGATACGCGCTGATTTGACTCCGACTCTCGGTCGCTTTCTGAACGTACGTGAACTCGCCACGCCACTCCGGATGTCGTTCCCAGAACCGCTCCAGCGCGGAAAGTCGCTCAGGAATCCCTTTCGTGTAATCGAGTCGTTCGACACCGATCGCGAGCGTCTCGCCGATATCGTGCTCCTCGCGAAACTCGTGCCAAAACTCGGTCGCCTCCGATGACTCCGCGAGTTTCCGTCGCTCGTCCGCGTCGATGCCGAGCGGGAAGGGTCGGACGAACGTCCGCCGTCCCTCGTAGACGATGCTCCGAGTCGCTCTATCGACCCGTGCGTCGGGGAGTATCGCGGCACAGTCGAGGAAGTTCTGGCAGTACCGTTCCGTGTGGAACCCGAGGAGGTCGTTTGCGAGCAATCCGTCGAGCAGTTGCTCGTACTGTGGACACGTCCGGAACGCGTCCAACGACGGCCACGTGATGTGCCAAAACTGCATGCAGAACGTTTCGGGGCGCATCTCACGGACGGTTCGTGGTGCCAGCGCGAGATGATAGTCCTGAAACCAAATTATCGAATCGCCCTCGGTTTCGTCGATGATGGCGTCCGCGAAGGCGCGATTTGCCTGCTGATAGTGGTTCCAGAACGAATCCTCGGCGTTCATCTTCGTCGGGTCGATGTGACAGATCGGCCAGAGCACCTGATTGCTGTAGCCGTAGTAGTACCCCTCGACCCGCTCGTCGGACAGTTCGACGCGACGAATGTCGTACGCCGGTGACTCCGGCGGGACGCTGACACGTCCGTCAGCGTCGGTCACGTCGAAATCCGCGTCGCCACTTCCCCACGCGACCCACGTTCCGCCGGCGGACTGCATGACGGGGTCGAGCGCCGACGTGAGACCGCCCGCTGGGCGACTGACGACGATATCGCCGTCTTCACGTTCGTGACTGTACGGTTGGCGGTTCGATGCGACGATCAGTTTGCGGTCCCCCAGAAGCGAGGAGATGGTTTCGGCCGTCGAGCGCTCCCCTGTCATGATTTTGCTCGTGACTTCCGGTCGAGACCTGCACGTCTGTACTCGTTCATCAGTTGTCGGTGGGTCGTGACTGTGACGAATAAGCCAGTCGTCCGTTCAACCGGGTTCGACGCAAAAAACGATGGTAACAGGCGCTTACGACTCTCGTAACGGAGACCTGTTCGTCGGAAACCGCACCTTGTTCGACTCTCGCGAGCTTCAGAACGACTCTTGGTCGGGGTCCTCGTCGGCGGCCGACTGTTCCGACCCGCCACGGTCCGAATAGCGTTGCCGACCCACCGCGTCGCTGTCGGCCATGTTCAGTATCGACTGCCGAACTTCGTCCGCGGATTCGTATGTCTCGTCGAGCGGACTGATGACCTCTTCGAACGTTTCCGACCCTTTCGGGTATTCGATTTCGTAGTCGCCGTACTCGGAGACGAGTTCGTCCACGTCCGCAGGATAATCGTGATTATCGAGTTTCTCGCTCAGTTCCCCCAGCTCCACACCTTGTTCGCGTTCTCGGTCAGACATGGAAAGAACAACAGCGGAGAGTTAGTAAGTCCTTCTGGCCCTCCGGATCGAACCCGGCGACTACAAGGCGATTCCCGCGCACAAATCGGACATGCATCTCTCGGACGCGACGTGGACCGACGCCGACGGCGTGGACACCGACCTCGCGCTCCTCCCCGTCGGAAGCACCGAACAACACGGCCCGCACGCGCCGCTCGGAACCGACTGGTTGAACGCCGAAGCCGTCGCGGACGCGGGCGCGGCGGCGTACGACGGCGAAGTAGTCGTCGCCCCGCCGATTCCCGTCGGCGTGAGCGAGGAACACCGCCAGTTCACGGGGACGCTATGGGTTTCCGAGGACACCTTCCGCCAGTACGTCCGCGAAACCGTCGCCAGCCTCGCCCACCACGGCTGGAATCGTGTCATCATCGTGAACGGACACGGCGGCAACGTGGCCGCACTCCGCGAAGTCGCCGGGACGATTACCCGCCACGACGACGCCTACGCCGTCCCGTTCACGTGGTTCGAAGCCGTCGGCGACCACCGGACCGACATGGGTCACGCCGGGCCGCTGGAAACCGCGTTCCTGCGTCACACCCGACCCGAACTCGTCCACGAAGACAGAGTCGAGGAGGCACGCGACGGCGCGAGCGACGGCTGGGGCGAGTGGGTATCCTACACCAATCTCGCCTTCGACAGCGCGGAGTTCACCGAAAACGGCGTCGTCGGCGACCCCGAGGAAGGTGACGAAGCGCGCGGCGAGGAACTACTGGAACTGGCGACGCAGTCGCTCGTGAAACTGCTCACGGCAGTCGAATCACGCGACGTTCGCCGTCCCGACCACGAATAGTCGGTCGTTTCTCTACTCTTCGTCGTCCTCTTCTTCGGCTTCTTCGTCGTCGGCCGCCTCCTCTTCCGTCTCTTCTTCTTCGTCCTCCGCTTCCGCATCGTCGTCCTCGGTGTGCAGTTCCTCCAGCGACCCTTTCAGGCTCGGAATCGTGCTCGCCAGTTCGCCGACCTGCTCGCGGGCGTCCTCGATGTCCGAGATGGCGCTGTCGATGGTCTCGATTTCGGCTTCCAAATCGTCGGCGTCCTCGAAGGCGTCGGCCCGCTGGCCCATCGCGTACCACTTCTTCGCGTCGTGGAGGTGCTCGGCGGCGTCGCCCACGTCGAGCGCCGACCGGAGCGCGTTGAGCGCCCCGAGCGTGTTCTCGGCGTCGGTCTCCCAGACGGCTTCCACGGCGTGGCAGTTCCTCGCGGGCGGCCGCGAGGTTCTCCTCCACGTCTTCCCGCATTTCGTTCGCCGCTTCGCCGAACAGTTCGTCATCGAACGAGGATTGGCTCATGTCGCTTGATTAGACGGGATTACATTTAAAAATAACCCGAAACCGAAAGTGAAACTCCAGGTTTTACGACGGTCGAGAGCCAGCGGTCGGGTTAATACACCGACCGCTGGCCGTCTCCCTGTAAAAACTGGACCAAAAGCACCGGAAGACGTTCCGGCTCACGTTCGTTCGCGGGCTGCGACTTCCGAGCCATTCGTTCGCTACGCTCACGAAGACACTCCTCCCTCGCTTCACTGCGTTCCGCTCGGTCGTCGGCCCGCTCGCTCACTACGTTCACTCACGGCGGGATTGCTGGCTCTCGGTGGAAAGTCGGATTGCCAATCGCTCCCGCTGGTCGCTGTCAAGAACGATTTCTCTCACTCCTCCCGAACCGACTCGATTTTCATCAGCGGGTAGCCGTCCTCCATCTCCATTCGCGTGACGACTTCGGTTCCCTCGTGGTCGATGACGATTTCGACTTCGAGGTATCTTCCCGTCAACTCCGTATACCCGTGTTCTATTTCGTCTTCCAACTTCTCCGTCAGGATGTCCACTTCGACCGATTCGCAGAACGGTTGGTTCTCGATGCTCTCCTCGATTGCGCGTTCGAGGCTGTCGGCGCTGTCGGGGCTGACGGGCGTCCCGGCGAACTGGTGGTACAGCGCGCCGAACTTGATTCCCGCTTCGAAACAGGCCGCATCGCGCGTCGTCGGTTCCATATCACGGGTGAGGGGTCGGGGGTTAAAGTTCGTGATGACATGGAACACGGAGCACATTTACGTGTTCACCTCTCACCAAAACGTATGGATTACAATTCAGCCCTCGACAGAGGCATGGACGCCGTTCCGGAACTGGAAACGAGCGACGAGCGATTCAGTTATCCCGACCCGGCCGCACAGAAAGACGGTTCGTTTACACGACTGACGAACCTCGACGACATCGCCGACGCCCTCTCGCGTGACGGCGAACACCTCCACAGCGCGCTTCAGCGCGAACTCGGGACCAGCGGGAAGTACGAGGACGGACAGGCGCGCTACAGCGGGTCGTTCACGAAATCCGACCTCGAAAACGCGCTGGACGAGTACGTAGAGGAGTTCGTCATCTGTTCGGAGTGTGGCCTGCCGGACACCCGCCTCGTGCGGGAAAACCGCAACCTCATGCTCCGCTGTGACGCCTGTGGTGCGTTCCGTCCCGTCACGAAACGAAGCACGACGACCCGAACCCAACAGCGCGATGCCGTCGAGGAAGGCCGGACCTACGAGGTCAAAATCACCGGCACCGGACGCAAAGGCGACGGCGTCGCCGAACGCGGCAAGTACACGATTTTCGTCCCCGGCGCACAGAAGGGCGACGAAGTGCAGGTGTACATCGAGAACGTCAACGGGAATCTCGCGTTCTCCCGTCTCGCGTAACCTTTTCTCACTCTCTACGGTGTCGGTTTTACACCGTCTCGCGGCGTGAGCACCAGTCCCATCGCGAAACCGCATGGTTCTTATCGAGGTTGTGCCTCTAGCCGATTGAATGGACGACCCCGTTCTGCTCACGGGTTCCGAGGGCCGCGTCGGGACGGCGATTCTCGGCGACCTCGAATCGAAATACGAGTGGCGATTGCTCGACCGAGAACCACCAGCGGCGGAACCGTCTCACGAGTTTTTCGTTGCCGACATCACCGACTACGACGCCGTTTACGAGGCTGTAGACGGAGCAGGAGCGATCATCCACCTCGCCGGAGACCCTCGACCGGAAGCGCCGTGGAACAGCGTGCTCGGTAACAACATCGACGGGACACACACCGTCCTGCAAGCGGCGGCCGATGCGGGCGTCGAGAAGTTCGTCTTCGCCTCGTCGAACCACGCCGTCGGTGCCTACGAGACGAACGACCGAACCCCGGACCTCTACCGGCCGCACGACGAGTTCCGACTCGACGGCACCGAACTCCCCCGTCCGGGCAATCTCTACGGCGTCAGCAAGGCCGGCGGGCGAAACGCTCGGCCGATACTACCACGACGAGTTCGACATCAGCGTGGCCTGTGTCCGAATCGGCAACCTGACCGAAGGTCACCCGCCGATAGATTACGAACGCGGGCAAGCGATGTGGCTCTCCTACCGCGACTGCGCCCACCTGTTCGACTGCTGTTTGACCGGCCGACTACGACTACGAAATCGTCTACGGCATCTCGGACAACGACCGCAAATACTACTCCATCGACCGAGCACGCGAAGTGCTCGGCTACGACCCACGGGACAACTCCGCGACCCACGACTGACCCTCATCAGTTCGATTTTAACGACCCGCCGCCTCAGTCACGACCATGACCGACGACTGGCGCGACCACGACTGGCCGGTGCTCGAATCGAAGGCCGAGTACGAAACCGGGTGGTACACCGGCGGCTACGACCTCGTGGAACAACCCGACGGGACGACGAAGAAGTATTACTGGGCCGACCTTCCGTCAGCAGTCGTCGTCCTCGCCGTCGAAGACGAGCAGGTGGTTTTCGTCGAGCAGTATCGACCCGTCATCGGGAAGACCTGCTTGGAGTGTCCCGCCGGCGTCGTGGAGGACGGCGAATCCTACACGGCCGCCGGTGCCCGAGAGCTCCGCGAGGAAACCGGCTTCGAGGCGGACGGGCTCTCGCTGCTCGAAACGTTCTGGGTCGCCACGGGTGCCCTGCGCCACGAGCGCGGCATCGTTTTCGCGGAGGGGCTAACGCCCGACGGAACGGGATTTGGACGACAACGAGTTCCTCTCGGTGCGGACGATTCCGGTCGAGGACGCCCTCGCCGCCGCCCGCGAGGACCCGGCCAACGACGCGACCATCGAAGCGCTCCTGCTCGCCGAAGCGGAAGGACTGCTCGGCCGATGAACTGGAAACTCCACGCACGGCGCGGTCTGTCTCTGCTCGGTCATGCGGTCGGATACGACACCCTCGAACGACCGGACGGGAAGACGGTTCGAAGCGCGTGGTTCGACCCGCCGGACGCCGTGGCCGTCGTCGCCCGAACCGGCGACGAACTCGTCCTCATCGAGGAGTATCGACCCCGACTCGGCGAACGGGTGCTCTCCTGTCCGGCGGGACGGATGGAACCCGGCGAATCCTACGAGAGCGCCGCGAAACGGGAACTGTACGAGGAAACCGGCTACCGAGCGGGGAGCGTCGAACTGCTCGAAACGTACTACCCGTCGGCAGGCATGCGAAAACAGCGGGCCGTCGTCTTCGCCTCGGACCTCACGCCGGGCGACCAGCACCTCGAAGCCGACGAGTTCATCGACGTTCGAACGGTCCCCGTCGCGGAGGCCATCGACGCGGTTCGTACCGGACCGACCTGTGGGTGGGGACTGCCGCCGCTCCTCCTCGCCCGCGAGGAAGGGTTGCTTTAGTTTCCCCAACCGGGTCGCTTATTCCGACGGCACCCATAATCCCCGTCGATGGACGCGGAAATTTCCACCGAAGACGTTCACGACCTCGTCGAATCCGAGGAGGACGTTCGTATCGTCGATATCCGACCGGAAGCACAGTTCGAAGGGGGCCACATTCCCGGCAGCGAAAACATCCCCTTCCACACGCTTCCCGACCGAATCGGCGAGTTGGACGGTGCCGACCACGTCGTCACCGTCTGCCCGCTCGGCAAATCGAGCGTGCAGGCCGCTCGACTCATCGGGTCCTACGAGGGCGTCTCGGAAGATGCGTCGGTCGAGAGCATGGCCGGCGGGCTAACCGAGTGGGAGTACGAACTCGAATCGGCGGACAGCGCCGAGCGAGGACCGGACGCCCCGTTCTGAGCATCGCTGTCGCCGATCATCGAATCCTCTCTTGACCCGAAGACCGCGAAGAAATGATTCGAGTCGTGAATCCGAACCGACGGGAACTCGTCAGGCGACGTTGAACCCACGGTCGCGGAGGAAATCCTCGACGCGTCCGGTATGGTTTCCTTGAAGCTCTATCTGACCCTTCTCGACCGTGCCACCGCAGGCGAACTTCGACTTCAGGTCCGAGGAGAGACTGTCTACGTCCACGTCCTTTGGGTCAAATCCTTCGATTATCGTTACCTCTTTTCCATAACGGCGCTCGTCGATGCGGATGGTGATCTGCTGGGATTCTTTTGCGACGTCTTCGCAGACGCAAAGCTCCTGAGGCAGCCCGCACGTCGAGCAGACTTCCGACATTACGCATGGGGCTACGAAACCAACCTATTAAACATTGTCGGGTATGTTGCCATATCGAACGCCGGTTGCTCAGCTCGTTCCATCCGGCTTCGCTCCGCGAACAATTTCGTTTACGAGGGACACCGCCTCGTCCGCGTTCTCGCGCGTCACTTCGCCCGCGTACTGTGTCTTTTCGTACAACGAGCCGACACGTTGTGCCCGCTCGTCCATCCCGACGTGCGAGAGCGAGGCGAGATACTCGCGCGGCGTCTCACCGGGGCGGCGGTTGCGGTGTTTGCGCGACAGATAGTACTCCAACCTGTCGAACGCGCGCTCGACATCCGTTCCGGGGTCCTCGCGCGGTTGCCAGCGCATCCACACGGTTCGGTAGGCACCCTCGATGAGACCCATCCGTCTCGCGGTGAGCAACAGTCCGATTAGCAACAGGCCCCCGTAGAGGACCTGCGATTTCGACGGCATGCTGATGGGGATTCCACCGCCCCCGTTACCGAGCGCACTCGCGTTCGTCGTGGTCGTCGTGTACTCCACTGCTGGTACCGAGTTTGTTCCCGACGTTGCCGCGGCGGTTCGGACCGTCGGCATCGTTCGACCCGTTCGTCGAATTGGTCGTCGTGGTCGTCGTAGTCGTCGTGTCGGACGTCGTGGTCGTCGTGGTCGTTTCCGACGTCCACGTTCCGTGCTCGCTTCCGTCCGTATCGACGCCCGCTTTTCCGTCTCGTCGGGCTTTGTCCACGATTTTCTGTTCGGCGTTCGACCGCTGTGCGGACGGGGTCGGGTCGAACCGAACCCACCCCGTGTCCGGGAAGTACACTTCGACCCACGCGTGTGAGTCGAGGCCACGGACGACCCACGTGTTCTTGTCCGTCCGCTGTCCCGGCGTGTAGCCGGTGACGAACCGTGCGGGAATGCCCTGTGTCCGAAGCATGGCGGTCATCGCCGTCGCGTAGTAGACGCAGTAGCCCTTGTCCATCTCGAACACGAACGAGTCCGCGATGTTCCCGTTCGGCCGCTTCACGTGGAGCGAGTACTCCTTGTTCGTCTTCAACCAGTGTTCGATGGCGGTGGCTTTCTGATACGGCGTTTTCGAGTCGGCCGTTATCCGGTTCGTCTTTCGCGTCAACCGCCCCGGCGTACTGCCGGGGAGGTGGGTGTAGCGGTCCTCGACGTCGCTCGGATACGTCGTCCCCGCGTCGTTCAACTGCTGTGGAGTCGCGGACGTGACCTCGCTGACGACGCTGTAGGAACTGTTTTTCTTCAACGGCTGTTTCGGCGAGAGTCCCCCGGCGCTACTGATTCGCGTGTCCGATTGCCGTTCTTCGTTCAGGACTCGAACCGGTTTCCAGGCGGCGGGCATCGCGTCCACCTGCTTCGCTTTGACCGTGAACGTCTGTCGCACTTCGTAGGCCTGGTCGGGTGGTGACTGTGAGTGATAGGACTGGCTCTTACCGGTTCGTATCCAGTCGTTTCCGGTGTATCGGTCGTACGACGCGACTTTCCAGTAGTTTCCGTGGTTCGCCGTCACGGTGTACTGTACCTTCGGCGAGAGTTCGATACTCCCTCGGACCGTGAGATGTGCGCTGTTGCTGATGAGGCCGCCACTGCCGCCCGAGCTACCACCGCTCTGACTGGGCAGAATCGGACTCGCCCGACCGCCGGGAACGACGCTCATCGTGGCCGACAACAGCACCATCAGTATCAACGCCACGACGAGCACGTCGATTTGTCCGACGGTACCGCCGTATCGGGCCATCGTTCCGAACGCGATGATGCCGAGCGCGCCGAGCATCCCGACGAGGGTCACGAACGACCCGGCGTCGCCCGTGAGGACGAAGAAACCGAGTGCCGCGCCGCCGGTCCCGGCGGCGAGCATGTATCGACGCCGGAAGACGAGATACCACGGGACGAACACGGTCGCAGGCGCGACGCCCAACGCCCACGTTCCGACCTTCCGCATCTCCAAAATCGACAGGCCGGTCAACAGGGCGATGTTGTCCGCGATGATGTGCCCCGTCTGTGAGAGTACGTTCACCCCGCCCGGAATCGTCATGTAGTAGCCGACCATCCCACCGACGAGCAGTAGCGTGCCGATGCCAATGGCGACCCACTCGGGGACTTTCCGCGCCAAGAGCGTCGAGCCGACGAACGCGACGGCGACGAACAGGAGTAGAGTGTCCGTATCGCCCGCGATGTTCGTGATGTTGTAGAGGATTTTCAGCGACGAACCGATGAGGACCGCCGTCGAAGCGATGGCGAGTCCCTGATACGGAATCGTCACGTCACCGACGGTAAAACCGCGTGCCGTGCTCACGACCCCTCACCTCCGTCCGTCCGCACACGTTCACGGTCGGTCATCCGTCCGTTTCCGCCCGCGAACTCGTCGAATGACATGGTGTCGCGGCCCCACCGAATTTGCACATCCCGTTCTGCAGTCGGTCCACGAACGAGAAGGTCCGCGCGTGATCGCTCGCGTTCGTGAACCTGCCCGCTCTTCATGTGTGCGAGCACGGTGAGAATCCGCGTTCGCTGGTCGGTACTGACATCGGGTGCAACCCCGCCGTCGGGCGTTACCACGCCGACGGCAACCCCCGTGTCGAGCAGGGCGACAGCGATACTCGCCGTCGCGTCCGCGACGGCATCGACGCGGCCCGCGTTCGCTTCCGCCACGATTTCTATCCGCTGGCTCTCGGCCTGTGGTTCGAACTGTCGAACGAACATCTCCCCCACCGGCCGCTTCGCGCTCGACTTCCAGTGGATATCCCGAAGCGGGTCCCCCGCTTGGTACTCGCGCAGTTGGTCGAACTCGCGCCGCGCAGCGTTCACGTGGCTGTCTTCGAGCGCCCGAGCGGTCGTGATACCGTCGACCGGTTCTATCCGTGGGAAGACGAGAATCGATTTCCGCACCTGATGGGTGAACGTTCGCTCGAACAGGCCGAACACGTCCTCGGCGACGACTCGCACCGGTCCGATAGCTCGCTCGCCACGCTTCGTGAGTCGAACGTCGAACTCGACGGCCGTCTCGCCGATGCTGGTCTCGATGGGGTCGCCATCGTACTCCAGTCCGTCGGCGAGTTCCAGGTCGACGGTTCCCGCGAACGGGTCCGGCGCGGCAAAATCGAGCGTTATCGTCACCTGTTCCTCGCGGGAACCGACGTTCGGAGCGGACACGTCGAGCTGTGGGTGGTTCGTCCGTTTCAGCTGGATGTAGCCGACGAGCATCGCCACGAGAAGTGGGGCGACGACGGCGTTCAGGGACCGCGCGCCGAACGACGCCGCCAACGCGAACCCGGCGACACCGACGGCGATGAATACCCAGCCACGTCGCGTCAGCATCTCATTCCACCGGGACGTTGTCGAGGGCGTTCCGAATCGTCGCTCGCCCTTCCTCACCGCCCATGATGCCCGTCTCGCCGCGCACACGGTGGGAGAGTACGACTTCTGCCTCGGCCTTCACGTCGTCCGGAATAACGTACTCCCGACCGTCGAGGACGGCCCGCGCTTGTGCCGCACGGAGCAGTGAAATCGACCCGCGGGGACTGACCCCGAGTTGACAGTGGTCGCGGGTGTAGTTCGCGAGTCGGGTGACGTACTCCCGAACCGGCTTTTTGACCGTCACCT
Source organism: uncultured haloarchaeon (assembly GCA_963811185.1). Lineage (GTDB taxonomy): Archaea > Halobacteriota > Halobacteria > Halobacteriales > Haladaptataceae > Haladaptatus. The sequence continues at coordinate 136,850 of CAWEQN010000006.1, forward strand.
TCGTAATGGTCGCCCTCGCCCGCCGGATGTCGCTCGCGCTCGCGACGGGGTCGAGTCGGCGAATCGGATGTTCGCCGACGACCCGACGGAGGACTTCCGATTCGTCCTTCGGGTTCGGATAGCCGAGCGAGAGTTTCTTCATGAAGCGGTCGATTTCGGCGACCGGGAGTTCGTAGGTCCGGTCCTGTTCGATGGCGTTCTGCGTGGCGATGACCGTGAACGGGTTGGGAACGTCGTGGGTCGTCCCGTCGATGGTTACCTGCTCTTCTTCCATCGCTTCGAGCAGTGACGCCTGTGTTTTCGGCGGTGCACGGTTGATTTCGTCCGCGAGGACCACGTTGCCGAATATCGGGCCGGGTTGGAACTCGAACTCGTTTACCTTCTGGTTGTAGATGTTGACGCCGGTCACGTCCGATGGGAGGAGGTCGGGCGTGAACTGCACGCGTTTGAACGAACAGTCGATGGAGCGGGCCAGCGACCGGGCGAGCATCGTCTTGCCGACGCCGGGAACGTCTTCGAGGAGGAGGTGGCCGCGTGCGAGAATCGTCGTCAAAATATGTTCGGCCACGTCGTGTTGCCCCACGATAACGTGCTCGATGTTGTCGATGATGCGTCCTGTCAATTCGGCCGCGTCCTCGACTGAAAGAGGGTCTGCAAACTCGTTGGTCGGCCGCTCTACGGGGGTCTGCTCTGGATCTTTATTGGCTTCCTTCATGCTATGAATGCGCGATTGGTCGAAACGGGTCCTTGTGGGCATCGGAAACGCTGTGGAGGCGTTTCTCTCGTTACACGTACTATCGAAGCGTACCTTTGTAACTTTTGTCGCTACTCCAAGAGGTGTCCCGGTTATCCTTGAATACTTTGTGCATTGGTGTTTTGAGAAAATAGACAGAACGAATCAAGTTGTTCCAAGCAGTCATGTTTGCAGAATAATCGTGTACGGATAAAATAGGAATGAGTTACCCTACCAAACAGTGACCGGCGAGTTCCGTCCCACACTCGCCGGCGGCGAACAGCCGACCGCGATTCGTGTTTTCGGCTGAGTTACCACTCCTTACAGTCGGCACACACCATCCAATCGTCGGCCCGCCAGCGTTTCTCGACGCTGGCACCACAGCACGCACAGTCCGCACCGTCGGGCGTCCAATCGTACGTCGCCCTGGCGGGTTCGATTTCGTCAAGATTCGGTTCGGACGCGTCCTCGTCGGTTCCGTTCGATTCGTCCGCTACTCGTTCCTCCTCGACCGGTTCGACTTCCGTCCGCTCGTCCGCCGATTCGTCTTCCGCTGTCCCCGCGAACTCCGAGAGCGACGTATCCTTCGACACGTCCCTGCCTACGAAGCCCCAAGCCGTAAGCGTGACGGAGCAACCAAGTACCCCCAGTACGCAGTGTGGCGTATGGCAGGACTCATCTCGGAAATCAGTCATCTGATAAATCTGTTCATCAACGTCGCAACCGCATCGGCCAACCCCATCCCTGCAATCCTCCTCCTGTTCGGAGCGATTTTCGTCGGTTTCTCGGTTCTGTTCGGCATCTACCTCGTCATCGGTGCAATCGGCGGCGTCATCACCGCCGATTCGCCCGGTCAAGCGCCGCCGCAGTGAGGGAAATCGCTTCCTTTCGGTCCGGACCGAGCGGCGACCCGGCGACGAAACTGTCGGCATAATCGAGCACGGCCCCAATCCTGTCGGCAACCGTCTCGGGTTCGCCGGCGATGCAGAAGGCGTCTATCATCGCGGGCGTCACGGCGTCGAACGCCTCGGAGAACTCGCCCGCACCGATTTTCTCGCCGATTTCCGACGCCAATCCGGCGTCGATTCCGTGTCTGTCGAGTACCGGCCCCGCCGCGCCGCCCGCGATGAACGCCACCGGCGGACGGGCGGCCTCGCGGGCCGTTTCGCCGTCTTCGGCGATACTCACGCAGGCGTAGGCCGCGAAATCGAATTCGCCTCGCTCCTTCGGTCGCTCTTCCAACCCTTCCCCGATGCGCTCGCTCGCCCACTCGAAATCACGCGGATGTGAGGCGTTGACCAACGCACCGTCGGCGTGTTTCGCGCTCATCCGGAGCATGTGCGGACCCTGTGCGCCGACGTACACCGGAATCGCCGTCCACCTCGTAGTTCAGTCCGGCGTCGCGTGCGGTGAACGTTCCCTCATGAGTGACGCGCTCTCCTGCCCAGAGTTGCTTGTGAGACTTTCATCGTCTCCAGCACGCGACGGAGCGGTCTGTCGCGGTCGATGCCGAGGTTTTGGAGCGTCGAGCGGTCGCCCGCTCCGACACCGAACACGGCCCGGCCGTCGCTCGCCTCGTCCAGGGTCGCGACCCGCGAGGCGAGCGTGACGGGATGGCTTTCGTAGGGATTGACGACGCCCGGCCCGAGGCGGATTTCCTCCGTCGCATCGGCGACGCGCGAGAGGACGGTGAAGGGGTCGCGATTGTTGTAGTGACTGCTGGCGAACAGCGTGTCGAACCCCTCGTCTTCGGCCGTCTCGCCGAGTTCGACCAGTTCGGGAAGCGGGTCCTCGGGCGTGAGTTCAATCCCCCGCAAACTCCCACCTCCGGAGCGCCTGCCGGACGAAATCGCCCTCCACCGCGCGGAACAGTTTGTCGCTCCCGCCGTGGTCGCCGAACTCCCAATCGCGGACGACGACGACCGGCAGGCCGTCGTCGCCCTCGCCGCCCACGAGGTTGGCCGTCGAAGCCAGTTCGTCCACGACGGATTCGACCGTCACTTCGAGTTCGTGGCCGTCCCTATCGTGTTCCCCCCGCCAGTCGCGACTCGCGGAGATGCCGTCCCACCCGAGTGCGACGCCGCGCTGGCCGTGGCGGAACGGCCGCCCGCAGGTGTCGGTAACGACGACGGGAACGTCGATGGGAAGCCCGGACCGAATCCGGACGGCGCTCTCGGTCGGTCGCTTCGGGAGCAAGAGCAGGTCGGCGTCGCCGGTGTTCGAGCGGTCGATACCCGCGTTGACGCCGATGTGGCCGAACCGCGTCGAAGTGAGCAGGAACGGCGCTTCCATGATGAGTTCGGTGCTCTCCTCGATGACGGCTTGTGCGAACCGCGGGTCCTTCTCCTCGCCCGAGATTTCGGACAGGCGACCCGCGATTTCCTCCGCCCGTGGGCTCGCCGGAAAGTCGTCGAGGGTCACCATCCGTCCCTCGGCTTTCGAGACGATGGTGCTCGCAACCAACAGCACGTCGCCGGGTTCGAGGTCGACTCGTTCCGCCACGAGCGCGGCGATATCGTCGCCAGGTTCGACCTCGGGAATCCCCGGAACCGCGAAAACGTTCATGTCCGGTCGTTGGTGCGCCCCGATAAAAACCCGCCCGGAAGGCGCAAAACGGGTCAGCTTTCGTGTCTCTGTACCGATATCTCGCCGTCGTCGACCGTCGCAACGAACATCGTGGCCGTTTTCGCCGGGGCCGCACCCGTCGCACTTCCCGGGTTTAACAGACGAATTCCATCGACCACCTCGTCCATCAGTCGGTGGGTGTGCCCGGCGACACCGACGACGGACGAATCGGCGGTAACGCCGTCCGCTTCCGCAACCGTCTCGCGGACGATTCGTGCGACCCGTTCTTCGTAGCCGCGTTTCGGTCCCGTTCCGTGCGTGACGACGAACGTGACGCCGCCGACGTCGAGGGTCGCCACCTCCGGCAGACGGAGCGAGTCCGGGTCGGTGTTACCGCCCACGGCGGTGTAGTTCCCGTCAGTTAGTTCGTGTACCGACGCCAGCGCGTCCGCCGAATCGAAATCCCCCGCGTGAATCGTGTGGTCGGCCCGAAGGATTCGGGTTCGTACCCAATCGGGGATTCGATTCGCGCGCGACGGGATGTGTGTGTCGCTGATGACGGCGACCCTGAGCATATTCCTCGTTTCGCGGTGCTGGTAGAAAAACGTTAGAGGGGCGTCGGAACGTTTTAGTTCTCGCTTTCGAAGTAGTTAGCTATGGGCGGCCGTTCGTCCCGGCGAAAATTTCTCCGTACCGTCGGTCTCGGCCTGTCGCTGATGAGCGGCGGTTGTAGTTCGCTCGAAGCGCAGTCGGACCGACAACAGCCCCGCTGGTCGGTCGAACTCGACGGAGTTCCGGCGCGCGCCGTAACCACTTCCGACCATGGCCTCGTCCTGGCGACGACGCTCACCCCGGATGGCGAACTCGGCCACCTCCGGTTTTCGGGCGACTACGAACGACTCGCCGACCTGCCGAGAATCACGACGCCCCCCGTCGTCTACGGGGAGCGGGCACTCGTCGAATCCGATGGGACCATCCACTCCGTCCCGCTCGACGGCGGCAGTTCGACGCGCATCAACACCGGCTATTTGGCGCTGGGACGCTACGAACCGGTCGTTTCGGGGTCGCAGTTGTTCGGCGTCGGCTACAGCGAGGAGTTCGGAAAGTACACGGTCTTCGCCCTCGATTTGAATGCCGAACGAATCCAGTGGGTTCGTCCGTTCGGGACCGTTCGCGCGTCGGTCGCGACCGACGGCGAACGCGTTTTCGCGGCATCCCCCTCGGGCGTCGTCAGAAGCCTACTCGACGGACGACGGTGCGACCCTCTGGAAAACCCACGTCGGCGACGATGCCCGCCTGACGTACCACGACGGGAGGATTTTCGTCGCCACCGACAGGGGGATGGCCGCACTCGATTCGACGGATGGAACACATCTGTGGGTGGCCGAGAGCCACTGGATAGCTTCCGTGAACACCGTCCCGGCAGTCGCCGACTCGACGGTCTACTCCCTCCTCTCGCTCTACTCCACCCACCATCGGACCATGCTCGCGACGGAGACGTATCTCGTCGCCTTCCACACGAACGGAGTAGAACGCTGGCGTACCCGCGTCAACTACGGAACGCCGCTCACGGTGACCGAGGACGGCATCGCCGTCGAAACCATGGAGGAAGTCGAAACCGACCGAGGGAAGCGGGAGCTTCGAAGATACCTCTCCGTCTTCACCACCGACGGCCGACGACTCGTCAAATACGACCTTCCCGACCGAGCCACCATGCGCCCCCTCCTCCGCAAGGATTCGGTCATCGTGGGTTACGGCAACACCGTTGCATCCTACGACCGCTAATGAAGACGGGTCGCTGGGGACGTCGAGACGGCGTCAGCGGCCTCAGAACAGGTCGCCGGAGATGATGTTCTTCTGGATTTCGCTGGTTCCCTCGTAGATTTTCGTGATGCGGGCGTCCCGGTAGTAGCGCTCCACCGGGTGGTCGGTGACGTACCCTGCCCCGCCGTGGACCTGGATGGCGTCGTCGGCGACATCGACGGCGTGCTCGCTGGCGAACAACTTTGCCATGCTGGCGAAGCGAGTGGCGAGTTGGTCGTCGCCCTCCTCGACGTGGGACGCCGCGCGGTAGGTGAGCGACCGAGCGGCCTCCACGTCCGTCGCCATGTCCGCGACTTTGTGCCCGATGGCTTGGTAGTCCTTGATAAGCTGGCCGCCCTGCTCGCGCTCCCCGGCGTAGTCGATGGACTGGTCCACGGCGGCCTGCGCGACGCCGACGGCCTGCGAGGCGACGCTCACGCGACCGGACGCGAAGAAGTTCATCAACTGGTAGAACCCCTTGTTTTCCTCGCCGATGACGTTCTCCGTGGGAACGCGCACGTCGTCGAGGACGATTTCCGCGAGGTCCGAAGCCCGAATGCCGAGCTTGTTGTCGATTTTCGTGGGTTTGAAGCCCTCGGTGTCGGTGGGGACGAGGATGGCGCTGATACCGCGATGTGGCGGTTCGGCATCGGGGTCCGTCTTCGCCATGACGACGGCGATATCCGCGACGGTCCCGTTCGTAATCCACATCTTGTTGCCGTTGATGACGTACTCGTCGCCCTCGGTTTTGGCCACCGTCTCGATTCCGGCGACGTTCGACCCGTGGCCCGGTTCCGAAATACAGCTACAACACGCCGACTGGCCGTTCGCGATTCGGGGGAGCCACTCCTCTTTCATCCACTCGTCGCCGAACTTCCGAATCATATTCGAGCCGAACCCGCGACTGCCGATGGCGCTTCCAATGCCCGCGTCGGCCCGCCACAGTTCCTCGGTGACGATGATGGACGAGAGGGTGTCCATCCCCGCGCCGCCGTACTCGACGGGGATGCTCGGAGCGAGCAAATCGAGTTCCGCCGCCTTCTCGATGAGCTCCTCGGGATATTTCTTCTCCTCGTCGTGTTCCCGCGCGACGGGTGTTATCTCCGCCTCGCCGAACTCCCGCACCGCCTCGCGTATCGCACGCTGTTCGTCTGACAGTCGAAATGCCATACCCGCTTTTGGAATTCCAATAAAAAGAATCTTCGCTATCTCACCAACTGCTGTTAACCATTATTGCCCAATCATCGTACAGTTGGCTGCACATTTATGTGCGGGAAGACACGAGGATGGGGATATGCGAGCCGCAGTGTTGCACGAGTACGGCGAACCCCTCCAAATCGAGGACGTGGAACACCCCGAACCCGACCCGGACGGTATCGTAATCGAGACCGAAGCCTGTGGAATCTGCCGAAGCGACTGGCACGCGTGGCAGGGCGATTGGGATTGGATAGGCGCGAAACCGCCGAAAGGCCAGATTTTGGGCCACGAACCGGCCGGAACCGTAATCGAGGTGGGCGAGGACGTGACGCGTCTGAGCGAAGGGCGACCGTGTAGCCGTTCCGTTCACCCTCGGCGACGGCACCTGCCCTGAATGCCGGAACGGCCACTCGAACGTCTGTGAGAACCTCCTCCCGCTCGGCTTCGCCGAACCCGTTCCCGGCGCGTTCGCCGAGGAGGTTCACGTCCCCGTCGCCGACCAGAACGCGGTGACGCTTCCCGACGACGTCTCGCCGGTGGCGATGGCCGGACTCGGGTGTCGATTCGTGACGGCGTTCCACGGACTCGTCCACCGCGCCGACGTGAACGCGGGCGACTGGGTGGCCGTCCACGGTTGTGGAGGCGTAGGACTCTCGGCGGTGCATATCGCCTCGGCTATCGGCGCGAACGTCGTCGCCGTCGATTTGGCCGACGAGAAGTTGGAAAAGGCACGGGACCTCGGCGCGACGGAAACCGTCAACGGCGCGGAGACGGGCAACGTCCCCGGAGCCATCCGAAGTCTCACCGACGGCGGGGCCGAGGTTTCCGTGGACGCCCTCGGCATCGCCGAAACCTGCCAGAATTCGGTGGGCTGTCTCCGCCGACGCGGGCAACACGTCCAAATCGGCCTCACGACGAAGGACGAGCACGGAAGCATCGAACTCCCGACGGACGCGATGGTCCTGAAGGAAATCGAGTTCGTGGGGTCGTACGGCATGCAACCGCCGCGCTACGACGAAATCCTTCGGATGGTCGAAACCGGCCTCCTCGACCCGAGCGCCGTCGTCTCCGAAACCGTCACGCTGGACGACGTTCCCGACAGTCTCGCGGCGATGAGCGACTACGAAACGATGGGAATTCCCGTCGTGGACAGTTTCTGATTCCGCGGTTTTCCGGACTCGACAGTTTGATTCCGTGCGGGACGGTAGTACGGAACAATATGAGTGAGAATTCCGGAGGAGCCGATGGTCGGACGGGACCTCGAACGGCGGGAGGACCCGGCGCTCGTGACCGGGCAGGCGACGTACACCGACGACCTGCACGCGCCCGACATGGCGTATCTCGTTTTCGTTCGGAGTCGCTACGGCCACGCGGCCATCGGGGACATCGACACGAGCGACGCCGAATCCATTGACGGCGTCCTCGGCGTCTACACGTGGGAGGATATCGAGAACTCCGACACACCGGGCGTCATCCCCGTCGAGACCGGCTTCCTCGACCACGAGATTCCGAGCCACCCGATACTCGCCCACGACCGGGTGCGATACCACGGCCAGCCGATTGCTGTGGTCGTCGCCGACGACCGCTACGTCGCCAAAGACGGCGCGAACGCCGTGAACGTGAACTACGACCGTCTCGACGCGGTGACGGACCCGATAGAAGCCACGGCGGAGGACGCGCCGACGATTTTCGAGAACGTGCCGAACAACGTCGTGACCGTCACCGACATGGGCGATTCGGACGCGACTTCGGGAGCGTTCGCGGAGGCCGACCACACCGTCGAAGTGGCGTTGGAGAACAACCGCCTCATCGCCAACGCGATGGAACCGACGGGCGGCGCTCGCGGAGTACGACGACGTGGACGACTCGCTGACCGTGACGATGACGAGCCAATCGCCCCACGGCCACCGCGGAAAACTCTCGGACACGCTGGGAATCCCCGAGAAGCGAATCCGCGTCGTCGCGCCGAGCGTCGGCGGCGGGTTCGGACACAAAGGTCACCACCATCCCGGCGAGGCCGCCGCGGCGTGGTGTGCCCGCGAACTCGGTCGTCCCGTGAAGTGGACCGCCACGCGCTCGGAGAACTACCTCGCCGGCGCGCACGGACGGGACCACCGAACGACGGCCGAACTGGCCTTCGACGACGACGGCACGATTCGCGGCCTGCGGGCCGAAACCCACGCCGGACTCGGCGGCTACGGCCTCGGCGTCAGCCCCGCGCTTCCGGGGTGGTACGGCCGACTGCTGGCCAGCCAGTACGACATTCCAGCCATCCACTGCCGGACCCACAGCGTCCTGACGAACACGGCACCGGTCCACTCCTACCGCGGCGCTGGCCGCCCCGAGGCCGTCTACGTGACCGAACGACTCGTGGACCGTGCGGCCCGCGAACTCGATATCGACCCCGCCGAGTTCAGACGCCACAACCAGCTTCCGCCCGACGCGTTTCCCCCACGAAACCGCCGTCGGCGCGAACTACGACAGCGGCGACTACGAAACCGCACTGGACGAGGCGCTCGACGCCGTGGAGTACGACGAACTCCGAGCACAGCAGGAGGGACGGGAACGAGCGCGACGACGGCCGCTATCTCGGCGTCGGCCTCGCCTGCTTCGTCGAATCGACCGGCGGCGGGTTCGAGAGCGGCGTCGTCCGCGTCCATCCCGACGGCGGCGTCACCGTCTATGCCGGAACGCACTCCCACGGGCAGGGCCACGGCACGACCTACGCCCAAATCGTCGCCGACGAACTCGGCGTCCCCTACGACGACATCGACGTGGTGGAGGGCGACACGGAGCAAATTCCGACCGGAACCGGAACGTTCGGCAGTCGGAGCACGATTGCCGGCGGGAATGCCGTCGCCGAGAGCGCCGGCGAAGTGGCCGACAAAGCACAGCGCATCGCCGCCGACCGATTGGAGGCGGCCCCCGAGGACATCGTAAGCGAGGGCGGCGAGTTCCGCGTCGTCGGCGCACCCGACCGAGCCATCGCCTTCGAGGAAGTCGCGAGCGCGGCGTACGGCCGACAACTGCCGGACGGTGAATCGGCGGGCTTGGAGTCCACGACGTTCTACGACCAGGACGGCACGGCCTACGCCTTCGGCGTTCACGCGGCCGTCGTCGCGGTGGACCCCGAGTCGGGCGAAATCGAGGTCGAACGCTACGTCGCCGTTGACGACTGCGGCGAGCAAATCAACCCCCGAATCGTGGAGGGACAGGTCCACGGCGGCGTCGCGCAGGGCATCGGGCAGGCGCTTTACGAGCAGGCCGTGTACGACGACACCGGAACCCTCGTCACCGGGTCGATGCAGGACTATGCGATTCCGAAAATCAGCCAAATCCCGACGATGGAGACGCGGAGCACCGTCACGCCGAGTCCGACCAACCCCCTCGGCGTGAAGGGAATCGGCGAGGCGGGAACCATGGCGGCACCCCCGGCGCTCGTCAACGCGGTTCTGGATGCACTCTCGCCGTTGGGAGTGGAGAGCATCGATATGCCGCTCACCGAGGAAACAGTCTGGCGTGCAGTTCGGGAACAAGGGTAGGCGGATACTGAAAAGAGCGGTTTCGGACTGAATTCTGCTGAAAGGGAGACTGGTAGTTGGGGTAGCTCTAGCAAACGTCCCGCAGGTCACGCCGCGTATCGATGTCCAACAGAACTCCCGAATCACCGGTCTCGACGAGTGCGGAGCGCTCGCCGTCGAGCAAAATCTCGCGCCCACCAGTATCCCCCGAAACATCCGAAAGGGCATCGAAGTGGACGGAGTCGAAGAGCACGGGATTGCCACGCTGACCACCACACGCGGCGGCGAGGGCGTCCCCCGAGCCAGCGCGGTAGGCGGAAACGAGGCGGTTGATGCTCCGGGATTGGACGTGTGGCATATCGCCGAGCGCGAAGACGAGGGCGTCGTACTCCCGCCCCCATTCGATACCCGTCCGGACGGATGTCGCTTGCCCACGTTCGGCGTCGGGGTTTTCGACGATGGACACGTCGAATTCGGCGAGCGCGTCTCGGACGCCGTCCGCGTCGGGGCCAACGACGACGGCGACGGCGTCGAGTTCGCTCGCAAAGCGGAGGCTCCGTGCGGCGTGGCGAACCAGCGAATCCGAATCGATGGGCGCGAGGAGTTTGTTCGAGTCGCCGAACCGGGAACTGCCGCCAGCGGCGAGGAGGACGCCCGCGACGGACGCGTTCGGACGGCGAGACGTGGGGTCGTTCTGCGACTCGTCGAACGGCGGGCGAATCACGGGAAGCGTCACGTCACGGCCTCCGTCGGAACGAACCGAACTGACTCGCCGGCGTCGAGGGAACGTCGCACCCGAAGGTAGCCGTCCATTTCGAGCACGCGAGCACAGTCGGCGAGAACCCGCGGCGAGAATCGCTCGCCGTAGATGGGAACCGACGAGTCGGTGTGACCGAGCGGAACGAGTTCGTCGTCGTCGCCGTCGCAGTGTTCGACCGGGACGACGAACTCGGTATCGCGGTTCGGGACCACGAGGTCACAGGCGAGTCGCCCGCCCTCAGTCGGTTCGGCGGTGTCGCCGGAGAGGAGGGCTCGACAGACGGAAGCCGCGCCGAGGAACGCGGCGACCGGCTTGCCGGGCAGAGCCACCGCGACGGCGTCGTGGTCGGGAAGGGTGGCCACGCGGACGTGGCTTCCGGGACGAACGTCGATGCCATCGACCACGATGTCACCGAGGTCGGCGAGGGCACTGCGGACGTGGTCACGTGCGCCGCCACCCGTTCCGCCGCTCGTCAGGAGCACGTCGGCCGCCGTGGCGTGTTCCGCGATGGCCTCCCGGACTACGTCCGGGTCGTCGGGGACGGGAGCGACGACCTGACTTTCGTGTCCCCACGACCGGGTGAGATTGGCGAGCATCGGCGAATCGCGGTCGGGCTGTTGGCCCGTCACGAGTTCCGTGCCGGTCCCGAGAATCCGGACGGAGAGCCGTTCGAGGGCAGGGACCTCCGCGACGCCGATATCCGCGAGAAGTCCGGCGTCGGGTGCTGTCAGTCGTTCGCCGGCCGAAAAGAGGGTTTCGCCGGCCGTCGCGGTGGTTCCGCGTCGGAAGACGTTCCGTCCGGATTCGACGGGCGGGCCGGACAGTTCGGACTCCCCTTCCTCGGCCCGTTCGCGTTCCAGAACCGCGTCGGCGCGGGCGGGAAGCGGTGCGCCGGTGGCGATTCGAACCGCCTCGCCCGTCCGGAGTTCCATCGGGTCGTCCTCCGCGCCGACATCGCCGACGACGCGGAGGGGATAGCCTTCGCCGGAAGCGGTGTCGTCGATATCAGCGACAGCGAACGCGTAGCCGTCCATCGTCGCCCGGTCGTGCGGGGGACTGTCGGTGACTGCGACGACGGATTCGGCGAGGACGCGTCCGGCGGTTCGGGAAAGCACGACCCGTTCCGTCGGTCGTCCGTCGAGGAGGGTCGTGCGGGCCGCTATCGTATGGTCGAGTGCTGTTCGTCGTGAAGCCGGGTTCGTCACGGGTTGGTGTACGGACGGGGGAAGGAAAGCCATTCCCCATGCGTGACCAGGATTGGTTTCGAAATTTGGGAAAAGCCTTATTGCGCAATCCATAATGATTACGTGTGATAGATGATGCCAACAATCACGACGGCGAGAGGATGGTGAGTTCGCGTGGAGTTTAGCGACACGTTCGAAATCGCGGACACCACCCGCGAGGAGGCGTGGCTGGCGCTCTCGGACCTGATAATGATAAAGGAGGCACTGCCGGGGTGCCAGTTCCTCACACGCGTCGAGAGCGAGGACGTGGACTTCGATGCGCTCCGCGAGCAAGCGTCGGACGACGACCCGCCGACGCTCCCCGAGGCGGATACGGAGGACATCGCCGAACGAGCGTTCGAGGAGGGCGCACACTACGCCGCGCTGATGGAAATCGGCGTCGGCAGCGTCAAGCCCTCGTTCGAAACGGTCGTCACCATCACCGAACGGGAGTTCGCCCACATGTCGGCCGAGGGTGCAAGGGGATGCCAGTAACTCCTCGTTCGAACTCAAAGCGGGGATGCAGTTGGCGGAGACGGAGGACGGCGTCGCCGTCGATTGGCAGGCCCAGACCGACGTGTTCGGACGCGTCGCACAGATGGGCCAACGCGTCATCAATCCGGTGGCGAACCGCGTCGTCAACCGATTTTTCGGCAACATCGAAGACCAACTACGGGACGTCGAAACCGACGACAGCGGCGGACTCGGGGACAAAATCAGGGATATGTTATGACGGAACACGACATCAGTATCACGGTAAACGGCGAGGAAAAGGACCTCACGGTCGAATCACGAACGCTGCTCGTTCACGCACTCCGCGACGAGTTGGGGTACACCGGCCCGAACGTCGGCTGTGAGAGCAGTACCTGCGGGGCGTGTACGGTTCATCTCGACGGCGACGCGGTCAAATCCTGTACCGTTCTCGCGGTACAGGCCGACGGCCATGACGTGACGACCGTCGAAGGGATTGGCCGACGGCCGCGAACTCAACCCCCTCCAGGAGAGTTTTCAGGAGGAACACGGTCTCCAGTGTGGTTACTGCACCCCCGGCATGATAATGACGGCTCAGGAGTTCCTCGAAGAGAACCCCGACCCCTCGCGGGAGGAGATTCGCGAGGCGCTCGAAGGCAACCTCTGTCGGTGCACCGGCTATCAGAACATCGTCAACGCCGTCGAATCCGCCGCCGAGAAGATGCGCGCCGACGGAGCCACGACAGCGGCGGAGGGGGACTGAGATGTCCATCGAAACCGTGGACGCGGAGGACGTAGATATCGAGGAGGTGCTCGGGTCGGCCATCAAACGCCGCGAAGACCCCTCGCTCATCACGGGGCGGGCGGAGTACACGGACGACATTCAGCACCCGGACATGGTGCACATGGCCGTCACGCGAAGCCAGTACGGCCACGCGAACATCGAATCCATCGACACCAGCGATGCCGAAGCGATGGACGGCGTCATCGCAGTGTACACCGCCGAGGACTTCGACGTTCCCGGCGAACTGCCGGTCGGGTGGTTGCTCGACAGCCTTCGGACCCCGCCCCACCCGATTCTGGCGAGCGAAAGGGTGCGCTATCAGGGAGACGCGGTCGCCGTCGTCGTCGCCGACGACCGCTACATCGCAGGGGAGGCCGCCGACGCGGTGGACGTGGATTACGACCGCCTCGATGCGGTGACGGACCCGGCCGAAGCGCTGGAGGACGACGCGCCGGTCCTCCACGAGGACCAGGGGGACAACGTCGCCTTCGACTGGGAGTTGGGCGACGCCGAGAAGACCGACACGGCGTTCGAGGACGCCGCGACGGTCGTCGAAGCCGACCTGCACAATCAGTATCTCATCCCGAACGCGATGGAACCGCGCGCGACGGTGGCCGAGTACGACGCCGGGTCGGACGACCTCACGGTGGCCATGACCTCGCAGAACCCGCACCTCCACCGCCTGCTGATGTCCGGGGTCATCGACCACCCCGAACACAAACTCCACATCCGCGCGCCGGACGTGGGCGGCGGTTTCGGGTCGAAGATCCACCACTACGCGGACGAGGCGCTGACGGCGCTCTGTGCCCGCGAACTCGAACGCCCCGTGAAGTGGGTCGCAACCCGCACCGAGACCTACGAGACGGACGCGCTCGGGCGGGGTCACGTCACCCACGCCAAAATGGCGCTGGACGAGGACGGCAACATCACCGGATTCGACGTGGATACGAAGGCCAGTCTGGGAGCCTACCTCTCGACGTTCGCGCCGGCAGTGCCGACGTACCTCTACGGCACGCTCCTCTCGGGGCAGTACGACATCCCGGCCATCCACGTCTCCGTGGACGGCGCGTTCACTAACGTCCCGCCGGTCGATGCCTACCGAGGCGCTGGCCGTCCGGAAGCGTCCTACGTCGTCGAGCGCATGATAACGCTCGCGGCGCGCGAAATCGGCGAGGACCCGGCCGAATTTAGACGGAAGAACTTCGTCGGGTCGGACGACTTCCCCTACCAGACGCAGGTCGCCGTCGAGTACGACAGCGGCGACTACGAGAAGACGCTGGACGAGGCGCTGGAGGCGCTCGATTACGACGAACTCCGGGAGCGGCAGGAAAAACTGCGCGACGAGGGGCGCTACATCGGCGTCGGCCTCTCGGCGTACATCGAGGCGTGCGGTCTCGCACCCTCGGAACTCGCCGGGCAACTCGGCGCACAGGCCGGCCTCTGGGAGAGTTCGCTCGTCCGTATGCAGTCGTCCGGAACCGTCACCGCCTACTGCGGAACGTCCGGCCACGGACAGGGCCACGGCACGACCTACGCCCAAATCATCGCCGACGAACTCGGCGTCCCCTACGACGACGTGGAAATCGTGGAGGGCGACACCGACGAGGTGCCACAGGGAATGGGTACCTACGGCAGTCGAAGCGCGGCGGTCGGCGGCAGTTCGCTGGCGACGAGCGCCGGGAAAATCGTGGAGAAGGCGAGGAAAATCGCCGCCCACCAGTTCGAGGCCGACGAGGACGACGTGGAGTTCCACAACGGCGAGTTCCGACTCGTCGGGGCACCGGACAGGAGCGTCACCATTCAGGAAATCGCCGGGGAGGCATACCTCGGCCACGACATCCCGGACGGGATGGAACCCGGCTTGGAAGCCACCTCGTTCTACGACCCGGAGAACTTCACGTTCCCGTTCGGTCTGCACGCTTGCGTCGTGGAGGTGGACCCCGACTCCGGCGAAATCGACATCGAACGCTACGTCGCCGTGGACGACGTCGGCAACCAGATAAATCCGAAAATCGTGGAGGGGCAGGTTCACGGCGGCGTCGCACAGGGCCTCGGACAGGCGCTGTACGAGGGCGCGGTGTACGACGACAACGGCACGCTCCTCACGGGGTCGATGCAGGACTACGCCGTCCCGAAGGCACAACACATCCCCGAAATCGAGACCCGAAGCACGGTGACGCCGTGTCCGCACAACCCGCTCGGCGTGAAAGGCGTCGGCGAGGCGGGCACCATCGCCGCGCCGCAAGCGCTCGTCAACGCCGTCACGGACGCGTTGGAACCGTTCGGCGTGGACGACATCGAGATGCCGCTGACGCCCGAACGGGTGTGGCGTGCGGTCGAGGAGAACGGAGGTGAGAACTGATGTTCCCGGCGGAGTTCGACTACTACGAAGCGTCGAGCGTCTCCGAGGCGCTCGATTTGATGGACGAGCACGGCGACGAGGACGTGGAACTGCTCGCGGGGGGCCACAGTCTCCTCCCGACGATGAAGTCCGGCCTCGCCAGCCCCGGCGCGCTCATCGACATCAGCGGCATCGACGCCATCTCGGGCATCGAGACGGACGGCGACACGACGACCATCGGCGCGATGACGAACTACGTCGACGTCGTCGAATCCCCGGAACTCGCCGAGAACGTCTCGGTCTTCCCGAGTGCCGTCGAACAACTGGGTGACGTACAGGTCAGGAACCGCGGCACCGTCGGCGGCAACCTCGCGCACGCCGACCCGGCCTCCGACCTCCCGGCGGCGGCCCTCGCGGCGGACGCGACGATAGTCGTGGAAGGCAGTGACGGCGAACGCGAGATTCCGGTGGACGACTTCTTCCTCGGCATGTACGCGACCGATATCGCGGAGGACGAACTCCTCACCGAGGTTCGACTCCCGAACGCGCCCGACGTCGGCGGCGTGTACGAAAAGAAACGGAGTCCGTCCTCGGGCTACGCGATGGTCGGCGTCGCCGCCGCCCTCGAAGTCGATGGCGACGAGGTGACATCGGCCCGCGTCGCCGCGAACGGCGTGATGGACCACGGCGTCCGCCTCGAACCCGTCGAGGACGCGCTCGTCGGCGAATCGGCGGACGAGGAAACGCTCGCCGACGCCGCCGACCACGCCGGCGACGATTTGGACGAGATGCTGATGATGGACGACGTGCAGGCCTCGGCCGAGTTCCGCGCCCACCTCCTGACGGTGTACACGAAGCGTGCGCTGGAATCGGCGGTCGAACGGGCGCAGGGGACGGCGGCTACCGCCGACTAACCCTTGAACGCCTACACCCTATGGGGGACCGTGACAGGAATCGACGGGACGGGCGAAGGGGTCCGCCCGCCCCGCACGGAGGGAGTCGATGACGGGAACCGACGGGTTCGACGCCGTGACGGAAGCGGAGCTTCGGGCGGTGTTCGACGGCGAGGAGTACGTCGCCGAGGACGAAATCGTGACGACGGTGCTGTTAGCGCTGCGGATGGGCAAGCCGCTCCTCGTGGAGGGCGAACCCGGCGCGGGGAAGACCGAACTCGCCAAGGTGCTCGCCGACGGGTTCGACACGGACCTCGTCCGTCTGCAGTGCTACGAGGGACTGGCCGCCGAGAACGCGCTGTACGAGTGGAACTACACGAAGCAGTTGCTCGCCATCCAGTCCGGCGAAGGCGGCGTCGCCGACGACGATTCCGTCTTCGACGAGGAGTATCTGCTCTCCCGACCGCTTCTCGAAGCGCTCTCGGGTGAGGGCGACCGTCCCTCGGTCCTCCTCGTGGACGAGGTGGACCGCGCCGACGAGGAGTTCGAAGCGCTCCTGCTCGAACTCCTCTCGGACTTTCAGGTGTCCATCCCCGAACTCGGCACCGTCGAAGCCACGACGCCGCCGGTCGTGATACTCACCTCGAACCGAACGCGGGGACTGAGCGATGCCCTGAAGCGCCGGTGTCTGTACCTCTACGTGGACCCGCCGTCCGTCGAGAAGGAACGGGCAATCATCGAACGGAAAGTGCCGGAACTCGGCGACGGACTCGCGGCCGACGTCTGTGGTGTCGCCGAGCGACTCCGAAACCGACCGCTCAGAAAGCGCCCCGGACTCGCCGAGACGCTCGACTGGGCGGAGGCGCTGACCGTCCTCGACGATGGAAGCGAGGAGGTGAGGGACGGGAGCATCTCTCGGTCGAGACGGCCCGGCAAACCCTCGGCTGTCTGCTGAAGGACGCCGAGGACGTCGAGCGAATCGACGACGAGGTGCTCGACGTCCCTGCTCGCGGAGGTGCACGCCGAGTCGTGAGTTCCCCACCGTCCGAACCGCCTGCCGACCGACTCCGGGGCGAACTCGTGGAGTTCACGGCACAACTCGGTCGGAGCCGGCACGAACGTTCCAGCGGACGGCGCGCTCTCCGCCGCACGAGCGCTGACCGCCATCGAGCGCCGCGACCGCGAAGGCGTGCGGACCGCGCTTCGGGCGACGCTCCTCTCCGACGTGACCGCCCGGGAGTCGTTCGACCGACTGTTTCCCGTGTTCTGGGCGCGCCTTCGTGGCGAGGACCGTCCGTATCCGGCGGACCCATCCGACGCCCCGTCGCCCGGCAGGCCGAACGTCGGGAGCGACGGCGCGACTGCCGAGCAGACGGGAACGAGTCCGAGCGGAATGAGGGCGAAAAATCGAGGGTCGGAGACGGGAGCGGGAGCGACCGTCTCTCCGGAGGGATCGACTGCTGGAAACACGAAGACGAAGACCGCCGCTCAGTACAGTCCCAGCGGCGACTCCGACAGGTTCTCCACGGCGACGGTCGCCGTCCATGACGAGGAACGAGTCGCGGACGCGACGGCGGAGTTCACGCGGGCCGTGTCGTCGCTTCCGGGGCGACGGTGGAACCCGACCTCGGACTCCCGCGGCGTGGACGCCCGCCGAGCGCTCCGCCGGAGCGTCGAGAACGGTGGCACGCCGCTTCCGATTCCCGGCCGGGTTCGAAAACGAACCGAAACCCGCGGCGCGGTGCTGGTGGACGTGAGCCAATCCGTTCTGGACACCGTGGACCGCGGTTTTCTGCTCCAATTTCTGCGGGAGGTGCGAGCGGCGTGGCGACGGACGCCGATATTCTTCTTCGACACCGAACTCCGCGAGGTGAGCGCGGCGTTCGACGAACCGACGCTTCACGACGCGCTGTCGGCGCTGGAGACAGCGCGAACCGAGTGGGGCGGCGGGACGCGAATCGGGAGCGCGCTCGGCGCGCTTCGGGACGAGCACGCCGAGGCTATCGACTGGCGGAGCACCGTCGTCATCCTCAGCGACGGGTTGGAACGCGGCGACGTGGACGACCTCTCGACGGCGATGGCGTGGCTGTCGCGGCGCGCCGGGCAGGTGCTCTGGCTGAACCCGCTGGCCGTGTCGCCAGCCTACGAACCCGCTTGTCGTGGGATGCAGGCCGCACTGCCGTACCTCGACGGCCTGTACGGATTCGCCGACGCCGACGACCTGTATCGAATCGCGACTAACCTCTCCCGCTACGGGCCGGAGCGGACGCTCACGCGTCAGCGGAGGGGACGGATGGAGGAAGTACAATGAGTGACCCCGAACAAAGCGAGTGGAGCGTACCGGAACGGGAACTGATGACGAGCATCCGCGAACGACTGGATGCCGACCAACCGGCCATGCTGGCGACGGTCGTGGACGTTCGCGGGAGCGCCTACCGACGACCCGGCGCGAAGATGGTCGTCTCGCCCACCGAGGGCGGCGTCGGCGCGATTACCGCCGGCTGTCTCGAAGACGAGGTTCGGAACCTGGCCGACCGAGTGCTCGACGACGGCGACCCGAAACTGGAGACGTTCGACCTGAGCGGCGACGACGACGAGTGGGGTCTCGGCGTCGGGTGCAACGGCGTCATCGACCTGTTCTTGGAACCGCTGGACGAAGGAATGCGACCCGCCGTCGAGGCCTACGAACGGGGTGAAGAGACAACGGTTGCTACCGTAGTGGCGACCGACGACGAACGGGTCGAAGTGGGTGACCGGGCCTACTCGGACGGCTTCGACGGCCTCCCCGAGGAGGTCGGGGACGCGATTCGGGCCGCCGATGTCGAGCGCTCGCGGACCATCGACGTGGAAACCGACGAGGGGACCGATAACCTCCGTGTTCGTCGACCGCATCGTCCCGCCGGCGGAGTTGGTCATCGTCGGCGGCGGCCACGACGTCAGCCCCGTCGTGGATTTGGCGTTGAACGTGGATTTCCGCGTCACGGTCGCCACCTTCCGTGGGGCCGACCGGGCGAAAGAACGGTTCCCCGACGCCGACCGCGTGCTCTCGACCTCGCCGCGGTCGTTGACCGACGACGTGCCGTTCGACGCGAACACCTACGTCGTCGTGATGTCGCACAACTTCATCGACGACCGACTCGCGCTCGCCGAACTGCTCGCGACCGACGTGCCGTACATCGGCCTGATGGGTCCGAAAGAACGGTTCGAGGAGATGCTGGACGCCTTCGAGGAGGAAGGCGAGGCGTTGGATAACCTCGACCGCGTCTACACGCCGGTCGGTCTCGACCTCGGCGGGGGCGCGCCGTATCAGGTCGCACACAGCATCGTCGCCGAGGCGCTGGCCGTCCGAAACGGCCGCGAGGGGTCACACCTCCGGGCGGGCGATGGCTCCGTACACAATCGGTCGAGCGACTGAGACGGGACACACCCGGAAGCGATAGAGGAGAAATGCTCGACGGCGGGGGGCGACTACAGCGACGCCAGTCGAGCGATGTAGATGAGACTCAAGACGTGGTCGCTCATATCGAGCGACGCGGGTCCCGCCGAGCCGAATCGGTCGGTTTCCGAGAACCCGTACAGATACGACCGAAGGGATTCGTAGGCATCATCGTTCACCCAATCGATATCGGCGTAGTACGAGAGCGCGTTTCCGGTGTGTTCGAAGCCGGACTTTTCGATGAGGAAATCGAGCCACTCGAAAACGATGACTTCCGCGCCGTACCTCATCGGAAGGCCGGTCAGATAGGGTTTTTCCGGAAGGCCACCGGACGCCAATAGCTTCGTCTGGAGTTTCAGCAGTTCCTCTCGCTGTCCGAGCCGGAGTAAGTCCTCGGCCGTCCGTTCGCCGTCGCTCGCAGTGAGGTCGATAGGGGGTTCGTCCTCGGAAGCCATCCTGCGAAGTTCGCGCAGGTCGTAATCGGCTGGTTTGATAC
Organism: uncultured haloarchaeon; assembly: GCA_963811185.1. Taxonomy (GTDB): domain Archaea; phylum Halobacteriota; class Halobacteria; order Halobacteriales; family Haladaptataceae; genus Haladaptatus. Next base: position 157,073 of record CAWEQN010000006.1, read on the forward strand.
TCATTCTGATATTTAGAAGACAACCATTTCAACTACTTAACTCTTGGTACGGTGCGTTTGTCGAAACTGCAGTTCAAAAATGAGAGATGTTCGATTACTCGTCGGATGCGCCGCTTCGGCGCTTTCGTGCGACGAGCGCGAGACAGACGACGCTCGCCAGAAGGCCGAACATGCGAGCTTTTCCGTTTCCGCCGGACTCGGTTTCGAACTCCTCGGCGTCGAACTTCTCGGCGTCGAATTCGGATGAGTCGTCCTCGCTCGAACCGGAGCGGCGCATGTAGACGAACAGAACGGCACCGACGGCGAGGACGAGACCGAGAAGCGGTTTCAACAGTCCCATCGACGACGAGTCCGCCGACTCGGATTTCATGCTGGTGGTTGCGGTTGCGGGTGCGGAATCCTCGTCCGGATACACTCGTTCCTCGACGAGTGCCGGTTTTTCGATGTTGATTTTGAGGAGTGACATCACGAGTCCATTCGTCACGGAAGGACGTTATAGCTTCTGCCTCTCGCCGGTGTTACCATAGCGACATCGAGAATGGCGGAATGATTTCATAAATCACCCGTCACACTTACGGTGGTCAACTGATACGGGAAGGTATGGCAACGACTATCCGCGTGTTACTGGTCGATGACGAACCAGACCTCGCGGATATGACGTCCCTGTTTTTGGAGCGGGAACGGGAGGTGTTCGAGACACACGCGGAGACGAACCCGAACGACGTACTCACTCAACTCGATGCCGACGACTTCGACTGTGTCGTCAGCGACTACGACATGCCGGAGATGAACGGACTCGAACTGCTCGATATCGTCCGGGAATCACACCCCGACCTCCCGTTCATCCTGTTCACAGGGAAGGGAAGCGAAGAAATCGCGAGCGAGGCAATCTCCGCCGGGGTTTCGGGCTATCTCCAGAAGGAAACCGGCGTGGACCAGTACACCGTCCTCGCGAACGTCGTCGAGAACACCGTGGAGAAACACCGTGCCGAACGCGCCCTTCACGAAAGCGAGCGACGATTCGAAGCCGTGTTCAACGACCCGTTCTCGTTCATCGGTCTCCTCGAAACCGACGGCACCATCATCACGGTCAATCGAACGGCGCTCGATGCAGTTCAGCAGGAACCCGAAGCGGTGGAGGGAAAACCGTTCTGGGAAACGCCGTGGTGGGCGTTTTCGAGCGACCTACAGGACGAACTCCGCGATCGAATCACGGACGCCGCGAACGGCGAATTCGTCCGGTTTCGCGCCGAGAACCGAACCGAAGAGTCGGGACAGATAGACCTCGACGTTATCATCCGTCCGGTTCACGGCGATTCGGGGGCCGTGGAGACGCTCATCGCCGAAGGACGAAGCGCCGAATGCATCGAAGAGTGGGCCGAAAAGTTAGGGTGACAACCCGCGAACCGCCTCTTCGAGCGTCCGCCGAACGCCGGAACTGACGACGAGAAGGATACCCACGTAGACGGTTCCTCCGAGCGAAACGAGCGTGAGGAGGTCGCTCCACGACCCGACGGAGAGCGAACGGTGAACGACCGAGACGACGACGAACATGGCGACGCTCGCGCCCACCTGTGCGACCATCGGGCGCGAAATCGGTTCGATGCCGACGAGTTCACCGCGGAGAAATCGGAGCGCGCCGAGATACATGAGCGACTCCGCGACGATGGTCGCGAGGACGACACCGATTACACCGAACCTGAGCGTCAGCAGGACGCCGAGGACGAGATTGACGACGACGGCAACCGCCGAGAGTCGCATCGCCACGTCCGGTCTGTCGAGACCGTTGAGCGCTTGGAAGAGCGGCCCGCTCTGCGTGCGAACGACGCGGTAGAGCGCGAGACCCACCAGCAGGATGGCGGCGTTCCGGTAGTCCGGGCCGTACACCGTCACGACGAGCGGTTCCGAAAGCGCGAGCGACCCGAAGAGGACGGGAAACGCGAGGATTCCGGCGTAGGCAAGCGTGTTCGAGATGTCGCGGGCAGGGCCGGTTTTCCGGTCGCGTCTGGCGCTCACCGTCGCCATGAGTCCCCGACCGGCCATGTCGGCGACGAAGACGGCCGGGAGGGTCAGTTTCCACGCGACTTCGTACAATCCGACCGCCGAGGTGCCGTCCACGAGCAGAAAGCCGAGCAGGAGCACGTCGAGGCGGTCGTACGTCGTACTCAATAGGGAACCGGGGATGCTGTACCGAGCGTACTCCGCGAGGCTTCGGACGAACGCGCGGGACGGTATCGTCGGACGGGCCGCAACGTACGCGACGACGAGCGGGAGGGAGAGCGCGGAAGCGAGCGCGAGACCGTACACCATCCCGGCCGATCCGACCACGGCGGCGGTGCTGAGGAGCGCGACGAACCCGATTTGCAGGGGGAGAGTGAATACCGAGCGAAGGGTGTCCACCCACGTCGCGGCGCTGATTTTCCCCCGGCCCTGGACGAGGTTATCGAAGGATTCGTACACCGATTCGGTGGCGAGCAGGCAGACGAACAGGAACGGCGCGAGCGCGAGTCCGGTGTAGTTCCGGAGGAAGTCACCGACGAGGAAGGCGACTACTGCGGCGAAAATGACCCATCCGACATCGAACAGCAGTTGTGCGCCGAAGGCGGGCGGGCCGGAGCGCGTCGGATTCGGAGAGGCGCTTTTTCGCCGCCTGCGACCAGCCGTTCATCGGCCGGTCGGCGAACTTCACCAGCGCGAAGAGGAGGTAGACGCCGCCGAACGCGCTCGGGCCGAGCCATCGCGCGAAGACGACGGTTCCGACGAAGCCGATGGCGGCCATCACGAACTGGGCGATGGTCCCGCCGAGTGTCTCCCGACTGAGGCTGGTTTTCGCCGCCTCGCTCATACGTAGCCGAGGTCACGGAGTTGCTCCTCGACGGCGGGCGACAGCGTCACATCGTCCGTCACGACCCGGCGATTCAGTTCGTTCACAAGCCCTTCCATTCGCTCCCGCGGCTTTTCTATTTCGCCCGCCTCGCGAAATCCGTCGGGAGTCTCCCATCCGTAGTAGTCGGCCGTAACCATGCCGTGCATCGCCGAATCCAGTGGCTCGATATCGAATCCATCGCGGGCGAGTGCGGTGCGGTGGCGGTCGGTCAGGCCGTGATACTCGACCAGCCAGTCGGTTTCCGCGTTCGATTTCGCCGAGCAGGTTTCGTCCCCGCGACTCGCCGTCGAGGGCCCCGATGTCGAGAATCGTCCGATGGACGTCGAGCAGGGAAACGGGGTCGTTGCGGCTGTCGGTCGTTCCGACCGCTTCGCTTTCGTCAGTACCGTCGGCCAGCCAGATGCACAGCGGAATCCGCGTCACCTCGGGATATAGCCCGCAGAGGTGTTCCCACGCGCCGTACTCGCCGAGGGCTTCGCCGTGGTCCCCGAGGGTGATGATGCAATCGAACGATTCGCGGAGTTCCGCGAAGATGGGACGGTAGCGGTCCGCGAGGTAGCGAACGCCGTCGTCGTACGCCCGTCGGATTCGTTCGGGGTCCGCGTTCGGCGAATCGAGCGTGGCACGGAGGCCGTCGAGTTCCGGCGGTTCGACGGTCCGGAACTCCTCGGGCGGGGAGTACGGCGTGTGTGCCTCCATCAGATTGATGAACAGGAATTCGTCGTCGCCGAACGCGGTGTCGCGGACGAATTCGAGCGCTTCGGTCGCGCCGTCGTCGCGGGTCGTTCGCCCCATGCCCAAATCCCGGAGTTTGAGGAATGCGCCGCGTTTGAGCGACGGCAGGGTATCACAGTCACCCAGCAGGATGTCGCGGAGAGCGAGGAGGTAGCGTTCCGGTCCTTGGTCGCGCGTCTCGGTGATGAAGCCGTCCCAGTCGAAGACGTTCGCCGAGAGCGCGTCGAGTCGCCAACTCCCCTCGAACTGGTCGAACCCGCGATGGAAATCGAACGGTCGGGAGATGTTGACGTTCGCGCTGAACGCGCGGGTCGTGTACCCGCCCCCGTGGAAGGATTCGGGGAGCACGGGGTCCGGGCAATCGAGTCGTTGTGCCCCGGCGTAGACGCCCAACTCGCTCGCGTATTTGCCTGCGAACAGCGAGGCGTGGGCCGGAACGGTCCAGTGAGACGTCGAGTAGGCGTTCTCGAACCGCGTTCCCGGAAGCCAGTCGAAATGCGCGTCGAAGGCGTCCTTCCGCAGGGTGTCGAGGACGACGAGTGCGACGTTCATCGGTACCCCAGCGCCGAGAGACGGTCGGCAGCCGATGCGTCCTGCTCGTCCGTTTCGTTCGTCGCTTGCATCCAGCTTTCGGGGTCGTACGTCCCGGAGTCGGTTCCGCTCGTGACCACCCACGGCACGTCCCGGAGGACGCGAATCGGCGTGTTGTCGGGGTGGCCGTAAACGTACCACTCGCCGAAACCGTTGCCGTGGTCGGCCGTGATGACGACGCGGTGGGCATCGAGATTATCGAGCAAAACCGCCACCTCGGAGAGGGCATAACGGAGGTTTTCGCGGTAGGAGTGCCACACCTGCTCTCGCGTGAGGTCCCCGCGACGCAAGCGCTCCCAGACGCCGACGCGCTCGCCGAAGTCGGTCCGACTCATCCCGTCGTCCGGAAGCGGGTCGGGAATCGAGGGAAAGTGCGGTTGCATGTAGTGGACCACGAGTTTGTCCGCGTTGCTCTCTCCGCCGTTGATGGCCCGCCCAGCGGCGATTGCCCGGTCGGTGACGGTCCGAGCGGGAACCGTCCCGAGTTCGTCGTCCCAGCCATCGCGCCACACTTCGACCAACTCGGCGAAGTTCCCCGAGTCGAGATAGTTCGCGGAGTTCGGGTTCGCGGTGACGTGGACCGTATCGGAACAGTCCCGGTCTCCGAAGTTCGCTCGCATCCACTCGTCCGAACGGGTACCCGCCGATTCGAATCGCCAAACGCGCTTTACGAAGGGAACGTCGGGGGCGACTTCGCACATGCAGTCGAACCGACAGCCGTCGAGAACGACGAGAACGTCCCACGAGTGGTCGTATATCGACTCGCCGAACTGGCCTCGCCCGGCCAGTCGTCGAAGGACACCTTTGTAGAGTTCGTAGGCGGACGTGTCCACGCTGTTCCAGCCATCCTCGCGGAATCGACCGCTACTTTCGCCCAGCCAATCAGCCAGCGTCATCGACCCCCTCCCGCGTACCGAACCCTATCGACCGCGTCCCAAAAGCCGCGACGCCAGAGCCAGTCGTTGACCCTGCCGAGCGCCGTCTCCGGAACGATTCGTTCCGCATACCGGGTTGGATACTCGCGTTTCAGACGGGCTTCCGTTTCGGCGTCGATGGTGGCCCGCGTTCGAGCGGGATGAATCATCGACAGTGTCGGGTCGTAGCGACACGGCCCGTAGGCTTCCATCCGCCAGCCGAACTCGGTGTCGTCGCGCCATCCGGCGTACTCGCTTCTGAACCCGCCCGCGTCGAGCGCGGTTTCGCGGTCGAACACGAGGTTACAACCGACGTACAGCCCGGTTCCGCGATACGTTCGCCCGCCCGAAACGCTCCCTTCGACGCAGACGGTATCCCCGTCGAGGACGGCCTCGGCGGCGGCCACCCACTCCGGGGACGGTCGGCAGTCGTCGTCGGTGAGGGCCACGATATCCGCGCTCGCCGCCTCGATTCCGACGTTTCGCGCCTCGCAGATGTCGAGGGTTGCGTCGTCCACGACGAGAATCTCGAACTCGGTAGCGGTCTGGTTTCGCAGGTCAGCGACTACGGCACCGTGGTCGTTCTTCGGGAGCGTCGGAATCACGACCGACACCCGTGGCTCACTGGACTCGTATGGCTTTCGTATCATCGGTATCGACTGCGGCGCGCTTTTTGACCGCCTCCGTATGTGTTCCACTCTCCTCCCCTATCCCCGAAAAATTCCCGTGTAACACCGCCACGTCGTGTGAATCCTGATTCATTGGCCCACCCCTGAGCGTGACGATGCTACAGCACACTCACGTATAAATTGTGTGCGATTTTTGAAAAAAGAGCGCCGTTCGATTCAACGGACGGAGTCAGGCATCCGAAATCGACTCGAACATCGGATGGGAATCGAGCAGTTTCGAGATGACCGCGCGCGCCTCCTCGTTTGCCTCCTCGTCGGGGACGACCGGGTCCATCCCGTCGAACACTTCGTGGACCATCGCAACGCCGTCCGAAAGCGTGTCCAACCCGTAACCTCCTTCGAGGACGAACCCGAGGCCAGCGTCGGATTCGTCCGCCAGGTCACGAACCCGAGCGGTGAGCACGCCAAACCCTTCCGTCGAGATTCGCATTCGGGAGATCGGGTCGTGACGATGGGCGTCGAATCCCGCACTCACCAACACGAGATCGGGGTCGAATTCGAGCACCGACGGCGCGATGAGTTCGTCGAACACCGAGCGATATTCGGGGTCACCCGCCCCCGCCGGGAGCGGGACGTTGAGCGTCGTCCCTTCCCCGTTCCCTTCGCCCGACTCCTCGATTTCACCAGTGCCGGGATACAGTCCGTCCTCGTGAATCGAGACGTAGAACACGTCGCCGTCGCCGTAGAAGATGTCCTGCGTACCGTTGCCGTGATGCACGTCCCAGTCGATGATGGCGACACGTTCGGCGTCGCCGTCGTCGATGACCGCTTGGGCCGCCACGGCGGCGTTGTTGAAGAAACAGAATCCCATCGCGTCGTCTTCCACCGCGTGGTGTCCCGGCGGGCGACCCAACGCGAACGGTGTTGCACGGCCGTCTTCGCCCTCCAAAGCGGCTTTCGCGGCCCATTTCGCGAGCCCCGCACTTTCGAGCGCGGCGTCCCACGTCTCCTCGACGGCGACGGTATCCGGGTCCCAGTTGCCACCGCCGCTCTCGCAGAACTCGTAGAACTCCTCGACGTAGCTATCGTCGTGAACCGCTGTTACTTCGGCTTCCGTCGCGGGCGCTGCCTCCACGTATTCGACGCCGTGTTTGCGCGTGAGGGCCTGTCGAATCGCACGCAGTCGGTCGGGATTCTCCGGATGTCGCTTTCCGGTATCGTGAGCTAAACAGACCTCGCTATAGCCGAAGTTCATTCGAACAGCCTGAAGTAAGTCTCGATGTCCTCGGCCTTAACGGTTCGCCGGTCCGCGTGATGGGCGAGAATCGTTGCCGCCGACGCGACGTTGTCGGAGTAATCCTCGAGGATATCCGCAAGCGCCACACGCGCATCCATCGAAACCCGATAATCGTCGCCGATATCGAGACGTGCGATTCGGTCGACGGGCGCAACCGGGAGGGTGAGTTCGTCCTTGTCGATGACCTGTTGGACGCCGAAATCGGACGCCATCAGTGTCTTCCGTCTATCCTTCGTCGCCTGTTTTGCGGCATCTACGGCCAGCTCCGCGCCGTGACGCTGAATCCGGCGGGCGAGTTCCTCGGCGGCATCCGCACTGACACGAAGGGTACCCGCATTCCGTCGGATTATCGTATCGACCGGCGCGAACGGAAGCTCAACGCTCATAATCCAACAGCGGAAGCAGTCGCCCTTAATCTTTCCCTACCGTCGTTCGCGGCAAATCGGACGGGAGAAACTGCCATTACGAATAAAAAGGATGACAGCGAACCCTCGGGCACGATGAGTGACCCACACGAACGCGACCGAACGATGGCGAAGGAAAAGGACGACGAAGAAGAGCAGGAAGGGAAAGACGAGGCCGAACAGGCCCGCGAAGAAGAACTCGAAGACGAGACGGAAGTCGAGCAAAAGCAGGCCCGCGAGGACGCCGCGACTGACGAACAGAACAAGGACAATCACCGCGACGAAGAGCCGTTCCAGAGCTAATTCGGAACGTTCGAAGAAGGGAGAATCGCGTTAGAACACGTCCTCGGCGTCGAGTTTGCCGCCGCGACGTTCGCCGCGAACGGTCACTTCCTGACCGAGGTGAACGTCGGCATCCGTCTCGACGCTTATCGTTTCTTCACCGTCGTCGAGCACGACAGGGTTACCCGCTTGAACGACCGTGCCAGTGAATTCGACCTGCTCGCCGTCGCCGGACTGTGTCGTATCCGTGTCCGGCGTCGAGTTCGATTCCGTCGCGTTCGTCGAGGAGTCCGTCGATTTCTCCACATCGCTTCCGAACGCGTCGAGTCCGGTTTCCGACTCGTTCGTGTCGCTCGCGTCGTCGGCGCTTCCCGCATTCGTCGCGTCCGTCGGGGAGCTGTTGTCGAGGACGGAGATGGTCGATTGCCACCCGGCGGAGGCTTCGATGTCGTCGGCCCACCCGTCCTTGATGGAAACGTCCGCGAACGAGACTTTGTCGCCCGGTGCGAGTTCGCGGTCCGCCTTCTCGCCCCAGAGTGCGACGCGGATATCGCCGGTCTCGTCCTGTACGCGGACGTTCTTCACTTGGCCCTCCGACCCGTCGTCGCGGTCGAAGGTTCGTTTCGGGTCCGACGACCGAATCACACCGGTGATGTCCGCCGTATCGCCGATTTCGAGGTTCGCAATCGGCGTGCTCTCGGGAACGTACTCGATGTCGTCGTCGATTTCCTCGACTGCGCCGCGGTTGCCGACGTGGAGTTCGAGGTTGCCGTCGCGCTCGCGGACGTAGCCGTCCACGACTTCGACGGTGATGCCGGGTTCGAGTTCCTCGGCGATGTCCGCACGCTCGTCCCAGAGCGTGATTCGAATCCGGCCCGTTTCGTCGCCGATGGTGAGGTTGGCGACCCTGCCTTCCGACCCGTCGTCGCGGTCGAACGTCCGGACGGTGCCCGTATCGAGCAGTTTGCCCGGGAGGTTTACGTCCGAGAGGCCGAGCGAGAGGTCCGAAACGGTGTAGGAGTCCTGAACCTGCACGTCGATTTCCGTATCGTCGTCGGGTTCGGCTTGGTCCACGTTGACCTCGGTTCCGCTGTAGCCGTCCGTCGGACGACCCTTGATTCGCAGGACTTGACCGGGTTCGAGTTGCTCCTCGGCGGCCCGTGCCTGCTCGTCCCAAAGCGAGATGCGAATCGACCCCGTCTCGTCCGCGACATCGACGTTTAGGACGTGTCCGTCCTCGTCGTCCCCGTCGCGTTCGAACGTCCGGATATCGCCGACGCTCGTCACCTTGGCAACGAACTTCACTTCCTCGATGCCGGGTTCGATGTCGGCGACCCCGTTCACTTCGCTTTCGTCCATTTCGTGGGCGATGAGCATTGCGGCGGTTTCCTCGTCCGCAAGCCCGCCCATCTGTTCGACTTTTTCCTCGACGGCGTCCCGGAACTCGTCCAGAGAGATGTCGGCGTCGAGGTCCCCATGTACCTCGTCTATAACGCCCATAATCGTACTCGGTTGCAGGGTTGGCCGTCGCTTAAGCGTTGTCTTTGTGTCGGCGATCGGACGCTGTCCGTCGATTCCGATTCGATTCGAGTCACGGAGAAAGGTGGCCGCCTTTTCATTGATAAACCTACGCCGGGCGTCCCGATGACGCTTTCGTCATCGGGGTTATTTTCCGGTAGTTGTGGTGGTACTTTTGCCGTCGCCGCCCGCGACCACTTTCGAGTTGTTCATGCTCTCGTGAGTGACTTGCACCGACTTCGGCGGCGGACCGGCGAAAGTGAACGTCGCGCGATACTTGATTGCCGTTATGCACTCCGAACAGGCGACGCTGCCACTCTTTTTCTTCTTCGTTCCGACCGTCACCATGAACGTCCCCGTTTTCGCGTCAGTCTTCGCGCGCTTGAGCACGGGGCGAGCACAGGAATCGCTTCCCGGTATCGTGCCGGTGATGAGTAGCTGTTTTTTCGAGTCCTTGGGTTCGACGGACGCCTCGTTCTTCGGTTGTCCGCATTTCGCGCTGAGGACTTTCAGCGAATGGCTCTTGACGGCCACCTCGCCGTCGCTCGACGAAGTCGTTGTTTTCGTGGTGTCACCGGTCGTGGTCGTGCTATTCGTCGTACTCCCCGTCGTCGTGGTCGTCGTACTGGTCTCATCGGACCCCGAACCGCCGGGACCGCTCCCGCCTCGGCCGAGGCAACCCGCCAGAATACCGACCGTCGTCGCCGCACCCGCTCGTTTCAGGATGTCTCGTCGTTGCATACCACACAGTACCGTACCCATTCTAAAAACACTCCCGTAGACGAAAATAGCGATTTGAGTTACCCTCATAGTTCGTTCACCCGCCGCCGTTCATGAGGTTGCGTCCCACCCACACACCGCCACCACATCGCAAGCGCTATTAAGCCAACCACGAAATGAATGAATGAGTCCTGGTAGGGTAGTGGACTATCCTCCTGGCTTGCGGAGCCAGGGACCGGAGTTCAAATCTCCGTCAGGACGCTCACTTTGTTCGCGACCTGACTGGCCTCACATTCGCTACGCTCATGTGAGACTCCGTCAGGACGTCATTCTTACGGAACCAACTCACGAGAGCCTTGGCTCTCGTGAGTCGTAGAGGAAGATGATGACTGCGGAGATTTGAGCAGGGAAATCGCACGCCCGTGAAGGAGCGTATGCGACTGAGCAGGAACGATTTCACGAGTTCAAATCTCGTCGGGACGCTCACTTTGTTCGCGACCTGACTGGCCTCACATTCGCTGCGCTCATGTGAGACTCCGTCAGGACGTTTTTGAAGCCTACAACGACGAGCGGAGTTCTCGTGAGCGAAGCGAACGAGGGCACGGAAGACGCGGGTTGGGTTCCCGAGCGAGTCGGATTTTCACTTCGTCGCGCGCAACAACACTTTCTCGTTGCTGAACTCGGTCACGACATCGTCCTCGACAGTCACATCGTAGACGACTTCGGCTTCCGGCCCGCGGACGAGTTCGTCCAACTCCGCTCGTGCCGCTTTCGCCGGGATTCGTTCGCTCGGCCCACGACTCGTAATCGAGTGATCTTCGCGTAGTCGTGAGTTCATCGACCGTCAATCCGGCTTCGTCGAACCAGTCGCGCCACTGGGTAGCGGAGTAGGCCTCGCCGTGGGTCGAATCGCGGAGGCGTTCGAACCGGTTGTAGAAGGTCGCCAGTTCGTCGTCGTCGGGGACGACGTTGTCCTCGAAGGCGACGACGCCGCCGGGGGTGAGCACGCGGGTAGCTTCCGACACGAACGCTTCCGGGTTTGGAAAGTGGTGGGCGGCGATGCGGCAGGTGACGGCATCGAACGTTTCGTCGGAGAAGGGAAGTCGCTCGGCGTCGGCGACGGTGCCGGTCACGGGAAACGCGTCGGTTGCCGTCTCGACCATCCCGCGGGTGGCGTCGGCGGCGACGACGATATCGGCGGCGTCAGTGGTTTCCGCGAGCGCCCCTGCGGTGTGTCCCGCACCGCAAGCAACGTCGAGGGCGGTCGATGCGCCTTCGCACCACGACGCCAGGAGGTCGAGGTCCGCGCCTTCCCGGTGAACGTCGCTGTCGAGATAGGAGGCTGTGATGGCACCGAACGAATCCGTCGTCGCCCGCTTCCGTTCGAGTTCGTCCATGGTGGCCGGTTCACCGAGCGGCGAGAATACCGTTGTCGTTGCACCAATATTCGCGGATTCGGGGTGTCCGTGCAAGACCGTGGCATGTCGTGTCAGGCCAAATGTACCGCAAACCGTGACACTTTTGACCCTGGCACGAACATTTACTCGTGTATGAGTAAAGTTGAGAACTACCGATTGTTCGTTCGTGATCTGAAGAAGTGGGCCGTCAAGAAAACCGCCAAATAATCGATTGCTACGCGACGGGAACACAACCGTTGGCTCAGTCAGGATACTCCCGTCGTTTTTTCGAACCGCCGAACGCTGGTCGCGTCGGGGGGATTTTCATCGTCGGCGAAAAAGAAGCAGTATGGAGAGCTATCTTCGGGCCGGACTCGCTATCTACAACGCGGGTGAGTTTCACGCCGCTCACGACGCGTGGGAGGACTACTGGTTGAATCTCGACCGCGACACGACGGACGAGCGGTTTCTCCACGGACTCATCCAGTTCACGGCGGTAGTGTACCACACGGCCGATTCGAACTGGACCGGGATTCGTGGCCTCGCCGGGAGTGCGGCCGGCTATCTGGACGACCTGCCCGAGGAGTACCGTGACGTCAACGTCGGAGCGATTCGTACCTACCTCCGCGCCGTTCGTGACGACCCAGAGCACGTCGAGCGGGTTGCACCGCCGCAACTGACCCGCGACGGGATCGTCCTCCGTCCCGACGACCTCGACTTCGAGGAGTCGGCTATCGCTGCCCTCGTTCTCGCTGAGGAGTTCGGCTACGAAGAATCGGTGATGGAACAGGCCGTCGAGTTCGCGCGGATGGATTTAAAAGGCGGCGACGAGGGGAGTAACTTCATCACCTTCGTCATGGATTTCGTCCGGCAACCCGAGAACAGGGCGCTGATTTTCCAGCGACTACGGCAGCACGTCGAAAAGCGAAAGTTCCGGGAAACGGACGTCGACGGGTTGTTCGAATAGCGTCGAACCCAGCGGAGTGTCCGACACGAGAGGGACGTTGGGAATGATTTATGGTCGTCACACCCGCTAGGCAGAAACGATGAGCGAGGTTTCCGCGAGCGTCGGGCGCTATCTCAGCACGATTCACCTCGTGAGTGAGAGCACCGGCCGTCCGGCCAAAACCGGCGAACTGGCGACAGCTTTGGACGTGAGTGCCGCCAGCGTCACCGAGATGCTCACGACGCTCGAAGCGCGCGACCTCGCAACCTACGAGAAGTACAAAGGCGCGAGGCTCACCGACGAGGGTGAGGAGACCGCACGCGAAGTGATGTGGAAACACTGTCTCGCGGAGAACTTCCTGCTTTCGGACCTCGAAATCGATAGCCCGGAAGAAGCACGGGAGATGGGGAACGCCCTCTCGGACGAGGTGGCGGCCAGTATCCGTGAGCACATCGACCACCCGTGTACCGGACAGTGCAGCGCACCGAACGCCGAATACAGCGAGTGCTGTGACGACGTGCGCGACACGGAGAACGTACGCGACGAAGCGTAAGCGGCGATTTTAGGCGAACCTGACGATTTTATCGAAGGCATCGAGCGGAAGCGTTTCGCCCGACGTAATTCCCCGTGCGGAGACGTCCCCGAACGAATCGGTGACGAACTGGCGGGCGACGAGTGCCTTCCGGTCGTTCCCCGCCGCGAGTTCGCCGTCCGCTTCCGACAACAACAACGCGGCGGTGTACACGTCGAAGACGTACTCGGCCAGTTCTTTTGCGTGGAGTTGTGCGTAATCGTCGCCGTCCGCCGCCACTGCCGCGAGCGCCTCCTGTAGCCCACCGACTTCGTCACGGGTCGTCGCCACGAGGTCGGCGAGTTCGTCGTGTTCGACGCCAGCCAATCGGTCCCGAATCAACGCCAACGCCGATTCGTGTGCGTTTTCCCGCGCCATGACGCGAAGCACGTCGAGCGAGAGGATGTTCGACGTGCCCTCCCAGATGGGCAGGACCTGTGCGTCGCGCAGAAGACGATGGGTGACGAAATCGTTCACGTAGCCGTTGCCGCCCTGAATTTCCATCGCGTACGAGGCGACATCGACGGCCACCCGCCCCGTTCGGGACTTGGCGATCGGGACGAGCAGGCGCATCAATCCGAACGCGTCCTCGTCGCCTCGCTGGTAGCGGTCGAACGCTCTCCCGGCGTCGAACGTGAACGCGGTCGCCGCCTCGTGTGCCACCGCCATCTCGACCAAGTCGCGACGCATCAACGGATACTGGTCGATGGGTTTCCCGAACGCCTCGCGGTTGGCGGCCCGAACCTTGCTCTCCAACAGTGCCCGACCCATGAGACCGCAGGACGCGAACGCGTTGGCGATCCGTTCGAGGTTGAGCATCTCGGACATGTAGCGGAACCCGGAATCGGCTTCACCGACGAGGTACGCCTCGGTTCCCTCGAATTCGACTTCCCCCGTCGGGACGCTGACCGTACCGAGTTTGTCCTTCAGGCGTCGAATCGTGTATTCGTTTTTCCCGCCATCACGGGTCGTCTCCGTCACCAAAAATAGGGAGAGGCCGTCGGTTCCGGCGGGTGCATCGGGTCGTCGGGCGAGCGTGAGAATCGCCCCGGAATCGACGTTCGAGCAGAACCACTTCTCGCCGGTCAGTTTCCAGCCGTTTCCGTCAGCAGTTCGCTCCGCGACGGTTTCCGTCGAGCCGACGTCACTCCCGCCCTGTCGTTCCGTGAGGAACATCGCACCCTGAAGCAGGTCGTCGTACTCGCGGGTCGTGAGTCGGTCGAACGTTTCGGAAAGAGGACCGTCCCCGCCGTCGGCGAAGCGGTCCAACACGAGCGCGACCCCGGACGTCATTGCGACCGGGCAAGTCAACCCCACGTCGGCGTAGGCGAGCAGGTAGTCCATCGTCAGATGGTGGAGCATGGATGCCGGGCCGTCGCGTTCCGGCGGTGCCCGGAATACATCGGCGACGGCACCCGAACCGTACACCAGTCGCTCGTTTTCGAACTGCTGGGGGTGGTACTCGATTTCGTTCACGGCATCGCCGTGTCGGTCGTATCGATGGAGTTCCGGGCCATGTTCGTCGATGGTGTCCGAGTGCTCCGCGACGGTCGTTCCGACGATACCGCCGAACTCGTCGAATCGCTCCTCGGCCCATCCCCGGTCGCCGGGATACGTCCGTTCGACCTCGTGTTGCAGGACGGGGTCGTACTGCCAGTAGTTCATCCCGTATCCGCGGTCGAACTGCCCGTACTCGATACTCATTCTAACAACAAATCGCGCGCGAACTAATTAAACGATGTCCCGGTACACCCGACCGAAGGCGATACGCTGGAGGGTTCCGACCGCCGCGTCCTCCTTTTCGTGGTACGTCACGGCGACGGCCGATTCCACTGCGGGTGCGACGTGCCACGCGACGTTGCCCACGTTTTCGCTCCCCTCCATCGTGTACCTCGTAATCGTCCGGAACGTCGGCTTCGAACTCCTCGCTGGTTCCGGTGTGGGTTTCGAGAAGGGAGGCGAAAAGCGCGTCCCGAGCGGTGGCGACGACATCGCTCGTCACCCGCTCGCCGTACTCCTCGCGGTCGAACGTCATCGCCTTCGCCGTTTCCTTGACGACGGTCTGTGCTACCGGTCCGATATCCTCGTACTGTTCGCGGGCGACCGCTTCCGTTGCCGGTGAAAAAACGCCGTGGGTCTCCATAATCGGTACTTTTCGGGCGAGGAACTATTCGTTTTCGTCCTGTGTTTTTCGTTCCGCGTTTGCACCGTCCGAGTCCCTCGCCGTTTTCGTCGTCTTCGTCGTCTTCGTCGTCTTCGTCCAGCATCTGCTCGGTCATCTGCCGTGCCTCCGCCATGATTCGCTGTGCGTCGGCACCCATCGTCGCGTCGCGGCCGTAGCCGCCGGCCTGCTGGAGTTCGTCTTCGAATCCCCGCCCGCCGTGGTCGTGGCCGTGGTCGTGAACCGTATCCTCGAACACCTGCGGGTACTCCTCTTCGTCCGCGTATTCGATGATTCGCGGGGCGAGTTCGTCGGGACCGTCCTCGTTCCATCCCGGCGCATGCTCGTCCAACCACGATTCGTGTTCTTCGTCCCCGAGAATGGCCGCAAAGGCGAGATGATTGGCGAGATGTTCCCCGTCCGACTGTGGCGTCTCACACACTGGACACGCATATCCCATACACGGGAGTACGGCTTCCGCATTGAAAAGCGATTCAGTCGGTGTCCGACCGGGTCGAGTTCGACTATCATCACGAGTGCGTCCTCGCCGTCGCCGTAGTATTGCGGTATCGTCCGGAGATACCGGAAACCGAACTCGTGGTAGAGCGAAATAGCGGGTTCGTTGCTCGCCCGCACCTCCAGTTTGACGCTGTGTGTCGTTCGTATTTGAAGGCCGGACAGTGCCCGTTTCATCAGTTCCCGTCCGATGCCCTCGCCACGGCGGGACGGATGCACCGCGAGGTCCTTGACGTGTCCGAGCGGTCGGCCGTGGTTCGGAATCATGTCGGCGACGATGTAGCCGATGATTTTCATCCCGTCCATGGCGACGAGAAACGTCGGCTCGCCGACGTACCGCTCGAAGGCCGAAAACGGCCACGGCTGTCTGAACGACGCCTTCTCGATGCGGAAAATGGCGAGCAAGTCCGCGTTTTCGGCGGGACGAATCGAAATCGACCCCGTCTCGCTCGCAGTGGACGTCACGAACGTGTCTTCGACGCGCAGGACTAAAGCGTTCGTGCCCACCCACCTTTTTATTGCGAGGGTCGCGCCGCGACCCTCGATAAAAATGTGGACGAAAAACGCTCCTCCTTCACTTCGCAGTGGAAGAGCTTTGCTCTTCCAAGCTTCCGCTCAGTCGTCGGTCCGGAAAATCTCCGATTTTCCGGTTAAGTTGCTGGTTTCGGCGGTTGTGTAGATTGCTATCGTTCGTGGAAGTCGGTTTACTCATCCACTTCGGGTTTCGCCCATCACGAGCAGAGATAACTCCCAAAGCTCTCGCTACCAGTTAGTCGGCCGAAAAATGGGAGTAGACTGTGTGGCTTAGTCGTCCGCGGAGGCCGCGGTGTCGCCGCCTTCGACTTGCTTCTTCGTGTGGGGCAGTTTGCCACCGTCGGCGAGGATGTTGCGCTCGCGCTCGGATGCGTCGAGCGTCGCGGTGAGTTCCCAGTCGTCGTTGACGCGAACCGTGAACTCGTCCTGACCGGAGCGAACTGCTTCCGCCACGTCGTCGACGATTTCGATGTCGTCGCCCTGTTCGATCTTCTCGTAGTCGTCCTCGTTGATTTCGAGGGGGAGAAGGCCGAAGTTGAACAGGTTCGCCTTGTGGATGCGGGCGAAGCTCTGGGCGAGGACGCCATCCACGCCGAGGAACATCGGGCACAGTGCCGCGTGTTCGCGCGAGCTACCCTGACCGTAGTTCTCGCCGGCGACGAGGAATCCGCCGTCGGAGTCGAGTGCGCGCTGTGCGAAGTCCTCGTCGACACGCGAGAGCGTGAACTCGGAGAGCTTCGGGATGTTCGACCGGTACATCAGGATGTCCTGCGTCGCAGGGATGATGTGGTCGGTCGTGATGTTGTCCTGCATCTTGAGCAGGGCCGGGCCTGCGAGCTCGGATTCGAGTTCGTCCTTCAGCGGGACGTCGCCGATGTTCGGGCCTTTGATGAGGTCGTCATCGACGGCCTCGTCGGGGGCGATGAGGTCGGGGTCGTCGGCGCTGGTGCCGTAGTCGTTACCCAGTTCGAATTCCGGCGCGTCCATGTCGCCGAGTTCGTCGGCGAGGTCACGCGGGTCGATGATTTCGCCTTTGATTGCCGCCGCCGTGGCGACTTCGGGCGAACAGAGGTAGACCGAGTCGTCCTCGATACCGGAACGACCCTCGAAGTTGCGGTTGAAGGTACGGAGCGAGACGGAGTCCGAGGCCGGAACGTGACCGATACCGATACACGCACCACAGGTTGCCTCGGAGAAGTTGACGCCTGCCGCCATCAGTTCGGCGACCCAGCCCTCACGGGCGAGCATCTCGGAGGCCTGCTTGGACGCCGGAGCGACGATGAGGTCCGTCTTCCGGTTGACCGTGCGGCCTTCGACCATCTTCGCGGCGGGGAGGATGTCCTCGTAGCCACCGTTCGTACAGGAACCGATCATGACCTGGTCGACCGACTGTCCGGCGACTTCGCGGACGGGGACGACGTTGTCGGGCATCGACGGCTGTGCGATGAGCGGTTCGATGTCCGAAAGGTCGATGACGATTTCGTCGTCGTACTCCGCGTCGTCGTCGGGCTGAACGTCGGCGTACTCGTCCTCGCGGCCGAGGCGCGAGAGCCACTCCTCGGTCTTCTCGTCGGTCGGGAAGATGGAAGTCGTCGCGCCGAGTTCCGTTCCCATGTTGGTGATGGTCGTCCGTTCCGGAACCGAAAGCGTCTCGACACCGGGGCCGGTGTATTCGAAGATTTTGCCGACGCCACCTTTCACGGAGAAGCGACGGAGCATCTCGAGGATGACGTCCTTCGCGGTGGACCATTCGGGGAGTTCGCCTTCGAGGCGAACGTTGACGATTTCCGGCATCTCGATGTAGTACGGGCCGCCACCCATGGCGACTGCGACGTCGAGACCGCCGGAACCGATGGCGAGTTCACCCAGACCGCCGGGGGTCGGGGTGTGGGAGTCCGACCCGAGCATCGTCTTGCCGGGTGCGGCGAAGTTCTCCTTGTGGACGTTGTGACAGATACCGTTGCCGGGACGGGAGTAGTGTGCACCGAACGTGCCCGCCGCCGAGCGGAGGAATCGGTGGTCGTCCGTGTTCTTGAAGTCGAACTGGTAGGTCTGGTGGTCACAGTACTGGGCGGCGATCTCGGTCTGGACTTCGTCCATGTCGAGTGCCTCGAACTGGAGCCAGACGAGCGTCCCCGTCGTGTCCTGTGTGAGAACTTGGTCAATCTCGATTCCGATTTCCTCACCGGTTTCGAGTTCGCCCTCGACGAGGTGCTCGTCGAGAATCTTTTCCGTCAGTGTTTGTCCCATATCGGACGAATATCGACCCTCCGAAGGTATAAATCCCGCGTGTTTACGTTTTCATCGTTCGTGGTAAATTCGGCTCTCGTCCGGCAATCATTGCGAAAATAAGGACGGATCAAAACGGTGAGACGACGGAAATCAGTCGAAACGAACTTCGACGATTTCGGCGTCGGTGACGGTCGGCGTTCCGTCGTCGGCACGCCCCCACGACAGCACCGGAACGACGTCGTAGGCTTCGGTTCCGTTCTGAAGTTCGAGCCGAACCGTCTTCCCCTCCGCGAGCCATCGGTTTATCTCCGCTCGCTGGTCGTCGGCGAATCGATTCGTCTCCGCGGTACTCTTTCCACGGCGAACCGCGACGACCTCGACGGAAAGCCCGTCGGCGCTCGTTCGGAGGTTCACCCGAAGCGGAACCCGTGCGCGCTCGTCGGAGAGGAACGGGAACGAGAGGACGGCGTCTTCCGCGTCCTCCAATCGGTCGATTTCGGCTTCCGAGACCTTCACGGACGGCACTCATCGACTTCTCGACGGAGTGGATGGAATCCTGTACCGATTCCTCGATATCGCGTCGAAGTCGCTCGCCGAAGTCCGGGTCGAACGGGCTTGGACGGCCCCTGTCGTGTCGTTCGTGCCCGCGGTGTCGGTGGTGCGGTGGTGTTGGTCGTGTCGTTGGTGCGGGTGGGGTGGGCGAGGAGTTCGTACTCCCTTCGTTCCGCTCCCGCCGTCGGTCATCGTCGTGATTCCCGCGTTCGAGTCCGCGGCGGAGCGCCTCCTCCCACGAGAGGTCGAGTTCGCGCTTTCGTCGTTTCAGTCGTTCGAACACCTCGTCGTCGTCGATGGAGATACGGATATCCCGACTCATGAAAAGGGCTACCGTCCCAGTTGACATAAGTGTTTCCGTCGAACGCACATTGAGAATCACATTTGACACACACCGAACTCACAACTAGTGCATAGATTTATGATGGCGGTGGTCAAACGTGGTGAGTGATGCACTCACAAACCGAGCGAGTCGAACGGGTGAACGTGTCGGGAATCGCCACCTACGACGAGGTGGACGCCGAACTCCTCCACGTCTCCGGCGTGTTGACCGTAAGCGGTGAGACACGAGCGGAGCGGGCGAAGTTCTCCGGAGCGGCGACGATGCAGAAGAACCTCCACGCGGGGGACATCACCGTTTCAGGAGCAGCGGACGTCGCAGGGGATATAACCGCCGACGAAATCTCCGTCTCCGGAGCGATGGAGGTCGATGGGGACACGACTGCCGACGAGATTTCCGTCTCCGGGTCGCTGTCAGTGAGGGGAATCACGCACACGGACACGTTCGAATGCTCGGGTTCGGTGCAGTTGGAAACCGCTCAAGCCGACCAGTTCGAGGCGTCCGGGGCGGTCAAGGTGGCGACGTTGACCGCCGATTCGGTCCAAATCTCGGGTGCAATCGAAGCGGGTCGCGTCGAGGCTGACGACAGCAGATTCGGACTCGCCGGTGATTCGGTCATTTCACGGCTCGTCAGTAGTTCTATCGTCGTCACGCAACGCCGTCCCGACGGCTTCCTCCGAGCGGAGTCCATCGAAGGAGATGACGTGGTGCTCGATTACGTGGACGTAGAGCGGGTCGTCGGCGACCACGTGCAACTCGGGGCGAACGCTCGCGTCGGCGTCGTGCAAGCGGACGAACTCGACGTGGCGGACGGAGCGGTCGTCGGTTCAGTCGAATAATGTGCGTGTGAATATCATTCGTACTGACCGAGAACGGTAACGGCTTTACTATCAGGGATACGCCGTCCGCTTATGTTCCAGAGCGGGACGTTCGTCGCAGAACACGTCGAGGAGATTCGGAGGCAACAGATACAACCGAACGGCGTCGATTTGACGCTGGAGAAGGTGTACGAACAGCGGGATTCGGGGCGTATCGGGCGAAACAACAAGGAACTCGGTGACCGCCGACAAGTCGAATCCGAGCAGATGACGGAGAAATCGCCGGAGAACTACTACCTGCCGGAAGGCGGCTACATCGTCCAGTACGCCGAAACGGTCGAAATTCCGGAGGGACACGTCGGCTTCATCTACCCACGGTCGTCGCTCATGCGAAACTCCTGTATGCTCAACACGGCGGTGTGGGACGCGGGCTACGAGGGGAAGGGAGAAGGACTGCTACAGGTCCACCACGACGTCGAACTCGAACGCGGCGCACGTATCGCACAACTCGTTCTCGCCGAGGCGGACCACGACGAAACCTACGACGGCGACTATCAGCGCGAGAACCTGGAGTAGATGGACTAAACGACAGCCGAGACGAGAGTCGTTTTATCCCACAGAACATCACACCAGAATTTACTTTTCAACTACGAGCAACAATCCTTTAGTTTATTTAACCCTGAGGAAAAAACGGGATGGTTGATACCAAATCACAAGGTCGGCGGCGGTTCCTCAAAACGACCGGGGCGGCGGCGGTTGCGTCCGCGATTCCGTTTAGCGGGACAGCGGCCGCAGACGGTGGTGTTTTGGACAGCGCGTTCGACCGGACGACGGACGCGCTACAGGAATCGCTCGTCGTCTTCGAGCGGAACGACGACGTGGACCAACTCGACACGTTGAACCTTGCGAACGGCTATCACAAGTTCGACGTACTCCCCATCGGCTACACCGAACTTTCGGTGAGCCAGTTGGAGACGGTAGCCGACTGGGAATCGGTCCGATACGTCCGAAAGAACGTCGAATTGGATTACTACAACGACGACAGTCGGGAGGTCACCGGTGCCAACGACGTGCAGTCGGACCTCGGGTACACGGGAACCGACGTGCACACGGCAGTCATCGACTCGGGCGTGGATGGCGACCATCCGGACTTGAAATCCAGCCTCGTCGCCAACTGGCAGTGGGTCGGCAACCCGCTCGACTCGCCGACGCTGTGGACTCGTGCTGGGGTCCTCGACACCGACACGATTGGGCACGGAACCCACTGCTCAGGGTCCATCGCGGGCGACGGGACGAAGAGCGACGGAAAACAACGGGGAATGGCCCCGGATGCGAACCTGACGGTGTACGCGGCAGGCGTGAGCCTGTTAGTCGTGAAAGCGGCCGCAGCGTACGACCACCTGTTGTCGCGCGTCCGGAGCGGCGCGACGGACGTGAAAATCGTCTCGAACTCCTACGGTTCCTCGAACGGCGAGAAATTCCATCCGGACCAAGCGCTCAACGTCGCGACGTGGCAAGCCTACCAAGCGGGGCTACTGCCGGTGTTCGCGGCGGGCAACAGCGGACCGGACACGAACACGCTCAACCAGTACGCGAAAGCACCGCACGTCCTCGGTGTCGCGGCGACCAAGGACGACAAGACCGTGACGGACTTCTCCTCGCGCGGGCGCAAGCAGGACAGCACCAACACGCCCGACAACTGGGACAGGAAAACCGCACTCGACAACCTCACGGCGTATCACGGCGGGGACGGTGGCTCCGGACCGTACGGCATCTATCGTCCCGGCATCGGCGCACCCGGCAACGAAATCGTCAGCACGATGTCGCCCGACGACGCGTTACAGGCCGAAAGCCCGAAAGACGGTCGTCTCTGGTATGCGACCATCAGCGGGACGAGCATGGCGACACCGATGACCGCCGGAATCGCGACGCTCGTCGTGGACGCCTACCGCCAGAACAACAGCGGCGACATCAGCCCGCTGGAACTGCTCAACACGCTCACGGCCGAAGCCGACGACGCACACAGCGAGTACACCCCGTGGAACATCGGGACAGGGTTCGTGGACGCGGTGAATGCGGTGACGCGTGCCGAAAACGGCACCCTCGGAACCTACAGCGACGTGAGTCTCGTGAGTAACTGAGTGTGAGGAAAATCGATACAACTATTCTTATCGAGTTTCGATTTCGTTTTGACCCAACGTGGCGGAGAACGACGTACTGAAACGCTGTTCCGACTGTGGCGAGAAATTGCTAGAAATCTATCTCGAAGACAGCCTCTGTCCGGACTGTCGTGAGCAGTAACTCGTCCACCTCATAACAGCGACGAGCACTGTCGCTTACCATAGCCGTGGGTAGGTTTCGAAACGAAAGGGATTTTGCGGGGATGTTCACAGCTATACCCGTGAACGAAAACCGTGCCCAGTTCTACGCACTCTATCTCACCCGGTTCGCCGCCGGATTCGGATTCATCACGCTGGCGGCGCTTCTACCGACCTATCTCAACATCTTGGACCCGCAGTCGGGAATCATCGTCGGCCTGTTCGTCTCGGGACTGACTGCCGCACAGTCGGTAGCCGTCGTTCCGCTGGCATGGGGTGGCGACCGCTACGACAAGCGAACCGTCCTCCTCGTGAGTCTCGTTATCTCCATCGTCGCCTACGCCGCCTTCCCGTTCGTCGAGAGCAGTTGGGGATTCATCGCGGCACGCGTGCTTCAAGGAGTCGCCATCACCGGCACGGGTCTCATCACGCTGGCGCTCGTCGGGGAACTCTCGACGGCCGACACGCGTGCGAACCACATCGGGAAGGCCAACTCGGCGCGGTTCGCGGCGTCCATCCTCGGCACGATTTCCGCGACCGTGCTGTACGAACGGTACGGGTTCGGCGTCGTGTTCGGCGTCATCGTCGCGCTGTTGATTCCGGCGTTGGTCGGGGTACTCCTCTTCGTGGAACGCGACGACACGCGAATCGAGGGGTTCCCGTTCGCGGACATGGCGCTCAACCCCAGATTGCTGACGCTCACGAGTTTTCGGGCACAGTACGCCGTCGGGGTGACGATGGTCCGAACGTGGATTCTCGTCTACGCGGGCGTGGAAGCCGCCAAAGGCGGACTCGCCTACGCCCCGATTGCCGTCGGTGTCATCCTCATCGCGGAGAAGTTCACCAACATGCTGTTTCAACCGCACACCGGGCGGCTTTCCGACCAGTACGGACGGGCGCTGTTCGTCTTCTTCGGCGGCGGCGTGTACGGTCTGGTGGCGCTCGTGATACCTTCCACACCCGCAATCGGGCAGGCATTGTCGCTTCCGGCGACGGTGCCCTTCCTCGGGGCACTCTCGCCGGCGTTCCTGCCGTTGGTGGGGTGCAATGCCCTGTTGGGAATCGCCGACAGTTTCCGCGAACCCGCGAGCATGGCGTTGTTCGCCGACGAAGGCGTCGATGGTGCAGGAGTGGCGAGCAGTTTCGGCATTCGAGAGTTGGTGTGGCGGCCGGGAAGCATCCTCGCGCCGATTCTCGCCGGAATCCTGATGACCGGACCAGGTATCCGATGGGTGTTTTACGTCGGCGGCGTCGCGTCCATTTCGGGCGTGCTGACGTTCCTCGGCGTGCTGTCGTACTCCCACGGCGCGAAAGCGCTGACACAGTGGTGAACAGTGAATTTCGTGCCCAGAGACGAGCTAAACGAACGGACGACACGAACCAGCAACCGTGCCACTGACGGCGGCCGGATAACCGCCCAAGCTCGTTCTCAGTTTCCGAGGTCGAACAGCTCGGCGGCCTGTTCCATATCCTTGTCACCGCGCCCGCTCAAGTTCACGAGAATCACGTCGTCTTCGTCCTTCTCCTCGGCGAGTTGCTTTGCCAGCGCGACGGCGTGACTCGATTCGAGCGCGGGGATGATACCCTCCAACTCGCTCAGTTCGCGGAACGCGGCGAGCGCTTCCTCGTCGGTGACGCCGGTGTACTCACAGCGGCCCGTTTCGCGGAACTGGGCGTGTTCGGGACCGACGCCGGGGTAATCGAGCCCCGCGGAAACCGAGTGAACCTCCACGTCGTCGTTCAGAATCCGCGTTCGCATCCCGTGAAGGATGTCGGTCGTGCCGTTTGCAAGCGGTGCCGCGTGGCGCTTCGAGTCGGTGCCTTCGCCGCCGCCCTCCGCGCCGTACAGTTCCACCGGGTCGTCGCGGAACGCGTGGAACAACCCGATGGCGTTCGAACCCCCGCCGACGCACGCGACGGCGGCGTCAGGTAGTTGTCCCGCCTGTTCTCGAATCTGTTCTCGTGCTTCCTCGCCGATAACCGACTGGAAGTCCCGAACCATGCGGGGGAACGGGTCCGGTCCGACGACGCTTCCGACGAGATAGTGCGTGTCCTCGACGTTGTGAGCGAAATCCTCCAACGCGGCATCGACCGCATCCGCGAGTCCCGCGTCGCCGCGCGTGACTTCGTTCACTTCGGCGCCCATCAAGCGCATGCGGAAGACGTTCATCTTCTGGCGCTCGACGTCCTTTTTTCCCATGTAAATCTCGGTTGGAATGTCGAGCAGTGCGCCGACCATCGCGGTCGCGGTCCCGTGTTGGCCCGCACCGGTTTCCGCGATGAGTCGTTCCTTGCCCGCCTGTTTCGCCAGCAGGGCTTGGCCGAGGCAGTTGTTGATCTTGTGTGCCCCACCGTGGAGCAAGTCCTCCCGTTTGAGGTATATCTGCGCGCCGTACTCCGCCGACAGTCGTTTCGCGTGATACACCGGCGTCGGCCGACCGGCGAAATCTCCGAGCAGGGACCGGAACTCCGACCGAAACTCCTCGGTCCCCGAAATCTCGTCGTACGCCTCGGCTAGTTGTTCGAGTGGTTCCTCCAACGGTTCGGGCACGTGTCGGCCGCCGAACGTTCCGAACGTACTCGATGAGTCCTCCGACATAAATCCCGAATGGTTAGTAGAGAACATAAATCTACTCCGTAGCATAACTCAGTACATCGTCGTACAGTACTATCGCTCATCCGCTCGGTCGAATCCCACGTGTTCTCGAACCGATTCTCGTTACTTCTCGGGCAATCCGCGTACTGCGGGACCGTCCAGTACATCGCCGTCGTAGTCGAATCGCGACCCGTGACACGGACAATCCCACGTCCGTTCACCGTCGTTCCATTCGACGATGCACTTCATGTGTGGACAAACGGCGGAGACGCGATGGAGTTCGTCCGTTTCGTCCCGGTACTCCGCGACGGCGCTTCCGTCCTCACGGACGATACGTGCATCGCCCGGTCGGAGCGAGCGGTCGGTCTCTCTCGGTTTCCGCACCCAGTCTTCGACGAACCGCTTTCCGACGTTCGCGTTCTCCATGACCAGCGTGGCCACGTTCGAGAGCGGCAGCAGTCGCCCGGGGTCGAAGGTGTTCGACCACGGACTTCCCTCCCCAATAATCTCCTCGGCGAGGATTCGTCCCGCCGCGACGCCGCCTGTCATTCCCCATCCTCCGAATCCCGTCGCGACGTAGACGTTCTCTCGCCACGGTGCGATCGGTCCGACGAGCGGGATGTCGTCCACCGACCGATAGTCCTGCGTGGACCACCGATAGGCAATCTCCTCTACGTCGAACCGTCGTCTCGCCTCCCGTTCGAGCGCCCGGTAGCGCTCGGCCGTCGAACCGCCCTGTCCCGTTTTGTGGTTCTGGCCACCAACGAGGACGAACGACTCCCCGTCGATTTCGTGTGGTCGAACCGAGAAGTACGGGTCACCGGGTCGATAGAACATCCCCTCGGGTTGCGGGTCTCGCGTTCGAACGGCCAGCACGTACGACCGTTTCGGATAGGTTCGGGCGAAGTACCCGGCCGGGTCGACGACGGGGAAGTGGGATGCGAGGACGACATCGGAAGCGAACACCGTCCCTTCCTCCGTTTCGACCCGACATGGTGACCCGAAACGAACGTCGGTTACCCGCGTTTCCTCGAAGATAGCAGCGCCGTCGTCCACGACTTCGTCCGCCAGTCCGAGCAGATATTTGCGTGGGTGGAACTGCGCTTGGTCATCGAACCGAACCGCGGCCACGCCGTCCGAGACGGTCGGAACGTCCTCCACGAACGAGGCAGGGAGGCCGACGCTTCTGGCGGCATCGACTTCACGCCGAGCGCTGTTTCGGTCGTTTTCGTCCGAGACATAGGCGTAAGCCGGTCGTCTCTGAAAGTCACAATCCATCCTCTCGGCGTGTTCGGCGACGGTATCGATGGCCGCCTCGTTGGCATCGGCGTACTGCTTGGCGTGTTCGTAGCCGAACTGTGATTGCAGTTCGTCGTACACGAATCCGTGCTGACTCGTTACTTTGGCAGTCGTCCGCGCAGTGACGCCGGAGCAAATCCGGTCCGCTTCGAGTACGGCGACCGTTTTATTCGTTGCTTCAAGTTCCGCCGCGACGGATAATCCGACAATGCCGCCGCCGACGATGGCAACGTCTACCCTGCGGTCAGTTTCGAGCGACTCGAAGTCGGTGGTCGGAGTCGTCTCCAACCACAGTGATACGTCTTTTCCCGGTATGTCGTCCGTACTCATCGAACCCCCGGACTGCGTTCGGTACCGTTTCAGATAAGTGAGATGGCCGTCGGGTGAAATGGCCGTTCGAAGAGAGAAAGAAGTGGCCGTTCGAAGAATTACTGCATATAGCCGAGGTCGGCCAACCGTTCTTCGACGTTATCGTCGTCCCCGCCCATCGCGGCGTCGTCCTCATCGTTGTATTCGGGGTACGACTGCGAACCGGCATCTTCGACTATCGGGATGACGTTCCCGTCCATTCGGTCGCTGTAGGGGATGCCCAGCGCGGACATGATGGTCGGCGCGATGTCGAAGAGATGTGCCTTGGTCGGCATCGCCTCCAAGTCGATACCGTCGCCTTGTGCCGCGACGACGCCTTCGAGTTTGTGGTTCCACGGTTCGGTCGGCGGCGCGAAGTAATCGCCGAGCAGTTGGGCGGAGATGAACTGCCCCATTCCGTTCGGAATCGTCACGATGTCCGGGGCGTTATCCGCGTTCTTCCCGTGGAAGTAGTTTTCGCGGGGCACGACTTCGCCGAAGACGGGTTCGCCGTCCGGCGTCTCGACACCGCTGAGTTTCTCGATGAGTTCGTCGCGTACCTCGTCGTACTTCTCCGGCGGGACGATGCCGTTCGGTTCGCGGCCCTGCAAGTTGATGCGCACGCCGAGTTCGGTTCGTGCACGGACGTACGCCGTCGATTTGGCGAAATCCACCTGTTCGTTGGCCATCCGAGCCACGTTCTTCGGCGCGTACTGTTTGGCGATTTCCGCGAGACCGACTTTTTCGAGACCGGTCCGGATTCGATGCGCGGTAAACCCGAACTGGGCCACCTTCGCGGCCATCCGTTCGAACGTGTTCGGTTCCCACGTCTTCGTGTCCTTTCCTTCCCGGAGTTCGTCCTGAATCGGGTTCCAGGACGGCATGCCGCGGCCGCCGTTTCGAGCCTTCACGTAGCCCTCGTCGCGGAGGAAGTCGTTCACGCGGAACTCGTACTTCTCGTACGGACCCATGCCGTGGTCGCTCGCGATGAAAACGGTGTTCGGGTCACACTCCTCGAGCAGTTTGCCGACCTGTCTGTCCGTCTCCTCGTAAACCGTCTTCACCTTGTCCCAGTCGCCGTTGAACTCGTGGAAGACGGTGTCGGGTTTCTGGAACTGCACGAAGCCGAAGTCGGGTTCGTGCTTGTCGGCGAGGTAGCGGAACGCCTCCCCGCGCATACGAACGAGGCTCGTGTACTCGTCCATCTTCTGTGCGTCGGAGTAATCGGACTCCTCGCGGGAATACGTCGGATACACGCGGTATTCGCCGATGGCTTCGCGCACCTCGTCCAGCAGTCCCTCGGGGTGACACCGGGGGTTTTCGGGGCCGATGAATCCCGGAATGAGTGCACCGTTGATTTCGTCCGGTGGGTGGGTAACCGGGACGTTCACGACCACGCTCGAGAGGTCGTGTTGGTCGAGCAGTGACCAGATAGCGTGCTCCTCTACGTCCTGTCCGCTCACGACGTGGAAGTCGTATCCGTCGTAGGCGACGAACCCGCAGACGCCGTGTTTTCCGGGGTTGACCCCGGTGTACATCGACGGCCACGCGCTCGGCGTCCATGGCGGCATCTGGGACGTCAGTGGCGCGGATGCGCCGTCGTCACAGATCGAGCGGATGTTGGGGATAATATCGTCCTCGTACAGTCGCTCGAAGACGGGCAGACATCCCGCGTCGATACCGATAAGAAGAACGTCTACGTTACTCATTTTCCATCACCTAGATTGTAACTGCGACCAGCGCATGTCGTTCCGTTCGCCGAGCAAGAGGTGTCACCTTGCATTACGACGCTCGTCAGACTCATTGGTCCGTCCTACACTCCTTAGTCATTTTATTATGTCACTCTTAAACTCGACGCTGAATAGTCATTTCCCTTCACCATCGGCTAGGGTAACACCCGGTTCGTCGATGACCGTTCGCTTCCACGTTCCGCGCGTAAACCACAGAGCGGCCACGATAGCGCCGATTATGTTCCCGAAGGCCATTCCGACCCAGACGCCAGTCGGCCCCATATGCTGGACGAACGCAAGGAAGTACACCGTCGGCACGCGCCCGAGCCACAGCGTTATCATCGAGAACGCCATCGCCAGTTTCGTGTTCCCCGCGCCGCGATACGCGCCAAGGAGAACCTGTAGAACGGCCATAAACGCGAATTCGACCGACCGAATCCGGAGATACTGGCTCCCGAACTCGACCGTTTTGGCGGCCTGGTCGGTCCCGGTCGCCATAAATACGCCGACGATAGGGTGGGGAAACAATGCTGCAACGATTGCAACAGAGAACATTACACCGGCACCGACCTTCGCGGCAAGCCATACCGCCCGCTCCGCTCGGTCAGGTTTCTTCGCACCGAGGTTCTGCCCGACCATCGTGTTCGTCGCGCGACCCAACCCCATCGCTGGGAGGAAAACGAGCGATACGAGCCGGTTTCCGAGTCCGTAAGCGCCGACGACGGGCGGTGCGAACTGGACGACCATGGCGGTCAACGAAATCATCGCGAGCGAACTCGTGGACTGTTCGAGGGCGCTCGGCGTGCCGATACGGATTATTTTCCAGATGAATCCGAGGTCGGGGACGAGGTCGTCGAGGCCGACGTTCGGCCCTGCATCCGTGTAAAACAGGATGTACAGGCCGAGAACGCTGGCGACTGCCCGTGCCGAGATGGTCGCGAGCGCCGCGCCTCGAACTCCCATGGGGTGAATCGAACCCGAACCGAAGATGAGTATCGGGTCGAGGACGACGTTGACGGCCACGCTGACCATCATGATGCGCATCGGGGTTCGCGTGTTTCCGTATCCGCGCATCAGCGACGTGAAGACGAAGAAACCGAACAGGAACGGCAATCCGAGGAAATACGTCTCCATGTACTTCCGCGCGAGCGGAACGATGTCGGCGGCCGTTGCGCCCTGCGACGGCATCACCGAGAGCATCGGGTCGGTGAGGAAGTATCCGGCGATGGCGAGGGCAACGGAGAGTAACAGGACGAACGAAAGGATTTGTCCCGCGACTTTCCCCGCGGACCCTTCGCTGTCCGCACCGGTGAACTGGGCGACCAAGATGCTCCCCGCCGTCGTAAACCCGCCTGCGACGGAGATGAGGAAGAAGATGAGCGGGAACGCGATACTCATCGCACCGACCGCATCGGACGATAGCCGTCCCAGCCAGAAGGTGTCCGCAACGTTGTACATCACCTGCAGGAGTTGAATGACGACGATCGGCCACGCGAGTTCGAACATCGGTCGCACCAACCCACCGTCAGTGATAGAACTGGGCTGTGTGCTGGTCATCGTACCTTCGAAACGAAACACCTTGATATCAAGATTCCGAATCGTACCCGGAGCGGTAAAATATGCCGTGACGAGTGGCCGACACCTGGTGTTTAAACAACCCCTAAACCGATGTTGTTCGGGGGTTCGTGGCTACGGCTTCAGTTTTGCTATCGTTCGGGCAGGCGTGGACCGCGTACTCCGGATCGTACAGGCTGATCATCATGGATGCTGCTGGAGCGTAGATGTCAGCAGTTATCTGGTTTATGAATGAGTGGATTTCGCAGGTGAAAAAACTGACAAACACCGAGTAGTACACGAAAAAAGGCATTTTCAGCATCCCCAGCCGCTTTTCGGGGTTTTATACGACAATGTTGCGGTCTCGTTGATGTTTTTATCTATACTGTTCGTGATTTTTGCGAACAGTGGTCTGAACAGTTTACACCGAAAACGGAGTTGTAACTCTAATAGGGAAGCGGAATATATCTCAAAATGCATCCCCGCCGTGTGTTTCTCACCGTAGCACCTTTTGGCCTTGGTCTGCGGGGCACGGCGCGGGATGGTTTCATGCTCTGGGAGTGTGTCGGAAAAGCCCTTTGCTCCCGAGAGAGCGTGTGGGGCGGTGGCGCGCGGCGACAGGACGAAGGTAGATGGGTCACTTTCTCGTCTTCGAAGGACGGTACGGACAGACGGATGGAAAGCGGACACGGACTCTCGTTGTACTATACGAGCGGGAAAATATCCTCGTAGAATCCGGGGAGAAGTGCGAAACACCACCCGGCGAAACGGTAATGAGCCATCCAAGAGGACATCCCATCGATGCCGAAAATTGCCTTGGTCGGAGCGGGAAGTATGGTCTTTGCGAGGAAGTTGATCGGCGATATTCTCTCGTTCGAGGAGCTATCGAACAGCGAACTCCGTCTGATGGACATCGACGAACGTCGTCTCGCATCGAACTCGCCGAGTCGCCGAGGCGATGGTGGCGAACGACGGTCTCGACGCGAGCGTCCACGCGACGCTCGACCGCAGGGAGGCGATCGCGGACGCGGACTACGTCCTGAACATGATCAACGTCGGCGGAACCGAACCGTTCGAGAACGAAATCCGTATTCCCGAAAACGTACGGCGTAAAACAAGCCATCGGGGACACCACGGGTCCCGGCGGGATTTTCCGCGGACTCCGCACCATTCCGACGATACTCGACCTCGCGGCGGACATGGAAGAGCTGTGTCCGGACGCCCTGCTCCTCAACTACACGAACCCGATGGCGATTCTCTGTAAGACGGTCTTCGAAGCGACGGACATCGACGTAATCGGGCTCTGTCATTCCGTTCCGCACACGGCCGAGGCGATTGCGGAGTACGTCGGCGTTCCGGAATCCGAACTGGAGTACTGGGTCGCGGGCATCAACCACATGGCGTGGTTCCTGACGTGCGAACATGACGGCCAGTCCGTCTACCCGGCGCTCCGTGATGCGGCTGACGACGAGGACACGTATCGGAAGGACACGGTTCGATTCGAGATGATGAAACACTTCGGCGCGTTCCCGACCGAATCGAGCCACCACATGAGCGAGTACGTCCCGTACGTCCGCACTGACGACCAGTCTATCGAGGAGATGACCGGGACGAACTTCGCGGAGCGGATGCCCACCGCGACGTATCTGGAGGGCTGGAAGTCGCGCTCGGCGGACCGGGACGACCGCGAACTCGATATCGACCTCGATTCGGTCCGCGTCGAGCGCTCGGAGGAGTACGCATCGAGGATAATCCACTCGCTCGAAACCGGAACCCAGCGGCGGTTCAACCTGAACGTCTCGAACGGGACGAACGCCATCGAGAACCTGCCGAACGACGCCTGCGTCGAAGTCCCAGTTTTCGCCGACGGCGCCGGTCTTCACCCAGCGTCGGTCGGTGAACTCCCGACCCAACTCGCCGCGCTCGACCGCCAACATTCGGCCGTCTACGAACTCACGGTCGAGGGCGCACTCGAAGGAAGTCGGGAGAAAATCCACCAGGCCGTCAAACTCGACCCGCTCTCCGCCGCCACGTGTTCGCTCGACGAACTCCACCGGATGACCGAGGAACTCATCGAAGCCAACGCGGAGTACATTCCCGACGCTCGAATAGCCGAAAAATCACCGGATATGCTGATTGTCTGAGCGAGGAGTGTCGGAGCGAGGGTCCACGCCGTCTGATGGTCTCATTCTATTCTTACAGGTGGCGGTAACGTTGATAACACACCACACACAACCCCAGAATATGGCAACACCACTCACGGATGATGAAGCAGAACAGTTGCTCCGCGTCTGTCGGGCAGCGATCGGTGACGAACTCCGGAGTGTAACGTATTTCTCACCGAACGACTTCCAGCACATCTACTTGAGGGATGATCTCGAACGGGGTACCGATCCACACTCGTTCGTCGAAAACGAACGCGGCGGGTTCAGCTCCCAGCGGACCTACGAATGGTCCGAACTTGGGAAGTACCGATACACGATGCGCGCGTTCGAGAACGGGTATTTGGTTCGCGTCATCGCCGGAACGCACGGTGCCTACGTGACGACGGATTCGGTAACGATGGACCGATTCAACGAAGTAGCGGAAGCCGTCAACGGAGTACTCGAAGAGATTGCATCCCAACCCGAGCAAGACGCACAGTAGGCGCGTGCGGATTCAGGACGTGATAGTGAGGCATGACTACTGCTCGAAATACGTTCTCCCAAAACCAGCGGGCGCGACGGGATTTGAACCAAAACCAGACGTTCCTGCTCACGTTCGTTCCGCGGGCATGCAACTGGTAGGGTTCAAAAATCCGTCGCGGCGTCAGGTTTCGGCTCACCGTCGTTCGCCGAAACACGTACGGGCGCGACGGGATTTGAACTACGCCCAGACGGTTCCGTTCGCTTCGCTCACGAACTGCGTCTGTTCTACTGAAAATCCCGCGTCCGGTTCGCTCGTCACTTCGTTCCTCGCTGCACGGGCGCGACGGGATTTGAACCCGCGACATCTTGGTCCGGAACCAAGGACTCTGTCCACTGAGCTACGCGCCCTTACTGCATCGTACAGGCGATGTCCGTTTAACCATTGTGAAAACTGGCACGCCAGTTCACGATTGCCCGATTGGTGGTGAGAGTGAACGGGACGAAACGAACGGTAGATTGATAGAAAACGGTCGGATATCCTAACTATGAACGTCCTCCCGGTCCTCCTCACTGTCGGCGTTTTCGGCTTTATTGTCTACCGGCGCTTCAAGCGGTCGTTCGGACGACAACCGGTGTCGAAGAAACGTCTCGGGCTCCGCGCGGTGCTCATCACGGTCGTCGTCGCGTTTATCGTGGCGTCGTCGGTGACGAGTCCCGTCAACCTCCTCGAAGACTTGGTCGGCGTGGTTATCGGGGGCGTCGTCGCCGCCATCGGGCTCTACTTCACGGAGTTCGAACACACGGACGACGGTGCGTTTTACGAACCACACCCGTACGTCGGACTCGCCATATTCGCGCTGTTCCTCCTCCGGTTGGCGACGCATCTGTATCCGCTGGTGATGGGTAATGCGGCGAACTCCACGACAAGCGCTTCCACATCCGGGATGCCGACCGACCCACTGACGGTCGTGATACTCCTCGTGTACCTCGGCTACTACGCCTGCTATGCGACGGGTGTTCTCGTCGTCTCTCGACGGACTACTCCGACGGTGTCGGGCTGATTTTCGTCTGCTTTTCCCGTTCGATTCGTTGTAGCCCGTCGGGTAACCTTACTCCCGCCGTGCGATTTCGTGGCGGCCGAACCCGTACCGCAGTCGGTTCGCCAACCGCCGTGAGAACCGCCCCTCGGCCGCCGACCGACTGCCGAACCGCTCGGAAAGTGCCTCGTAAATGAGCGGGACGGGGACTTCCTGTTCCAGCGCCTCTTGAACCGTCCACGTTCCCGTCGAACCGCCGGCGATGTGGTCGGCGACGTCGCCCAAATCGGTGCCCTCCTCGCGGAACGCCTCCTCGCAGAGTTCGAGGAGCCACGAGCGGATGACCGCGCCGTTGTTCCACGTCCGCGCGACGGCTTCCAAGTCGAGGTCGTATCGACCCTCGTGGAGCAGTTCGAACCCTTCGCCGTAGGTCTGCATCAGCGCGTACTCGACGCCGTTGTGAACCATCTTGACGTAGTGACCCGACCCCGATTCGCCCATCCGGTCGTGTCCTTTCGGGCCGGTCGCCACGGCGTCGAAGACGGGCGTCAGTTCGTCGTAGGCCCACTGCGGGCCGCCGACCATCAGCGAGAACCCGAGTTCGGCCCCCGCCGGGCCACCGCTCGTCCCGCAGTCGAGATAGGTTGCAGAAGTCGTCTCGCTTCGGCGCACGGAGTCCTCGAAGTAGGAGTTCCCGCCATCGACGACCACGTCGTTCTCGTCGAGGTACGGTTCCAGGTCTTCGAGGGCGGCGTCCACTGGTTCCCCGGCGGGAACCATCAGCCAGATTCGTTTCTCGTCGCCGAGTTTTTCGGCGAGGTCGGCGACCGAATCGGCCGGTTCCACGCCTGCTTCGGCGGCGGATTCGACGGCTTCCTCCGCCACGTCGTACGCGATAATGTCGTGTCCGGCGTCGAGGGTTCTGTCCACCACGATGCGACCCATCCGTCCCAGTCCGATAACGCCCAGTTGCATGGGTGAACCCTGCGTGGCGGGGGTGGTAGGGGTTGCGATTTCGTGGAGACGGGGAGAAGGAAGGAAAGAAGGACGAAGGGAGAAGGAACGGCGAGGAGATTCAGTACACTCTGCTCGTCACGCGACTCCCCGAATCCGTCGAGACGAAGACGGTATCGCCGCCGTTGTTCCAGACGGCGCTACCACGATTCCAGTACACGTCACTGCTCGAATCGGTTCCAGTGCCGGTGTGGAGCGTCAGAGTGTCGCCGGGAGCGAGCGAGACGCCGCTTTCGAACGCGTAGGTGGCACCGACCTCGTCCGAGACGGTCCACCCGGAGAGGTCGATGGCGTTCGACCCGGTGTTTTCGAGGACGACGTACTCGTCGTTCAGGTTGGAGTTTTCGTTCCCGGACGCATCGGCGTGGATGGTTTCGATATCGACGTCACCCGCTCCACCAGCGGCGCGGCATCGCCACAAATCGCGGCGAGCGCTTTGTGCGGTCGACTCCGCGCTCGTAGTAGCTATCGCTTTCGGAGAACGATGAGTCGTACACCCGTGCGCGGCCGGAATGGACCAGTTCGTAGTTGTAATCCTCGCCGCCGTAATAGACGTAGGCGAGCAGTCGGCCGTAATAGCCGCGCGTGTCGGACTCCGAGTCGAACTTCAACGTGATTTGCTTGCCTTCCAGTTCGTCGGTCATGAACGCCTTGGCATCGTCACCTTCGTCGGCGAGGCACGCTTTCCCCGCGTCGTTCGTCGGAACGCCTTCGAACTCGTCCGGCGTGTTGTCGCCGTAGGATTCGGGCGTATCGACGCCGAGGAGACGGACCGTATCCGTCGAACCGTTCGAGTACGTTACGTCCAATGTGTCGCCATCCACGACGTGCGTAACCGTGACCTGTTTGCTGTCGGTTATCGACGCCGCAGTCGGCCTGATGGCCAACCCACCGAGAACGCCGAGAATCAGGAGGACGAGAGCAATTGTGAGGACCCGCTTTCGAGTTATTGCATCCATCTGCAGTATATAAAATCAATGCCAAGTATTATGTATTTTTTGTGCGTCGAGAGACAGGTCAGTAACGATGAGACCAACTCCAAACGAGGACTGTTGGAACTTTTTCGGCAGATATGAGGGTTCTTCCTACTGATTATCATCCCGAAGGGTTTTGGAACCAACTGCAGGGGAGAGCAAACCGAGCCACGACAGTGAACCGGACGAACTATTTGTCTGTTTTCAATTGGACCAAACAAATAACAACTCGGAGAATGAGTAGGGGGTATGAATGAGGACAGAATCGTTTGGCGACTGAACCTCGTTATCGCCCTCCTCTGTGTCATCGCGGTTTTCGTTGCGATACCGTATCTCTTGTTCGTCGTCACCAACTTCCCGAACTTCCTCTTGGCGGTCGCCACCGCTCTGGCAACGATGGGCGGATTCGCCCTCTTCAGGACGTATCGGACGGTTCGGAGTTGATTTCACGGGACCAATGGACGGGAACCTTTATCAGCGACGGCGCGCAGAGTCACAGGTATGAGCGCGATGGTGTCGGTAGTACGTCTCTAGCGCAGACGACGAGCCGATAGTGTTTCTCGCCGATTCACCATTTAGCGACAGGGATTTGCAGCCATGACTGACGTTCCAAACGATTACGAACCAGAGCGTATCGAGCGAAAGTGGAAGGACGACTGGCAAGACTCCGACGTGTACACGCCAGACGGCGATTTGGAGTACGTCATCGACACGCCCCCACCGTATCCGACGGGCAACCTCCACATCGGCCACGGCCTCCAGTGGAGTTACATCGACTTCGCGGCACGGTATCACCGACTCAAGGGAGAACAAGTCCTCTTCCCGCAGGGATGGGACTGCCACGGTCTCCCGACCGAGGTGAAAGTCGAGGAGAACCACGACATCCACCGCACCGAAGTGTCCCGCGATGAGTTCCGCCAACTCTGCATCGAGCACACCGAGGAGCAGATAGACTCGATGAAGGAGACGATGAACGAACTCGGCTTCTCCATCGACTGGAGCGCGGAGTTCCGCACGATGGACCCCGAATACTGGGGCAAAACACAGCGGTCGTTCGTCGAGATGGAGGACAACGTCTACCGCGACGAACACCCCGTCAACTGGTGTCCGCGCTGTGAGACGGCCATCGCGGACGCGGAAGTCGAGAACGAGGACCGGACCGGGACGCTCTACTACGTCACGTTCGACGGCGTGGACAACGAGGATATAGAGATTGCTACCACACGCCCCGAACTGCTCGCGGCGTGTGTCGGCATGGCCGTCGACCCCGAGGACGAACGCTACGCCGACCGAATCGGCGAGACGTTCGAAGTGCCGCTGTTCGGGCAGGAAGTCGAACTCGTCGGCGACGACGACGTGGACGGCGAGTTCGGGACCGGCGCGGTCATGATCTGTACGTTCGGGGACAAACAGGACGTGGACTGGTGGGCGAGGCACGAACTCGACCTCCGCCCCGTCTTCACCGAGGACGGCCGCCTGAACGAACTCGCCGAGGAGTTCGAGGGGTTGGCCATCGACGAGGCGAAAACCGAAATCGCGGACACGCTGGACGAAGAGGGCTATCTGAACGATTCGGAATCCACCGAGCAGTCCGTCGGCACCTGCTGGCGGTGTGATACGCCCATCGAAATCCTCTCCAAAGAACAGTGGTTCGTCGAGGTTGACTCCGACAAAATCGTCGAGAAAGCCCGGGAAGTCGAGTGGATTCCCGAACACATGTACGCCCGCCTCGAAGAGTGGGCGGACGGGATGAGTTGGGACTGGGTTATCTCCCGCCAGCGCGTCTTCGCCACCCCGATTCCCGCATGGGAATGTGAGGAGTGTGGCCACTGGCATATCGCGGACATCGACGAACTGCCGGTCGACCCGACGGAAACCGGGCCGGCGGTCGGCGACTGTCCCGATTGTGGCGCGGACGCGTGGACCGGCGAAACCGACGTGATGGACACGTGGATGGATTCGTCCATCACGCCGTTGCACATCACTGGCTGGCCCGAGGACCTCGAACTGGACGAGTTCGAACCCGTCTCGCTCCGCCCGCAGGGACATGACATCATCCGAACGTGGGCGTTCTACACGCTCCTCCGCGTCGGCGAACTCACCGACGAGCGCCCGTGGGACGAAATCCTCATCAACGGCATGGTGTTCGGCCCGGACGGCAACAAGATGAGCAAGTCGCGCGGCAACGTCGTGACGCCGAAGGACGCCGTCGCGGAGTACGGTGCCGACTCGGTTCGACAGGCGCTGGTGCTCGGCGGCCAACCCGGAAGCGACGTGCAGTTCCAACCGAAGGAAGCCACGTCGGCATCCCGGTTCCTCACGAAGATCTGGAACATCCTCCAGTTCTCCCTGAACCACTTCGACGAGAACACGCCGGAGATTTCGGACCCGGCGTACCGTGACGCTGACCGCTGGATTCTCTCGCGACTCTCGAACGCGGCCGATAGCATCGCCGACGACATGGAAGCCTACCGCTACGACCGGGCGCTCAGAACGCTCCGAGAGTTCGTCTGGGAGGACCTCGCGGACGACTACCTCGAACTCGTCAAGGGCCGTCTCTACGAGGGACGGCCGGGCGAGCGGAACGCCGCCCGGCACGCGCTCTACACGTGTGTCTCGTCCGTCGTCCGCATGCTCTCGCCGTTCTCGCCCTTCTTCGCCGAGGAGGCGTACAGCTATCTCCCCGGCACCGAGGAAAGCATCAATCGTGCCTCGTGGCCCGACGTCGAGATGCACGACGAGGAAGCCGAACTCGCGGGCGACATCATCGCGGAAGTCGCGAGCAAAGTCAGGGCGTGGAAGTCCGACGAGGGAATGGCTCTCAACGGCGAAATCGGCCGTATCGAGCTGTACGACGATACGGAACGACATCCCGACACCTACGACCTGAGCGAGGCCGTGAACGGCCCAGTCTACCTCGAAGAAGGACGGCCGAACGTCGAACTCGCGCCGGTCGGCGTCGACCCCGACCACTCGTCCATCGGGCCGAAGTTCCGCGACAAAGCCGGTGCCGTCGTCGGCGCACTGGAATCGGCCGACCCGGCCGAACTCAAGGCCCAGCTCGACACTCACGGCGAAATCACGCTCGACGCGGCGGGCGAGGAAGTCACGCTCGACGGCGATTGGGTCGAAATCGAGGAGGAGTACCGCGCCGAAAGCGGCGAGGAAGTTGAAGTGCTGGAGACCGAACACGCGACGGTTCTCGTCTTCCCGTAACGCCGCGGAACCACCGGAACTTTTCTCGTCGTCTTCGATTGACGGGTATGGACGACCGAGTTCACGAACACGCGGAGGTACTGGTAAACTGGAGTGCACGAGTCGAAGAAGGCGACGACGTCGTCGTTATGGTTGACGAGGGCGCACACGACCTCGCCGTCGCCGTCGGTGAGAAACTGGGTGAGCGAAACGCGAACATGCTGACCCTCTACCGGTCCGACGAAATCATGCGCGCGCATCTACGCGCACACGGCGGCGACTTCGACGAGAACCCCGCACCCGAACTGGCGATGTACGAGAACGCGGACGCCGTCCTCGTGCTCTCCGGTAGCCGAAACACGATGGGGAAAGCCGACGTGTCGGGGGCGACGAAACAAGCGTACGACAAATCCCGGGCGCTCATTCGGGAGACGCGCCTCGGAACGGAGTGGATTTCGACGCAACATCCGACGCGCGCACACGCACAGCAGGCCGGGATGGCCTACGCGGAGTATCAGGACTTCGTGTACAGCGCCGTGCTCCGGGACTGGGAGTCGCTGGCCGACGAGATGGCGAAGATGAAAGCGCTCCTCGACGACGGAAGCGAGGTTCGTATCGTCAAGGAAGACACCGACATCACGATGTCCATCGAGGGCAGAACGGCGGTCAATAGCTGTGCATCGGTGGAGTACGATTCGCACAACCTCCCCAGCGGCGAGGTGTTCACGGCACCGTACGCCACCGAAGGGGAGGTGTTCTTCGACGTGCCGATGACCCATCAGGGCCAACACATTCGGAACGTCCATCTCACGTTCGAGGACGGGGAAGTCGTGGCGTTCAGCGCCGACACCGGCGAGGACATGCTGGCCGACATCCTCGACACGGACGAGGGTGCCCGGCGGCTCGGCGAACTCGGCATCGGCATGAACCGCGGCATCGACCGCTTTACCGATAGCATCCTCTTCGACGAGAAGATGGGCGATACGGTCCACCTCGCGGTCGGACGGGCCTACGATTCGTGCCTTCCCGAGGGCGAGACGGGCAACGAAAGCGCCGCTCACGTGGATATGATAACCGACATGAGCGAGGATTCGCGCATGGAAATCGACGGCGAAGTCGTCCAACGAAACGGTACGTTCCGGTGGGAAGACGAGTTCGAGAAATAGCCGCGAACGACGCGAGGCAAAACGCCTCGAAGCACGAACGGGAGGTTTTTGGTCCGGATTTTTGCGAGGAGTAGCCGCGAGCGGAATCAGCTATTGCCACCAGTCGCTTCGACGCTCCCGCGCCGAGGCGTGCTGGAACGGCGGTGCGAGTTCCGATTCGTCGAGGCCGAACCCGTATCCCAACCAGTAGCCGGTGTACCAGCCGACGGTGTCGGTATCGACGCCGGAGATCGAGATGGTGAGTGTATCGTACTGCTCCAGCGCGGAGTCGTGGTCGGGGTCGGTACCACGAATACCGCCACAGGAGCCGCTCGAACCGGGATTACAGGGTAGCGATTCGGGGAACTGAATCACGATATCGGCTGTGGACCGGTTTCTCGTGAACGAAAACGTGGCGTTCGACGGGACCGTCCCGTCCGCTCCATCGGCGTAGTAATCGAGCGCATGGCGGACCTGCCGTTTCACGGCGGTGCGGTCCTTCGTCGCGCCGAGATAAACCGTGAAATCCGAATCCGCCCACGGGAGGTCGCGCTCGGTGGCGTTCGGCAGGGGTCGGGTCGCAAGCGCCGCCTCGGCGGCCATTATCGACTGCGGGGCGGAACTGTGGTTCAGCCCGAGGGTGTGTCCGAGTTCGTGTTTCAGGATGAGGACGGTCGAATCGTTCGAAAACGAGTCGTCCACGTCGATGTGCATGGGGCGGGAAACCTGTGCCGCATCGGTAATGTACGGCGCACAGCCGGCGGCGTTTTCGACGCGCGGGCAACTTTTCACGGTATCGACGAAGTTGATAACGAGGTCGGGATGTGCCGCGTTCGGCGTCAGTTCGTATCGAATCGGATAGCCGGCGTACTGCTTACTATGGCCTTCCCAGTAGTCGAGGGCCTGTCGAATCTCGGGAGTGTAATCGCGCGAACCGTCGGCACTCGCGTTGATGGCAACCTGTACTGGCTCGTCACCCCACGGATTCGAGCGGTCGGCAACCGTCCCCGTCTCCGTACCGGCTCCCGTCTCCGACCCGGTTTGTCTTGCCACCGTCCGCGTCGCGTTGGTCACGGTGTGTGTCGTCGTGCGGTCGAACTGCGCACCAGCACACCCCGCGAGGAGGAGGCAGACAACGAGCAAGAGTGCACGCCGCTTCATTGTTATGGTATCCGGGAGTGGTCCTATCAAACCTTCCGGCTTCGGAAAATCCAGTCAGTATGACGGACGGAAATACGGGTTTACGCCGAGGAGAGCCGTTATCTGCGAGACTTCGAACGATTATCGAACGGCCGTTGTGAATTTTATTCTTCCCCTAATTGGGGCGATTTTAGAGAGGTACTAGATAGGTAATCCGCCATTGAACAGCGAAACCAGCCGTTCCGGACCGTTTTACGGAGGTTTGAACCCGTGTATCGACCGTTCAAAACCGTTCAATCCGTTATTATACTGTTGAAATTGGAAACTGTGCATAACCATCATTCTCACTTATTGGGGGTGATACCGATGCACAAACTGGGCAGTATGACGCACATTAAAGCAAGCGCCGCCGTGGCGATAGTCGCGATAGAAATACTCGCTGGGGTCGCAATATTGGCAGTCGCGTTTGGTATCTGAATGAATAGCGGCTGAGGGGAGTAAGCCCCCTTCTGTTCGGCCCAGTATTCGGCTCAGCGTCCGAACCATCTCCGGACATCGTCCGGAGGCACGTCGGAGTTCTCCGACGGCGACCGGGTTACCAATATGGTACGGACTTGCACCGGCAAGGTTTCACCGTTCCATCCCTTCTTCGCGGTCCCGTGCTGACAGCGTCAGCACGCGGCCCTCGGTGGGTTAGCTCCCTTCCCTCTCGGGTCGGTTCGCACACCTCATCGGTCACGCGAAGTGGTCTCGTTTCTGTTCCAGAGCCAGTGGTCTCCCACTCCGGACTTGCGTCCGGTTGCCTACCCGGCTGGTGGGGGGACTTTCCTCACGTAGGTACCGGAAATCAGTACCGTCCGCACGCGGCGATTGCCACGTGCACCGCGGAAACCGGGCTCCCTCTGCCGAGGGAAGCTAGTCATTGCACGCGTTTAAGCCGTTCGATACGAATAGTCATGGCCCCTTAAAGCCAGCCAGATTGAAGGGAAGCGTTGAAGATGTTTCTGTGCATAAGTCATCTGTATGTCTGAGGCACAGGCAGTAACCCTCTCCTACGAGGATGGCACGCGCGCGGTCGAACTCGCTCGGGAGGCAGTCAATTCTTACGTGATCAACGGACAGAGAGAACAACCAGGAAGCATGCGAGAGGCGTTCTACGCACGCACTGGCGTTTTCGTCCGGCTCGAATCCACCCGTGGTCGTGGAAGCCTACGCGGGTGCGCAGGTGCCTACGACACGAGCGAACAGTTAGGGCACGCAATCGTCGATTCCGCTATCGCGGCGGCGAGCGAGGATTCGTGCGGGTCCGAAATCGAACCCGCCGAGTTGTCGAACCTCAACATCTCCGTGTTCATCGTCGAGAACACCGTGTTGACGAACGACCCAGTGAACGACATCCGACTCGGCCGACACGGCGTCGCCGTCGAAGGCCGCGGAAACAGTGCGTGGATGTATCCGACCCTACCCGTCGAGCACAACTGGAGTAAATTCGAGTATCTCGACCGAACGTGTCGCAAGGCCGGTCTCCCGCACGGAGCATGGGAAGACGACGACGTGACGGTAACGCTCGTCGAAGGCCCGGTGTTCCGCGAACGGGAACCGGAGGGAAGCATCGAGCGAATTTAAAAGTCGACTGCCGTCGCGTCCTCTTCCGCACGGCGAGCAGTAGCATCGATGTCGAACTCCCGTACGAGTTTCCCGTCACGAATCAGCGGCTGTAGCAGCGGCTCACCGTCCGCATCGTGGCGCGCGAGACCGACGTGGTGGCCGCCATCGGCCGTGCGATACACCTGTTTTCGTCCGGAGAGTTTCCCGCGCTTGGATACCGGTTCTCCGTCGATTTCCACGATATCGAGCGCGAAATCGACCGGGTTCGCGTTGCTGATGTAACTCCCGACGCCGAAACCGTCCGCGACCCCGCGGAGGTTTCGGAGTTCGTCCGGACCCAAACCGCCACTGGCGAAGATATCAACGTCCTCGAAGCCGTGCGAATCGAGTTCCCAGCGCAGTTCGCGCAGGATGTGTTCGAAGTTTCCGCGCCGCGACCCCGTCGTATCAATACGGACGCTGTCGAGATTTTCACCGAGCGCATCCGCCGCGCGAAGCACCTCGTCCTTTTCGTCGGAGAAGGTATCACAGAGCGCGACGCGCGGGACTTCCTCGCCGACGGCCGCATCGAACGCGCGCCACGCATCCTCCTGATTGCCTTTGCCGAAACAGATCAGCAGTGCGTGTGGCATGGTGCCGCCGGGTTCGCGTCCCAACACTTCGCCGGCCGCGACGTGCGAGAACCCGTCCAACCCCGCGACGAGCGCGGAGCGTTCGACCACGGCCGCGATGGACGGATGGACGTGCCGAGCGCCGAAACTCAAAACGCTAGAGTCCGGGGCCGCGCGCCGCGCTTCGAGTGCGTTCGTCGCCATGCCGGACGCGTGTGAGAGGAATCCCAACAGCGACGTTTCGTATCGCGCGAAGTCGAGGTAGTTGCCCTCGATGGACATGACTGGCCCGCCGTCGAACAGTCGACCCTCCGCCATCGCGTCCACGTCGATGGGGAGGTCGGAGAGGAGATGGGCCGCATCTTTCACGCCGCAGAGGAGTTCGAACTCGCCGGTCGGGAACTGGTCTGCGGTCACTTCGGCGACGACGTGCGGATTCTTCCCGGCGGCTTCGAGCGTCGTTTCTGTGCGAAGGAAGTAGGCATCCGTCGCGGTTCCGTCTCGGATGGACTCCTCGGAAACCACGTCGAATCGGTCGCTCACGCGAACCACCTGTCTTGCATATCGGGGGGTATTCCGCGCGGGAGAGAAAAACCACCGGATTCCGGATTCGTCGGTGTGAAAAGCGGAAGTTGAAACGGGAGCGTCGGGTCGAAACGCTACGACGCGGTGTTGCCGTGAACGTGCGAGAGGTCCGACACCGTCGGCGCGTTCACGATGGTAACGGTGTTGCCGTTCTGTCGCACGGTGAATGCATCACCGAAACCGGTACTGTCCGGCACCGTCCACGTGTTTTGCTTCCCATCGACCGTCTTCGCCTTGTGGTAGTTGAGCAGTTTCTTGTAGGCGTTGACGAACTCCGTCGCGTCCTTTTTCGAATCCCATTTGGTCTTGAACACGTAGCCAGTCTCGTTTTTCGGCTCGTTGGGGTTCGTGTAGACGATTATCTTGTCGCCGTCCCAGCCGTCAGTCGGTTTGCTCTCGTAGTTGAGCGGGTCGACTTTTTGCAGATCGTTTCCGTCCATGTTGAAGAACTGGTTTTTCGGGATTATCTGCGTGTTCCCCTGACTCTCGTAAGCGGGATACATGAACATCGCAAAGATACCCGCTTCACCGACTTGACCGAAGTTCGGTCGTCCCTGTGGTTTCAGACGCGACCAACCGTCAC
The DNA here is from genome assembly GCA_963811185.1 of uncultured haloarchaeon. Classification (GTDB taxonomy): domain Archaea; phylum Halobacteriota; class Halobacteria; order Halobacteriales; family Haladaptataceae; genus Haladaptatus. Next base: position 201,481 of record CAWEQN010000006.1, read on the forward strand.
TCGTCGTATCCTGCACCGAAATCATCGCCGGTTTGTCGCTCGGATACTTCTCCGGGTGGATAATCTGTTCGGTGCTGGCGGGCGGGTTCGAGTACAACTGGTTGACCCCTTTCCAGCCCTTCTGCTTGCGAACGTATCGGATGAACGTGGGACCGTCGCTGTACGGTTGGTATTTGATGAGATACGGGCCGATGTTGGCGAGTCCACCGCCACTACCCTCCTTGCTGTCGGAGAAGCAGGTTCCCTTCCATTGGTTCTGACAGCGGTCCTGATACAGATATTCCATGTTGTTGGCCTCGCCTTCGAGGAGGCCGTCGACGGCGTTGTGGCGCTCGCGGGTTGACTGGTCGAACGAGGAGAGGTTGAAATGCTGGTCCTGAAGCGCGTGCATCAGTTCGTGTGCAAGCGTGCTCTCGCTCACTTTCAGGTTCTTGTTATTGTTCGAGACGAGCACGATGGATTTCTTCGACGGACTGTAGAACCCACCGATGGACGACCCGGAGTTCGTGTTCTGCACCCCGATGGAGTCCGTCGATTCGTTGATCATGAACAACGATTCGTACTTCACGTTGTCGAACAACCGCCGTTTTGCGGGCGTAGACTGGCTGTTCTGTTCCTTGCGGAACTCCTTCCGCGAGACGATTTTGACCGGAACTTTCTTCGTGAATTCCAAATGGCGAATCTTCTCGTCGCGGGCCATCGCTCGATTGACGATAGCCTCGACTTCCGACTGGTTGAAGCCGTCACTCTGGTCGATCGAGAGCGTCTCGTTGTACCAATATCCGTTCTCCCAGCCGAGAACGTCGGACTTGGGGTCCGGCGGATGGTTCGCTTTGTTCGTGTTCGGTCCGGACACCTCCGTCCCGCCGTTCTGCGTCGTGTTCGTTGCGTGGGGGCCGCTCTGCGTGCTCGTGTTCGTCTTCGTTCCGGGGGCTTGTGCACAGCCAGCGAGAACAAGCATGAAAGCAAGCGCAACTACGGTAATTGTTCGCATTCTCGTACCTGCAAACTAGGACTGCTGTGTAAAAAAGGTCGTGAAAGGGAAACGAAATGAAAGATACGCGAAACTGTTTCGTGAAAACCGCCCGTACTCTCGAGTATGAACGTCGATTCCGATTCGACCGCCGTCGTCGTCGTCGATATGCAAAACGGCTTTTGTCACCCGGATGGGAGTCTGTACGCTCCCGCCAGCGAGGAGGTCATCGACCCGATTCGAGACCTGCTCGTGCGCGCTCGGGACGCGGACGCCGACATCGTGTTCACCCGCGATGTTCACACGCCGGAGCAGTTCGAGGGCAACCACTACTACGACGAGTTCGACCGCTGGGGCGAGCACGTCCTCGAAGACTCGTGGGAGGCAGACATCGTGGACGACCTCGACGTCCGCGAGGACGACCACATCGTCACGAAGTACACCTACGACGCCTTCTACCAGACCGACCTCGAAGGCTACCTGAACGCCCACGGCATCCACGACCTGCTCATCTGCGGAACGCTGGCGAACGTCTGCGTGCTCCACACCGCCGGAAGCGCCGGACTGCGCGATTTCAAACCGATCATCGTGAAGGATGCAGTCGGCTACATCGAGGAGGACCACCGGGACTACGCCCTCGAACACGCCGCGTGGTTGTTCGGGGAGGGCGTATCGCTTTCGGACGTGGAATTCGAGTGAGAGCGGGACGAATCCACGGCAACCCTCGTAGCCGAATGAGCCAACACCGTGGATTCCGAACCTCGAACCAGTGCCAGACAACGAAAAGGATGCGGGCGACCACGACTCGGACGGCCCCGAAGACGACGTGAACTACCGCGAACACCCCGAGAAGTACGGCGAGAACTACGAGATAGGGGGAACGGAAAAAGGCGTGTTCAAAGTCGAACCGTACAAATCCGAACTGCTTCCCCACTGGTCGTACGCCGACCCTGAATCGGCGGAGAATCCGCGAAGAAACTCTTCGATCGGTACGAAACCTACAGCGAGCAGGGCGATTTCGTCGGGATGGATATGGCCCGAAAGTACTGCCAGATGGGGTTCACGCGGGCGATGCGCTATGCGAAGTATCCCGGCGGGAAGAAGTACGACGACGATGGAAACGAGCGCGAACCGGAACGATGGGCCGACCCCGAAAAGCGCGAGGCGGCGAAGGTTTTTAAACGAAGATGGGACCAGATTCGGGAGGATGACCGATACCAAAGACTGAAAGACGAATACGAAAACAGCGCGGAGTAAGCCAAACACGAACTCGACAGCTTAGCGAACGCTCACCGAAATCGAGTCGCCGACCGAAAAGTCGTGACCCGGACAGACGAGTTTCGCGCCGAACTGCTCCAGCGAGACGAACAGCGAGAGTCCGGTGATCGGTTCGTCGTTCGCATGGAGTTCCACGTCGTCCCACGTCACGGTGCGACCGACTGCCTGCCCGACGCGGGAATCGAGAAGCGAGACGGAATTCGGGGTTCCGTTCGTTCGCCACACAAGCGCATCGCCGTCTCGCGGCGTCGCTGCTCGGCAATTCGGCGCACGGAGTACGCCGCCGCCCGCGTAGTGTGGAAGCCCGCCATCCAGCACCACACCGTCACCGTTCGAAAGCCTCGCTTCGATACCCGCAAACCGCTCGCCGGGAGCGGGATGGGTCGGCGAGTCGAGGACGACGAACGTCTCGCCGGTTTCGATTACTCGACCGGTGCCGTCCCACGGCATCGGGTTCGACTTCGACCGGGAGGTCCAGTGGGAGCGACCCGGACGCGCGCACGGGGTTCGAATCGCGCTCCCGGAACCCGAGGTGGATGTGGTTTGCGACCCACGGCGCGAAAAAGCCCGAGCGGACCAGTTCACCCAGCGAATCGCCGACTTCGACCGAGTCGCCCGGTTCGACGGACGGTTCGATATGCAACATCCGGGCGAGATAGTCGCCGGTATCGACCACGATGAGGTGGTCGTGCTCCACGGCGTACGGCTTCGACGGGGCCGTCACCGACCGAGTTTCGACCACCTCGCCAGCGACGGGACTGGGGGCGAGGGGCGTCCGTGGTTCCTCGTTGTCCGGATAGAGGTCGATAGCACAGCCCTCGTCGTGGGCGACGTACGGCGAGTTGTATATCGAAAAGCGCGGGTAACGTGACAGCACGTCCGGGGAAAGCCCGACCATGAACCCAGTTGCGACCGGGAGCGTTTACATACATCGGGTCACAATAGTGGGCCATGCGTGTGCTTCGTGGGCGAGCGGAAACGCGGGACGAGGACCGGCAGGTCACTGCTGCGATGCTCACGGAGACGGCGGACACGGAGGAATCGGCAGTCCGTGTCTGGGCACCACATCGACAGGTCGCGTTCGGGCGACGGGATGCCCGCGCCGAGAAGTACGACGTTGCGAAGTCCATCGCACGAGCGTGTGGGTTCGAACCCCTCGAACGAAGCGTCGGGGGACGTGCGGTCGCGTACACCGGAACGACGGTTGCGTTCGCCAAAACGGTCCCGCTGGCGGACATGCGAACCGGCATGGAGAAACGATATTCCGAGACGACGGAAGACGCTCCAGCGCGCGTTCTGGCGGCTAGGCGTGCCGGCACAGCGCGGTGAACCTGCACAATCGTTCTGTCCCGGCGACTACTCGCTCCAGTGGAAAGGGAAAATCGCGGGTATCGCACAGCGGGTTCGAACCGGCGCGGCGCTCGTTTCCGGCGTCGTCATCGTGGACGACCACGACGAAATCGCGGGCGTTCTGGACCCGATTTACGCCGCGCTCGACGTTCCGTTCGATCCGGATTCGGTCGGGAGCATCGACAAAGTGGACGGGGACAGCGACCCGAAGCACGTCATCGAAACCATCGAGGGGATGCTGGTCGGTGAGGCGGACGTAACGGTCGAACGCGTTGACCGAGGGATTTAGGACGGTTCCCGGAACAGTGGCGAGTATGCTCACAATCCGGAACGCGACGCTTCCATCGGGGAGCAGACGCGACGTTCGAATCGACACAGACGCCGGGAGAATCTCCGCCGTCGGCTCATCACTCACTGAATCCGGCGAGGTGGTTGATGCGACGGGAAAGCTGTTGTTACCCGGTGCTATCGATGCTCACGTTCATTTTCGCCAACCCGGATTTTCGCACAAAGAGACGTGGGAGACCGGTAGCAAGAGCGCCGCCGCAGGTGGCGTGACGACGGTAGTTGACCAACCGAACACCAACCCCCCGACGGTCGATGCGGCGTCGTTCGACGCGAAAGCCGAACTCGCGGCGGAATCGTACGTCGATTACGGCATCAACGGCGGCGTCACGCCCGACTGGAACCCCGACGAACTGTTCGAGAAGCCGATTCTCGCGCTCGGCGAGGTGTTTCTGGCGGATTCGACGGGGAAAATGGGTATCGAGGAGGAGTTGTTCCGAGTGGCGGTCGAACGCGCCACGGACAAATACGTCGTCGTGACGGTGCACGCCGAGAACGCGGACCTGTTCGACTCGGACGCGAAATTCCGCGACGATGCGGACGCGTGGAGTGCCTACCGAACGGCGGAAGCGGAGGCCGACGCCGTCGAGCGGGCGTGTGAAATCGGGACCGAACTCGACGCGCGACTGCACATCGCTCACACCAGCACGCCGGAGGGTATCGACACTGCGAAGGACGCGGGTGCGACCTGCGAAGTGACCCCGCATCACCTGTTCCTCTCGCGCGACCACCTCGACGAACTCGGGACGTTCGGTCGCATGAACCCGCCGCTCCGGAGCGAGGAGCGCCGTGAGGAGGTTTTCGAACGCGTGGCGAACGGGACGGTGGATATGATTGCGACAGACCACGCGCCACACACGAGCGAGGAGAAGGACGCTGGAATCTGGAACGCACCGAGCGGTGTTCCGGGTGTCGAGACGATGCTCCCGCTCCTGCTGGAGCAAGCCCGAAAGGGTAACCTCAGCTACGAACGCGTCGCGGACCTCACCGCCCGGAACCCGTCGAAGGTGTTCGGTCTGCCGCGAAAAGGACGAATCGAGGAGGGTCGGATGGCCGACCTCGTCCTCGTCGACCCCGACGAGTCGCGCGAGATTCGAGCGGACGACTTGCACACGAACTGCGACTGGACGCCGTTCGAAGGCTGGACGGGCGTGTTCCCCGAGATGACGATGGTTCGCGGAAACATCGTCTTCGAAGACGGCGAGTTCGGGGAGCAAGTCGGGGAAAACGTCCGCGCGTAGGCGCCGTAACCATATCAGGCACGCCGAAGTAGCGACCGTATGCAGGCAGTCGTCCTCGCCGCTGGAAAGGGAACCCGTCTTCGACCGTTGACCGACGAGAAGCCGAAAGCACTGGTCGAAGTCGCCGAAAAGACGATTTTCATCCCACTGTTTCGAGAACGCCGTCGAACTCGGCGCGGAGGAGTTGGTCGTCGTCATCGGCTACGAAGGAGAGCGGATTCGGGAGCGGTACGGAGAATCGTTTTCCGGGGTGCCGATAACGTACGTTCGACAGGACGAGCAGTTGGGGATGGCACACGCGCTGTTACAGGCCGAACCGTACGTTGAGGGAGATTTCATCTGTTTCGACGGGGACTGTGTGATTCGAGCGGACCTTCAACCGCTGGTCGAGCGACAGCACGAACCGGGAGTAGACGCGGTTCAGCAGGTGGAAGAAGTCCCGACAGAGGCGGCGCGCGTGAAGGCGATTTGTGACGTGACCGAGGAGGGGGAACTGCTCGGAATCGAAAAGGAACCCGACGACCCGCCGGAACCGAGCCTCGTCGCGTCGGGATTCGCAATGTACAGTCCGACGATATTCGACGCGTGTGCCGAGACGGAGTTGTCGGTGCGGGGTGAGTACGAGCTCGCGGAGTCGATAGAGCGGTTCGTCGCTGACAACACGATGCGTGCGATGCGAACCGACGGCTGGACGATAAACATCAACACGCCCGAAGAGCGGGACGACGCGGAACGACGGCTTCGGTGAGCGGGTCGTCTCAGTCCACCACGGTAACGTCGAACTTCCCTCGCCAGCGGTACCGCCGTCCGCCCCACACGAACGTGCGGCGTGCAAGCGCATAGACCATGAGCGGTAGTTGGAGGAGAATCGCCGGGGCGGTCAACAGCGCCGTCCACCGACGAATTCCGAAGCGGGCGTACACACCTGCGACGAGGAGCGTCGTGACGCACACCGAATACACGGGAAGGAGTAGGGTGAGCAACGCCGCAATCACCGTAACGACCCCCATGGTTATCGCATCGCGAGGAGCGTGTCGGTGGACGATTTGCATGAAACGGACGTGTCGTTCGAGCGTCTCGCGGACGGTACCCCCCACTTCGACACGGCGGACGCGCGGAAGCGGCGTCACCTCCAGATACTCCGAGAGCAGTCCGTCGTCGCTCACCGTCCGACGAAGATCATGGAGAAACGGCTCGATGTCGAGGTCGGTACGCTCGAACATCACGGCACCGCCCCACGCTCTGGCGCTCGTATATACTCCCAGCGTTCCACCAAGCGCGTAGATGGGTTCGAGAAACAGGGAGAGCGAATCGCGGCCGACGAAGAACGGAAGCTCCGAAACCGGACCGTGTCGGTCGTAATCCGCGTGGAGCCCCCGGAGCCAGTCGGGCGGGTGATAGAAATCGTCGTCGGTCCACACGATGCGGTCGTGACGGGCGGTTTCCATTCCTGCCGCGATGGCGTTTGCCTTTCCCGAACAGCCTTGGGGGTCACCAGCAATGACGAGACGAACGTTTTCGGGCAAATCGTCGACGTGGTCGACGATGGAATCGGACGCTTTGTCGGCGACGATGAGCAGTTCATCCACCGAACGGAGTTGGCTCGCGACGTGCTCGCATGCCACCGTCCATCGGGTGATCGGAAGGAGGACGCTCGTCGGCGGAGACACGGTCATACTGCTTACTTATCAGCTGGCGTTAAAACCGTCCCGGCGTGACCGAACGTTGAAAGTAGGTGAAGCCCTCGCTGGCGAGTCGTTCGCGTCGAACTCGTGGAGTTTTACGGAAGGAAGAGCGGGACCACCGCGAGCACCACTCCGGCGAGAACACAGAGCAGTCCGTAGGTCTGATACCGGGCGACACCGAACTCGCCGAGTTCGCCGGGCGATGCGACCGGAACTGATTGTCTGATTCCAAACATCTCCCGAGGTTTCGTCGTGACAATCACCCCGAAAATGGCGAATACGATGCCCGCAAACAGTGTCTCGAACACGACCATATAGCCCATAAGAGTGATATGTTACCAAAAAAGTTGTGGCTCAGTATGCCGCATGCAAGACGGACGTCATAACGACGACCCCGAGCATCCCGCCAGCGCCGAAACTACCGATGACCGTCATGGCTCGTCGGGAATTCGCCTCCGTCCAGTTCGTGTTCGAATCGAGGTGCTCCTGCATGTTTTCGACTGCACTCCCGGCGAACACCGACCCGGACCAACCGAGGACGGCGAATCCGAACGCGAGTGCGGCGACGGCGAACGTCTTCCGACTAGCGAACGAAACCGTCTCGCCGGTAGCGACGACGAGGAGCACGGCGATACCCCCGAGAACGATTCCGACGAGTCCGAATCGAGCGACGAGACGGAGTCGAGGACGCAGATAGCCGGCGAAGTCCATCAGTCCACTGCTTCGCGCATCCGGGGGTCGAGTGCGTCGCGCATCCCGTCACCGAGCAGGTTGAATCCCAGCACCGTGACCGCGAGGAAGAGGCCGGGGAAGAACGACCACCACCACGCGCTCGGAACGCTGAACAACCCGTGATTGACACCGTTCGCGAGCATCAGTCCCCACGACGGCGTTCCGGGGTCCGCACCGAATCCGAGGAACGACAGTGCCGCGAGGTCGAGGATGGCGAGACCGAAGTTGAGCGTGCTCTGCACCGTAATCGGTGCGAGACAGTTCGGCAGGACGTGACGAGCCAGGACGCGCGCGTTCTTCGCGCCCAAGGCAACCGTCGCGTCGATATACTCGTCTTCGAGAACTTTCAGGGCCGCCCCACGGACGACACGGGCGAAGCGGGGCGTATAGACCAGCATGAGCGCGATGACTGCACGCCACATACCCCAACTTCTCGGGAAAATGGCGACCAACGCGAGCGACAAGAGGAGCGATGGGAACGCCAGCAGCACGTCCATCGTCCGCATGATGACGTTATCGGTGAGGTCGCTGTAGTAGGCCGCGACGATGCCGAGTCCGACGCCGAGGGCCGTCGAGGCGACGACGGTCACCGTGCCGAACAGCATGGCGTACCACGCGCCGTAGAGGACGCGCGGGAAGATATCCCGTCCCAGTTGGGTCGTTCCAAAGGGATATTTCGCGCTCGGTGGGTGAAGGCTCGGTATGCACCCCGATCTGCGTCAGTTTGATGGTTTCGAGGTCGATGGTTAGTCTCGCATAAACCGCCACCAGGAGCATGAAGACGATGATGGCGAGACCGGTGACTGCGAGGCGATTCGACAGGAGTTCGGAGAGAAACGGCGAGGCCTGTAAGCGTGCGAAGAACCCACGGGAAACCGTTTCGCTGTTTTCGGTTTGCGTGCTCATTGTTGAATCCTCGGGTCGAGATAGGAGTAGGTGATGTCCACGAACAAGTTGACGAGGGTGAACAGGAGTGCGAACATCAACACGGTTCCCTGCACCACCGGGAAGTCACCGACTTCGATGGAGTTCACGAGCATCGTCCCGATACCCGGAATGCCGAAGACGGTTTCGGTCAGCACCGCACCGCCGAGGAGCGTACCGAACTGAATGCCGATGACGGTGACGACCGGAATCAACGCGTTCCGGAAGCCGTGTTTCAGCATCGTGATTTTGGTTCCCTGCCCCTTCGCGCGGGCGGTCCGGATGTAGTCCTGACGGACGACCTCCAGCATGGACGACCGCATCATGCGCGAGATGAGCGCCATCGAGTAGATACCGATGACGAGTGCGGGCAAGAACAGGTGCATCACGGCCGACTGGAACGCCGCGAAGTTTCCGTTCAACAGCGTATCGACCGTGATGAGGCCGGTAACGAGGTTGATACTGTACTGCGAGCCGATGCGGCCGCTCGGCGGGAACAGGTGGAGATACTGGGCGAACAGCAGGATGAGGAGCGGTCCGCTCCAGTAAATCGGGATGCTGATTCCGGAAAGCGCGCCGAATCGGGTGAGGTGGTCGGTCGCCGAATCCTGCTTGATGGCCGAAATCACGCCGAGCGGGATTCCGAACAGGATACCGATTATCTGCCCGTAAATCGCCATTTCGACGGTGACCGGAAGCCGGTGCAGGAGGATGTTCGTGACCGGAACACCTTTTCGAATCTGATAGGACTGTCCGAGGTTGAGGTGAATCGCTTGCCACAGGAAATCGAGGTACTGGACCCAAATCGGTCGGTCCAACCCCATCTGGTGGCGAACCTGTTCGACGAACGCCTTCGATGCACGTTGGCCGGCGACCACCTTCGCGGGGTCACCCGGAGACAGTTGCAGAATGGCGAAGACGAACGTTGCCACCCCGAGTAGCACGGGAACGAGTAGCAACAGTCGTTTGACAACGAACCGCTTGGATATCATCTACTCCAAGGTCACGCGTGCGGGGTCAAAAAAGGCTCGTTAGTGAAGTCCGTCAGTTGAGTTTCACGAGGCGGAGGTACGGACCGCTGATGGGTGCGAGTTTGAACCCGCTGACCCTGTTGTGGACGCCGCGCATGTCTTTCGCGTGGTCCATGAATATCCACGGCGCTTCGTCGTGGGCGATTTTACCCGCCTTCTGGTACTTCTTCTTCCGCGTTGCATCGTCGTAGGTCACTTGCGCGTCCTCGACGAGCTTCATGAAGTCGGTGTTCGCCCACGCCGCCACGTTGAGCGTGTTGAAGTTCTCGGTGTCGAAGCTGACCCAGTCCTGTCCCTTGGGCACCTTGTCGATGGAGACGCCGGGGTGGAGCAGCGCGTAGTAGAAGTTGTCCGGGTCGGCGTTGTCCGTCATCCAGCCGAGGAAACACGCGTCGTGTTTCCCGCTACTGGTGTAATCGAGGAACGGGTCGAACGCTTGCTGGTTGATGGTCACGTCGATGCCGACTTGGTGAAGGTTGGACTGGACCGTCTGAGCCGCCTGAATCGGGCTCGGATTGTACGTCCGCGGGTTCTTGAACGTCGCCAGCTCGAACGAGAAGCCGTCGCCGTAGCCCGCTTCCTTCAGCAGTTTCTTTGCCTTCTCCGGGTCGTACTTGTACGGACTGAGGCTGTCGTTGTAGCCCATGACGCTCTCCGGAATCGGCTGGTCGGCCTCCTTCGCGATACCCTTGAAGATGGTATCGACGATGGCCTTCGTGTTGATGGCGTGGCTGATGGCCTGCCGGACCTTCTTCTTCCGGAACGGCTTCACCTTCTCCATGTTGAACGCCATGTAGCCGATGTTGATACCGGCGGCGGAGACGAGTTTCGCGTTGCTCGACTGTTTGACCTGCTGGGACGACTGTGCGCCGAGGCCGTCGATGATGTCCGCGTTACCCGTGTCGAGGGTCTGTGCACGCGAGGTGTTGCTTCCCGACGACAGTGAAGACGACTTCGTCCACGTGCGGGCCGTCTCCCCAGTAATCGTCGTTCTTTTCGAGGCGAACACGGTTGTTGCTCGTGTCCCAGTTCTTGAGTTTGAACGGACCGGTGCCGACCGGGTTCGATTTGAGCTTCGTATCGTACTTCTTGATAGCCTTCTCGGAGTGAACCGCCGAAACGAACATGGCGAGGTTCGGCAGGATGGGCGCGTACTTCTTCTCCAAGGTGATTTCGAGCTTGTTGTCGCTCTTCGCTTTCACGTCCTTGATGACGCCGAGCGTGTACGGACCGTACGAGGAAGCGTACTTCTTGCCGGGGTAGTACTTGTAATCCTTGTCCACGAACCGGCGGTAGGAGGCGACGAAGTCGTCCGCGGTGAACGTCTCCCCGTTGTGGAACTTCACGTTCTTGCGAAGGTCGAGCGTGACCGTCTTGCCGTCCACGTTCCAGTTCGTCGCGAGACCCTCCGTGAGGGAGGTCTTGCCGGGTTTGAACGCGATGAGCGTATCGTACAGCTGGTTGGTCACTTTCGCGACTTCACCGCTGGTCGAGTTCTGGAAGTCGAGGGACCCCGAACTGCTCCCGCGTGCGTAGGTGAGCGTGCCGCCCTTGCCGCCGCTTCCACCGTCGTTGGTACCGCTGTCGGTGTTGTCGCCACCGCCACCGTTCCCGCCGTTGCTCGTCGAACTCTTGTTGTCGTCGGTACTTCCGCCGATACAACCGGCGAGCGTTGCTGTTGCGGCAGCACCACCAGCAACTTTGAGGAAATTACGTCTGTCAGTCAATCTGTCGCGTGACGCCATACGCCAGTGTGGTCACATGTTCTATATAAACATACCGGAGCATTAGTATCCAATGTACCGACGGGAAGACGGATAAATCGACTAATAACCGTGTTTTATTACAGAAAATCGAGCCATATATTGGATATTCGAAGTCGTGTTTTTATTAACCCTTCAATGAAACCAGATTCAGGAACGGGCCCGAAATCAACTCCACGACGTACCCCTCGACGTTGTTGCCGACGCCGCGAAGTTCCTTCGCGTGGTCCATGAACACCCACGGCGCTTCGTCGTGGGCGATTTTGCCGGCCTGCCGATACAGTTTCGCACGCTGTTTGTCGTCGTACGTTCGCTGTGCGTTGCGGGCGAGTTTCATGAAGTCGGTGTTCAGCCACGCCGCTACGTCGAGCGTGTTGAAGTTCTTGGTGTCGAAACTGACCCAGTCCTGTCCCTTCGGCACCTTGCTGATTGGAATTCCGGGGTCCAACAGCGCGTAGTAGAAGTTGTCCGGGTCGGCGTTGTCCGTTATCCAGCCGAGGAAACACGCGTCGTGTTTCCCGCTACTGGTGTATTCGAGGAACGGGTTGAACGTCTGCTGGTTGATGGTTACGTCGAGGCCAACGTCGTTCAGATTGGATTGGACGACCTGTGCGGCCTGAATCGGACTCGGGTTGTACGGACGCGGGTTCTGGAACGTCGCCAGTTCGAACGAGAAGCCGCCGCCGTAGCCCGCGTCCTTCAGCATCGACCGCGCTTTATCGGGATTGTACGGATACGGGCTCAGCTTCTCGTTGTAGCCGAGCACGTTCGACGGAATCGGCTGGCTGGCCTGTTCCGCGATTCCCTTGAAAATGACGTTCACGATGGCCTTCGTGTTGATGGCGTAGCTGATGGCTTGCCGAACCCGCTTGTCGCGGAACGGCTTCACCTTCGCCATGTTGAACGCCATATAACCGACGTTGATTCCCTCTTTCTGTTCGAGTTTGGCGCTCCCCGACTGTTCGACGATTTGTGCGGACTGTGCGTCGAGTCCGTCGATGATGTCCGCGTCGCCGGAGTCGAGGGTCTGTGCCCGCGTCGTGTTCGACGCGATGGCCGTGAACACGACCCGGTCAACCTTCGGCCCTTCGCCCCAATAGTCGTCGTAGGCCGACAGCTGAATCCGCTCGTTGCTCTGGTCCCAACTGTCGAACGCGAACGCCCCCGTTCCGACGGGATTGGTGTTGAGCTTTTTGCCGTACTTTTTCATGGCCGCCTCCGAGAGGATGCTCGCCGCGAACATCGCCAGATTGCGGAGGAACGGCGCGTACTTCTGCTTGAGTCGAATGGTGACGTTGTACATCCCGTCCTTCTTCATATCCTTCACCCAATCGCCCAGCGTGAACGGGCCATAGGACGAGACGTAGCTATCACCCGGATAGTACTGATAGCTCGAATCGGTGAATCGACGATACGTGGCTATCACGTCGTCGGCGGTGAACGTTTCCCCGTTCTGGAACGTCACCCCTTTGCGGAGTTTCAGCGTCGTCGTCGTCCCTTTCAAACTCCAATCGGTTGCGAGCCCCTGCGTCAAACTCGTCTTCCCCGGTTTGAACGCGATGAGTGTATCGTACACCTGATTCGTGACCTTCGTGTCCTCGCCGCTGGTCGTGTTCTGCGGGTCGAGCGTTCCGGAATCGCTCCCGCGCGCGTAGGTGAGAAGCCCACCTCGTTGAGTACCCTGTGCCATCGCCGACCCCACCCCCGAAGCCGTGTCGGCGAACGTCGCGGCGGCGGTTGCTCCACCGGCCGCCTTCAGAAAGCTCCGTCTCGAAACCGTGTCGTTTGGTGACATCCCCCAGAAACGTCAACGATGGGAATCATAATTCTGCTGGACGGGACCGTCAAGGATCGTCGATTAGAACAACGAACGAGCGTAGCAAATCGAGGAATAATGTTCGGGAAACGGAACTAGTTCGGCTGGTCGTAGAGATGGCAGGCGGACGGGTGAGTCGTGTCCTGAAGCACCGGATTCTGTCGTTCACAGATGCTCGTGAAGTGCTCGCGCAGGAGCGATTCGGCCGACTCCCAGTCGCCGTCCTCGAGGTGGTCGAACGACTGGGTGACGATGTCCCGTGGTTCGCCCGTCGGTTCCGTCTCGAACAACCTGTCCCAGAGCACGGCGTGGAACGAATCGTCCACGGGCCGTCGGGTTCCGCGGTCACCCATCGAAGCGGGGGACTCCGTATCCGACGAGGAGTCGGGCGTCCGTCCGCCTCTCGCCGCCATCCGTCGCGGCTCGTGCTCGGGACCCGCCTTCCGCCGCCTGTTCGCGAATCGATTCGAGACTGATGGCGCGGTCCTCGACTCGCTCGCGGTAGTTCATCACTTGTCGATACGCTTGCTGGTCGATGTCCATCCCCTCCGGCGGGATTATCTGCGGGCAGCGCGTCCGGAAGTGACACCCGCTCGGCGGGTCGATGGGTGACGGAACGTCGCCCTTGAGGATGACGCGGTCGTCGGTGTCCACTCTGGGGTCGGGTTCCGGAATCGCCGAGAGCAGTGCCTGCGTGTAGGGGTGTTTCGGGTCGTCGAACAGTTCGTCCGTGTCCGCGATTTCCACGATTTCGCCGAGATACATCACGGCGATGCGGTCGGAGATGTGGCGAACGACCGAGAGGTCGTGAGCGATGAACAGGAAGGTGAGGCCGAACTCCTCCTGCAAGTCTTCGAGGAGGTTGATGATTTGGGCCTGCACGGACACGTCCAGCGCCGAGACGGGTTCGTCGGCGACGATGAAGTCCGGGTCCACCGCGAGCGCGCGGGCGATACCGACGCGCTGGCGCTGGCCGCCGGAAATCTCGTGCGGATAGCGGTCGCGCTGGCTGGGGTCGAGGCCGACGTTCTCCATCAGTTCCTCGACGCGTGCGCGCCGGTTCTCTTTGGCAAGCCCGTGAATCTGGAGCGGTTCCGCGATGATGCTCCCGATGGACATCCGTGGGTCCAGACTGGACAGCGGGTCCTGGAAGATCATCTGGACGTCCTTGCGCTGCTCGCGCATCTCGTCGCCGTCCAACCCGCCGAGGTCGGTTCCGGCGAAGACGACCCGCCCGCCGGTGAGCTGTTCGAGGCGGAGAATCGACCGTCCGGCGGTCGATTTCCCGCAACCGGACTCGCCGACGAGTCCCAGCGTCTCGCCCTCGTAGATATCGAACGAGATGCCATCGACCGCTTTCACGCTGTCGTCGCCGTCCGAGAGCCACTTGTCGAGGAAGTCGTCCGCGCGCGAGTAATGTTTCTTCAGTTCGTCGACCTCGACCAACGTGTCGCCGACCTCGTGTTCGCTGGTCGTGAGGCTCTCCTGTTCTTCGAGGTACTCGGTCCCATCGAACGATTCGAGGATACACTTCGCGCGGTGGTCCACGCCCTCCGGACCGTGTTGGAGGTTCGGAATCTCACCCTGCGTACACTCGGGTTGTGCCCACGGACAGCGGTCCGCGAAGTGGCATCCCTCGGGCATGTCGATGAGGTCGGGGACGTTCCCCTCGATGGGGGTCAGTCGTTCCTTGTCCTCGCGCGGGATGGATTCGAGGAGCGCGTAGGTGTACGGGTGACTCGGGTTGTGGAAAATCTCGTCCACGGGGCCGACCTCCACGAGGTCGCCCGCGTACATCACGGCGACGCGGTCGCAGGTCTCGGCGACGACGCCGAGGTCGTGGGTAATCATGAAGACGGACATGCCCAACTCGTCCTGCAGGTCGTTGATGAGGTCGAGAATCTGGGCCTGAATCGTCACGTCGAGCGCCGTCGTCGGTTCGTCCGCGATGAGCAGTTTCGGCTTGCACGCGAGCGCGATGGCGATGAGAACGCGCTGGCGCATCCCGCCCGAGAACTCGTGCGGGTACTCCTCGACGCGGGATTCCGGTTCCGGAATCCCGACCTCTTCGAGGATGTCGATGGTGTCTTCGAGGAGTTCGCCGTCGATTTCGCCGCCGCCGACTTTCGGGGCGATTTCCCGCACCGCGTTCCACCAGTTGTCCTTCCGCTTGCCACCGTACTGGTGGAGTCGAAGGCTTTCTGCGACTTGTTCGCCCACGGTCAACGCGGGGTTGAGCGAGGTCATGGGGTCCTGGAAAATCATCCCCATTTCACTGCCGCGAATGTCCCGCATGACGGATTCGGGCGCGGCCATGATGTCGATGTAGCCCTCGTCGGGGAACACGTACTCCCCGACGCCGCTGGGATGTTTCTCGGCAAACTCGTTGGCGACTTCGGCATGTTGGAATTTGACATCGCCCGAGACGACTTCACCCGGGTCGTCGATGAGTTGCATCGCCGACAGCGCGGTGACGCTCTTTCCGGACCCGGATTCACCGACGAGTCCGACGGTTTCGCCCTCGCGGATGTTCAGTTCGAAGTCGTCCACCGCTTCGACAGTCCCCCGGTCGGTGTGGAACTGCGTTTTGAGATTCGAGATGGACAGTAAATCGGTCACGATTACGCGGCAATGGTGGTCGCGCGAGCAAAAATCGTTCGGTTGAGTGTAGCATACGACACGCTAACGAAAGGAAAGGCGTGAAAAAATCTTATAACCGCAAAACCATCTCCAGTTCGAAACTCTCGGCGTCGGCGGTTTCGAAACCGACGTTGCGGTAGAGGTTGACGGCGGCGCGGTTCCACCGCTCGACCGTGAGCCACACCTTGTCGATACCTTCCCGTCGACCGTAGCCGAGCAGAGTGCGGATGAGGTGGGACCCGATTCCAGCGCGTTGGTAGTCCTGATGGACGAAAATGGCGAGTTCGTAGGCGGAGTTTCCGTCGGGGACGAGCGTCGCGTGACCCGCAGTGTGGTCGCCCTCCAACGCGATGACGTTCAAGCCGTCGCCGTCGGTCAGCGTTTCCACCCAGTCGCGCACCCGCGATTCCGTGGCCGGGGGGATTCCCTGTGCTCGGTCGGCCGGGTCGAAATCGACGTACATCGAGACGAGCGCTTCGACGTCGCCCTCCTTGAAGGGGCGGATTTCGATATCCCGGTCCTCGCGGTCGGTGAACGTCTGTGGTGGTTCCGGGAACGGGCCGGCGGGTTCGTCCGGGAAACGGCGGTCGTGGTTCATCGTACCAGTTTCACCGAGATATGCGAGTTCAAGAGGACGAACTCCGCGATGTGGCCCAAGTCGGATCTTCCCCATCGGACTGCGCTGACCGCCGCCGAGGACTATCTGTTCGAACCCCTCGCTCTCGGCGATATCGAGCAATCTGCTTCCGGGGTCGCCGGACACGTCGCGAACGGTCGCGTCGAAACCGACGTCGTCCAACACGTCCTTTGCCTTTTCGCTGATTTCGTCCTTCGAACGGTCGCTCTCCGGATTGTCGAGGATGGCGACCGTCAGTTCGTCGTCCGCCGCGACCGCGCGCTCGACGGTTCGGGAGAGCGCGGTGAGGGAGTCATCGCTCCCGCCGATTCCCAGTAAGACCTTCATACTACCTCCATTCCCGCCGGGTATCAAAACAGTTGGGTGCGATACGCTTTTGCACCCCGCTCGGTAACCACGGGATATGTCGAACGACCCCTCCCCGCCCGCACCCGAGACGGAGGACGAGCACGCCGACGAAACGACACGCGAGACGGTCGAAGGAGTTTCACAGGAACTGGCGGACGAACCGGCGACTGACACGCCCGCTGACGCGACGGACGGAACCGCGCCCGACGGACCGGCGATGGACGGCACGATGGCCGACGACGCCGAATTCGACGAACCCGACGCGCCCGACATCCCGCCGGAAGTTCAAAAATACGCGCGATTCAAGAAGATGGACGGCGCGGAGTACGACCGCGTCAACGAGTTCCTGCGTGACCGAACCTACATCACCGCCCGCGAGTGGGCCATCGCTCGTCTCTGTGCCGACTTCCGGACCGAAACCGGCGTCGAGATGACCAAAATCGGGGACAATCTTCCCTATTTGGTCCCATTCATGACCGACACGTACACCCCACAGGCGGTGAACCAAGCACGGTCGGCGTTCGAGGACAAGGTTCGGCAGGCCGGTGCGACGTTCCTCTACGGCGCGATGTCCGGTTTCTTCACCGCCGAGGAGTTGGACGACGTAATGTACGAAGTGACCGAAGTAGCCAAATTCCTGCTCGAAGTCGAAGGCGTGGACCTCGCGGTGGAAGACGAACTCGCCGCAGAAGACAGGATTTCGAGCGTCATGCGGGAAGTACGCGAGTCCAGCGAGCAGTTGCGCCACGACGAGATGGAGTGTCCACACTGCGGGCGCGAAATCAACGGCGAGGAGTAAAACGGGAGTTATTCTTCGGTGTCTTCGCTCTCTGCGTTCTCGCTCTCCACGTCTTCCGCTTCCGCGTCGGGGTTCGCCGCCTCGATTTCCTCCTCGGTCGGTCGGAACACCGACGGGTCGTCGTGGGTGAACTGGATGCGGTCCTCGCTCAGCGTCCGGACGAACGTGTACATCTCCCCCGCCTCCGCCGCGTCGTCCAGCATGTCCTCGGCACCCTGCATGTCGTAGTACACCGGGTAGAGGAGGGCAGTTTCGGTATCGTGGTCTTCCATGACGACGACGGCGAACACGAGGCCGTCGGCGAGCGCGCGATAGGCTTCGAACGCGTCGAACGAAACGCCGCCGTCGATCAGTTCCTCCACTTCCTCGAACTCGTTGTCGGGGACGAGTACGTCAAGTCCGAACTCGCCGTCCTCCTCGACCCAGAGCGGCGTCACGTCGCCGGGGTGGAGTTGTACCGTTTCCCAGCCTCTGTCGTCGTACTCTTCGGCCGTCGCTTCCATATCACCGATGACGTTCTCCCAGTGCGGCATCGCGCGTGAGTGAGCCGTGGCGTTCGGCGTCGTCCGGTCCATACACCGATGGGTGGCTTTTTCGGGTAAAAACGTTGTGTCATCGCGGTTCCCAAACCCGTTAGTTTCTGGCGATTCGGGGAGACACCAGATAATCGATGGACCCGGCCCCTTCGGCGAACGAGTGGTGCATCGAGAGCGGGACGTCGTCGCCGAGTTCGAGTGTAACGTCCAAGCCGCGCGGCATCGCTCGGTCGATGGCGGACAGATAGTCGATGGAGAACAACGAGTGTGCGTCGCCGGGTGTGAATTCGGCGAGTTCGTCCGCCGGAAGCGCGAGTGAGACGTCGTCGGTGTCGCCGCCCGCCTCGGCGTAGAACAGTTCCCGCTCGGCGTCGATTCCGAACGTTACGTAGCTCGAAACCATCTCGGCCGCCGTCACTGCCCGACTGATGGTTTCGGCGTCCGTGACGAGTTCTCCCGTGAATTCGAACTCGAAGTTCGACCGGTCCGGCGGGGAACGAACCGTCTCCGGGTCGAGGAGGGCGAGCGTGTAGGTGAGTTCGCCGAGACGAATCACGAGTTTTCGCGTTTCGGCGTCGAGCGTCAACGAAATCAACTGGTCGCGGTCGGCCATTCCCACGATGTCACCGAGTCGTGAAACGTTGACGCCGACGTGCGCACAGTCCGTTTCGTACGATTCGAAGGCGTCGCGCGTCAGCGTGAGGTCGATGGCGGCCACGGTGGCGGGGTCCGTCGCGGGAATACGGAGACCGTCGTCGTCGAAGTAGAGGTGACATTCGTCCACCACGGCCTCGACCATCGTGACGGCCGTCCGCATCACGTCGGCGTTCACGACCCCTTCGAACAGGGTGTCCTCGCTCCCTTCGTGTTGGCGTTTCGGGCTGGATTCACGCATCGTTTATCGAGTCATCTATCAGCAAACAATCCCATAATAATTTTGTTAAGGTAAAGTATAGATAAAGCGTTTTGGGTTATGATTATATATCTGTACTCTTAATCATAACCCGATACAAGTTATGAGCGGGGATGACAGACAACGAGGAATACTGAGCCAGGCCGACCGCGCGTATCTCCGGGGGGAGTCCGACCTCGCGAGCACACAATCGGAGCGCAACACGCGTGCACGCATCCGCGACCGGACGTACAACGCGATGCTGGATTTCGAACTCCTCGTGGAGCGACTTCCGGAACACGACCGGCGACTCGTCTTCGAAAAACGGTTCGAGAACATGGCGGGTGCCGAGGCGTTCGATGCGCTCGTGTCCGCCGTTTCGTTCCTCTATCGGGCGACCGAGGACACCAGCCTCGATTTCGAGACGGTGTTGAACGAGGGCATCAACATGGCGGAGGTGAGGGAGGACAGGGTTGCGAGCGTGGACCTCGATATGACCTTCCAATCGCTCACCGTCGAACAACTGCGGCACAAACTGGAAGCGGGCGAGGAGCTGTCCCTCACCGAAATCGCCTATCTTCACGGGAGCGACGAGATACAGATGGACGAGTTGGCGGAGTATTTCAGGGACGCGGACGAGGAGTTGGCGATAGACGACGGGCGAATCCAATCGAGAATGACCAACTTCTGAACGAGTTCCGCTCAGACGGAGAGAACGGGTTGGCTGGCGTACAGGAGCACGTACTCGGCCGCTTTTTCGAGCACGTCGCCGGGTTCGTCGGAGAACGGTTCCCGCGGGATGACGAGGAAGTCGGCATCGATTTCCTCGGCACAGTCGAGAACGGTACTGCCGGGATGGCGGAGTTTGCTGTGCGTCGAAAAGCCGTACGCGATGGAACTGCCGAGTTCGACATCGGTACCGTCGGTGATGGTGCGGACGCTGTCGATGAACGATTCGGTTTCGTCGATGATGTCGTCTTCCGCGACCGTCCCGGTCTCTATCGCTCGGGACACTTCCTCGCCGAACACGTAGAGTGCATGGACGTCGGCGTCGTAACGGTCGGCGATAGCAACCCCATACTCGACGGCACGCACCGACTCGTCGCTTCCGTCTACCGGAACGAGTACCGTGTTTACTTCGACTGACGACTCGGACATACGTGTGGGTGCGCGTAGATGAGCAAAAAGACTTCTCCTGTACCCCTTTGATATCCGTCGAGAAACCGCAATCGGATGAGATTGCGGTTGAGTGCAACCTTGCCCCGTCGGGCGTACTGATAGCATACACCATAGAACTTAGCCGTTTGGATTGATGCAATTTATCCCCTCAGCCTTTAAGCACGACCGCGGAGGAGTGAAAAGCGATGATCGACACCGTCGTTATCGCCACCGATGGCTCCGAGAGCGTCGAACGGGCAGTGACGGTCGCACTCGACCTCGCTCGCCGATTCGACGCCGAGGTACACGCCCTCTACGTCGTGGATGCGGGCGAAGTGGACTCCTCACCCGAGGCACTTCGGGAGGAGTTCCGCGATGCTCTCGAAGCACAAGCCGAAACGGCGCTCGAATCGGTACGGGAGCACACGAGCGGGGACGTCGTGACCGCCGTTCGGGAGGGCGACCCGGCCGCCGAAATCGGGGAGTACGCCCGCGACCACGATGTGGACGTGGTTGCGACGGGAACGCGGGGGAGACACGGCGAAAACCGATTCCTCATCGGGAGCGTCGCCGAACGCGTCGTTCGAACCTGTCCGACGCCGGTGCTGACGGTGCGGCAACTCGATTCGGGCGAGGCGTGAGGAAAACATATATCAGACGGCTGTTCAGTTCGGTCGATCTCTAAACGGCCGTTCGACGCGATTATTCCACACGCTCTTGGAATATTTTTGATTATTTGTACAAATATGTATTTTTACGTTAGAAAATAATAATATTCAGAGGTGATGAGTTTCATCTCCAGATGGTTGACAGCCAGAGTTCAGAATCGAAACGAGCAGTGTCTACCAATAGCAGTTCACGACGCGGATTTCTACTGAAATCGGGAAGTGTTCTCACGGCGGCGACGGTTGCGACGGGAGTCGTGGCGGCGGCGGGCGAGGAACAAACATCACACGCGATTCGGACCGGAACGGACGACGAAGACCGAGGTTCACGTCATCGACTCCGTCGAAATCGGCCCGACGGCCGTCGTCGTCGGCGGCATCCACGGCAACGAGGAGGCCGGCTATCGGGCAGGCGACGAGGTCACCACGTGGTCCATCGACAAGGGGAAACTCGTGGTGATTCCGCGAGCAAATCCGGTCGCCATCAAGGGGGAGACGTATCTCAACGACGATGGAAATCTGAACGCGAAGTTCCCGGCGGGCCACGAACCGCCGACGGCGCTCGGCCGCGCGCTGTGGAAGGAGATAGACCACCACGACCCGAAGACGGTGTTGACCCTCCACAGTTCGAAAGGTCTCTACCGGGAAGCGGACGGTCCGGACGGGACCGGCCAAGCCATCTTCCCGACGCTTTCGGAGGGTGCCGACCGGGACGCGACGAAGACGGCGATGTACATGAACCGCTATCACCTCGCCGATTCGTTCCCGGAGTATTACGAGTTCAAGATGGGACGGTTCCTGGACGGGAGCGAACCCCTCCTGGCCGGGAAAGTCGGATGCGACATGGGCATTCCCGCCTACCTTCTCGATACGACGCGGTACGAAACGGATCTCGACATACGGGTCAACTGGACCCTGAACATGGTTCGCCACCTCCTCGAACGGCACGGAATCTCCCGAACGTTCGAATAGCGTCGTCTTTCGACCGGAGAACCATATCCGGCAACTCTTTGCGCCTGGGGTATGAGGAAAGGTATGAAAGATTGGGTCATCGACGACGAAAACCTCTCGCTCGAACGGAAATCACTGCTACCGGGCGAGGGCTTTTTCTTTCCCGACTCGTTCGAAGCACAGCAGGAAGAACAGGAAGCGAAAGAGGAACTGACCGGCGCGGAACGGGCCGTCGTCGCCGACCCGGATGCCGACGGATTGGCCGCGACCGCGCTCGTCCGCGAAGCATACGGCGAGACGGCGCTCATCGACGCCGGACCACACGACCTCGCGGACGCCCTCGAACGGGTCGTCGCGTACAGCGAACCCGGCGCGACCGTTTTCATCTGTGACCTCTGTCCCGACGCTTACGAACCGGTCGCGACGGAACTCGAAACCCTCGTTGAGGAGGCGAACGAGGTCTTCTGGTTCGACCACCACCAGTGGGACGATACGGTAGTCGACGCCGTTCGCGCTCTCGGCATCGAACTCGTCATCGGCGAGTCGGACGAGGAGTGTACCGCCGACGTGGTCGCCCGGTCGCTCGATTTCGATTTCCCGGACTACCTCGTCGAACTCGCGGAAGTCACGCGCGACCACGACCTGTGGCTTCGCGAAGATCCGCGTAGCGACGACCTCGCGGATTACTCCTACTGGTCGGAACCGGAGGAGTACATGGAAGTCATTCAGGAGCACGGTGCCGAACTCCCCGAAGAGGTAGCGGCGTTCCTCGCGGAACAGCGCGTCGAGAAGGAAGCGCTCATCGAACGGGCGGTCGCCCGCGCCGACATGAAGCAGATCGGCGACTGGACGGTCGGCGTCACCTACGGCCGCTGTTCGCAGAACGAGGTCGCGGAAGCGATGCGCGAACAGGGCGCTGACGCCTCGGTCGTCGTCAAACCCGCCGGAAGCGCGAGCATCCGCGGCACCGACGAGTTCGAGCGGTGCCACGAGGTCGCTCGGCAGGTCAACGGCGGCGGCCATCCGAAAGCGGCGGGATGCAAACCCAGCATCTACGACGATATGCTGGATTACGCCCAACACTGGACGACACAGGGTGCGGTGACGAAACGGGTCATTCTGGAAGCGTTCTGGACCCTGAAACACGAGGACGACGAAGCGGCCGAGGAGGACAGCCGAAGCGGCCGACGCGGACGAAAGCCGGACGCGTAGAATCTTCGAACGCGAACTACGACTCGGGAAGCAACGACAGTACGAGTTCTTTCTGCTGACTCGCGATTTTCTCCGGGATCGTCGCTCCCACCGTACCAGAGGTCGAACCACGCGAGCGCGGGGAGTTGTCCGACGAAGCGGTAGGCTCGCTGACGTCGTCTGAACCCGTCGTCACGCGTCAGTTCGTCGGTTTCGGCATACCCCGAAAGCAACGCCTCGTGGACGATTTCGCGGCGCTCGTCGTCCAGCGGACGGCGGCCACAGAGGTAGTGTTCGGTGGTCGCGAGGTCGAACTCGCGATGGCCGGTGAACTGATTGCCCCAATCGAGCACCGTTTCAACGGCACCCGTGTCGGGGTCGAGGAGGAGGTTACCGAATCGATAGTCGTCGTGAAGGAGTACTGGGTCGGGAGTTTCGGGAACGGCTTCGAGATGCTCGTCGAGACCTGCGCGAAGTTCGTCGGTCAGGTCCGCGAACCGCTCGGACGCCTCGATTCGAGCGAGGTTCTCCTCGGCGTAGGAACGAACCCGTGACGGCCAGTCGGGTTCGACATCGGCAATCGACAGGTCGTCGACGGTCGGTTCGCTGTCGGCGTCCATCCCGGCACGGAGCCATCCGTACCCGTCGAACGTGGCGGCGGAGTGGAGTTCTCCGAGGTGTTGTCCGGCCTCGTGTGCGGTACGTTCGAGGGCCGTCCTGGACAGCGATTCGGGGCCGGAAACCGTCTCGACCCGGCGCACGTTCCATCAGGAAGAACGGCGTGGACGAATCGGTATCGTCGCCGTGGGAATCGTCGCTATGGGTATCGTCGGTGTGGGATATCGTCGTAGTCGTCCACGTATCCCAACACGTCCGGGACCGGAATCTCGGTTCGACGGTTCACGAAATCGAGAATTCTCGGTTCCACCCGAAACGACGGCGGGTCAACGAACGAACGGGCTTTCAGGACGCAGTGTCGGCCACCGTCCGGCATCTCGACGGTGACGAAGAAGACGTCGTCGGTCCCCTCGTCCGCCGGGACGACGTTCGTGACCGTACGGTCGCCGAGGATGTCACGGACCAGTCGCGGAACACGTTCAGTCTCCAAACTCGTATCCGTCATGGATTTATCAATCGGTATCGCGGCCCCTGCGGTAGAAGCCTTGTGGTGTCGAACCGACAACAGCAACGGAACGACCCAGATCGAGCGGAGCAACTCGGTCCCTTTAATCCGGGGCGCGACGACGGCCGCGTATGGACATTTTCGACACGGACGCCATCGTCGGCATGGTACACCTGCCCGCACTGCCGGGCGCTCCCGGTTTCGACGGGAATTTCGACGCGCTCCGCACCCGCGCGCTGACCGACGCCCACGCGCTCGAATCGGGCGGCGTGGACGCCATCATGGTGGAGAACTTCGGCGACTCGCCCTTCCACCCGAACGACGTGCCGAAGCACGTCGTCGCCTCCATGACGCCGCGTCGTCACGGAGCTTCGGCAGGCCACCGAATGCCCGTTGGGGGTGAACGTCCTCCGGAACGACGCCGAGGCCGCCCTCTCGATTGCGACTGCCGCGGACGCCCAGTTCATCCGGGTGAACGTCCACACCGGCGCGCGCCTGACCGACCAAGGCATCATCGAGGGGAAAGCACACGAGACCCTGCGCCTCCACGAAGAACTCGGTTCCGACGTGAAAATCCTCGCCGACGTGGACGTGAAACACTCCGCGGCGCTCGCCGAGCGACCCGTCGAGGAACTGGTGGACGAAACCCTCGGCCGCGGGCGGGCGGACGGTATCGTCGTCAGCGGCGTCGGAACCGGTCACGAAGTCGATACCGAGATGCTGGAGTCCGTCGTGGCGTGTCGGGACGAAATCGGTTCGGATGCGCCGGTGTTGCTTGGAAGCGGGACGACGGCCGAGAACGTCCGTGGGTTGCTGGATATCGCGGACGGCGCAATCGTCGGCACGGCGCTGAAAGAGGACAGCGAGACGACCAATCGGGTGGACGAAGAGGAGGTTCGAAGGCTGATTTCGAAGGTGTGAGTTCGGGAAGAGCGGTTTCAGTGGCAGGATGGGAGACCACAGTTTTGCGGCGTTCGGAGTCGGACAGACGTGTCTGCAAAACCGAACGGAATACCTCCGCCACATCGAATGTAGAATCATGCACGTTCGTGACGCGACGGTCGAAGACGCCGAGGCAGTTCGGAAGCTCCACGCGGAGTCCATCGGAAAGCTCGGACCGGAATCCTACGACGAAGAACAGGTGGAAGCGTGGGCGAAAGGTTGTGAGTCCGCGGAGTACGCCTCGGCCATCGAAGGGGAGGGAGGTGACTTCGTCGTCGCCGAGGACGACGGAACCGTGGTGGCGTTCGGTTCGGTCAAATTCGACTCGCCCGAAGGGTATGTGGCAACCGTGGATGCCGAAATCACGGGCGTGTACGTCCAACCGTCGGTCGCTCGAACGGGAGTTGGCTCCGCGGTTCTCGCGGAATTGGAGCAGCGAACGCGGGAGCGAGGCGTGCGAGCACTCGGCCTGACAGCCTCGTTAAATTCGATTCCGTTCTACGAGTCACACGGGTACGAGCGCGTGAGAGAACACGGTCACGAGTTCTCCAGTAGCGAGTCAACCGGCGTGACCGGGACGGTGGTGGAGATGAAAACGGAACTGTGAACGGACGTCACAGAAAATCCGCGACCTCTCGTTCCGTCGGTAGACCACCACGTGCACCCTCCGCTCCGCAGTTCAGCGCGGCGACGGCGGCGGCGAATTCCCCCGCTTCCACCATACTCCCGTCTCCCAAAACCCACCCGTGAATCAACCCCGCAGTATGCGCATCACCGGCACCCGTCGTGTCGGCCACTGGTACGTCGAAGGCGGGAACTTCGACCGTTTCCGAGGCTGTCGAACAGCAGTGCACCGTCGCTGTCCGCGGGTGACCGCGCCGCGTTTCACGCCGCGACTGCGGAACTCCTCGACCGCCTCGTGCGGACCGACGCCGAGGTAGGAACGGACGGGTACCTCGCTCGTAACCAGCAGGTCGAAGACGGGGAGCGCGTCGTCCAGCGTTTCACGGGTGACGCCTCGGCCGTCGAGTTCCGAAAGCGGGCCGGAGAGGTCGAAGGCGAGCGGTGGCAGCGTCGTCCGCTCTCCGTGCGGAAACGAGACGGGAAACGACTTCGTCGGGTGCGTACGCGCTGGTGAACACGACGCGTGATCGGCGAAGATAGTCGAGGTCGGCATCGTTCAGTCGGAGGGCTGGAACAGCGTCCCCGCCGGCGATAATCATTCGCTCGCCGTCCGGGTCGCGGAGGATGAGACAGTACGAGGAGTCCTCGTCGCCGCGACGAACGCGGGCCGTGTCGATGCCGCGCACTTCGAGGTCGGTTTCCACGAATTCGCCCTCCTCGTCGTCCCCGACGCGCGCCACGATGCCCGTGTCGTGTCCGAGTCGCGTGAGTGCGGTTGCGACGTTGGCGGCGACGCCGCCGGCGGCGCGGGATTCGTCGTGGACGAACGCGCCGCCGTCCGGTACCGGGAGGTTCGACAGCGAGTAGACGTGGTCCACGAGCGCGCTCCCGACCGTCACCGCGTCGAATGCCATTGTCGGGAAGGTCACAGCGCGGCGGGAAGTCGCTTGCGCTACGGCTTGCGGAACACGTAGGTTACCCCCGCCCGCTCGATTCGAATCGCGCCGGCGTCGTGGTCGAAGACGACCCAGTCGGCGCGTCCGTCGAACTCGTGGAACGGCATTCCGGCCGTAACGTGCCCGTCTCGCGTGACGGTAAACCGGGCGACGCCCATCCGTGCGACGAGTTTCGACCCGTGTTCGTCAACGTCCGGGGCGAACCGCCGGAGGTTGGTTTCGATTGCGCCCCAGTTGTCGATGGGCACCCGCTCTGCCATACGTAACCGTCGGCAGGGAAGGGGAAAGCGATGTCGGGAGAATCCCTACGCGTCCGGATATTCGACATCCGAAAACGTGAACCGAGCGCCGCCGTCGGCGCTGTTGCCGATGGAAATCGTCCAACCGTGGGAATCGGCGATTTGCTGGACGATACTCAAGCCGAGTCCGGTTCCGGACTCTTCGGTCGAGTACCCCGATTGCAACACCCGTTCACGGCGCTCTTCCGGAATACCGGGACCGTCGTCCGCGACGTAAAAGCCGTCCGACGTTCGGCCGAGTGAGATGGTGACGTCGTCGCCGCCGTGTTCGACCGCGTTTCGGAACAGGTTCGCAAACAGTTCAGTCAAGCGGTCGCGGTCGGCGAGTATCCGTCCGTTCGTCGATTCGGTATCGAGGGTCGCGGACTCGCTCTCGACGCCCTCCCACACGTCGACGGCGAACTCCTCGAGATCAATCGCGTCGAGTTTCAGCGTCTTCTCCCCTTCGCGTGCGATTTCGAGGAGGTCGGAGATGATGGCCTCGATTCGGTCTGCGGCCTCCTCGATTTCGTCGAAATGCTCCTCTTCGCCGGTCTTGCGGGCCAAGTTGAGATAGCCGTAAATGATGCTCAACGGGCCACGAAGGTCGTGGGAAACTTGACTCGCAAACTCATCGAGTCGCTCGTTTTCCTGTACGAGGGCTTGCTCTCGTTCCTTCCGTTCGGTAACGTCCCGAACCGCACAGACGTACTCGTTTTCCGCGACGACCGAGACGGCAAGCGTCATCGTGAGCGTGCTTCCATCCCGGCGCTTTCCCGTGATGTCGCCGGTCCACTCCCCGCTCGAATCGACTTCAGGGACGATTTCAGACAGGAGGCAGTCTTCGGCCTCGTCCGTGAGCGTCATTGCCCAATCCTGTCCGATGAGCGTGCCCGAATCGTAGCCGAACAGGTCGGCGTAGGCCTCGTTGACGTAGTTGAAACGGAGATCGTTCGTCAGTAATGCGATTCCTTCGTTGGTCGTGTCGATGGCCCGAAATCCGCGGTGTACCTGTTTTTCCACGTAGCGGTGTGACACCGCCTGCTGGATTTGGGATGTCAACGTGACGAACCGAGCACCGGACGTTCCTTTTTGAAGGTAGTTCGTTGCACCGGACGAGATGGCACTGCTCGCAACGTCCTCACTGCCAGTTCCAGTGAAGATGATGAACGGAACGTACGGACAGCGGTCACGAACCAGTTCGAGCAGTTCCAATCCGGAACCGTCTTCGAGTTCGTAGTCGCTGACGATGCAATCGATCGTGATATCCCGTTCGAAGAGATACTCGGCCGCTTCCGCATTGTTCGTAACGCTGATGACTTCCTCGATGTCCTCTTCGTCGTTCTAGCGTCGTCTTGGATAGTTGGAGAAACTTCTCGTCATTGTCGACGTGAAGCACGCGAATTCCCGAGGGGAAATCGTGACCTATCGAAACCGGGTCTACATTCGCCATGTAGCTTTCAGTACCAAGATGGCCGAAAGCTATATATTTAACTCATTACGGTCGAGCAACGAGTCCGGACCGAATTCGCTTCTCTCGGAGTCGTTAGCGTTCGCCAGCGACCCACTTCTGCGAGAACGCGGTTCCACAGTCACAGTAGGCATAAGCGTGAATCACATCGCCTTCGGCGTACAGGCCGCCGACCTCCTCGTTTTGCTCTTCGGCGAACGCGAAGACGAACTTCATGTCGTGGTCGCCTTCCGGGCAATCGCCGCCGTCGAGCGTCGGCGCGACGGTCCCTTCGGTGTCCATCGCTTGCTTCGCGAAGTTCATCGCGTCCATTCCGGTCGCCTTCTTGAACACGCTCCGACCGGTTTCGCCGGGGACGATGAGCAGGGTGCCACCGGGAACCGATTCGCCGTATTCGGCGAGCGAGTCCCCGGAGACGAACGAATCCGCGAGGAAGAGCGCAACGTCGTCGGGGCGGTCGCCGGCCAAGAACTCGTCTCGCTTGTTCATTTGTCCTCGACTTGTCGTGCGATATCCGCGAGGTTATCGTCCGGCGATTCCGTGGCCTCGTACACCGCCCGCGAACCGGGCTGTCGAATTCCGTATTTGAACCCTTCTTCGACCACGTCGATGAGCACCGACTGGCCGAACGAACGGTTACTCTCGGCGAACCACTCCGAAAGCCTGTTCTCACCCTCGCCGGGATTTCTGGCGAGGCGTGGCGTGTCGTACACGCCACGGATAAGCCGACCGTCGCTGGTCAGCGGTCGTTCGATTCGAGCACGGTATTCCGTGTCGTCCATGACGATACGGACGATTTCGTCGGCCGGAAAAGCGTCCTCGTCGTCGCCGGAAATCTCGATGTTCGCACGATTCGTCGCACCCGCTTGCGCCAGTGTCGCCCTGACGGTTTCGGTCGTATCACTCGAAACCCGTTGCGTCATAGTCGTGAAAAGATGGTGTAAATGTTTGAGTGTTCCGCCGCGTTACTCGTCGTCTTCTTCGTCGTCGCCGCCCTCGCCGTAGAGGGATTCGACGGACTCGTCGCCGTATTCCGAGATTTTGACGTTGAGCTGGGCGACGACTTCACTGACTTCCTTGCCACGGACCGAGATACGGCGGCGCTCGCCGTCTCGCTCGGGGTTATAGCCCGTACCGCCTTCGAGGAGCACGTCCTTGAGGTTCGGACCGGCAACGTCGCCGCGCATCGGGCGGCCGGCGTTGTCGGAGCCACCGGTGATTTCGACGGAATACCCGTCGAGGCCGACGGCACTGCCGTCGACGTCATCGCCGATGGATTTGCCGAGGAATCGGTTCGCATCCTGTCCGTCTATGTCGCGCTGATAGGCCGCCCCGGAATCAGGGTCGGCAACGACGACTTGAAAGTTTGCCATACGGAACGAATATCGGTCGCACCCTAAAAGGACATCGAAAAGGAGTGCCTCGGACGAAACCGCTTTGAGTTGGCCTGTCGTTCGTTGCTGGCAAGGGGGACGAATGTCGGAAACCTATTATTTCGTCAGTGACCTGCACGTCGGCGGCGACGAGGAGTTACAGGAGTGTGAGTTCGAGGACGAGTTCGTGGAGTTCCTACGAACGCTCGAAACGACCGACGAGGACGCCGAACTGATAATCCTCGGCGACGCCTTCGGCCTGTGGGAGTTCACCGAATCGGCGGGGATGAAGAAGTTCGACCTGCTGGTCGAACACCACCCGAAACTGTTCGACCAGTTCCGGAAGACGGGCGAGAACGTCACCATCACGCTCATTCCCGGGCAACCACGACGCCGAACTCGCGGGGTATCCGGAGTACGAGGAGCGATTGGCCGAGTACAACGTCGACCTCGATTCGACGCTGTCGCTGACCAGGACCGTCGCCGGAAAGGAAATCTGGATAGAACACGGGATGCAGGAGGATGCACACAACCGCATGCCGGAGTTCGGCAACCCGCGCGCGAACCCGCTCGGCTACTTCGTCAACCGCCACATCACCGGCAAGGCCGGACAACTCTCGGGGCGAGGGAAGTACAACTGGCTCAAGGACATCCAGTCGCTCACGCCGCTCGAGGAGATTCCGGACTGGATAGCGTCGAACTACTTCTACCGCGAGATGAATCCGTTTCTCCGCTACGGCGCGCTACCGTTCCTGCTGTTGTTCCAAGTCAGCCTGCTGTATCTCCTCGTCCTCGTGCTGGAAGCGACCGGCGTCTTCGGGTCGCACATCGTTTCGCACCTCACGACCTCCTTCCTCCACGAGTTCGGACTGGTCGGCGACCTCGTGGAGTTCGTTATCTACGTCAACCTCGTCGTCGTCGGCCTCCTGTTTCTCGTCTCGATACCGCTGTACTTCTTCGCCCGCGACGTGCGAAAGACGCTCGAACGGTTCGGCCTCGTCAGGAAGGAGCACCCCGAGAAGTCGGTCAATGCCCCGTACGTCGCCGCCGCAGAGGACGTCTTCGAGGAGTTCCCCGACGTGGTGGCGTACATCTACGGTCACACCCACCGCGTCTCGCTCACGAAGATCGGCGAGCGCGTCATCATCAACACCGGTACGTGGCTCAAACGACTGCACCGCACCTCCACGTGGATCGGCATCCTGCCGCCGGTGTACTACCCCTCCTACCGACTGAACTACTTCAAAATCGGCGAGGAGGAGGGAAACGTCTGCATCGAGTACCACACCATCGAGAAGGAGGCCCCGAACGAACTGACGATTATTCAGCGACTGCTCTCGCGCCGCCCGAAACCGAAGAAGGAGATTCCGGAACGAACCGTCATCGAGGCGTCCGAAAAGGAAGTGGTCGAATCGGCGTCGAAGGAGTAGCGCACACCTATTTGATGTTCTTCCCCGCAGTTACTCGAACGCATGGGTAGTTCGAGAACGATACGAGTCGGTCGGGTCGACCAACCCGCCGACCCGAGAACGAGCGTCTCCGTCGAGACGATTAACGAGGAAATCACCGAGGAAGCCACGGCGACGATAGAAATCGAAGTGAAGTGGGACGGGGACGCCGCAGTACTCCTGTTCGGCCAAACCGTCCCAATCGAATTGCCCCACCGCTGTTCTCGACCCGAAACCGGTTTGGTGCTGCTTTCGTCCCCCAACAGCTACGAACGGCGGATGGACGACCCGGAATGCTGGATACCGGACCTCCCCGAGGACGACGATTTCGGTCACTCGCTGGGGCTCATGCAGAGGGAAACGGAGAAGGGCGAGACGCTATCCTGTCGTGCCGAAATCTGGGGCGACCACCGGTCGGAAAACTCCCTCGAACCGGGAGAGTATTCGTTCGATGAGACGCTTTGCGTCG
>CAWEQN010000007.1:0-30040 GCA_963811185.1 uncultured haloarchaeon
TGAAAACCAAAAAATAGGGGACGGTATCGAGCGAATCAGTCGATGGAGATGTATGTTTTCGTGTCCACGACACCGTCGAGAGCTTGAATGGACGAGGAGGACGTTTGGAGCACTTCGTACACCTCGTCCGCGTCCACTTCGACGACGATGTCGTAATCCCCCGCGACGATGTGGGCCTCGCCGACGTTTGCCAATTCGCGAACCGAATCGAGCAGTCCCTGCGACTTTCCAGCCGCCGTGTTCACCATGATAAACGCGTGTACCATTATGCCGTGAGATACTCTACCACGCGAGAAAAACCTTTGCCCGGCGATGGACCGCTCCTGACAGATTGAGGTGTCCCTGACGGACGCCGGACGGTCGGCTCCGGGGAAAAATTGACGGGGGTTCATCTCCGGAGAAAGCTTATTTAACCCCACTCTCGTACAACCGTTCATGCGATTCGTTATCATAGGTGCAGGGAGGGTTGGCCTACGGACTGCCCGTGTTCTCCGCGAGGAAGGCCACGAGGTGGTGTTAGTCGAAAACGACACGACGAAAGCGAAGCGTGCACGCACCGACGGCTTCGAGGTCATCGAAGGGGATGGGTCGCGTGAAGCGGTGCTCGAACAGGCGAATCTCGACAGCGCGGACGCACTCGGTGGATTGACGGGGAACCTGAACGTCAATTTCGCGGCCTGTCTTATCGGTAAACACCACGGCTGTCGGACCATCCTCCGAATCGACGAGGATTACCGCGAGGATATCTACCGGAAGTACGCGAGCGACGTGGACGAGGTCGTCTACCCGGAACGTCTCGGCGCAATCGGCGCCAAAAACGCACTCCTCGGCGGGAACATCCGCGCCATCGCCGACATCGCCCAGAACTTGCAGGTGGTCGAACTCACCATCACCGACGAGTCACCGATGCGTGGCTACTCCATCAGCGAACTCGAACTACCCGCGAACTCGCGCGTGCTCGCGTTCGGCAAACGTGACGAACGGATGGGCATCCCGCTCTCCGACGATTCGCTCGAAGTCGGCGACAGGGTCGCCGTCCTGGCCGATTTCGAAGTTCTCGGCGACGTTCGTAAAATCCTCGTCGGCGACGGTAGTCGAGCGACTGCGGAGGCAGGAGGTATTTAAAATGGTTGCAGCATACATCATGGTCAAGGCGAACACGGGCGAGGCTGACCGACTGAAAAACGCGATTCTCGGCATCGAGGGCGTGCAGGACGCTCACATCGTCGCCGGGGATGTGGACATCATCGTCAAGGTGGAAGTGGACAACCCCGCCGAAGTGAAGACCGTCGCCGCCGACGGAATTCAGGGCGTACAGGGCGTCGAAGACACCCAAACGTACATCTCGATGGACTGAGTTCGGACCGAGCGATTCAATCGTACTGCTGGTGTGCCCGGTTCAACATTCCCGCCGCAGGCTCACCGTACTCGTAGCCCGGAACGATTCCTTGCATCCACGTTCCCTCAGCGAAATCCACGACGGCTTTGGCGTCGTCGGCCGCTTTGTCCGGATAGCCCGAGAACTCGACCGAGAGTATCACTTCGTCCCCGTCGCGTTCGACCGTCGGCGGCGTCGCATCGTCCGCCGAAACGACCGTGTGGGCGTCTTCCAACCGTAGTTCGAGCGTTTCGAACCAGCCTGTTTCTACGACGTCGGCGACCGGTTCGTCCGTTACGACGGCCGACAACGTCGGCATCCGTACGGTTACTTCGACGCTGTCGGCGACCGTGGCACGTCCATCGAACGGCGTCGTCGTTACGACGTACTGGTCATCGTCGTCTTCGAATCCGTCGTGGAGGCGAAACGAGCGTTCGACCGCATCCTTCCGAGTCATTGGTCGCCGATAGGGCGGCAGGAGGGAAGGGCGTTACGAGAAGTCCCGCGCCACGTCGATTTCGGACGACCACTGTAACTCGTCATCGTAGACGACCGGTGTCTCCTCGCGGCCGAGACTCCGTTGTAGTTCCTCGCCCGTGAGCGTGAACGTCGGGAGTTCGCCGCCGATGAGGAAGTTCTGTGCCACGCCGTCGATGTAGGGGATGATGAACGACCCCATCGAATCCTGATTCGTCGGATACACTCGAACGCGAAGCGCGTACTCGTCGTCGCCGAGCGAGTCGATAAAGAAGACGAGCGGTGCGCTCTCGGACTGGACGACTTGGATTCCGCCGTCACCCACGACGACGTACTGATTGCCGACGAGTCGGCGGCGTTTGGCGATGGAGAGCGCCGCTCGGAGCGGGAATCCGGCGTTGAGTAATCGAGCTATCGTCCGTCCGATGACCGTCGCTCCGGCGTTCCCGATTTCGCTGTACGTGACGATACCGCCGATGCTCCCCGCCTCGATGAGTCGCTTTCCGGGGATGTAGGACCGACACGCGTTCAACAGGAACATATCGACGCCGATGTCGGCGACATCGGCGGGGTGAAGCAGTCCGTCGTGACAGACGAACGCCTCGTTTTCGACGTGACCGATGTAGTGAAGGAAGTCCGTCGGTTCGTTGAGATGGCGCCGAAGTTCCGCCGTCGAGCAGTTCCGGTCGATGGTCACGTCGAACGGCAGTCGGTCGCGGTTACCGTACAGTGTCTCCCGATACTCCGCCCGCATCTTCGGGTCGTTGCAGACGATGGTGATTTTGGCGTCGTCCGCGGATTTCTCACGATCAAGTCGGTGTTCGAATCCGGACTCCACCAGTTTGTTCCCCCCGACCGGTGCACCGTTCCCGAGCCACGCCCGTTCGAGCGTATCGACGTCCGGCGGAACGACGTATCGCTCGTTTGGAACTGGTGAGGATGGATACGTCCGGCCCGCTTCCGTTGCCCGCGTGAATTCGGTGATGTCGGTGGGTGAGGTTACCGCTGGCGTCGATTCGCGGGGTCGTGTTCCCATGCCGACGACTGGCAAATCCCGGAGAACGTAGGGAAGTTGTGCTACGTTTTCGGGGTCGGTTGTAACCTGTACCGTGAGCCGCCACGTCGGAAGTACGTCCTCGATGGCGGAAAACGGCACGTCGAGATATGCACGAAGTTGCTCGGCGAGCGAGGCCTCGTACAGGGTCGCAAAGTCGAGGTCGACCAGCGGTTCGACCTGTTGGCGTTCGTGGAGGTCGAGTCGATACAGTCCCTCGGTTCGGGTGAGACAATCCAGAAACACCGTCTGTTTGAGCACGCGCGCCACTTCGTCCTCGAATCCGCGTTCGGGATGGTCGAGTGGGTGAGCACCACGATTCGTGACGATACGGGGGGTCTCGCCGGGAACGACGGTTGCCCCGAGGTAGTACGCGAGCGGCGTAATCGGGAAAACGAACTCGTACTCGGGGGGTATTTCGATGGTTACCCCCGTTTCCGGCGGTTGCAGGTCGTCCGGAATCAGCAGTTCGTCGCCGAATTCGACCGCTGGGGGGTGGCCCCGCAGGGTGGGAAACGAGCGCTCCGGGGAGAACGTCTTTAACGCCGACCCGAACGTCGAGATAGCGGCCATCACGTCTTCGGGGTCGGTCGTCGTCGTCACCGTTCCCGCCGGACGGGTGTGGTCCGACCGGGCCCCGATATCGACGGTCGCGTCATCGTCGAACGAGATGTGAAATTCGTCGTCTCGAATCTCGAATTTGACGGCGGATTCGACGTGGAGATACGTCTTCACCGCCGTCGTCAGTTCGATGTAATACTCGCCGTTCGGGAGCGTTACTTCGGGTTCGTGGTCCACGGCGGCGACCAACTCCCCCGAGGTATCACGGATGTAGGCGGAGATGACGAACGGGAACTCGATTCGGTCGGTCCGAATACGAGTGACTGCGCTGACAGGGGCGTCGAATTCCGCGACCGAGACGGGTTTCGGAGTCACTGCGCGGGACGTTCTAATCGAGTACTGACTCCGTTCGAGCGGGTCGATGATCGTCAATCCGACCGGGCCGTCCCGTAGCTGAAAGACGGGCTGTACGCTTTTACCGACGGTGTCGGAGACGGGTACGTCACTCATTGTTGGATGGTTTCAGAGGTCGAACCACTCGGTCGTGTAACTCGTTTCGTGGAGATGCCAGCGTTGCTCCGGGCCGCGATCGCCGGCACGGAGTTCGATTATCGCGTCAAAGTTGTGTGCAATCGCATCGACTTGCGGTGAGTCCCGCTCGATGGGAAGAACGTAGTGACCCATACCGAACACGTCCTTGATGCGTTCGCAGACGGTGCCGAGAAACACATCGACTTCGGCGTCGTCGTAGTTTTCAACCAGTGGGCGAAGCGTGTCGAAGCAGAACCGAAGTTCTGCGGGGGCAAAGCCGCCGTGGCTTTCGTCGAGTCGGTCGATGGTGTCGACGATTTCCCGTCGGAAGTCATCGATACTGCCGTCAACGCGTTCGACGCTTGGCGGGTTCGGCATCGTGGATTCGGTAGCTACGGACCGCGCGCCGGTGTGATAGTCCACGATGTGGGCGTTCGTTCCGGTGCCGTCAGCCATCGCGAGACGGCTATGAGCCGTCGAAATACTGCGGTCGTGGAGCGCGAAGAGGCGTGTTCGATTGCGGGCCGTCTCGCCGAGAAGCGGAACGCTGGCCGCATCGAGCACCGAATCCGGGACTGCCCCGACGACGAGGAGGTTTCCACCGAGTTGCTTGATACGCGCCAACCCGGGTTGCACCGTGATGGTTCCGTCACCACGGATGGTTACGTGGTGGCCGTACAACGAAAACGAAAGACGGCCACCCCGGCGTGCCACGCCGTCGTCACGCGGTTTGAAGAGTTTGTCGAGCGCCTCCGGATCGATAACGTCGTAGAGTTGCTCGGGGATGTCCGAGGGTTCGACACCTGCCACATCCGCAACAGCCAACGTCACCGTCGTACTGAGCGACTGCGGGCCGGTGAGGTCGTGTCGCACGCGGTGAACGCCGCGCTCGTCAGGGGAACCATCCTCGTTCATATACTTTGTAAGCCTCGGCGAGGAACAGTCAAAAAACCATCGTCAGTAAGTTGACACCAGATTCGGAGGCGTCGGGTGAAGCCGCCGGATTCTGTGGGATTTCTAACTTCGTAAATGTTGGGAAAACTGAGTGAACGGTCGTGAATTGTTATTCATCAGTCATCGATCTCTCTCTAGTGGCTATTTCTGGAATCACCCGGTGAAACACGCCGTCACGCATCCCATCGTATATCCACGGCGACCGAAACTGGATCTGTATCCGCTTTCCAGCTGCGGGTCCGCCTCCGAATCACGACACCGACACCTTTCTGCCGAAAATATCCGATCTCGAGTCCCTCGATGGAGCTATAACAGGGGAGGGATCAGATCGAGATTGATTGCGGTACCGGGAATCAGACCGTCTGAGCCAAATGCCATATACCCGAGATTTTCGGGCGCATGATTGGTTTCGTGGTCTGCGCTCTCTTCCTCCTCGACGAACGCATCGAAGTGGCCTTTCGTGATTTCGGTATACCGGAGTTGGCATGGTTGTGGTCCATGCCGTGTTTGGATATCAGCGACCACTTTTGGCGGCTGATCGTATCCGCTCCACTGGTTGGCTCGAAACGTATATCGGGACGCGTTCGCCGCGTTATCAGTGACTGATTTCGGGGGGCGGCGCGCTTCGAACCCCATATCCGTGATCCCGTCGAGGAAGTCGAGCGGGAACGTTCCAGCAACTGGTCCCTCAACAGCGACGTAACCAACCTCCTCGGAGACGTGGTAATTGTCGTTTGACTCCTGTTCTTGCAATCGGACGTTGAACCGATCCTCCGACGCGACATCGCTACGGGTGACGATCGCGTCGGGCCCGTTAAACGTCTGCGACTGGGAGATCACGACGGGCTTGTCCGTGAAAAACGGCGCTGTAAGGTCGACGTTCTGGGGCTCCGTCGTCACGCCGGTTCTACCGGCTTGAATCCCGGTGAGGGTCCCGGATACCCCGGGAATTTCGTAGACGCCGGGAAGGATCGCAGACCAGTGAATGCGTTCTTGCGTGTGAGAACCGTCGAGATAGTCCCACTCTTCGATTCGATATTCGAATCCGGTTGAAGTGACGTTTCGGAGACGAATATGGCACGGATGGACTCCATTGAAACTCACCGGTTTCATCGTGATAATCGGCTTCACTTCCAGTCCTAACAGATTGCCGAGTGTGCCGACTGCATCGATGAGAAGGCTGTCGAAGTCTACAGAATGCCAAGTCCCTCGGTCTGATTGGGCTTTGGTCTCTGTACCAACTTCGCCGATAACGAGATCGAGGGAACTCGCTTGTGCCGAGGCAGTGGTCGTTCCGATGCCGAGACCGATACCGGTTGCAGCAACTGTTTTCAGGTACTTTCGTCGTTTGATGCGACTTCTGTTGTCGTTTTTTTCCTTCGACATACATCAGAGTGGAATGGTTAATACATTATTATTATACCATAGATAAAGTGTATTTTTAATTTTTTGAATTTTTATTTTCATAAGTAATAAGGCGTTACTAATAAATTGTGGCGGTTTAATTGAGAATTTTGTCACTAAGCAGAAATTTTAGGGACACCATTCTCGCACAGTCGTCATCACGTGTAGACGACCAAAGAAAATCGAGAGATAGTGTCGGTACGAAGTGCGAGGGATGGGATTTGAACAACGCCCGAGAACCTGCGCCTCGCGCAGAACCTCGGTCTAATTCAAATCCATCCTTCTCGTTTTCTCGTCACTTCGCTCCTCAAACTGCGAGGGATGGGATTTGAACCCATGGACGTCTACACGAGCGGGTCTTAAGCCCGCCGCCGTTGGCCTAGCTTGGCAACCCTCGCGCGTCAGTCGATTGCCGCTTCCCCTGCATGTGGGTTTCGGTTGGTGCACGGCCCCCTCGTTTATTCGGGTTCACGTCGAAGCCTCGGCCATGCTCACCTTCTCGCGCGAAGTGTACGATACGCTCGTCAGCCGCGCGCGTCGAGGTCGTCCGGCCGAAATCTGTGGAATCCTCGCAGGCTCGCGCGGCGAGCGGGTCGATGTCGAGGACGTATACCACGCGGAAAACGTCGCGGCCGACACGCGCACGAACTACGAAATCGACCCGAAGGAACAACTCGCGATAATGGAACGAATCGAGGAGGACGGAACCGAGGTGGTCGGGTTCTATCACTCCCACCCCATGGGTCCCGACGTACCCAGCGAAACCGACGCGGCCGACGCGACGTGGGACGGCTACTCCTACGTCATCGTCTCGCTGAACGGTTCCCACCCGTTCGTCGGGTCGTGGCGCTGGACCGGCGAGGCGTTCGAACCGGAAGTCGTCCAACTGGGGTAACGGAAGCCAACTAGGGGGTGGCTTTTTGAGGCCGCTCCGAACACAGGGGGCATGGACCGGAGCGAACATGTAGAGACGTCAGAGCGGATGGACGACGGTCATCGCGCATTGTTGGCACTCCAGCGCTGTCAAACCCGCCACGCACCCGATTCACGGGTTGCTGTCTTCGACGTGACGCCCGAATCGACCGAAAGCGGAATCGAAATTCGCGGAAGCGTCTCGACGCCCCAACTCGAACGCGAGGCGCGAGCGGCGGTCGAACGCGCGACGGGACGGACGGTGACGAGTGAACTCGAAGTCCTCGAAGCCGTTCGAACCGAGCGGACCGTCACGGAATCGGTCACACCCGTACGTGGCGGCGCCGACGACGACGCCGAGCAGGTGACACAACTACTCTACGGCGCGCGAGTCGAGGTGTTCGACAGCGACGATGATGGTGGCGACGGCAACGATGACAGCGAGTGGTCGCGGGTGCTGACGCCGGACGGCTATTTCGGCTGGGTGAATCGGAACGCGCTCGCCCCCATCGAGATGGAAGCGAGGACCAACGCGACCATCGTCCGCGATACGACGACTGCGGATGGCGGGACGGTGTATGCCGGAACCGACTGCCGAATCGAGGACGCGGAGGGCGACGACACGACCGTCCGCTTTCGAACTGGCGAGCAATCAACCGCCTCGGGGGAAACCGTCCAACGACCGCCCGGGAATCCGACCGGCGAGGCCGTCGTGGAAATCGCTCGGCAGTTCCTCGGGACGGAGTACTGCTGGGGCGGCATGACGACCGACGGAATCGACTGCTCCGGATTGGCGTGGATTGCCTACCGGGTCAACGGCATCACCCTTCCGCGCGACGCCGACCAACAGCGGGTCATGGGTGAGTCGGTCAAGCGCGACGAACTACTCCCCGGGGATTTGCTCTTCTTCCCCGGCCACGTCGCGGTCAGCCTCGGCGGCGAGGAGTACATCCACGCCTACGGCGGCGCGGAGTCGGTGGTGGTCAACAGTTTCGACACGGGCCACGATGCGTATCTCGAGTATTTGGACGAGAAGTTCGAACTCGCACGACGGGTTATCTGAGCCACGCGAACACGGCATCGCCGATTTCCGCGATGGCGTCGGCCGCGTCCGCACCGGTCTGTTGGGTGTCCACCTTTTCGCCTTTTTCTCCTGCCGAACCAACGCCGTCGATGAACACGGCGAACACGAGCGGTCGGTCCCGGTCGGGAACGGACAGAATCCCAGTGTCCAGCGCGGTGGTCGGAAGCCAGCCGGTTTTGTGTGCGACCTCGGTTTCGTAGGGAAGATAGCGCGGAACCATCGACGTGTCCTTCTGTTCGGCGAGCGGAACGCACATTCGTTCGTAGGCGTCCGCGGAGAGCGTGCGCTGGGCGACGAGGTCGGCGAAAAACCGGGCACAGTCGAGCGGCGTCGTCGCGTTCGTCGGTTCGCCGTCCGGAACGTGAATTCCCGTGTCCTCGAAGTCGGTGTCTTCGAGCGTCGCCATCATCTTTCGCGCGAGGCGAGTTCGTTCCATTCCAAGTCCATCCGCCGCGTCGTTCACCGATTCGATGCCGAGGTGGTCGATGAGTTGATTCGTCGCGGCATTGTCGCTGGCCGAAACCATGGCCACGGCGAGGTCCTCGACAGTCGGCGTCGCATCGAGTAGGTGCAACAGTCCGCTCCCGCCGACGCGGTTTTCCGGAGCGAGCGGACACGGACGGTCGAGGGACCCCAGTTCCCCGTCGTACCGCTCGTAGAGGGCGTAGAGGACGGGGAGTTTGATGGTGCTCGCGCTCTGGAAGACGCGGGTTTCGTCGTGGGCGTACACCACATCGAAGGCCCCTTGGTCCGTGGGGAATCCGAGAAAGACGCCAAGCTTTCCGTCAATTTTCTCGTCGTACCCGCTGACGTACGCCGCCAGTTCGTCGCGGGTTTCGATGGTTGGGGTGTCAGGGCGCATCGGAAATAGACTCCGGGTTCGTTGCCATGCCGACACACTGGTTCCCCGTTCCTACAAATAGTTTCGCGTCGGGGAAGGGTGAAACGGGGGAGCACGACGACGATCGTCTAGCATGGGAGGGTCAACCGTTATCCTCGCGTTGTCGGATGTTCGGACATGGAACTAGCGGACAGAACGGAGCGACTGCGCACACACGCCGATGACCTCGTTTCGGCGTTCGGGTCGCCGCTCTATGCCTTCTTCGAGGACGATTTGCGCTCGAATTACGACAGCCTTCGCGGGGCGCTGGACGAGGAGTACCCGAACTCGGAGATCCACTTCGCGGTGAAGGCCAACTACAACCTCGGCATCCTCTCGGTACTGCGGGATGCAGGCTGTAAAGCCGAAGCGTACGCGCGCTGTGAACTGACGGCCACGCAACGGGCGGGGTTCGACGCGGAGGACGTGCTCCTGACCGGGATGAATCGCACGCCGGAGGACATCGAACGCGCGCTCGACTGGGGTGTTTCACACCTACTCATCGACAACGCAACCGAGTTAGAGAAAGTGGTCGTGGCCGCCGAGGCGACCGGAGCGGTTCCGGACGTACTGATTCGCGGCAACCCCGCGATGGACGTGCCGACCCACCCGGAGGTGGCGACGGCGACCCTCGAAAGCAAGTTCGGCCTCGACATCGAGAGCGGGCGGGCGATGGACGTCGCACGGACGGCGGTCGAATCCGACGCCGTCTCGCTCGCTGGCGTGCAGTTACACGTCGGCAGCCAGGTTCGCGGCGTCGAACCGTACGGCGTCGCGGCCCGTGAGATGCTCGGCTTCGCGGCGGACGTGCGCGACGAACTGGGCGTCGAAATCGACGTGCTGGACCTCGGCGGTGGCTTCCCTGTCCCGTACGACGAAGACGTCCCTGCGACGGAAGACATCGTGTCGTACATGGCCGACACGATTCGGGAGAGCTGTGAGGAACACGACCTCTCGGAACCGAAGTTGTTCGTCGAACCCGGACGGCGACTCGTCGGAAACGCCGGCACGTTTCTGGCGACGGTCGGCGTCATCAAGGAGACGCCGTACGCCGACTTCGCCGTGCTCGATGGTGGGACGAACTCTGTCTCTTCCTACTGGCCGTACCCCGTTTACGCCGTGAAAGACCGCGACCCGACGGAGGAGTATCACGTCGCCGGCCCGCTCTGTTACTCCGGAGACGTCATAAGCGAGGAGGTTCCGCTCCCCGAACTCGGTCCCGGCGACCTCGTGGCGGTGGACCGAATCGGCGCGTACTCGCTCGGCAGCGCGAGTCACACGAACGCCGAACCGAAACCGCCAGTCGTACTGGTTCGAACCGACGGAACGTACGACCTCGTCCGGCGGCGCGAGACGTGCGACGACGTTCTCGGACGGGATTCGATTCCGGACGGATTGGAACAGTCGTGAGAAGGATATTTCGAACGGCGAATGCCGTGAGAAAGACATCCGGAACGGCGAATGCCGTGAGAAAAACCTTTAGCCGGCGCGTCCCCTGAAAAATCCATGGAACCACCGAACCCGCTGTCGCCCGACCCGGCGG
Source organism: uncultured haloarchaeon (assembly GCA_963811185.1). Classification (GTDB taxonomy): domain Archaea; phylum Halobacteriota; class Halobacteria; order Halobacteriales; family Haladaptataceae; genus Haladaptatus. Next base: position 10,779 of record CAWEQN010000007.1, read on the forward strand.
GTGGAATCGACGACACGGGCAGTTTCTTCGCCGGTCTCGTTCCGAACCCGGTCGCGCTTCGTTGTCTCTCGGTCGAACTCCGCGCGCCGAGGGAAATCGTCGTGGGTGAACCGGCCACGTTTCTCCTTCGGATTCGCAATCGGCTACCCGCACCCGTCAGCGTCCGACTGCCGACGAGTCGGTTGTGGGGGTGGACGATAGATGGCGTTCCGGAGGCGGACGAACGGGGGTTCGAACCGCCGGAGACGCCACGGACGGTCGCATTTCGAAGCCGTGGATTCAAGCAGTTCGAAGGGACGTGGGACGGCCAAATCCGCCGTGCAGGTATCGACGGCGACGTGTGGCGACCGGAGACGGGAACACACACGCTCACCGCCCATCTCGCGACGGAAAAACCACGACAACAGCTATCCGATAGCGTACAAATAACGGTCGTTTCGAGTCAATCCTAGTATGAAAGGGCGGCGTTATATGCCCTGTTCATCTTTGCTATTAGGTATCACGAACCGGGCGATTTGTCCCGACGAACGATATCATGACAGAAAAACAAAATCATTCGTGGAATCGGCGGCGGTTTCTGACGGTGAGTGCAGTTGGTGGTGTGACGGCCATCGCGGGGTGTGGTGGCAAGAGCACGGAAGGAGACAACTCCGGCGGCGGTGCCGGCACCACCGGCGGTGGAAACACGAACACGAACGACGGTACCGACAGCAGCGGTGACAACGGCAACAGCAACGCGAAGAAGGGCGGGACGTTCGTCAACGTCGCGCCCGAGCAGGCAACGACCCTCGACCCACGGATGAACGAACTCGCGTGGGCGAACGGGATGATGCACTACCTCTTCGACGGGCTGTTGGCCATGAAACCCGACGGGAGCGAACTCGTTCCGCATCTCGCGAAGGAACTCCCGAAACAGCAGGACGACACGACGTTCACCGTCCCGCTCAAAGAAGGTATCAAGTTCCACAACGGGGCCGAACTTACCGCCGACGACGTGGAATACTCGTTCAGTTGGGTGCTCGACCCCGACAACAAATCCACGAATCAGGAGAACCTCTCGTTCGTCGACAACGTGAAGAAATCGGGCGACCTCGAAGTGACGTTCAACCTCAAACACTCCTACGCGCTGTTCGAACAGACGCTGGCGGGGATGAACGCCGCAATCGTCCCGAAGAAGTACGCGAGCGACAAGGGGCAGAAGAAGTTCGGCCGGAAACCCGTCGGTACCGGGCCGTTCAAGCTCGGTGAATGGCAGTCCGGCGACCATCTGACCCTCGAACGCTTCGACGATTACTTCATCGACGCGCCGAACCTCAAACAGCTCAAATACCGCGTCATTCCCGAGGAACAGACCGCGTTCTTCGAACTCGCGTCCGGCGGCGTTCAGCAAGCGTCCATCCCGAAGGAGTTGCTCGGGAAAGCCCAGAGCAAAAAGGACCTGAACATAAAGCGTATCTCGCAGTTCGACTACAACGGTCTCATCTTCAACGCGAACCACGAGCCGTTCGACAACCTCAAGGTACGCAAAGCGATGCAGTATCTCGTCGATTACGACGAGCTGCTGCAGGCGACGAAAGGAAAACTCGGCAAGCGCGTCTACGGGTACATGCCGAAGGAAGTCAACGATGCCTGGAACTTCCCGTGGCAGGAATGGCAGAAGAAGTACTTCCCGAAGAGGGACTACGACAAGGCCAAACAACTGCTCAAAGAGGCGGGCTACGGCGACGGCTTCGAAGTTGACCTGCCGACTGCCACCTCTGGAAAGTTCAAGAACATGGCCGTTTTGCTTCAGAACGGGATGGAGAAAGTAGGAATCAAAGCCAACGTTCGGGAAGTCACCATCGGACAGTGGTTGGACCTCCTCGACAACGGCAAGTACGACGTGACCTTCTACGGATGGTCCGGTGGACAGGACCCGGACGGGTTCTACTACTACCTGTTCCGCAACCCAGAGAACGACGACAGCCCCGTCGCGGACGACTACGTCGGTAACGCTTCGGCCGGGATGCTCTATCAGGCCTACCCGGACAGCAAGGAATTGCAGGACGCTGATGCGAAGATTCGCAAGGCGCGCAAGCTACAGGACAAGCAGAAGCGCCGGAAGCTGTACATCGACGTTGCGGAGACCTTCCAGTCCCAGTACCCGCACATTCAGGTGTACTCCGAGCAGTCCGCAACCGCATGGAGCAAATCGGTGAAGGATTACGACCCGACTGCTTTCGTCGCTCAACCGCTCTGCAACGAGTGGTCGAACTCCTGGATTAACAAATAACCCCTCCCACCTTTCCGTACACCTACCATGAGCATGTACCGATACACCGCCCGGCGGATTTTGCAGATAATACCTGTTCTGCTGGGCGTTTTCACGCTGACGTTCGTAATGATGCACCAACTGCCGGGCAATCCGGTTCGCATCTATCTCGGATTGAACCCGAGCAAGGAGCTTGCGGACCAACTCATCCACCAGTACGGCTTCGACCAACCGCTGTGGAAGCAGTATCTCGACTATCTCGTCAGAGTTCTCCACGGCAACCTCGGCGAGTCGTTCATGCAGAAACGTCCCGTCATGGACATGATGTTGGAGCGCGTCGGTCCCACGTTCACCCTGATGGGACTATCGTACGTCATCGCGCTTCCCATCTCGATTCTGCTCGGTATTTATGCAGCCTCGCGGCACAATGAACTCGGCGACCACGTCTCCCGATTCGTGGGACTGGCGGGGCTTTCGACGCCGAACTTCTGGCTGGGCCTGATGCTGATGTTCGTATTCGCCTACAAAGTGCATTGGCTTCCGGTGTCCGGTTACGTGCCGTTCGGGCAGGACCCAGTCAAGTCGATACAACTGCTCATCATGCCGGTTATCACGCTTTCGACCGCAATGACGGCAACGTTGATGCGTATGACGCGCTCCAGCATGGTCGAGGAGCTATCACAGGATTACGTCCAGACGGCGCGGGCCTACGGCCTGCCCGAACGACGCATTCTGCTCAAACACTCGTTCAGGAACGCGCTGTTGCCGCTCATCACCATCATTGGACTTCAGTTGTCCTTCCTGCTCGACGGCAGCGTCATTACCGAGAAAATCTTCGCCATCCCGGGCATGGGTCGGTTGTTCATATCGGGCCTCATGAACGATGACTACAGCGTCGTCATGGGAATGACGCTGGTGTTCGCGATATTGTTCTTGGTAGGCGTCCTGCTGACCGACCTCGCGTACGCGTACATCGACCCACGAATCAGATACGACTGACATGAGCACGAATCAACCAGTAACCGAGAGTGGAATCAACACCGAGAGTCGCCTTCGGGGCACGCTTCGGGAGCTACGGTACAGTCCGACGGCAATCGCCGGGACGATTATGATCGGTATCCTCGTCCTGCTGGCGGTCCTCTCGACCATCGATATCGTGATCTTCAACAGACACATCATCACCGCGCTCCTCGCCGACCCGCACGAACCGGACATGCTGCATGTCTACGCGACGCCGTCGCTCTCCCATCCGATGGGGACCGACAAATACGGCAGGGACATACTGGCACGGATAATCTACGGTAGCCGCATCGCGCTCGCCATCGGCGTCATTTCCGTCGGAATCAGTTTCCTCGGCGGTATCGCCTGCGGCGCGACGGCGGCGTACTTCGGGGGCAGAATCGACGACAGCATCATGCGACTGTTGGAGATTTTGTACTCCATTCCAGGTCTCATCCTCGCCCTGACGCTGATGGCGATAATGGGGCGGAGCGTGTACAACCTCTTCCTCGCCTACGGCGTCATCGGCATTCCGGCGTATGCCCGTGTGATGCGTGCGGAAGTACTCTCCCTTCGGGAGGAAGAGTACGTCGAAGCGGCACGTGCCGCCGGACTGCCCACCCGAACCATCCTGTTCCGCGAAATCGTTCCGAACGGACTGGCCGCAGCGCTCGTCCAAGCGACGCTCTCGATGGGCGGCGTTATCATCGGTGCGGCAGCACTGTCGTTCCTCGGCTTCGGCGTCCAACCCCCCACCGCGTCGTGGGGGCGGATGTTGAGCCATTCGCGGACAGCCATGCTTCTCGCGCCGTGGGTCACGATTTTCCCCGGTCTGATGATATTCCTCACCGTGATGGGCTTCAACATGCTCGGTGACGGCCTGCGGGACGCGATGGACCCCCGGACCACGCTCTGGAAAGCGGACTGGGACGAACTCGGCGACGACTTCCTGCCCACGAAAACCTCGCGTGACGACCCCGAACCGGTCACCGAAAATCCCGCCACGGACGGCGGAACGGAGACGGAGAAATGGAACGAACTGGATAGGAACGACGAAACCGATGGAGGCAATCGATGAGTCTGCTCGAAGTCGAAAATCTCAGGACGTACTTCTACACGCAGAGCGGAATCGTACAGGCCGTCGATGGCGTCAGTTTCGAAGTCGAAAAAGGCGAAACCATCGGCTTGGTCGGCGAGAGCGGGGCCGGGAAGAGCGTGACGGTGAAGAGCCTACTCGGCCTCGTCAACTCGCCCGGCAAGGTCGTCGATGGCTCGGTCCGATTCGATGGGCGCGACCTGACCGACTGTTCCGAACAGGAACTCCGACAGGAAGTTCGCGGGAGCGAGATTTCGTTCGTGTTTCAGGACCCGATGACGGCGCTGAATCCCGTCTTCACGGTGGGCAATCAGATAGCCGAAGTCGTGGAGTACCACACCGACCGCACGAAAAAGGAAGCCAAGCAGCGGGCCATCGAACTGCTGGACGACGTGGGGATTCCGGACCCGGAACAGCGGGCGGACCAGTATCCTCACGAGTTCTCGGGCGGGATGCGCCAGCGTGCGCTCATCGCCATGGCGTTGTCGTGTAATCCGAAGCTCATCATCGCGGACGAGCCGACGACGGCGCTGGACGTGACTATACAGGCCCAAATCCTCGATCTGTTCAAGGAGATTCAGGACAAGTACGGCACGAGCCTCGTCTACGTCACCCACGACCTCGGTGTCGTTCGCGAAGTCTGTGACAGGGTCGCCGTGATGTACCTCGGCAAGGTGGTCGAACAGGCTCCCTACGAGGAACTGTACCGCAACCCGAAACATCCGTACACGCAAGCGCTCCTGCGGTCGGTCGTCCGTCCCGACCAGCGCGTGGACGACCTGAATCCCATCGAGGGAACGGTGCCGAGCGCAATCGACCCACCCTCCGGCTGTCGGTTCCGCACCCGGTGTCCCGTCGCTATCGACGACTGCTCGCAAATCGAACCGCCGCGAATCGACGTGGGGCCGAACCACGATTCAGCGTGTCTGCTCTACAAGGACGGATACGGTGCCGAGGAGCCACGACTTCACAAGGAAGCGCCACGGGGGAAACCATGAGTCAATACGCAGAACAAAAGCCGAGAACGCGAGGCGAACCGCTGCTCAAGGTGGAAGGCTTGAAGAAACACTTCCCGGTAAACACCGGGCTTATCAGCTCGCTCCGGTGGAACTCGGAGGGTGGGTTTCCGCTAACACTGGACGACAAGAGCGTCAAAGCGGTCGACGGCGTGAGCTTCGACCTCTACCCCGGCGAAACGCTGGGCATCGTCGGCGAATCCGGTTGCGGGAAATCGACGCTCGCACGAACCCTGCTCGGTTTGACCGACCCGACGGAGGGGACCGTGGAGTTCCGAGGCACTCGAACCACGACGTTCGATTCGGACGCGAAACGCGAGTTCAGGCGAAACGCACAGATAGTGTTTCAGGACCCGATGAGTAGCCTGAACCCGCGTCGGAAGGTCGGAAGCATCATCGCCGACCCGCTGGAGGCCGCAGGGTGGGACCCGGCGGACAGGCGGGAGCGCGTCGTGGAACTGCTCGGGCAGGTTGGATTGAAGGAGGAACACTACAGTCGCTACCCCCACGAGTTCTCCGGTGGCCAGCGCCAACGAATCAACCTCGCGCGGGCGCTCTCCATCAACCCGGACCTCGTCGTCGCCGACGAACCCGTGAGCGGCCTCGACATGAGCGTGCAGGCACAGATACTCTCGCTCATGCAGGACATCCAGGACGAGTACGACCTGACATACCTGTTCATCACGCACGACTTGAGCGTCATCAGGAACGTGGCCGACCGCGTGGCGGTGATGTATCTCGGCGATTTCGTGGAAACCGGGCCGGTAGACCGACTGTTCACGGAGCCACACCACCCCTACACCCGCGCGCTGTTGGACGCGGTGCCGAACCCTGACCCCGACACGCGTAGCGTCGAACCGAAACTCGTCGGGGACGTTCCGAGCCCGAGCGACCCGCCATCCGGTTGTAAGTTCCACACGCGCTGTCCCGACATCATCGTCCCCGACCCGTTCACTCGCGAGACGTATCAGGAGTACATGGACCTCAAAGCCGACGTATCCGAGGAATCCCTGCGAACGGAGGCCGAACCCGCCGCCGTCCGCTCGGAGTATTTCAAACACGACCCGCCGGCGGGAGTCGAGGAGACGATTCAGCGGGCCGTTTCGGAAGCGGCCGACGGGGATTGGGACGACGCGTTCGACACGCTGAGCGAGTATCAGTCGCCATGTGAGACCGACGTGCCGAAACTGGAATCCGTGGGTCCAGACCAACTCTCGGCCTGTCACCTCGACGCCGACGACCGGGAACCGTTCTCGTGGTGAACGGGATGGGTAGTTTCGATACGGATTCGTTCGGGACGAGCGCGTTCGTCCGCGAACTTGGCGGAGCCGAACTCGCCACCCAAAATCCGGATGTACCACTGCCGCCAGCGTCGAACACCAAACTCCTCACCACTGCCCTCGCCCTTCACCACCTCGGCCCGGACTATCGTTTCGAGACGTGCGTCACCCGGGTCGGTGATTCGCTCGTCCTTTCCGGACGCGGAAATCCGTCGCTCTCACCGAGGGAACTGACGACGCTCGCCGAAGCGGTTCGGGATGCGGGAATTGTCGGCGCGACCGACATCATCGCGGATGTGTCGTGGTTCAGCGGGGAGTCCCGTGGACCGGGATGGATGTGGGAGGACGGACGGTACGGCTACGGCGCCGAAAGCACCGCGCTCGCAGTGGACGGCAACACGGTTTCGGTAACGGTGACGGGCACCGACGTCGAAATCACGCCGAACACGGAAAAAATCGAATTCACGACCGATTTCGACGAGACGGCCGACGAGTTGCGGGTGTTCCGCGACCTCTCGCATGGGACGATTCGAATCGAGGGAAAACCGCCGGAGGAAACACGGACGGAAACCGTCCCAGTCGGCGAGCCAGTTCGTCACTGCCTGCTGGCGTTTCGTGACGCACTCGAAACGGCGGATGTGCCCTATACGGGTGAGCTTCGAATCACCCGAAACCCATCAGCGGACTCCGACGAACTGGTTGCGATAGTGGAATCGCCACCACTCGCCGATCTCGTCCGCGAGATGAACGTTCCGTCGGACAACTTCCTCGCCGAAGGACTCGCCCGAACCGTCGCCCGCGAGGTTCGAGACGAAGGGTCGTGGACCGAGTGGGAAACCGTCGTTCGGGACTTCCTCGAAGCACGAGATGCTGGTACGTTCCGTATTCGGGACGGCTCCGGCCTCTCGCGCTACAACCTGATTTCGGCGCGAGGCATGGTGAGAACCCTCGAATGGGTCGCCGACCAACCGTGGTCGGCGACGTTTTTCGATTCACTTCCCACAGCGGGTGAGGGAACGCTGGAAAGCCGCTTTTCGGACATGGAGTCAGAAATCCGTGCGAAAACTGGAACCCTGACCGGAAGCAGAACGCTCTCGGGAATCGTGCGGAGGGAGGACGAAACGGATGTGGTGTTCTCCGTCCTCTTCGGCGGATTAGTCGGTGAAGACGAGGAGAACGCGCGGGAACGAATCGACACGTTCGTCTCCGAAACCCTCGGCTGAGCGCGAAAGTTTTTCAGCGGAAACGGAACCAGTTCGGCGCGATGTGCTGGTTCCTCGGATTGGTCGTCGGAACCCATTCACAGCGACTGCCCCGAGCGCGATTCGTCGAAAATACTCGACGCGGGGCCACCGCCACCTACCCGTAAAACTCGTTTCTCCCCGCGCCGCCGCCGTGAATCATCGCCACGGCGGCTTCGAACGCCTCGACGTACGAATCCGCTTCGACGCGGGTCGTCCGGCTAGCGACGCGTTCGACCAACGGAATCGCCGCCGCGCTGGCGGCTTGGTTCGTCGCGGCCCAATCGACTTCGATAGCGGCAGGTTCGCCCGGAACGGGTTGCTCGAACGTCGAGGCGCGACGAACCGCTCGTTTGGCACCCTCACGAATCCGGTGGCGTGCGTCTTCGGGCGGCAAGCAGTTCGCGGTGAATCGGTCGATTCCGTCCTTGACGACGGCGGTTTCGACGGTTTCCAGTCGGTCGATAGCTTCTGCTTTGGTCGCGTCGTCGCCCGTGACGAGACCGACCGGGACGCCGAGCGACGCGGCGAGTCCGGCGTTCCAGCCGAGTTCACCGACCTCCTCGTCGTTCACGCGGAGCGAGACGAGCACCTGTCCGTAGTAGGTGTGGTTGAGAACGGCGTGCTGGGTCCCGGCCTTCGCGTGGTAGCCGACGAAGAAGGCGACGTCGTGGTCCTCGGTTATCCCCTGCATCATCGACCACGGTTTCGTCCCGCCGCGAATCAGGCGCGCGGATTCGTGAATCGAGTCGCGCGGAAGGTTCGTCATCGAGGAATGGGAATCGTTGACCAGCACCTCGTCGGCACCACCGGCGAGCGCACCCTCGATGGCGGCGTTCACGTCGCCAACCATGAGTTCCTGTCCGGCAGGATAGTTTGCTTCGCCCCGTACTACGTCGAGCGGGTCGGCGATTCCGGTGATTCCTTCCATGTCGGCGGAGATGAAGACCTTCATCGTTCGTCCTCCAGAATTCGCTCCACCTTCCGCAAGGTTCGCTCCCACGTCGCTCGCTTCGAAAAGACGTGGTTCTCGTCGGGGTAGTGGTCGGCGTCGAACTCCTTGCCGAGGTCGGTGAGCGTCTCGACCACCACGTCGAGTTGTTCGAAGTTGACGTACCGGTCGCCAGTGCCGTGGAAGTTGTACAGCGGGGCCTCGTAGTTCTCCATATGCGTCTTGGGGGACGCCTCGTCCCACCGCTCCGGAACTTCCCACGGTTCGCCGCCCATTCTGAGCGCTTCCGACGAAGCCACCGCGGGATGTTTCGTCTCCTCGGCCCACTCCTTGTACAGTTCGAGGTCGGACAATCCGGCGAGGTTGATACCCAGCGAGAAGACGTCGGGGTGCGTTCCGAGGACTTGTAGCGTCGCGTAGCCGCCGTAGGAGAGTCCCCAGACGCTGACCGAATCGGAAGCGACGTACGGAAGCGCTTTGAGGAACTCCCCCGCTCGGGCCACGTCCTCGATTTCGTCGATACCACGAGTGCCCGCGATAGCTTGCCTGAACTCCTTCCCGTAACCGATACCACCGCGATAGTTGACGAAGAGGCAGGCGTAGCCGTTCGCCACGAGATACTGGTGATAGCTGTAGAAGAGCCCGTAGGAGCGCGACGGATGCCAGCCGTCGCGCATCTGGCGCATCGGGCCGCCGTGCACGCAGACGACGGCCGGGAGGTCCGTCGCATCGTCGGCAACGGCGTCCGACTTGCGCGGGTCGAGCAGGTAGCCGTCGATGGGTCGGCCGGCGCTCTCGAATTCGACTCGTTCCGGGTCGGTGGGCGGCGTCGGCCACTCCTCGACGGTCGAGCGGGTGAGTCGTTCGCGCCCACGGTCCCTGAAGTCGAACATCCGAAGCTCCGGCGACAACTGGCGGTCGGCGTGCAGGTACGCGATTTTCCCGCCGTCGGGTGCGGGTCGAGGATGGACGTTCGTTCCTGCGGTTTCCACGAGCGGCGTCGTCTCGCCGTCCAGCGTGACCGAAAACAAGTGGCGCTGGCCGGAATCGTTCCGGTTGGACGCGAAGACGAGGGTTTCGTCGTCCAACCACTGCGGCGTCGCGTCCGCGACGCCTTTGTCCTCGAACTCCCCGTCGGTGAGTTGCGTTCGTTCCCCCGTTTCCACGTCGATGACGTGAACGTGGTCCCAGCCATCGAGCGGGAGCGAGAGGGCGATTCGACGTCCGTCCGGGGAGATTTCCGGCGCGCCGCTCGAAACGATTCCGCGCTCGCGGTCGGACTCCCGAAGGAGGACCGTTTCGTCCCCGGTTTCCGGGTCGGTGGCGACGATTCGTCTGACCGTTCCGCCCTCGCCGAGTTGGTCGAAGACAATGCGTCCGTCGGCCAACCACGCGGGGGTGGAACTCGCCATCTCGCCGTGCGTCCGCCGGACGAGTTCGCCGGATTCGATGTGGATGACGCCGACGTGTGTCGTTCCGTTCTCCGCGAATCGGTAGGCCAGTCGGGAGTCGTCGTCGGACCACGCGAACATGCGGGACTCGCCGAGGAACGGGCCGCGCTCGGGGCCGTCGAACCCGCGCTCGGTTCCAGTGTCTATGTCGCGGACGAACGGGCGGCCGTCGCGGTAGAACGCGAACCGCGAACCGTCGTTCGACCACGTGTACGCCTCCCTGTCGTCCGGGCCGGAGAGGAGACGAGTGGTGGTTTTCTTCGCGGGGTCGGCGAGCAACAGTTCTCCGGCATCGGTCCCGACGAGAAGGGTCGAATCGGTCGGAGACCAGGAGAATTCCGTGACGTGACCGTCGTCCGGCGTGAATCGCCACGGCCCGTCGTTTTTCGGGTCAGTAACGAGCAGAGCGTTGCCGTCGTCTTCGTAGACGGTCGCCGCGAGAAAATCGCCGTTCGCGGACCACGACGGCGGGCCGGGATACGTGATATCCAGCGCGTCCGAAAGCGTGAGTGAGGATGGCATGACAATCCCATTCGGTCCCATCCCCAAAGCGATTCGTAATGCGGCTATCCGGGGTCCGTCAGTACTTTCGTCCGTCGAGCTTGGTGAGGAAGGCGTCGAGCACTTTGTGTTCCCCTTTTCGGAGGTGTTCGAGGAACGTCGGGCCGCTGATGCCGAAATCGGTGGCGATGTCGCTCGCGGCGACATCGCGGGGCCAGTTGTAATACCCGGCATCGTGGGCCGCGAACAGGCATTCCATCTGCCGCACCGAGAGCGAATCGTAGATGCGGTCACTTGTGTTGGCGAACTCCACGTTGTCGTTCGGGTCCACCTCGTGGATGGATTCCAACTGGATATCGTACTCGTCCTCCATTCTGGTGAACACGGCTTCGAGTTGGTCGGAGCGGACGAGGACGGTCCAGTACTCGTAGCCGCCGGTCATGTGAACCGGTTCTATCGGCATGAACTCCGAGTTGACGATTTCGGGGACGATGCTCGACGACCGCTCGTAGGTGACGACGACGCGGGCGCGGTCGTCGCTGTTTTTCAGGATAGCCGTGCTCTCGACCACCCGATGAGAGTCGATGGCTTCGACGAACGTCTCGATATCGTGGTCGCCCTCCGAGACGATGATGAAATCCCCCTTGACGGTTTCGTCGGTCGGGTACAGCGATTTTTCGAGGATATGCATTCCGTCGTACTCGTCGGTAACTTCGAGCGTCCAGCACCCCGGATGCCACAGTTTGAGTTCAACTTGCCGGTGTGTCGTTTTATCGTCCCGAGCGGTAACGTCGATGACGCTCATGGTGTATGTGATTCTCCCACACACTGAAAAATTTGTGCATTCCCGAAGCTACAGTTTTCAGTGCCGTTCCGGCGAATATATCGTATCGAATAGCACGATTCTCTTAGAATCTCGCAACAATTCGGCGGGGGATAGCCTCAACGAATGTTTCTGATTCGAGGGAGTGAATCAAAAATGAGCACGAAACCCGGTCCGTTCTCGGATTCTCGATGAACGTTCTGCTTACGCCTTCTTCTGGGCCGCCCACACGGATATCCCGCCGAGCGCCAGCGCTGGAATCATCGGCAGGATGAGGTAGGCGAACTTGAACGGCAGGTACGGCGGGTGGATGTAGATGAGCAGTGGGGAGACGATAAACGCCAGTATAATCGCCGCGACCAGAATCCAGCCGCTCCGTCCGAACTCCCTCGTTTCGTGTTCAGTCGTCATAACTCGCTATCGGGTTTTACCACTACTTTACCAAAGCCTTCCCGATTTTCCAGCATCTCGTGGGCGCGCGCCGTCTCGCTCATCGGGAGTACTTCCCGAATCGCGGGTTCGAACGTGCCGTCCCACACGAGTTCCATCACGTCACTCGCTTCGCCGAGACTCGCCATCGTGGAACCGATAACCGAGAGCTGATTCCAGAAGATGCGGTTGATGTCGGTTTCGGGCTGGCCGCCCGTCGTCGCGCCGCAGGTGACGATGCATCCGCCCTTGGCGAGCGCCTTGAGCGAGTTCTCCCACGTCGCCGCGCCGATGTGGTCCACGACGACATCGACGCCGCGTCCGTCCGTCAGTTCGCGGATTCGCTTTGCGAAGTTCTCGTCCTCGTAGTCGATGGCGTGGTCGGCACCCAACTCGCGTGCGTGTTCGAGTTTCTCCTCGCTACTGCCCGTCGCGTACACCGTCGCTCCGGCGTAGTCGGCGATTTGAACCGCCGCATGGCCGACGCCGCCCGACGCGCCGAGAACGAGGACGTGGTCGCCCGCCGTGACCTCGGCGCGCGAGATGAGCATCCGCCACGCCGTCTGGAAGACGAGTGGGGCCGCCGCCGCCGTCTCCCACGAAACGTCGTCGGGAACCGGGAGCAGATTGTCCTCGGGGAGGACCGCCATTTCGCTGTGAACGCCGCGAACGTGTTCGCCGATGATGTGGTAGTTGACACACATCGAGTGCTGGCCGTGACGGCAGAACTCACAATCCCCGCAACTGACGCCGGCCGAGAGGGCGACGTGGTCGCCGGGTTCGAACCGGGTTACGTCCTCGCCGACTTCGACGACTTCGCCCGCCCCGTCGCTTCCGGGGATATGGGGCATGTCGAGGTCGATGCCAGGGAGTCCGCGGCGCGTCCACACGTCCAAGTGGTTCAGCGCGCCCGCCTTGATATCGACGAGAACTTCGTCCCGGTCGGGTTCCGGGTCCGGGAACTCGTCGTATTCGATAACCTCCGTCCCACCGTGCTCCGTGAACTGGACGGCTTTCATGCATGGCACATCGGGCGCGAACACTAAAATAGTATTCAAAGCGGGGGTCCGTGTGAACTTTTGCGCTGGCGTCTCGAAGTGATGGTATGACGAATCACGACGGACGAAGCGAAGTGGACGAGCACGACCATTCCGACGAACACGGTCACTCCGACAATCACGACGAACACGACCACCCAGACCATCACGCCCACGACGTGGACGAACTCGGCTTTGCCCTCGTCACCGTCTCCACCTCGCGCTCGGTCGATGACGACCCGGCGGGCGACGCCATCACCGAGCTGGTGAAGGAGGCCGGACACGACGTGGTGACGCGGGAACTCGTCGCCGACGACCACGACCGGGTCCAAAAGACGGTGAACAACATCGTGGGTCGGGACGATACGGACGTCGTCGTCACGACCGGTGGCACGGGCGTCACACCGGACGACGTGACCATCGAGGCGGTTTCGGCGTTGTTCGAGAAGGAACTCCCCGGATTCGGCGAACTGTTCCGGACGCTCTCGTACGACGAAATAGGAACGAAAGTCGTCGGAACGCGAGCGACGGCGGGTACCTCGAACGGTGCCGTCGTCTTCTGTCTGCCCGGTAGCGAGAACGCCGTTAGATTGGGTGTCAGTGAGATAGTGCTCGAAGAAGCGAGTCACCTCGTCGGCCTCGCCGGACGGGAGTGAGACGTTCGGTATTCAACACGTCGTGTTGTCGGAACCGGTCCCCGTCGAAGTTCGCCACGGTGCGGGGGTAGATTCGCCGTGATAACAACCGCGGAAACGAACTAGAAGTGAAGCGGTTCGGCAGTCTCCCACCGGGAGGAGAACTGTCCGTTGACGTTCGCCGCGAACTCGGGGTCCTTGAGGTCTATCATGGCGAACGCTTCGCCCGGCGAGAGCGGGTTCGCCACTTCGATGCAGACTTCGAGGTCGTCGATGAGGTTGAACGTCCCGTCGAGTTCCGGCGTCGTGCGAACCGCGAACTTCGGATGGTCCGAAAGCGTGTCGGCGTAGCGCTGGCCGACGCTCTCGGGGAGCGTGTTGACGAGGTCCGGCGACATGAGAACGGACACCTCGACGTCACGGGACAGTGCCTTTTCGATGTGTTTCGTGACAGTTTCGCCGACGTTGCCGATGTCGAACGTCGGCGATACCCGGCCGGCGACCATGATGATTCGGCGTTCCGCGGCGTCCAACCGCTCGATGAGGAGTTCGAGCGAGTCGTCGGGACCGACCGCCGCCGTCCAGAACCCCTCTTCGATGGGCGGGTCCACGGCGTCGAGTTCGGTGCTCAAATCCTCGACGATGTCCTCGTACTGGTCGGCCTTCGTGTTCAGTTCGTCCAGTTTGTCGTCCAGCAGTCGGTCGAGTGCGGTGCTCGGTTCGACGGCGACGTACTTCTTCGGACGACTCGCGCTCTGACTTCTGACGAGATTGTGCGTCTCCAGACTGTTGAGCACGTCGTAAATGCGCCCCATCGGAACGTCGCTCACCCGAGAGAGGTCCTTCGCCGTCGTCGGACCCGTGTTCAACAGTGCCCGGTATGCACGCGCTTCGTACTCGGAGAGACCCAAATCGCGGAGACTTGCCATATCCGTTGACATCATACCGACAGTATATAAACTCTACGTGCGTTTGCTAACCTCCGACTGAGACGAGTATCCTTTTCGCAAACGTCCTTCAGAAGAAACTCGTCGCCAGTTCACTCAACTCGGCGGGGGACGCCGCCGGGTCGGACACCGTCCCGTCGTCCACGAGTCGGGCGGTTCCGCGTTCGTACTCACCGTCAGGGGCGAGAACGACGACCTTCTCGTGGTCGGCGAGACGAAGCGCGGCACGATGCAGGTTCGAACCCGAATCGTCGGCGACCACGACTTGGAGCGGCGGCCTGCACAGTCGAGAAGCGGCCGTCGCGTAGCCTGCGACCTGCACGCCGATTCGGTCCGCCGCGCCCGCGAACGCGCCGAGCGCCTCGCGTGCCGTTTCCGCGTAAGACGACTCGTCCGTCAGGATGGCCAAATCGACCAAGGCATCGGCGAAAACGGCGTTGTCGTCCACGGGGCGGAGTTCCCGGTCGAGCAGTCCCGGCCCTTCCCGTGGGCCGTCGACGAACGCGCCGTCGTCGGCTTGGAGCGTCTCGATTGCGTGGTCCGCGACGGTGCGGGCGGTTTGGAGGTACCCTTCGCCGCCGAGAACCTGCGCGGCAGTAATGAACGCCCGTGTCGTGTGTGCGTGGTCGGCGAGCAGTCCGCGTTCGCCCACTTCGTCCCCGTCGCGGTAGTGAACCACAGCACCGTTTTCGACCTCCGCCGAGAGGAAGTCGAGGGTTCGCTCGGCGTACCGCCGGGCGTGTTCGTCGTCGGTGTAAGCGGTATAGGTGAGCAGTGCGTCGGCGGCGAGCGCGTTGCGGTCGGCGAAGGCGGTGAAATCGACCGGCGGGGACTCCGCGCTCTCGCGGTCGCTCGCATCGCCCTCGTAGTAGTCGTCGCCGGGTTGCTGACTACCGCCGAAGGCGTCGCCCTCCCAGAGCGTCGTCGTCAGGTACTCGACGGTCTTTTCCGCGGGGTCGCGGTAGCGGTCCTCTCCGGTGTACAGGTAGGCGTTCGCGTAGGTGCGTAGGAGCGCGGCGTTCAGGTCGAGCATCTTCTCGCGGTGGATATCGTTCCAGTCGCGGGTTCCGGCGTAGCGGAAGAACCCTCCCTCGTAGTCGTCGTAGAGGTTCGCCGTGATGGGCGAGAGGGTGGAAAGAGCGCGCTCCCGGTCGCGTTTCAGCGCGAATTCGACGGTTCGCGGGAGCGGGAACTTCGCGTCGTCGCCCCAACCGCCGTTTGTCGAGTCGAACTGGTCCTCGATTTGGCCGACCATCAGGCGCTCGATTTCGTCCGTGACCTCCCCCGCAGGCGGGTTCTGGTCGCGGACGGTTCGCGGGACTTGTGCCGCATCGCGACCCTGATGTTCCCAAAGGTCGCGCACTTGTCCGACCACTTGGCGCATGGTATTCGCGTCGAGGAACGTCGCGCCCGTCAGGTGCTCGCCCTCGGGCGTGAGGAACACCGTCGTCGGAAAGCCGCCCATGTTGTACCGCTCACGAACCCGAGGGTGGCGGTCGATATCGGCCCGAACCGGGACGAACGAGTCGTTGACGTTCGCCGCCAGCGTCGGCACCGCGTAGGTCGTCTCGTCCATCTCGTGGCACCACGAACACCACCGAGCGGACAGCGAGAGAAGGATTGGCTTGTCGGCTTCCTTGGCCTCTTCGAACGCCGCGTCACCCCACTCACGCCACTCGATTTTCGTCCGTTCCGCAGACTCATCCATGGCCGGAGTTTGGGGCGAACGTGGGAAGTGGTTTCGGAATTCGCGTGTCGGCGAAAGAACGAGCGTCGAGAACTACCGAGAAAAACGGAACCGTCAATCGACCTCACTCGATACGGTGTCGGACTCTCCCGGGGTCGGGTCCGACCCGGCCGCGGATTCCTCATCTCTTCCCCCGTTGTATTTCCAATCGTCTATTCAACCCCTTCCCATCACGTTCACAGGTTAATTAATCAGTTAGTTTGTCACTTCTACCTTGGATACTCGGTGGATTGTGTGCTTCCCAACGCCGTTCCGATCGTTGTGACTACGGAAGACTTGTCCAGTCCGAAAACGCTCCGACAACACGGGTAGTTTTGCTGAATTGCTGTTCTCGGAACCGCGAAATCTCATCAACGGACGCAACGTATTCGAAAAAATATGGTAATTGGGCACACTATTCCACGCATGGATTCGACTGCGAAAGGGAAACATCTCCTCGGAGCGTATTTTTTCCTCGGCGGCGTTTTCTTGGTCGCCGGACTTAGCGTCTATCCGCTTCACTACAGTTTTAGCGAGAGCGTCGTTCTCGTCGCCGTGGTCCTCGGCTTCATACTGGTCGAATTCGTGTTGGACGACGCGTCTATCTGAAACAACGCGTCCATTCGAGACGATACTGGACCGTACTCTCGTGAGAGCGAACGCTGCCTCGGGACGACGCACGCAAAAAAGCAGTTACATCGAACGAAAGCGGTGCTCAGTCGTGAATCTCGACGGATTCGAGGACGACGTCGTCGAGCGGTTTGTCCTGCGGGTTCGTATCGACGGAGCCGATTTCCTTGACGATGTCCATGCCGTCTACGACCTCGCCGAACACGGCGTGGCGGTTGTTGAGGTGCGGCGTGGCGTCGAGCGTGATGAAGAACTGCGAGCCGTTGGTGTTCGGACCGGAGTTAGCCATCGAGAGGATACCCTCGCCGTCGTGGGTGAGTTCCGGGTGGAACTCGTCGTCGAACTGGTAGCCGGGACCGCCGCGACCGGTTCCGGTCGGGTCGCCGCCCTGAATCATGAAGCCCTCGATGACGCGGTGGAAGAGCACGTCGTCGTAGAGCGGTTCGTCGGTCTTTCGGTCGCCCGACTCCGGGTCGGTCCATTCGCGGTCACCCGTCGCCAGTCCGACGAAGTTCCCCACCGTTTTCGGTGCGCGCTCGTCGAACAGTCGGACTTCGATGTCGCCGTGGTTCGTGTGAAGCGTGGCCGTTAGGTCGTCTGCCATACCCGAACGGTCGGCCTCCAAGGAAAAAAGACGTTCTATCTATCGGCTCGCGGTCGTGTAGGAAAGCGAGGGGGCGGCCGACGACACGATAGCGAGTACGCACGTGGTGGGCACACCGATGCGGGGAGCGAACGGGCCGCCGCTACACGCCGCCGCCGGACCCCGTCAGCTCCAGCGGTCGAATCCAGATGTACCAGATGGCGAGTGCCGCGGTGAGGTAGCCGGTGAAGAATATCACGGTTCCGAGCATACTGTAGCCGTTCTCCGTCAGGATGTACTTCGTCAGGCCCGGCACGATGACGCCGAGCGCCATCAGCAAGCCGAAGCGAATCTTCCCCGCGGCATTGTGCGTGCTCATGGCGGGGGGTTCGTCCTCCACCTGCCTGAATCGCACGGTTTCGACCTGACGCCGTCAGGAATTGACAGACCACAAAATATTTATCGAGAAGTTACACGAATCGGACATGAAACGAGAACGGATATTAGTCGGTGGCATCGCCATCGTCGTCCGGTCTATGGACTGAGAGCGAAAAACGGGGAGACGGAACGGCGAGCGCTAGCGAGCCGTTACGGTCACTTCGACCGGGTTTTTGGGGTGCAAGGTGACGAGCGGAACGAGCGTCAGCGGCGCGTCCGAGACGAGGTCGAATGCGAATCGCTTGCCGAGCGTCGCCAACACGAGTTTCGCCTCGCGCATGGCAAAGCCGTCGCCGATGCATTTGCGCGGGCCGCCGCCGAACGGGAAGTAGGCGAACTGTGGCAGTTCGCGACGGAATTCGTCGGTCCAGCGTTCCGGGCGGAACTCCCACGGGTCGGGGAAGAAGCGCTCGTCGTGGTGGACGACCCACTGCGGCGCGGAGACGACGGTGTCGCCCGGGACGTGAAATCCCGCGAGGTCGTCCGCGTCGTTCGTCTGCCGATAGACGACGTAGGCGGGCGGATAGAGGCGCATGGCTTCCATCACGATTTTGTCGAGGTAATCGAGTTCCGCGAGGTCGGCGACCGTCGGCGTCCCGTCGAACGTCGAATCGAGTTCGTCGTGGAATTTCTCGTGTGCGTCGGGATGCTTCGAGAGCAGGTACCACGCGTAAGTGAGCGTCAAGGCGGTCGTGTCGTGCCCCGCGAGCAGCATCGTCATCATCTCGTTGCGAACGCTCTCGTCGGCGAGGTTGCCCGCATCGCGCTCCCCGAGCAACGTTCCGAGCAGGTCGTCCTCGTCGCCCGAGTAGTCGTGTTGTCGGCGGATTTCACGGAGGATTCTATCCAGTTTCCCCACGGCGTGGCGATAGCGCACGTTTCGCGGCGTCGGTACCTCCTCGGGGACGAGGCCCTGCGGGCCGGGTTGAAAGCGCTGGCCGACTTCGATAAGGGCTTCCCGGATTGCACGCTCCATCCCGTCGATTCGTGAACCGAGCAGGCTCTCCACCACGATTCTGAGGGTCAGTTGCGACATCTCTGCGTGAATGTTCGTGTGCTCGCCGTCGGTGAACGAGTCGGCTAACTCGGTCGTATCGCGGACGATGATATCGCCGTACTCGTTCAGTTTCGCGCCGTAAAACGACGGTTGCATGACCTTGCGCTGGCGCTGCCAATGGTCGCCGTCGCTCGTCAGCAGGCCGTCGCCGAGCAAGCCACCCAATCCTT
>CAWEQN010000008.1:0-87297 GCA_963811185.1 uncultured haloarchaeon
TATCGGGTGGAATACTTGCGGAGCGAACTGACCCATTTCCACAACGACAGTTGTCATTCATCTATTCACCGATCGAATCACACCGTCCGATTTCGAGACGCTCGAAGGATACACGCAGGAGTTGGACACGGGAGAGCCGATAGATTCCGTGACAGTTGTGCTAACGGAGACGCCCGAAAAGGAGGTGCAGAACGCCGCGAAGAAACACAACGTCCGAATTATAGACGGCGAGGCGTTACTGGAATCGCTCCGCGAGGAACTCGACGAACCGCTGTTCGAAGCGTATCCCCAACCGCACCGGACGGAGTTGCCGGAACCGAGGACGAACTGGACGTGGAAAGTTCTACGGTACACGAGCGGATTGACGAAGCCGAAAAATCTCTTGACGAGGAATCCACGTTCGAGTCATTGAACCAACCACCCTATCAGAAACTCACCTTCGCGCTACTGGTCGGCGTCGGATATTTGATAACCAGTCAACCTATTTTCTGGGCCGAATCTCGATTCGGGCTTCCGGGATGGTTCACCCCGTCACTGTTCTTGTTCGTCGTCGGCTCGGGAATCGGATTTGGTGCGACAGTGGCCGCGGAGTCAGTCCGCATCAAACCCCTGCCGAACCCGAAGCAGACGCTCGCTGGATATACGTTGGCCGCAATCGTCGGACTGTATTGGGCGGATAATGCGGTGGGTAATGGTCCTAGCGACGTGTTTAGTTCGGACCCCGGGGTTCTCATCGTGACTGAAACGATCACCTTGCTCCTTGCCAGCGCGGTTGTCATCGGTCGCTCGGACAAGGTGTGGGAGAAGGTGTACCACCGATATGATGATATTCGCTCGAAAATGGTCAATCGGACATTTTGTTTTCCCCTTCCGGGGTCGATGCTCGAATGGAGAACGTCCATCCCGAACAGTTCGATTCGGCCGATACGGCAAAATCTGACTGGATAAGTGGAAGCCGAAATTGCGGAAATCGAGACGCTCCACAATTATCTCACCGAACTTGAAGCAGTCGCGAACCAAATTCAGACGGACCACGTTGGTGGAGCATACGGGAAGATTTGGTGAGGAGATCGATGAGGCGGGACGCTATGAAACGTGGGACGTGGAAACCGTCTCCGAAGAAAAGGAGGCCATCGAAGAGAACGAATCCATCGAGTTCTGGAAGCAGTATCTCGCCGTCGAGGAGAAACGGGGCGAACTTCACGAACGAATCGACGGTATCGTGGACGACAAGCATGATTTCCATCTCGATGCCTTATCGGAAGCTATCGATACCCTCGACGCGAGTCATCTGAAGGGGAGGCTGAACGCACTGAAATACTGGGAACAGATCGTTCTCCGTTTTGAGTTGCTCGTCGAGGTGAACGAACCCTACTATGCCGAATCGACCGTTGACGAACTCAACGCCATCATTGCCGAAGACGACGTGAACAGTCCGGACGTACAGGACCGGATCGATCGTCTGTCCACGCTCCGCCAGCGAATTGCGAGAATCGAGGGATTCATGGACCGAACGTCTCACGAGAATCCACTATTTGAGGACGTATTGAACAGAGGGGAAGGGAGCACTTTCATGGCGCTCGAACGGTGCGACCCGGAGGTATTGACACCCATCATCGAACGGATGGATGAACTCGGGGACGAGGTGTGGCACCGAGACGACTTGTTCCAGTACGACCCGACTGGATTCGAACAGCTCGTCGGCAAGTTGTAGGCGGACGAGGGATAGACACCAAAGTCACCCGAGGGACGCGAGATTTGGGTGTCGATGTCTGGGCTCGAACTGACGACGAACGGCTCGCAATTCAGGTGAAGCAATTTTCGCCCGGAAACACCGTTGGACGAGAAGTACTACAGAAACTGTCCGATTTCCTCGCCCGCGACGAGGCAACAGGCATCGTTGTCGTTACGAGTTCGAGTTTCGCCCGGACTGCCCGCGTACACGCCGAGCGCTACGAGGGGAAGATGAAATTGGTCGATGGAACCGAGTTGATTACACGATTGAGCGAATCGACGCTCATTCCGCCCGGAACCGGAGAACAGTAATCGCAGGGCCAGCTTAGTAGTCTTTGGACTGTTTTCGATGCTGTCCATCCGGAGGAAGCGATAGCTGGATTCGCCCGTCAGCGAAGATTGACTGATAATCGAAACTCACCGCGCCTGTTTCCATTCTGAGAAACAATTTTTTCCTTTCCGAAAATCGATTGCACAGGAATGCGAAACGGTTATGGGACGACCTACCCTTCGTCTAAACGACTTAGGTGAACCTAACAATGGCAACGCTCGAACTAAAAATCTCCACGCAGAGGTCGTGGAAGAAGGCGAAAAGATCCTCAACGGCGTCGATCTCGAAGTCAAATCCGGCGAGATTCACGCGTTGATGGGACCGAACGGCAGCGGCAAATCGACGACGTCGAAAATCATCGCGGGACACCCCGCGTACGAAGTCACCGACGGAGAGGTACTGCTTCACCTCGAAGAGGGTGAGTTCGGCGACATCGAGATTCCGGAAGACAAGCGGACGTGGAATCTTCTCGAAATGGAACCGAACGAGCGCGCGGCGCTCGGTATCTTCCTCGCGTTCCAGTACCCCGCGGAAATCGAAGGGGTCACGATGTCCAACTTCCTCCGTACCGCGCTCAACGCGAAACTCGAAGAGCGCGAAGACCTCTTCAGTGAGGAAGACGAAACTGAAGACGAAGACGAGGAATCCGGCTACGACACCAGCCCGATGGAAGGCCCGGCCGACGAAGGCGAAGTCGGCGTCGCCGAGTTCCAGGAACTCCTCAAGGAGAAGATGGAACTGCTCGACATGGACGAGAAGTTCGCCATGCGCTACCTCAACGCCGGATTCTCCGGCGGTGAGAAAAAGCAGAACGAAGTGCTGCAGGCCGCCATCCTCGAACCGTCCATCGCGGTGCTGGACGAGATCGACTCGGGGCTGGACATCGACCGCTTGCAGGACGTATCGAAAGGAATCAACGCACTCCGCGACGAGCAGGGAACTGGCATCCTCCAGATTACCCACTACCAGCGTATCCTCGACTACGTGGAACCGGACCGGTCCACATCATGCTCGACGGCGAAATCGCCAAGGAAGGCGGCCCGGAACTCGCCGAGGAACTCGAGGACAAGGGATACGACTGGGTCCGCGACCAGGTCTACGAGACCGCATAAGGTGATATCATGAGTTCAGACCAGGACCACTTGAAAGAGACAGATACGGAAGAACGGTTCGAGTTCAAGAAAGAACAGCGGGCCGCGGTCAAGTCCGAGAAGGGACTGACCGAGGAGGTCGTCCGCCTCATCAGCGAGGACAAGGACGAACCCGAATGGATGCTTCAGCGGCGCCTCCGCGCACTGGAACATTACCAGAACATGCCCATGCCGACGGACTGGCCCGGCCAGCCCGACCTTTCGGAACTCGACGTCGAGGAGATCGTCCCCTACATCCGCCCCGACGTGGACAAACGCGGCGGCGCGGACGACTGGGACGACCTCCCGGACGACATCAAGGACACCTTCGACAAACTCGGCATCCCGGAAGCCGAACGCAACGCGCTCTCCGGCGTCGGTGCCCAGTACGAGTCCGAGGTCGTCTACCAGAACATGCAGGAACAGTGGGAGGAAAAGGGCGTCGTCTTCTGCAACATGGACCAGGCGGTCCAGGAGCACGAGGACATCGTCAAGGAGTACTTCATGACGAAGTGCGTGCCGCCGAGCGACAACAAGTTCGCGGCGCTCCACGGTGCGGTCTGGTCCGGCGGGTCGTTCGTCTACGTCCCCGAGGACGTGACGGTGCAGATGCCGGTGCAGGCGTACTTCCGCATGAACTCCGAAGGGATGGGCCAGTTCGAGCACACGCTCATCATCGCGGAAGAGGGGAGCGAAGTCCACTACATCGAGGGCTGTTCGGCACCCAAATACTCCGCGTTCAACCTCCACTCCGGCGGCGTCGAGGTGTTCGTCGGCGACGACGCTCACGTCCAGTACTCGACCGTGCAGAACTGGTCGAAGAACACGTACAACCTCAACACCAAGCGCGCCATCGTCGAATCCGGTGGCCGCATGGAGTGGGTCTCCGGAAGTATGGGGTCGAAATCCACCATGCTCTACCCGTGTTCCATCCTCAAGGGTCGCGGCGCGTCCGCGAACCAGATTTCCATCGCCTTCGCGGGCGAGGGACAGAACATCGACACCGGCGCGAAGGTCTACCACAACGCGCCGAACACCAACTCGACCATCGAGTCGAAGTCCATCAGCAAGGACGGCGGCCGCACGAACTACCGTGGCCTCGTCCACATCAGCGAAGGTGCGGTGGACTCGTCCACGTCGGTCGAATGTGACGCGCTGATGTTCGACAACGAATCCACGTCGGACACCATGCCGTACATGGAAATCAACGAGAACCGCGTCAACGTCGCCCACGAGGCGACCGTCGGGAAGATCGGCGACGAGGACGTCTTCTACCTCCAGAGCCGTGGCCTCGACGACGACGACGCGAAACAGATGATCGTGAGCGGCTTCATCGAGCCCATCACGGAAGAACTCCCCATCGAGTACGCGGTCGAACTCAACCGCCTCATCGAACTCGAAATGGAGGGTAGCCTCGGATGAGCACGCAGGTTCACAGCACCCTCTCGGCGGAGACCGTCCGCGAGATTTCGAGCGACCTCGGCGAACCCGAATGGTTGCTCGAAACCCGTCTCGACGCGCTCGAAGCGCTCGACGACATCGACATGCCCGACGTCATCCGGACGCCGGGGCGCGACTGGACGAACCTCGACGCGCTCGACTACGACGAGTTCGTCGACCCGCTGTCGGCAGAAGAGGAAAAAGAGCGCGTCGAACCCGAGGGCGTCTCCGTCCTCTCGCTGACCGACGCGATGGACGAGCACGAGGACATCATCAAGGAGCATTTCGGCTCCGTCATCGACCCGCAGGAAAACTACCTGACAGCGCTCTCGGCGGCGCTGTTCACGTCCGGCACGCTCGTCTACGTCCCCGAGGGCGTCGATGCCGAGGACGTGACGATTCGGACGACGATGCAGAGCCAATCGCTGTTCAACTACACGCTCGTCGTCACCGAGAAATCGAGCTCGGTGACGATTCTGGAACGCCAGGAGAGCGAGGCGTTGGAGGGCGAACGCTACTACAGCGGACTGGTCGAAATCGCGGCCGGCGAGAACAGCCACGTCCAGTACGGCTCCCTGCAGGACGTCGACGAGGAAACCTACACCTACTCGCTGAAACGTGGCACTGCGGCGGACCACGCCACCGTCAACTGGATAGAGGGGAACATCGGCTCGCGTCTCACCAAGTCCTCCGTCGAAACGATGCTCGACGGCGAAGGCTCGGAGACGAAGACCGTCGGTGCGTTCTTCGGCCACGACGACCAGCACTTCGACGTTGCTGCACGCGTCTGGCACAAGAACGAGCACACGACGGCCGACCTCGTGACACGCGGCGTGCTGGACGACGAAGCACGCTCGGTCTACGAGGGCGTTCAGGACGTCGGTAAGGACGCGTGGGACACGAGCTCCTACCAGCGTGAGAGCACGCTGATGCTGTCCGACAAGAGCGAAGCCGACGCCTCGCCGAAGCTTATCATCAACAACCACGACACCGAAGCCAGCCACTCCGCGACGGTCGGACAGGTCGACGAGGAAGACCTGTTCTACATGACTTCGCGCGGTGTGCCGGACGACCTGGCCAAGAACATGCTCGTGGAAGGGTTCTTCGTCCCCGTTCTGGACGAAGTCGAAGTCGAGGAACTCCGCGAGGACCTCGACGCGAAAATCGTCGAGCGACTCGACTACTGACGCGCACTCGATTTTTTCGCTTTCGCGTACCCACATCAGGGAGTGTTAAGTTTCCCCACCACTTTTTCAGAGATATGAGTGTGAGTCAGCGCGTCACGTCGGACCGCCAACTCGCGCGCTTGCTCCAAATCGGCGTCGTACTGGAAGAAGTCGTCGAGGCACGGGCTGCGCGTCATTTCGAGACCCTCCCCACGGAGGAACAGAACGAACTCCACGAGGACATACGCGAACTGCTCGCGGAAGCGCGCGAGGAGTCGGCCGAGCACAGAGCACGACTGGAGTCGCTCATCGACGAACTCGATGCCGAGACGATTCCGTTCGAGGAGATCGAGATGTTGGTGGGCGACCAGTACGCACAGACCGCCCCGGACGATTTCGACGGCGTGCTCTACGACCAACTGCACGGAGAGGAGACTGCGTACAAGTTCTACGACGACCTCATCGTCGCAATCGAGGGGAGCGAGACGACGTTCGGAATCGAGCGGGAGCGCCTGCTCGAAACGCTCTCCGGGATTCGAGCGGACGAAGCGGCGGGTGCCGAAGAAGTCACGGAACTGATGGAGGCCGCAGAATGAACACAGCAGACCAGTATCTCAAAGCGATTTATCTCGTCCAGCGTATCGAAGACGGCCCGGCGGCGACCGGCGCGCTCGCGGACCGGCTCGGCGTGAGCCCCGCCAGCGTCAACGAAATGGTGGGCAAACTCCAAGAGCGGGAGTTGGTCGAACACGAAAAATACCGCGGAGTCACGCTCACCGAAGAGGGTGAAACGCGCGCCAGCGACGCCCTTCAGACCTACTGCATTCTGGAACGTTTCCTCGCCAACGTCCTCGAAGTCGACGATTTCCAGATGGAAGCAAAACAGCTTGAAAGCGTCATCGACGAAACCGTCGCGAACCGACTGGACACCATCATCGACCGCGAATCCCAATGTCCGGACTGCTTCTACGCCGACGAGGACATGTGTGAGTATCTGGTCGAAGACGGACTCGCGGATTGAGAGGGTTAACGGGATTTCGGGCGAGACGTTTCCGTTACGTTCAAGTCGCCGCCCGGATTACGTGACGACGTAGCTTCGTAAGAGAGCGGCAACGGGACGACCGAGAAGTCCCGTGGTGTAGTGGCCAATCATAATGGCCTTTGGACGTGGTTGGTTTTTCCAACTGCGGAAGACAGCCATTGACGGCGGTTCGAATCCGCCCGGGACTATTTTCCAAATTTCACAACTCTCTATAGGGTACCGTCTATCTATGGATCTTCGAGTTCGCACGTTACTCATCACATCACAAAAAACTCGAAAAAGAATTCGAATCGATCTACTTCGAACTGTACTGGATGGTGCCGGTCCATTTGGCGTACACGTCGTCGTGTGCGTGGTCCTCGTCGAGGAGGTACACCGTCACGTGGAGCGTGCCATCGTTGAACTGCTCGAACGCGCCCTTCTCGATATCGACGTTGTACGTTCCTTTGTCGTGTTGGAACTGGACGTTGGTGCGGCCGACGTTCTTGCCGTTGATTTGGACGAGGAAGTACGGGTCCCCATCGACGAGCGGTTCGGGGTCCACGTTCTTCATGGACGTGTTGGCGACGACTTGGACGTTGAAGTTGGAGTAGCCGTTACCGCTCTTGGCTTGCTCTTTGTCCACGAGTTTGACGCTCTTCAGTCGACTCGGGTTTTCTTTGTGCTGGAACGGCGTGTTCGGAGCCTTCGGTGGCGACCACGACGCTTCGGTCGTCGTTTGCTGGGCCGTCGTCGTCGCACTGCTCGTTGTGGTTTCCTGGGTCGTCGTCGTCATACTACTCGATGTCGTTGCCGTCGTTGACACGCTCGTGCTCGTCGATGTGGGCGCGCCTGTCGTGGTCGTACTCGTCGTGCTCGTCGTCGTATCCGAACCGCCGAGACCAGCACAGCCAGCGAGGAGAACGGAGATAACGACCACGATTACGATCGATCGATTTCGGTTCATACGTAGTGTACGCATATTCACGGCAAAGCCCATAAATATCCTGTTACTAAAGTTCAATCCCTCATTTCTTCATCCGGACATCGGTCAGGGCGGAAATAACGGATAATGCCGCTACGGGTTGTCATTCGAACGCGAGAGCACCATCGTGTGTTCGGTGGCTTCCGCTCGTTCTTCGAAGAGAGCGTGAATCGACGGTTATGCCGTACATGCGAACTTCGACCTGCTGAGAAAGGTGTCCATTCCGGGGACGGTTGACGCTGTCGATGCCGAAAAACGAACGTGAAGATGCTCGCTTCGACGGCTCGATGATCGTTCGGTTGCGGTGTGAATTTCGCTCGTTCGATAGCCGACTCATTTGGTCAAGTATACTGTCTTTTCTCTCATTCGACGTTTTTCGAACACGCCAGTCAGCAGTTAACATACACCAGCGAAACGGAAGAGACGCGAATTACGCAACCGGCGATATCGTCTGTTTCAACCCATTTTCGATTGGATTTTGTCTTTTGCTATTCAGCAGACATTTTGTTACATACGCAGACAAATAGAAACAAGACATATATCCTCGCGCTACTTCTATAATATCTACCATCAATGTGGACACACTATGAAATATAGACAAAACGGGAGATATGCGATGACGGTTACGAAGGCACAGTTCGAGGACGACGGGTCGTTGTGTCTCTCGCTTCGCTTCGGCCCGGACGAGACACCACCGCTGGACGAACTGCTCACGAAGGGGTACGTCAAACTAAGTGTGTACGACGGGGAGGATTTTGTCGAAAACGGGACACTGGCTCTGTACGGGGAGTCACACTGTTAGATACGGCGAAGGATACGAACGGATAACCGTGTTTCGAGGGTTCGTATCGATGATAGAGAAAAACGGAGAACTCAGAGTCGGTCGCGGCCGTTGTCACGCGACGTGAGCCCGCTCATATTGATTCGCTCGACCGCCTGTGCGACTCGACGGGAATACCGACGAATGTCGAACCCGTTTTGCCGTCCCGACTGCCGCCGCCGGGTACGGGTCGTTCGGGACGATTTCGAGCGGCCGAATCGTTGCCGAACCGTTCTCTGTGTTTTCTTGGAGATGAGCGGTTCGTCCGGCGAAATCGCGCGTGAAAGTATCGCACAGATGGCGGCGATTATCACGAAGTAGTAGCCGAACGTCGTGAATATGTTGTCCGAGAAAAACGCTACATAGATTCCGTTGATGAAGAAAAAGAGCCCCACCAACTGTAGAATCCTATTGAGATACGAAAACGACGAATTAGTCGTCGTCGCCGTCGTGGTTGTTCCGATTCTTTGGAGACTTCTCGTGCTCATCCTCAACCCTCTTTTCGACGTGCGACGTAATGAAAGTCAGTCAGACATGTGTGACGGACATGACCTGAACTCAAATCGACTGTTCGGCGATATCTATATATTCTATGGTGGCAAATATATATTCTATACACTAAGTTTATACTTCTCGCGGTATTCTATACGTGTGATGCTCGAAGACGGGATAGCGGTGGGGTTCCCCGAGGAATCCGACCCAACCGACGCCGTCACCGAATCACTCGACACGACTACCGACATCGGTCCACTGTTCGCTCGATTCTCCGCCCCACGAAGCCAAACGCGAACGAGGATAGCACTCGTTTCGGATGCACACGTTTCCACGGGGAAGCAGGGCACGTGGAAGGTGTTCCACCGGACACGTGCCCGCCTTCGAACCGTTATCGAGGACGTGAACGCCCACGACGTGGACGCCGTCGTGTTCGCGGGCGACCTCACCGAAGATGGGTCCGTCGCGGATTTCGACACCGTCCGGTCGCTCCTTTCCGACCTCGACGTTCCGTTCGTTGCCGTGCCGGGCAACCACGACGTTCCGAAGTCGTTCGACGGTCACGAGACGCCGACGCTTTCCTCCTTTGAATCCGATTTCGCCCCCGACGGAATCCCGTTCCACCGGCGGATGGGTGGCGTGGACATCATCGGTTTGAACAGCGCGTCAACTCCCACGGGCACGCTGTCCGACTGCCACGATGGTTGTATCTCCGACGACCAACTCGCGTGGTTGGAAGAGACGCTCCCGAACACGGACTCCCCAATCGTCGTCTCCCACCACAATCTCCCGGGGCTCGCGGAGAAAACCGATGCCCACTCGTGGCGGTCGTCCTTCCCGATGCGAAACGCGACCGAACTCGCCGAACTTTTCTCTCGATACGACGTTCCGTTGCATATCTCCGGCCATCTGCACGTTCCGGCAACGGCCGAAACGATGGGTGTGCGCGAACTCCTCGCCCCCTCACTGTGTTCGTTCCCGCAGGCGTACCTCCTGCTCGACATCGACCAACACGGAACCACGGTTCGATTCGTCCCGACCGCTGGACGAGAGGACACGATGGAAGCGTACATGCACGCAAAGAAGGATTCGGCCCGAAGCAGTGCACTCGCGGAAATCACCGTGGACCGACTCGCTTCGTTGCCGCTCGTGGACGAGCAGTTGTTAGTTTCTCACTAATCCAGGACGAATTTCAATCGCTCCTCGTCGCTTCCTTTGGTTTCCCGACCGGTAATTCGGAACTTGCCCAGTTCGTCCGTCCGCCCGACGTGCGTTCCCGCACAGGCGGTTTTGTCGATTCCCTCTATTTCCACGATGCGAATCTCGCGGATGCTTTCGGGGAGCAGGTGAATCCGCGTTCGTTCCGGGTCGAGCGAGGATTCGGCTTCCTCACGGTCGAGTTCGTACCACGTGACTTCCACTCCTTGCGCGATGCGGTCGTTCATCACCGATTCGATGTGGGAGAACTCCTCGTCGGTGAACCGCTCGTAGGCGCAGTCGATGCGGGCGCGGTCGGCGTACAACTGGTTTCCCGTCGTGCTGGCGTCGTACTCGTCCAATAACACCGCCGAGAGCAAATGCTGGGCGGTGTGATACCGCATGTGGGCGTACCGTCGTTCCCAGTCGATTTGTCCAGTGACCGTCTCCCCTTCCTCGGGTGGGGTTCCATCGACGGTGTGGTAGATGGTGTCTTTTTTCTGTACATCCGTGACCTGCCACGCTTCGGCATCGGATTCGAGAACGCCCGTATCGAAGGGCTGGCCGCCGCCTTCGGGATAAAACAGCGTTCTGTCGAGTACGACACGGTCATCCACGACGCGCTCGACTGTGGCTTCGAACTCCCGGTCCCCGGTCGCTTCGAGATACAGCGTCTCGGTCATATACTGGAAAAAGACTACCCGTGACTTAATGACCTCGTCGTAACGCTAAAGAGCGAATCGTGCGTTTGTATCAGTAATGAGTACGAATGCTGAACAATGGAGGGAGTTTTGTGGGTGTCGAAATTAAGGGCTCTCCCGTCTCTGATGCCGAATTCGAGGATATGAAGACGTTCGTGTACGAGTATCTCGATGCGAGCGTCAAAAACGAGGAGAGCGGGGGACGCATGCGGTGGTATCCGTGGCACTCCGCGGATTATCGATTCAACCACATTCTCAACGTCGTGAACCTCGCGGAGACGATTGCCGAACGCGAAGGGGCCGACATCGACGTTGCGCGCGTCGCTGCGCTGTTTCACGACATCGCCAAACTCGATGCGGACCAAGAGATTCACGCCGAGGAAGGCGCACGGGTCGCCCGCGAGTATCTCGAATCGCACGGCGAATTTCCCGAATCGTTCGTGGACCAAGTGTGCAAGGCCGTCGAAGACCACTCCTATCAGGGTGACCTCTCGCGCCTCTCGAAGGAAGCCCAGTCCCTCATCGAAGCCGACATGCTCGACAAAGTCGGCGCGAACGGGACCGCACTGATGCTGTTGCGGATGGGATACGAGGCGCGGACGCACATGGCCGCCGCCGAGATGGTGGACCGCGTGCTCGAACGCGGCAAGGATGCGGCCTCCCGCGTGCAGAGCGAGTCGGCACAGGACATCGCTCACCGCAGACTCAAGCGCGTGAAGTGGTTCCGCGAATGGCTGGAGGATGAAGTGCCCGAGATGGACGCCGAACCGTCGGGGTCGCCCCGCGGCGGTCGGCGCTGAAAACGAGAACAAAATTCGTTTTCACACGAGCGTCGTCACGGCGTCGTAGAGGAACGACACGCCGGCGAGCGCGAGGATTCCGGCGCTGATGTACGCGACTGCGGGAGCGAGCGAATCGACCCGTTTTCCGGCCGCGGACAGCGCCGCGGGGAAACCCGTAATCCAGCAGGCGATTCCCGCGAAGAAGCCGACGATGATTATCGGCCCGCCGGTCGAAACCGTGAGGTGTCCGGGGAGTCCCGAGAGCACGTCGAACTGGCCGGGGTCGAGCAAGCCGACGCCCGCCGTGAGCCACCAGATTATCTGAAACGGATTCGTGATGGCGAGCGCGAACGCCTTTCTGAACCCTCTCGCGTCCTGGTCCACGGCGTCGGCGGTGAACGTCGCTGTCGCGTCCTTCGCCGCACCGTAGGCGAAATACAGCATCAGCAGTCCGCCGACGCCGACCATGAGTCCGCGGACGAGCGAGGCCTCCCGAACCACCGTAATCACCCCGGCGAGCGCGAGGACGAAAAAGCACGCATCGGCCGTCATCGCGCCGAGTCCAGCGAAAAAGCCCGACCGCCATCCGCGAAGAACGCTCTCCTCGGCGATAACCGCGTTCATCGGGCCGGGCGGTGCGGCGAGCGAGAGTCCGAGGATAATCCCCGCGAACGCCGAAACGAGTGCTGCAAGCATCCGTCACCCAGTTTGGGTGGGGGTGAGTAAAAGACCGTGGTTAGGGGAAACCCAGCCATTCGGCGAACACCAGCGCGCCGAAGAGAAGGAAGACGAACGAAGCGACGAGTTCGAGCCACTTCGTCGGGAGCACGCGCTCGAAGCGCTCGCCGATGAGGGCGTCCAGTCCCGTTCTGAGGCCGAGCGCTGTCATGACGCCGACGAATATCGAAAGCGGCGAGTTCGGGAACGTCGTCGAGAGGTTGATGGTCAACAGTTGTGTTTTGTCGCCGAACTCGGCGAACATGATGAAGACGAACGTCGAAAGCACGCCGCCGTAGGCACCCATCCGATTCAACAGGCGGTCCGGAATCACCTTCCCGGTCATGCCGACATCCATGCCACCGCCGGTCACGAGCGGCGGGGTGGACGAGGTGTCCTCGGTGAACTTCGGAACGGCGGTTTTCAGCGTCCAGCAACCGAAAATGACGAACAAACCGCCGGTCAGTAACGTAATCACGGCTCCGGGGAGGATGGATTCGATGAGATGGCCGAACGCGATTTCGACGGTACTCCACAGCGAGAATGCCGCTACCGCGCCGAGGAACACCTTCTTCGCATCGTACCGCGACGCGAGGGTAACGACGACGAGTTGTCCTTTGTCCCCGAAGGTGGCGAGCAGGTTGGCGAGAAACGCGGCGACGAGCGGCCCGTAGCCGTCGTAGCGATGAATGACCTGCTGGAGACCGGCCGCTAACGGGGTCGGTGTTCCGACCATCTTACGCGAGTTCTTCGACGACCGCCCGGACGCGAATCGACCGAGCGACACTTTCCGGAAGGCTCTGTTCCCCATCGACGACGGCCACCGTCACCATCCCGAACGGGGCGACGTCCACGATTTCGAGTTCAGTCCCGGGCGAGATGCCCGCCTCGGCGAGATAGCGCAACTCCTCGTCGTCACGGTCGCTGACGCGTGTCACGACGACACGCTGGCCGGCCTCGTGTTCGCTCAGACGCGTCGTGTCGTCCTCCTCGATTGGCGAGAGGTTCGCGTCGGGAATGGGGTCCCCGTGCGGGTCGATGGTCGGGTTCCCGAGCGCCTCGGCCACGCGCTGTTCGAACTCCTCGCTGATGTGGTGTTCGAGGCGGTCAGCCTCGTCGTGGACTTCGCTCCACGAGTAATCGAGATGTTCGGTCAGGTAGGACTCCAACAGTCGGTGGTGACGGAGCACTTCGAGCGCGACGGTTTCGCCTTCGGCGGTGAGTTCCACGCCCTTGTACTTCTCCCGGTCGAGCAGTCCCCGGTCGGTCAGTTTCTCCACCATACTGGTGACCGTCGGCGGTGTCACTCCCAAATACTCCGCGATTTCGGAGGTTGCGACTGGTCCCCCGTCCTCCGTCTGGAGCGTATAGATGGCTTTCAAGTAATCCTCCATCACGTCGCTCAGCATCACTGCTTCGAATTAGACGCTTCTAAACCTTCAATTTGTCGTGTGCTCGGAGGTCGGAACGGCCCATCCCTTTTATTCTGTTTCGCTCCGAGCAGTGGAACGAGGACGTCCGCGAGTTCCGTCCCCACGATAGCTCGGTCGAAAAATCGTCGTTCGAAAACGGATTCGAGAGAGTCGTTACGGTCGGCGTTTATGGCCAGTTGCCGCTCTCGGTGTAGGAGTCGATGACGCGTTGGAGCGCGACGACGTAGGCCGCAGTTCGGAAGTTCGGCAGGTCGTTCTCCTCGTAGGCGTCCGTCAGGTCGTCGAAGGCGGAGACGATGATGTCTTCGAGTTCCTCGTTGACGCGCTCTTCCGACCAGTAGAACCGCTGGCGGTTCTGGACCCATTCGAAGTACGAGACGGTGACACCGCCCGCGTTGGCGAGAATGTCGGGGAAGACGTGGACGTCGCGCTCCGTGAGCACGTCGTCAGCGTCCGGCGTGAGCGGGCCGTTTGCGGCTTCCACGACGACGTCCGCCTGAACGTCCTCGGCGAGGTCGCCGTCGATGGCGTTTTCGAGTGCGGCGGGAACGAGCAGGTCCACGTCGAGCGTGAGCAACTCTTCGTTGCTGATTTCCTCTTCGGCACCGGCGTAGTCGACGACGCTGCCGGTCTCGTTCTTGTGGTCTTTCACGTCGCGAGCGTGGAGTCCGTCGGGGTTGTAGATGCCGCCGCTGGAGTCCGAGACGGCGACGATTTTCGCGCCGAGGTTTTCGAGGAGCTTCGCGGCAATCCATCCGGCGTTCCCGTAGCCCTGCACGGCGACGGTTGCGCCGTCCATCTCCTTGTCGAGGTAGTCGAACGCCTCGCGGGCGGTGAGCATGGTCGAACGCCCCGTCGCCTCGACGCGGCCTTCGCTTCCGCCGCTTTCGAGCGCTTTTCCGGTGATGACGCCCGGTTCGGTCGTGTTTTCGAGTTTCTCGTAGGTGTCTTTTATCCAGTTCATCTCGCGCTGGCCGGTGTTCACGTCCGGCGCGGGAACGTCCTGGTTCACGCCGATGAACGGACGGAGTTCCTTGGCGAACGAGCGCGTCACGCGCTCCAGTTCGTCCTCGCTGTACTGGTCGGGGTCGATGATGATTCCGCCTTTCCCACCGCCGTAGGGGATATCTACTACAGCGGTCTTGTACACCATCCACCCGGAGAGGGCTTTCACTTCGTCACGGCTGACGTTGGGGTGGTAGCGGATGCCACCTTTGTACGGGCCGCGGTCGCCGTTGAACTGCGAACGGAACGCTTTGAACACTTCGATGGAACCGTCGTCCATCTCCACCGAAAGGTTCGTTTCGAGTATCCGCTGGGGATGCTTGAGCCGCTCGAAGATATCAGGGGACGCGTCGAGATATTCCGACGCGTCGTCTATCTGTTCCTGCAAGCTCTCGAACGGATTGGCTTGTTCGGACATCGTTTGTCAGTCCCACCCAGCGACTGTTAAGCATGACGAAATAACCATGAACTATTACACCTAAATGAGGTATAAGGAACGGAGTTAGTTATCAGCGTCCGAATATTCGAGAATCCGCTCCGCTTGGGCGATGAGAGGCGCATCTATCATTTCTCCGTCGACTCTGAAAACGCCGCGTCCGTCCTCGTCGGCGTCCGCTTTCGCCGACAGGACGGCTTCGGCCCACTCGACCCGTTCCGGGTCGGGCGTGAACGCTTCGTTGATGGGTGTCACCTGTGCCGGGTGAATCGCCATCTTCCCGTCGTAGCCGAGTTGGATGGCGAACTCAGTCTCTTCTGCTAACCCGTCCGTGTCACCGAAGTCGGTGTAGACGGTGTCGATGGCGTCTACACCCTCGGCGCTCGCCGCGAGGACGACGTGTTCGCGAGCGTAGAGCACTTCCGTCCCGTCGTCGGTGCGCGTCGCGCCGATATCCGCCGACAGGTCTTCGGCCCCGAACACGAGCGCGGCCGTTTCGCCAACGGCAGCGATTTCGTGGGCGTTGAGGACACCGCTCGCCGTCTCGACCAACGCGAGGATGGGTACCCGGCAGTCGTGTTCGGCGAGCAGTCGGGCCAGCGTCTCGGCGTCGTCCGCAGACCCCGTTTTGGGAAGCATGACGGAATCGATGGTTTCGGCACCGTCGGCGATTTCACGGAGGTCGTCGTCCGCCGCGATTCCCGTCGGATTGACGCGAACGCACACCTCACAGTCCGGGTCGAACGACGGGTCCGTGAGTACGTCACGAACCGATTCGCGCGCCTCGCCCTTTCGCTCGGGGGAGACGGCGTCCTCCAAGTCGAACACAATCACGTCGGCCCCCGCACCGGGCGCTTTTCGCATCATCTCCGGACGGTCGCCCGGCGTGAACATGACGCTTCGTCGTGGCATACGGGAACGATGCGTGGCGTCGATTTCAACCCACCGAAGGGGTGGCCGAGTCGTCGAGGACCGTGTCGAATCGCTTCGAGCGCTCTCCGAGATATCTTTATCTCGCCTCCTCTCGGTACATCCGCATGGAAGCGAAGAAATCGGATACGTGCGTCGAAAAGGACTCGAACACCAACATGGGCCTCGGTATCGGCCTCGGCATCGCTATCGGTGTTGGTCTCGGTGTCGCACTGGACAATATCGCGCTTGGTGTAGGGATAGGAATGGCCATCGGCGTTGCAATCGGCGCCGGAATGCCCCACCGATAGCCGTCGTCGTTTTCGAGAATTTTCGTCCGTAAACGTATCCGTGGGACTGCTATTTTCGCCGCAAAAATCCGACCGCACGTTTCTCGGACCGTCTTCGATTCGGCGCAACCGTCCCGACAGAAACCGCGCTAGGGCCAGAGACCGCGCGTCTTGTGCGCTTCGGCGATACGGGAGAGACCGACGATGTACGCGGCATCACGCCATGTCACGCCCCGCTCTTCGACTTCGGAACGAACGGCATCCCACGCGGTGAGCATCTCGGATTCGAGTTCCTCGTTGACGCGTTCGAGTGACCACTGACGGCGGTTGATGTCCTGCAACCATTCGAAGTACGAGACCGTCACACCGCCAGCGTTGGCGAGGATGTCCGGAATGACGTGGATGTCGCGCTTTTCCAAGATGTCGTCGGCGGTGGTCGTGGTCGGGCCGTTGGCCCCTTCGACGATGATGTCCGCCTTCACGTCTCGGGCGTTCGCATCGGTGAGGACGTTCCCGATTGCGGCCGGGATGAGCACGTCCACGTCGAGTTCGAGGAGTTTGTCGTTGGGCAGACGCTCGTGGCCGTCGAACGTCGTGACCGCTTCGGGTTCCTCCTCGTGGGTCGGAATCGCATCGATGTCGAGTCCATCCTCGTCGTAAATCGCGCCGTTCACGTCGGAGACGGCGACGACGTTCGCACCCCATTCGTGAAGCGAGAGCGCCGCGTTCGCGCCGACGCTCCCGAACCCTTGGATGGCGACCGACGTGTCTTCCAGCGGGTAATCGTAGTACTCACACGCTTCGCGGGCGATGATGGCGACCGAGCGTCCGGGCGACTCCTCGCGGCCGTAGGAACCGCCGATAACTGGCGGCTTGCCGGTGACGACGCCGGGTTGCGTTTCGCCTTCCTGCATGGAGTATGCGTCCATGAACCACGCCATCGCCTGCGCGTCGGTTCCCATGTCGGGTGCGGGAATGTCACGCATCGGGCCGATGAAGTGGCGCAGCTCCTCGGCGAAGCGGCGAGTGAGCCGTTCTTTTTCCTCGTTGCTGAGTTCCTTCGGGTTGACGATGATGCCACCCTTCGCTCCCCCGAACGGGAGGTCCATGACGGCACACTTCCACGTCATCCACATCGAGAGACCGATGCACTCCTCCTCGGTGACGCCGGGGTGGTAGCGCATTCCGCCCTTGAACGGTCCCCGCACGCTGTCGTGCTGTGCGCGATAGCCGGTGAAGATATCCGTCTCACCGTTGTCCCGCTTCAGCGGGACCGAAACTCGGTGGACCTGGTCTGGATGCTTCAACCGGTCGATAGTTCCCTGCTCGACATCGAGGTGCGCCGCCGCGCGCTCGAGTTGTCGTCTTGCCGTTTCAACCGCCGTCTCCGGTTCCTCCGTAGATTGTTTCCCAGTAGATGCCATAGTTGGACGCCTCCGACAGGCTTGCCCGTTTAGTCAGGAGTGATATGAGAAAGTCCTTGCCATCCGAAGCTGGGTCGCTATGAGATACCACAGCATGATATCAAAAAATTTCATCAGCCGAAACGAACGAAAATCGGAGAAACAGAATCGCGGGATGGTGTCGTCGGGAGAACGACCCTGTAAATCCGCTTACAGCGGCAGCGCGTAAACCATTCCAGCTACATCGCCGACGTAGACGGCTTCGCTACCGACTGCGGGCGAGCCGACCAACGAGTCCTGTGCTTGGAAGTGGCATCTGGTGCGGCCGTCGGCACGGTCGAGTGCGACCAGCAGGCCGTCGTCGTTGCAGGCGTAGACCAGTTCGTTCGTAACGGCGGGCGAACCCCACACCCGAGCGTCGGTTTGGACGCGCCATCTGACGGTCCCTTCCCGAGCGTCGAGCGCCAAGATGCGTCCGTCGGCCGAACTGGTGTAGACGATGCCGCCGACGGCGACGGGGGACGACCAGACACCGGCATTCGTCTGGTACCGCCATTTGGTCTTGCCGGTCTCGGCGTCGAGGGCGTAGATTCGGTCGCCGTCCACGGTGCCAACGTACGCCGTATCACCGACGACATCGGGAGCGCCGGCGATGGCGAGCGATGGTGCAAAGCGGAAAGACTCCTTCCCGTCGGAAACGTCGTGGGCGAACAGGCCACCGTCGAGGCCGGTCGCATAGAGCGTGTCGCCAGCGATCTGCATCGACGTGAGTGCTCGTGCGGGACTTCGGAAGGACGATTTCATCTCACCCGTTTCGGCATCGAGCATGGACACCTGTCCGTCGCGGGAAGCAACGTACAGCGTGTCCCCGAGGAGTATCGGCGCTTCCTCCACGCCGGCATCCGACTCGAAGCACCATTCCCGCGTTCCGGTCGTCGCGTCGAGGGCGAACAGGTTTCCGCTTCTGTCGCCGACGTATGTGAGGTCTACCCCCGGCGTCGGCGACCCGACCGCGTTGGGTGCTTGGAACAACCAGTTGCTCACGCCGTCCCGCTGGTCGATACTGCAGACGAACCCGTTCTCGGTGCCGACGTACACCGACCCGTCCCTGACGACGGGTGCGGTTTCGACCGGACCGCCGACTTGAGCGTACCAACGTGCGTGAACGGGCGTGCTGTCGTTCAACGGCGTGGTCGGTGTCGTCGGCGTCGAGGGTTCCCCTTCGGTTCCGGCATCGGCAGGTCCGTGGCGAGCGTTCGGCTCCGAGTCGATACCGCCGTCGGTGGACGTTCGATGCGGCTCCGACCCCGAATCGACGCCACCGTCCGACATGAACGTGGTTTCGTCCTCGGTACCGCCGTTACCGCTCGTCTCGGAGCACTCGAACGACCATTCGACGCTCCGCGAGACGGTTTTGTCCCCGCGCGTCACCACTTGGTCGAACTGGAACTCGCCGTTCGCGTTCATATCGAACTCGTCGCTCCGTGCCGCGTTTTCGAACCCTAACGGAATCGAGTTCTCGTCCCGGTTCTCCACTGACGACTGTCGTGTGCTGTGGTCCTTCATATATATCTCCCGACTTGAATTTGGTCTGACTATCTAGTCATTCGGATACTATCCACTTTGTTATGAACTGGTTACACGCCGCTGGGCGTCCTGCAACAGTCGGAACGGTTGGAACGGTGTGGACGATACCGATAGGATTTTTCCCACCGCTGACGCAAGTTTTGCCATGACTGGACTGTACTACGAGGAGTTCGACGTGGGCCAAACTATCAAACACGAGAAACGGCGCACCATCAGTGAGAGCGACAACCAGCGCTTCTGTGATATGACGATGAATCAACAGCCACTCCATCTGGATGCCGAGTTCACCGCCGACACCCAGTTCGGCGAGCGTCTCGTCAACGGGCTTTACACGATGAGCATCGCGGTTGGCGTGTCCATTCCGGACACGACGGACGGCACCATCGTCGCCAACCTCTCCTACGACAACGTCTCACACCCCCATCCCGTTTTCCACGGCGACACGATTCGTGCACAATCCACCGTCACCGACAAACGCGAGACGAGCGACGGCGAGCGCGGAGTCGTCACCATGCACGTCGAGGTGTTCACAATCGACGGTGACGACGAGACGCTGGTCTGTGAGTTCGATAGGACCGCGCTGTCGCTGAAGAAAGCGAACGTCGAATAGCCGAGGGAAGCGGTTAGAAGAAGAGCGAGAGGTTGACCACGACGGCGAATACCCACGGAAGCGCGAGTCCAACGGGAACGAGCGACACGTACTGCCGGGGGACGAGCGTCCGGCAGACGAATCCAACCGCGAGTGCGAAGGTTTTCAGGCCGACCAGCGAGAGAAATCCGAATCGACCGAGGGCACCGCGTGCGACGGGGTTCGATTCGGTCAGTCCCGCGTGTAACCCGAGATAGGTCGTGAGCAAGTCGCCAACGAGCGCGAGGAGAACGATCTGCCCAGAGAAATCGTTCTACGTCGCCGAAATCGAACCAATCCATACGCTGATAGCGGGAAGAGAACGGCTGATGGCTCATAGGTGATGGCGCGGGGGTTCCACGTCGTCCGAAGACACGCCGGAACGGTGCTTTATTATGAAGCGACTTATCCCGCTTATCAGGTGGTTAAGCGGCCGCTATTGTCCGACTTTCGAGAATGTCTCGCTCGCTATGTTTTCGCCCGTCACACGGCGAAATCGGGGTCGATTCCGGTCGCCGAGTTACAGAATCGTCCCGTGTTTCTTGTCCGGGAGGTCCTTTTCCAATCCGGCGTAGAAGTCGTATCGCTGGACGAGTTCTTCGCGGAGGGTGCTCGGCGGAACGATGTCGTCGATGACCATCTCGCTCGCCATGCGATGCACGTCGATGTCCTCGCGGTACTCCTCGCGGAGTTCCTGCTCGCGTTTGGCGCGTTCGTCGGGGTCGTCGATGGCGTTCAACTTGTTCGCGTACACCGCGTTGATAGCCGCTTCGGGACCCATGATACCGATTTCACCCGACGGGAGCGCGATGACGCTCTGGGGGTCGTAGGCGGGACCGGACATGGCGTAGATGCCCGCACCGTACGCCTTCCGAACGACGACGGAGATTTTGGGGACGGTGGACGAGGAGGTGGCATAAATCATCTTCTTGCCCTTCTCCAGAATCGCGTCCTTTTCGACCCCGGACCCGGCCATGAAGCCCGGCGTGTCACAGAGGTAGAGGAGCGGAATCTCGAACGCGTCACATTTCCAGATGAACTCGGCGGCCTTCTCGGCGGCGTCCGGGAAGATGGCCCCCGACCGCTGTGCCGGTTGGTTGGCGACGATGCCGACCGGGCGGCCGTCGATTTTGGCGAACGCCGTGATGATTTCGCCGCCGAACTCGGGACGGAGTTCGAAGTACGAGTCCGAATCGACCACGCGCTCGATGAGGTCGGTCATGTCGTAGGCGCGGTTCGGACTCGACGGAATGACTTCATCGATACCGTCGGGGGAGCGTTTCGGCGCTTTCGGTTCGCTTCGGGGTGGTTTCTCGTGGGCCTTGTCGGGCAGGTACGTGATGAGGTCCGCCACGAGTTCGCGTGCGTGTTCCTCGTCACGTGCCACGAGGTCCGCGCTTCCCGACTCCGCTGCATGCATGTGTGCGCCGCCGAGGTCCTGCATGCTGATGTCCTCGCCGGTGACCATCTGTACCATCCGCGGGGAAGCGATGGCCATCGCGGACATCCCCTCGACCATGATGGTGAAATCGGCGAAGACGGGCGTGTACGCCGCACCGGCGATACAAGGTCCGTAGAGGACGCAGATCTGCGGAACGCGGCCCGAGAGCATCGAGTGGTTGTAGTAGTACTTCCCGATACCCTCGCGGTTGGCGAAGAACCCGGACTGCTGGTCGATACGCCCGCCGGAGGAGTCCATCAGGTAGAGGACGGGTTTCCCGTTCTGGAGCGCCCGCTGTTGCATGCGGAGGAACTTCTCGACACCTTTGGCGGCCATACTTCCGGCTTTGACCGTGAAGTCGTTCGCCATGAAGTGCAAATCGCGGTCCTCGAACGTCGCCGCGCCAGTGAGGAGGCCGTCGGCGGGCAGTTGGTCGTCCGCATCGAACTCGGCGAACCGGCCGTCCTCGAACTTGATTCCTTCCTCTCCGAACCAGAGGTCGAGTCGGTCGCGGACGAACAGTTTGCCCCGCTCGGAGAGTCGTTCTTTGTACTTCTCCGGGCCGCCCAATTCGATGTCCTCGATCTCCTCCCAGAGCAGTTCCTCGCGTTCGGTCGGGCCGAGGTCGTCTTCCGGCGGTTCGCCGGGGTCGTCCCACGTGACGGTCGGTTCCGTTTCGTCGCCGACGAACACTTCCACCTCACTGCCGACGTGTTCGGCGAGTGCGCTGGCGATCGCCGAGGCTTCCTCGTCGGTCGCCCCGTTACCGATACGGACTTTCATGAATGTAACTCCGTGAGGTGATTTCAAACCGTTTTCCCTTTCTATCGCGTCAATATTTTCAGTCGAACCCTTCGTAGCGAAACGGAGGCGAGAGGGGAGGGAGGAAAGAAGCATCTAGCGGGAAAGGCGACCGGAACGGGGTCGAGACGTGGTTACTGGTCCGGCAGTTCCATGGCCGCGACGTGCTCCGCATACTCTTCGAGTACGGGTTGACCCCAGTACCGAAGTGATTCGCTCCGTGCATCGTAATCGATGATGTTCGCGTCGGCGAGTTTCGGGAGGTGTGTGTGATGAAGGGATGCTTCGATGCGCCGTCGGTAATCGTCCGGAACGTCGTTCGGAGGACGTTCCCGTTTCCCATTCAACAACCTGTTCTACGAGGTCGGGGAGCGCCGCCACGCCGTCCGGTACCGTCGAGAGATAGTGGATGGCGTATCGTCTCCGCTTGGCCGACAGAAGTTCGAAGATATCGTCGAAAGACGGTCTACTCACTCCCGGTTCGGCGCGAAGCACGTGGGGCGGATGTCCCGACGGACGGTTCCCCGAGTCGTCACGGTATGGTGACTCATTGCTCATGTGACGCTCAAGAGGAGTTGACCACCATGGATAAAGAATGGTGAATCTAGACACCTAGAAACCTGACAGCGAAAGAGAAATCATTGGCCCGAAGAGGTTTATTTCTAATAACTGCGACACCGACTATATTCGGTGGGGGAAAAACCACCGCGAAATTTCGATTACCACGATGATTCGGTTCGATTGCCGATACTGTCGGACGACGCTACCATCTATCAACGGTCACAACCACCCGATGGCACGAAAGAACGGAATTAACGATAGCCTCGGTTGAGGTGTATCTCCACCGTGGGAATCGTATCTATGAATCGATTTACACGGATTACGGTTGCACTCGGGCTCGTCTTCCTCGTCAGCCGTCGCGAGTATCGCCGTCGTTTCCCCCGTCCACTCCGTCCGACCGACGGCCACCACCCAGTCCGCGGAATCGTCCGCCCCCTCGTTCGCGGAACCGACGGCGGCGCTTCCCGTCCTGCCGGCGGACGACGGAACGAGCCAACTACTGTTACAGCCCAATTCGAGCCGTTCGGGCAGTGAACAAGCCGCTGCACGCGGTGCTGCACAGGGCGCCGCGTTGGCACAACGACAAGGCGTTTCCATCAGCCAGCAACAGAAGCAGGCCGCAGTGCAGGGTGCAACGCAAGCCGTTTCACAAACGCAAGGGGCTAGCGTCAAACAGGTTCAGGCCGCCGCACGCGGTGCCGCACACGGTGCTCTCCTTCAGAGTCAGGACGTGAACGTCACCCAGATTCAGATGGGGACACAGGGGGCAGTGACCGGCGCGGTACAAACCCAGCAGGCGAACGTCTCGCA
The DNA here is from genome assembly GCA_963811185.1 of uncultured haloarchaeon. Lineage (GTDB taxonomy): Archaea > Halobacteriota > Halobacteria > Halobacteriales > Haladaptataceae > Haladaptatus. The sequence continues at coordinate 23,821 of CAWEQN010000008.1, forward strand.
AGTACAGGCCGCCGCGTTCGGCGCGTGTCACGGAGCAGTCGCCCAGAGCCAGCGGGTGAACGTCTCGCAGGTGCAGGTGGCGGCGCAGGGTGCCGCACAGGGCGCGACGACCGGCGCGGTGCAGAACCAAGGAGCGAGCGTCTCACAGATTCAGGAGGCCGGACAGGGTGCGGCGTTCGGCGCGCTCGACCAGCGACAGACCGTTTCCGTTCGACAAATGCAGTCGGCCGCACAAGGGGCCGCGCAGGGGGCCGCGCAGGGGCAGAACGCGAACGCGAAGCAAGTTCAAGTCGCCGCGATGGGTGCGGCGAGAGGCGGTGTGACACAAGTTCAGCAGGTGAACGTCACACAGATTCAGGCGGCGTGTCGCGGTGCGGCGGCGGGTGCCGTCTCCCAAGTCCAACGGGTAAGCGTGACGCAGATTCAGGTCGCCGCGCAGGGTGCGGCGACGGGTGGTCTCACGCAGGTCCAGCAGGCCACGGTCTCACAGATTCAGTCGGCCTGTCGCGGTGCGGCCAGTCGGCGCGTTGAGCATCACGCAGATACAGGTCGTAAACATCGTTCAGATTCAGGTCGTCGCACAGGGAGTCGGCACAGGGTGCGGTGCAGGGTGCCGTCCAGAAACAGGTCGTGAACGTCAGGCAGATTCAGGCCGCCGCGCAGGGTGCGGCACAGGGTGGCATCACGCAGGTACAGACCGTTCGAATCACCCAGATTCAGTCGGCCTGTGTCGGCGCGGCATCGGGAGCCATCACGCAGAGCCAGCAGGTGAGCGTCACGCAAGTGCAGGCGGCCGCACGCGGTGCGTGTAAAGGCGGCGTCGTGGCGAGTCAACGCCAGCAAGCGAGCGTCTCGCAGGTGCAAGCCGCGACGGGAGGTGCGGCGAGCGGCGCGATTTCCCAGAGCCAGGGAGCGACCGTCACGCAGATTCAGGCCGCCGCGCAGGGCGGAGCGACGGGCGGAATCACGCAGGTCCAGCGAGCCACGGTTACACAGGTCCAAGCGATTTCCTTCGGCGCGGCCGCCGGTGCGACACAGGCCGCCACGCAGGGGAACGTGAACAGCGCGAGTCGCGTTCAGCAGACGGCGTTTTCCGGCACCGAACAGGCGGCGAACCAGTTGAAACCGAACAAGCAGAGTTCCACCGAAGACGCTTCGCTCGGTTGCACAGCAAGGAGCGGGCGGTGGAGCAACGCCGACAGCGTCGCCCACCCCTTCGCCGACGACACAGCAACCGGCGACGTCGACGACCACTGCGCCATCGACACCGACCGCCACGTCCACGTCGAAGCAACCCGCGACTACGACTTCGACACAGCAACCGACACCGACCTCGACGAAATCGACGGCCGTGCCGACGGTCGCTCCCACATCCACGACGCCGAACGCGACTACGACGCAGAACGTGACGACGCCGAACGCGACCACGACAACTACCACACCGAACGCAACGACGACTACCACACCGAATGCGACCACGACGACGACGACAGCACCACCGACAGCACCGCTCACGGCCAACCTGTCTTGCACCCGTATCACGGCGAACGCAACGCAACCCGCTGACTATCGGATGCAGGCGTTGTTGGTCAACGTCTCGAACCCGCAGTCGGGCGTGCTGGTGACACAGAACATCTCGGCTGGCGATTTCCAACCGGCGGCCAACGGCAACGTGACGTGGACGAACTCGACGGCCGACCTCGGCGTTCCGGGGTACGTCTTCGTCAACGCGACGTTCTTCGACTCGAACGGCCGGACGGTTGCGACGACACAGCAAAACGACGTGCAGCGATGTATCCGGCAGGTGGGCGTGAGCAACCGAACGACCATGCCGCAAACGACGGTCAGCGGACCGACCGCGACTGCGGCCCCGACGACCGTTGCGACGACGGCCGGTCCACGGACGACGCCGACGACGATTGGTCCGCGAACAACGACGACCAACAGCACGTAAGCCGTGACAAAAAAGTACAGATTCGATTACAGCGCGGCTTCGAGTCGGTCGATGAGGTCCGCGTTTCCGATGTGAAGCGGCACTCGTTGATGTAGACCGTCGGGCGTCACGTCGAGGAGCGACTTCTCGCCGTCGGACGACCGGCCGCCGGCGGATTCGATGATGTACGCCATCGGATTGCCCTCGAACTGGAGACGGAGCTTTCCTTCGGGGCGCGATTCGAGGCCGGGATAGGCGAACACGCCGCCGTAGGTCAGTACTTGGTTCACGTCTCCGATCATCGCGCCGCCGTAGCGAAGTTTGAGTTCGTCTTCGATTTCACGGGCGTAGTCGGTGAACTCGTCGGGCCAGTCCGGAACGCGGCCACCGAATCCGTAAACCGTGGAGTCGTCGGGGAGCGTCACGTTTTCGTTGACCACTCGGTGCTCTCCGTCTCGCGGTGTTTCGCCGCTCGACTCGTCCGCGGTGCCTTGCACCGCGCTGTCCTCGATGACGTACTCCGTCACCGAATCGTCGCGGGCGACCATCATCGTCGTAATCGGCCCGAAGAGGACGAACGCCGACGCGACGAGGTCCGTTCCCTTCGCCGGCAGGGGTGCATCGTAAACCCCGACGATGGTTCCCATCGAGTTGTTCGATTTGAGGTTGGACGAGCCATCGAGCGGGTCGATAGCGACCGAGAGTCCGTCACCGCAATCGACCACGTGCTCCCGTTCCTCGCTTGCGAACTCGCCGACGCCGTCGATGGCCGTCAGCTCGGCTTCGAGGTATTCGTCGGCCCACACGTCCGCGGCCATCTGCATTTCCCCGCTAGGATTTTCCTCCTCGGCCTTTCGGCGGCGGCCGGTGAGACCGCCACGGATTTCCGGCGCGGCGGCCGCGACGACGTCGATGATTTGGTCAACCGTCTCCATCGTTAGAGCGCTTCGTCCGCGCTTACGCCCTCGAAGATGACCTGTTCGAGCGCATCGAGGATTCGCTCGGGGTCCTCGCGTTGCCAGACGTTACGGCCCACGGCGAGTCCCGAACTACCCGCGTCCATCGCGGCTTCGACGCTGGAGAGGAACTCGAGGTCGCTGGTTTTCGACCCACCGCTCATGACGACGGGCATGTCGGCGGCGGACTTGACGGCCCATTCCATCGATTCGCGGCTACCGGGGTACTTGACCTTCGCCATGTCCGCGCCGATTTCGAGCGCGATGCGGGTCGCGTAGGCGATGGTGCTCTCCTTCGTGTCGTTCTTGAGGCCCTGTCCGCGCGGGTACGACCACATGACGACGGGCATGTCGTACTCGCGGTGTGCGCGTTCCTGCACGTCGCGGAAGTCCTCGTACATCTTGGTCTCGTGGTTCGACCCGGAGTAGACGGTGTAGCCGACGGCGTCCGCGCCGATTTCGGCGGCGTAATCGACCGTCCAGTTCTGGGGTGAGTACGGTTCGCCCATCCAGAGGTTGCTCGTCCCGTTGAGTTTGGCGAGCAGGTTCACGTCGTCCTCGTAGGAGGGGTAGTAGGTTTCTGCGATACCTTTCTGGACCGCGAGACACGTGACTGCGTCGTGGGTCGCGGTTTCGAAGATTTTCTCGGGGTTCAGCGTATCCGGAACGGAACCGAAATCGGCCGACGGTCCGTGTTCCAGACCGTGGTCCATTGCGAGAATAAGTGCTTTGCCGTCTCGCGTGACTTGCGAGTCAGTCAGCGGAATCATCATGCGGAACTGCGCCGACGATATATAAGAGTGTACTGGTAGCGACCAATCCTAAACGATTGATTTCGGTGTTCTCAATAGCTCTATTGTGAGGATGGAAAACTACGATAGTAGTAAATTCACAGCAGTTCGTGGGCCGAATCGCGCCATCTCGTGACGCGACTCAGGTCGAACGCCAACGAGTCGGCCACGCGCTCCGGATTGGCGATGGCCAGACTCCGAACCGAGGTGATGCCCGCCTCCGCGAGTTCACCGGCCAGTTCGTCGTCGATTTCCGGTACGTCGGTTACCGGGTCCGGACTGCTCAGGTCCCGCCAGGCGGCCTCTTCCGCCTCGGTGTCCCCGCTACCGTCGGTCTTCGCGGTTTCGGACGTCCCGGTCTCCCAGTCGCCGGAACTGGCGGCAATCCAAGCGCGTTCTTCGTCCTGCAAGCCACGAATCTGGCTCGAACGGTCGGATAGGTCGTTGCCGGACTCGAACGACCACGACAGGGAGTGCTCCCGCCGCAGACGGCCGGCGACGCCCGGATTGACACCGGCCTCGCGCAACATCTCGTAGGACGCGGTTCGGTTTCGGATGTCCGCCACGTCGAACGTCGCGTCCTCGATAACCGTTGCTGTCGCCGGCCCGACGTATTTTACGTCCGTCGTTTCTGTCTCGGTCACGTCTGCTTTGCGTGTCTCGTGTTCCCTCACGTCCCTCACCGATTCGTTTCTTCCTCCCACTCACTCGTCTTTAATGTTTCGCACACGACCTATCGTCTGAATTACTATCTCGGGTATTTGCAGCTTTCGGGGAAATGGTTCGTTCGATTCGACTTTTTCGTCCGCGTTCCGCTATCCTTACAACCGCTCCGGGAGCATTCGCCACCATGCGTTCGCTTTCGGACATCGACAGTATCGGCGTCATCGGTGCGGGCACGATGGGTAGCGGCATCGCACAGGTCGCCGCCACGAACGGGTACGACGTGGTCATGCGCGACATCAAGGACGAGTTCGTTCAGCACGGGTTCGAGACCATCGAGGGAAGCCTCGACCGCTTCGTCGGCAAGGAGAAGATGAGCCAAGCCGAGGCCGAGGAGGCCATCGACCGAATCACGGGGACGACCGACCTCGAAGACCTCGCGGAGTGTGACTTCGTGGTCGAGGCCGCCGTCGAGAGCATGGACATCAAACAGGAAATCTTCGCGGAATTGGACGAGGTGCTTCCCGAGGGCGTCGTTCTTGCCACGAACACCAGTACGCTCTCGATTACGACCATCGCCAGCGTGACCGACCGCGAGGAAGAAATCGTCGGCCTCCACTTCATGAACCCCGTTCCCATCATGAAGGGTGTGGAACTCGTCGTCGGCGAGAAGACGGACGAGGAAGTCGTCACGCTCGCTCACGACCTCGCCGAGGACCTCGGCAAGGAGACGTGGGAATCCGACGACAAACCCGGCTTCGTCACCAACCGCATCCTCATGCCGTGGATAAACGAGGGCATCCGCGCCTACGACGAAGGTGTCGCGGACAAGGAGGACATCGACAAGGGAATGACGCTCGGAACGAACGTCCCGATGGGTCCGCTCACGCTCGCCGACCACATCGGACTGGACATCTGTCTCGACGCCAGCGAAACGCTCTTCGAGGAACTCGGCGACCGATACAAACCCGCCTACCTGCTGAAACGCAAGGTGGACGCGGGCGACCTGGGCAAGAAGACGGGCAAAGGCTTCTACGAGTACTGAGACGAGTTTCGTTTTTATTTCGGTCGGTAGCAGATATGGACGCTCGTCCGATAGCGTTCCCCGTCGAAGCCATTGCGGTCGGATTCGGCGTCGCCTGCTCGACGGCGTGGATTTTTCTCCTGTCGAGTTGGCTCGCGAACGCCTTCGGTCGCGCTTCGATACCTACCGAAACCGCTCGCTAAAACGATTCGCTAAAACGAGCTTCAGGACAGATGGAACGGCGTCTCGGAAATCGTTCGCCGCAGTTCGCCGAGCGTTTCGCGCTCGACGCCGCCCGAGAGGGAGGCGATGAGGGAGTGGACTTCCTCGCGTGAGACTTTGACGCCCGCCCGACGGAGGGCGTCCTCCGGCCGTTTTCTGACCTCGCGGAGCGTTCCGACCGCGAGGAGGTAGGGAATCGTCCACGCGACGAGGCGGTTGCCCCGTTCGCGCGGCATGGTCTCCAGATACGTCTGGGCGTCGTCGGTAAAGCTGTGTGCGTGGTCCGCGGTTCTGGCGACGACGTTCGCGACGTCGTCACTGTGTTCGGGGTCACAGAGTTCGTCCTGTGGAACGTCGGCCTCCTCCAGCCACGTCTCCGGGAGGTATACGTTGTTCTCGTCGTGATAATCGACGTACACGTCCTTCGTGACGTTGACGAGTTGCAGGAGGAGCGAGAACGATTCGGACGTCTCTCGAAGGCGGCTTGCCTGCGCCGAATCCGCATCCTGACAGACGAGATTCGTGATGAGTTCGCCGACGGTTCCGGCGACGTAGTAGCAGTACTCTTCGAGTTCCGCTCTGGTGCCGATTCGAAGGCCGCCCTCGTCGGCGTAGCGTTCGACGAACATCGCCATCCCGTTCACGAGTTCGCGTACCGGCGGCCGAACTGCTTGCCGAACCGAGGGGGAACACGTATCGAACGTGGACACGATTCGGGGTGCGTGGTTGACGACGGACCAATCGGCATCGTTACCGTCGGCGGCCTCGTCGGGAATCCACTCGTCCACGTCCTCTCGGAACTCCTCCACGGTCGTCCCGTCGGCCGGGTCGAGGACGGCGTCGTACTGGTGAAGGAGACGCGCTTGCTCGGCGGGCGGAATGTGGCCCGCGTCCTCGATGGTGTCGGCGACACGACAGAGGAGATATCCGACGCAGATGGCGTCGGCCATCGGCGTATCGAGCAGGTCGATAGTGATGGCAAACGTGCGAGAGACACCTTGAACCGCTTGGTGACACCATTCGATGTCGGCCGCTGGCGGCTCGTCGGTGGCTGTGGAGGTCGGTGGCTGGCTGTCCATTCTATTGTTGAACCTTCCTTTCGGGGTGAGACGGCAAAACCCCTTGGGCTTACCACACCGGTTTGACTGGAGCGGCTAATCAGTTCCGACTCCCGTTGTGGCCGTTCTCTGGGCCGCGAGTCGCAAGCGCCAAGTCTCACCACCCCGCATTCGAACACGAAAATGTACGAGGGCGTCCACGCCGTCCCGGATGGGGAAGCCACCGTCGCGCGGTTTGCGGCCACGGCGAGTGAGTACGAGTTCGACGGCATCGTCGTCCGCAACCACGGCGATTCCCGTGCGGAGTTCGATGCCGAGACCGTCAGCGACGAATACGGCGTGGACGTGGTGGACGGTCTCGAAATCCGCGCCGACAACCCATCACAGGCCAGCGGCCACGTCGGCAACTTCCGCCCGAAGGCGACGATTCTCCTGCTCCACGGCGGCACGCCGAAACTCAACCGATTCGCCGTCGAGGAGGAGCGAATCGACGTGCTGGCCCACCCGATGCGCGGGCGGGGGGATTTCAACCACGTGCTGGCGAAGGCCGCCGCCGAACACGGCGTGCGCGTGGAGTTCGACCTCTCCCGCGTGCTCCGCGCCGACGGCGGGCCGCGAGTGCAGGCGATACAGGACCTCCGAAAACTCCGCGAACTGGTGGTCAAATACGACGCCCCGTTCGTCGTCAGCGCCGACCCACACACCCACCTCGAACTTCGAGCACCCCGCGAACTGCAAGCCGTCGGCGAGGTCATCGGGTTTTCATCCGAGCAAATCGAGGACGGACTCCGAGAGTGGGGTCGCCTCGCGGAGCGAAACCGGACGATTCAGTCCGACGATTTCATTGCGCCCGGCGTGAAACGTGGGCGGTATGAAGAAGACGATTGAGGAACACGCCGACCGCTTTTCGGACATCGCCGGCGATTACGACGACTCACAGGACAGCGACGAGTACCGCGCCTGTGTCTCCCTGGTCGTGGAGCACGCCGACCCCGGCGCGGACGACGTCGTCCTCGACTTGGGAACCGGCACGGGCGCAATCGCCCTCGCGCTCGCCCCCAACGCGAAGCGCGTCATCGGCCGCGACATCAGCGAAGGCATGATGGACGAAGCGCGAACGAAGGCCGAGGAGAACGGCATCGAGAACGTCGAGTTCGGCGAGGGACGGTTCCGTGACCCGAACGTTGACGGGGAAGACATCGACATCGTGGTCTCCAACTTCGCCATGCACCACCTCTCGAACGAGGAAAAACGCGAGGCCATCGAAGCCATCGCCGAACTCGGCCCGCGGAAGTTCGTGCTGGGCGACGTGATGTTCTTCGGACACGCCCGACCCCGACGTTCCGTTCTACAGTCCCGAGGTGGATGACCCTTCCACGGTCGGACATCTGGCCGACGTGTTGACCGACAACGGGTTCTCGTTGACCGCCGTGGAACGAGTGCACGAGCAGGTCGGCGTGCTGGTTGCGGAGCGTCTTCAGGAGTAGTCGCCGGCGGTCGTTCGGGTGAATCGAGCGGGGAGACGAATTCACGTCCAAACGAAGGTTGCCGTAACGTTAACCCGGAATCCGACCGAACGCCCGAGTATGATCACCGCAGATCGGATGGCCGCCGTGGACGAGAATGCAGAGTACCTCGGGGTGCCCCGCAAGCAGTTGATGGAATCGAGCGGGAACGCCATCGCCCGCCGCGTCCGGGAGATGGTTTCTCCGGGGTCGAACGTCGCCATCGTCGCGGGACGGGGGAACAACGGCGGGGACGCCTTCGTCGCCGCGCGATTTCTGGACGAGTACGACGTGTCCGTCCTCTTGCTCGGCCGCGCCGAAACCATCGGCACCGACATCGCGCGGGAGAACTGGGACGCCCTCCAGCAGGCCGACTACGAGACGACGGAGGTGGTAGGATTCGCGCGCGTTCGAACTGCCCGATTGTGACCTCGTGGTCGACGCCATGCTCGGAACCGGCGTAACCGGGGCGCTCCGCGAACCCGCCGCGACGGCGGCCCGCGCCATCAACGACGCCGACACGGCGGTTCTGGCCGTGGACGTCTCCCTCGGGTGTGAACGCCGACACCGGGGAGTCCGAAGGTACTGCGGTCGAAGCCGACGAAGTCGTGACGTTCCACGACATGAAACCCGGCCTCACCGACATCGCACCCGACCGTGACCGTCGCGGACATCGGCATCCCCGCCGCCGCCGAGTGGGTCGTCGGGCCGGGCGACCTCCGGAGCGTGCAGGGGAACGTCGGGGGGCGCGTGTTCGTCATCGGCGGCGGGCCGTTCACCGGCGCACCGGCACTCGCCGGTCAGTCGGCCCTCCGGGCGGGGGCGGACCTCTCGTTCGTCGCCGCGCCGGACTCCGTGGCGAACGTGATTCAGGGCTACGCGGAGGACCTCATCGTTCAACCCTACGACGGCGACATCCTCACGCCCGAGCAGGTGGACGACCTGCTGGACACGGCCGAATCGTACGACGACACCGTGGTCATCGGACCGGGACTCGGGAACGCCGACGAGACCATCGACGCGGCCGACGAAATTCCTCGAATCCTACACGGGGCGAGCGGTCGTGGACGCCGACGCGCTCCCGGCGATACCCGACCTCGACACGGACGCCACGCTCATCTGTACGCCGAACCGCAAGGAACTGGCCGAGATGGGCGGCCCGGATACCGACGATTTGAGCGAGGTGACGGACGAAATCGAGGACCTCGCGGCCGATATCGGCCACGTCGTGCTGGCGAAAGGGAAAATCGACGTGATCTCGGACGGCGAGCGAACGCGAGTCGTCCGGACGGGCAACACGGGGATGACGGTCGGCGGGACGGGGGACCTGCTCGCCGGGATGGTCGCGGGCCTGTTCGGCACGACCGAGGCCTTCGACGCCGCCTGCGTCGGTTCGTTCGTCAACGGACGCGCCGGCGATTTGTGTTACGAAAACGATGCCGACCGCGGCCGTTACGAGGGATTGCTCGCCTCCGACATGCTCGATGCGATTCCGACGGCGATGTGGGGTGAGGACGATGCCTGAACCGGAAAAGAAAGCGGAATACGGAAGGAACGAACGGCGAACTAACCCATACGGACGAATCGGGTGACGTTCAGATGGTGAACGTCGGCGACAAACCGGATACGGCCCGTCGGGCGATTGCCGAGGGGGAAATTCACCTTCAGTCCTCGACGGTCGATGCGATTCGGGAGAACGACCTGAAGAAGGGTGACGTGCTGGCGACCGCCCGAGTCGGCGCGGTGCAGGCCGTGAAACACACGTGGGAGACGATTCCGATGTGCCATCAAATCCCGATCACGAACGTCGATACGGAGTTCGACGTGCGGGACGAAAAGGTGGTTCTCTCGGTCGCCGTGGAGACGACGGGAAAGACGGGGTGCGAAATGGAGGCGCTGGAGGGCGTCACGACGGGGCTGAACGTCGTTTGGGACATGGTGAAGGTAGTCGAGAAAGACGAAGGGGGTCAGTATCCCGACACCGGTATTCAGGACGTTCGAGTGGTCGAGAAGGAAAAGCGGGAACTCGGACGATAGGAGAACTCACACGATAGCCGAGTCGGGGTCGTCGGCGGGGGTGAGGTACTCCATTCCCCAATCGCGCATGGAGAGAATGACGGGTTCGAGGGACTCTCCCGTGTCGGTGAGGGAGTACTCCACACGAACCGGTTTGTCGTTCACGATTTCGCGGTTCACGAGACGTTTTTCGCCCAAGTCGTCCAGGCTGTCGGAGAGGACTTTGCTCGAAATCCCGTCCACTTCCTCCTTGAGTGCGTTGAACCCGAGGGGGCCGCTCACTATCAGTCGATGGACGATGACGGGGTGCCACTTCTTGCCGACGAGCGATGCCGTCGCGGTGATGGGGCACCAATCCTCGCCCGCACACCACATGGTCAACCGTTCCGTTTCGTCGCTCATACGACGGAGTAGGTCACGGGCCGATAAAAAGTTACGTCACGAAATCGAGTTACCGATAGTAACCGTTTTTCGGCTTTTTCACAGGTTAAATACCGTTAGGTGAGCACGCCGGCTAGATTCCGCCACGTAACCATATTTCAGATAGAATGTCTAATATACCGAACAGTTATGGTGGTTCGTCGCCTATCGAATACTGAGCAACTATGGTAGTAGGTAACACTTATCACTGAGGGGTTGCTACCGGAGATTGGAGAACAACAACTACCGAATCGCATGACTACGAGCACGCACGAAGCAGACGACACCCGACGGAACCGGGACAAAGACAGATACGCCGAACTCGAAGTGCAGGACGACGCAGTCCTCATCTACGACCAGAAAAATCATAGCGCGTGGATTCGCTCGAACGGGGCAGTATCGTTGTATTCGATGCTTTAAGCCGACGGCACCGCCGTCAGATCACTTGCTTTCGACCGAGATCGTTGAACGATAGAGGGGCGGGCCTCGAACTCCACCACGACTTCGTCGTCGGTGTAGGTAACATCCTCGACACGCGCATGGTCGTGAACCCACGACACGACGCTCATCGTTTCGTCGGTCATCGGCATGACGAGACGTTCGAACGTCCACTCGGGTAGTTCGATATCGATACGCCGTTTGAGTTCGTCCACGTTCAAATCCTCCTCGCCGCTGATAGCGACCGGATTCGGCGCGAGCGCCGACAGCGCTTTACGCTTCTCTTCGAGTTCCTCGTCGCTCACGGCGTCGATTTTGTTCAACACCGTCACGATGGGCGCTTGATTGCGTTCGTACAGCGTGTCGTGGCAGGTGACGAGTTTTTCGCGGATATCGTCGATCGGTTCGCTCACGTCCACCACGAGCAGGACGAGGTCGGCGTAGTACACCGCATCCAGCGTGGATTTGAACGACTCCACCAACCAGTGTGGGAGGTCGCTGATGAATCCGACCGTATCGGTCAGCAGTACGTCGCGTCGGTCGATATCCGCCTTTCTGGTCGTGGTCCCGAGCGTCGTGAACAGGCGGTTTTCGGCCTCCGCCGTCGGGTCCAAGTCGGGATGCAAATCGTCGTTCTCCCCGATTTCCAACTCCTCGGCGAGTCGTTGGAGGAGCGTGGATTTGCCCGCGTTCGTGTACCCCGCGAGCGCCACGAGGTCGAACCCGGATTCGCGGCGCTTCTGTCTGCGGTCCGCCTCCTTGTCCGCGATGGCGTCCAGTTCGTCCTTGATGCGGCTTATCTGGTCCTTGATGTCCTGTTCGTGGCTCTCGTCGTACTCACCGAGACCCATGAACCCCGGCCGCTCGTCACGCTTCGCGAGACTCGTCTTCGCCTCGACGCGCGGCAGTTCGTAGCGCAGTTCCGCCAACTCGACCTGTAACTGTGCTTTGCGCGTTTGGGCACGCTGGCCGAAGATTTCGAGAATCAATCGGAAGCGGTCGATGACCTCCGTTCCGTCGGGCAGTTGTTGGCCCAGATTGTACGTCTGATACGGCCCGAGTTGGTTGTCGAAGATGACGATTCCGGCATCTCGCTCGGTGACGGTGGCGGAGAGTTCCGCGACTTTTCCCTCGCCGAACTGATACGCGGCGTCTTCTTCTCGTGACTGGGTGACTTCCGCGACGACGTCGTAGCCTGCCGCGCGGGCTAACTCCGACAGTTCGTCGATGGAAGCGGTTCCGTCGTCTACCCGTTTTGCAAGTATCGCTTTCATAGGAGTAGTTTGCGGGCGGCGTACGCGGCGTGGTGTGCGGCCTGCACGGTTTCACGTTCGGCTATGCTTTCTACGTACTTAAATTCCGGTTCGAGGTACTGTTCGACCATCCAAATCGGCTCCTCGTAGAATTCGCCCCGTTCGGCGACTATCGGTTCCGCCGTCGGGTCCGGCAGGTCACAAACGGCGTCGGCGACGACCGCCGTCGTCGCCGAAAGCGTCGGTTCCGCATGGCTGACCGCAAAACCCATCCCCTCGATGCTGTGAAGCCGTGTCGTGCCGACCGTCGCGTGGACGGCGGCGGCGACCATCAGGTATTCGCCGTCCTCCTCGTGGCGACCGCTGATGTCGATGCCGACCACGTCAGCCGTGCCGGGCCTTCACCTTGATTGCCGCGTTTCCGTGCACGTGCGCACGTAAGTCGCCGAGGTTCTTCAATCTCCCGCCGAGTATAAGCGAGTGACGGCAGTTATTTCCCGTCACGACTGCCAGTTCGAGACATGCGAGATGCGTACTTGGTCGGCGCGGCCCAGACGGATTTCGGGTCGTTCCCCGACGAAAGCTATCGGTCGCTGTTCCGCACCGCCTTCGAAGCGGCCGCGACAGCGTTCCGGCGGGTATCGACCCGAACGACGTGGACGAAGCGGTCGTCGGAACGCTCGGCGTCGGCGGCCGTCAGTTGGGTCTCTCCGGCCCGGCAGTCACCGAACACGTCGGACTCGACGGAATCCCGTGTACTCGCGTCGAAAACGCCTGTGCGGCGAGCGGCTACGCGGTTCGGCAGGCCGTGCAGGCCGTCAAGAGCGGCATGGCGGACGTCGTCCTCGCTGGCGGCGTCGAAATCATGACCGACACGTCGAGCGACGCGACGAAGTACTGGCTCGGCGTCTCCGGCGAAACCGAGTGGGAACGGCTCTCGGGAACCACGTTCGCGGGCGTCTACGCGCAGATGGCTGACGCGCACATGGAAAACTACGGCACGACTACGGAACACCTCTCCCGCGTCGCGGTGAAAAACCACGCTAATGGCGCGAAGAATCCGCACGCCCACCTCGGGTTCGAGTGCTCGTTGGAGGACGCGATGAACGCGCAAGTCGTGGCCGACCCCCTCACGCTGTACCACTGCTGTCCGACGACGGACGGAGCGGCCTGCGCCCTCGTCGTGAGCGAGGACGTGGTCGAGGAGTACACCGACGACCCAATCCGAATCGCCGGCGTCGGCGCGGCCAGCGACCGGGTCGGACTGTTCCAGCGCGACACCTACACCTCGGTTCCGGCGTCCCGCGAGGCCGCCCAGTCGGCCTACGAGATGGCGGACGTTACGCCCGAGGACATCGACTTCGCGGAGGTCCACGACTGTTTCGCCATCGCGGAACTGCTGGCCTACGAGGACCTCGGCTTCTGCGAACCGGGCGAAGCGGGCGAGTTCATCGCGTCCGGCGCGACCGAACTCGGCGGCGAACGCCCCGTCAACACGTCCGGCGGCCTCAAATCGAAAGGTCACCCCATCGGCGCGACCGGAGCGGGTCAGATGGTCGAAGCATACAAGCAACTCTCCGGAACCGCGGGCGAACGGCAGGTCGAAGGATGCGAAACGCGGCCTGACCCACAACGTCGGCGGGAGTGGCGGGGCGGCGGTCGTCCACGTGCTCGAAAAGGAATCGGAGGTGGAGGCATGACGGACGAAGGAACAACGCCGAACATCGCCGCCGTCGGTACCTACGCGCCGCAGGTTCCGAATTTCAGCCGAGGAATTCACGGACGCGTGGGGGCAGTTTCACGCCGCCGGGGTGAACGAAAAGGCGGTTCTCGACGCCGACGAGGACACGCTGACGATGGCCTACGAGGCCGCACGCCGGGCGCTCGATGCCGCCGGGAACCCCGAAAATTTCGTTTCTCGCGTTCGCGTCCACCACGCCGCCGATGGCCGAGGAGGACGTGACCGCCCGACTTGGCGGCATGCTCGACGTGCCGGACGACGCGACGCGCTACGTCTTCACCGGGAGCACCCGTGCCGGAACGCGGGCGCTCGTGGCTGGACTCGCGGCAGGCCCGTGGGACGACGGCGTCGGCTTGGTCGTCGCCGCGGACGCGCCCCGCGGGGAACCGGAATCCGCCGAAGACCACGCCGCAGGTGCGGGTGCGGCGGCGTTCGTTCTCGCCGACGACGGCCCCGCCAGCGTCGTCGAACGGGCCGAATACGCGGCGGAATTCCCCGGCACGCGCTTCCGGGAAACCGGCGAGTCGAACGTCGAAGGTTTGGGCGTTACAAGCTACGACAGAGAGGCGTTCTCGGAAACGCTCGCCGGAGCGGTCGAGGGGGTGGACGCCGACGAAGTGGACGCCGCGGCGGTGCAAGCACCCGACGGAAAACTTCCCTATCGGGCCGCAGGTGCGCTCGGCGTCGGTATCGACGAGATTCGAGCGGGCGCGCTCGTCCACGAACTCGGCGACACGGGCGCGGCGTGCGTCCCGCTGAGCCTCGCCAAATCCCTCGCGGAGGGCCACGAGCGAATCCTCGCCGCCTCGTTCGGGAGCGGGGCGGGTGCGGACGCGTTCGTGGTCGAAGCGGAGGGTGACGTTCCCGTCTCGATCGTCGCTCGACGGCGACGAATCCATCTCCTACGCCGAATACCTCCGACTGCGCGGCGACCTGACTTCCGGCCCGCCGAGCGGCGGCGGGGCCTACGTCAGCGTGCCGTCGTGGCGGCGGACGCTCGACCAGCGACACCGACTGCTCGCCGGGAAGTGCTCCGAATGCGGCGCGCTGAACTTCCCGCCGGAAGGCGCGTGCAACGGCTGTAAATCGCTGGTCGAGTACGACGACGTGCGACTGACCGGCGAGGGAACCATCGAAGCCGTGACGACGATCTCTCAGGGCGGTGCGCCGCCGGAGTTCGCCGAGCAACAGGCCCAGTCGGGTGACTTCGACGTGGCCGTCGTCGCGCTCTCCGGGCCGGACGGTGGCGAAGCAAGCGCCCCCGCACAGGTGACGGGTACCGCCCCGGGAACCCTCGAAATCGGGGATTCGGTGACGACGACGATGCGTCGCATCTACACGCAGGAAAGCGTGACGAGGTATGGGTTCAAAATCCGTCCAAGAGACGGATTATGAATCAAGGGATTGTTCTGCCAGCCCTGTGGTTTAAAGTTCGGCCGATGGGCGAACTTTAAACTAAACTGAAGTTCCGCTCGGACCGTCATTCGTCCGCGATTTTATATCATTCAAAAGAGCGTTATTTTGCCGAACGAACGGCCGTACGGCTCCGGGATGTTCTGTCTTTCCGAAAGAATTCTTGTCTCGTGTACCCCTACCCGAGACAATTATCCGATTTCACGGGGAGGATAAAAGCTTTCTGTAAACGGTCGCAGGAACGGTACGTTCGGAGTATATATTCGTAAATATATCCGAACAGCAGGCTCGCGTCGATCGCGACTGCTGGTTCGAACGTGGGAACGGAGATAAACGCTTTTCCTCCGTCCGCGCGCGTTTTCGCACGATGAAGGTAGGCGTACTCGGAGCAGGGACGATGGGGCACGGAATCGCACAGGTGACGGCGATGGCGGGCCACGACGTAACGCTCCGCGACATCGAAGCCGAGTTCGTAGAGAACGGTATCGACAGCATCGAAGCGAACCTCCAAGGCGGCGTCGAGCGCGACAAGGTGACGGAAGCGGAGAAGGCGGAGACGCTCGACCGTATCTCCGGCACGACGGACCTCGAAACAGCCGTGTCCGACGCGGATATGGTGGTCGAGGCGGTGCCCGAGAAGATGGACATCAAGCGAGGGACGTTCGCGGACGTGGAGGAGTTCGTCGCCGACGACACCATCATCGCGTCGAACACCTCGTCGCTCTCGCTGACCGAAATCGCCAGCGCGCTGGACGACCCGAGTCGAGCCATCGGACTGCACTTTTTCAATCCGGTGCACATCATGAAGTTGGTCGAAGTCGTGATTCCGGAGCAGGCAAGCCCGAAGACGGTCGAGTTCGCATCCGAGTTCGTGGACGGCATCGACAAGGTGGGCGTCGAAGTCAACGACTCGCCGGGATTCGCGTCCTCGCGCCTCGGCGTCGCGCTCGGCGTCGAAGCGATTCGCATGCTACAGGAAGGCGTGGCGAGTCCCGGGACATCGACACGGCGATGGAACTGGGTTACAACCACCCGATGGGTCCCATCGAACTCGGCGACGTGGTCGGGTTGGACGTTCGCCTCGGCATCCTCGAACACCTCCGCGAGGAACTGGGCGAGCGGTTCCGCCCGCCGCAGATTCTCCGCCAGAAGGTCCGCGCCGGGAAACTCGGCAAGAAGACCGGCGAAGGGTTCTACGTGTGGGAGGACGGCGAAATCGTGGGCGTCTCCGGCGAAAGCCGGACGGTCTCGTCAGTCGGAGTCCGACGGCGTTTCCGGTGAAGTGGACGACGAGGGCGGTGAACACTGATGACCGACGACGATACCAATCGAACGAACTCCCGGCAGTCCCGAGCAAGTCGCGGACGAATGCGAGACGGTCGATTTCGCCGTCGAGGAGTACGTCGGTACCGTCACGCTGAATCGGCCGGACGCCCGCAACGCGTTGAACGCGCAACTGCGGGCCGAACTGAAGGACGTTCTCGACGCCGTCGAGGCATCGCCGGACGTTCGCGTCGTGGTGCTCACCGGCGCGTCGGAGGCGAAAGCGTTCGTCGCGGGGGCAGACGTGAAGGAACTGCGGGAGCGGGACGCACTGGAACAGCGCGAAGCGAGCAAGCGACCGCGGGTGTACGAGTACGTGGACGACCTCGAAAAGCCGGTCATCGCGGCCATCAACGGTCACGCACTCGGCGGCGGGTGCGAACTCGCACAGGGATGTGACGTGCGCATCGCACACGAGCGGGCGAAACTCGGCCAACCCGAAATCAACCTCGGCATCATGCCCGGCGGCGGCGGCACCCAGCGACTCGCGCGACTGGTCGGCGAGGGACAAGCCATGCGACTCGTTCTCTCCGGTGAAATCATCGACGCCGAGGAGGCACGGGACATCGGCCTCGTGGACGAAGTCCATTCCGACGACGCGTTCGAGGACCGCGTGTACGAACTCGCCGGCCGGATGGCGGACAAAAGCCCGACTGCGCTGGAACTGGCGAAGAAGGCAGTCAAGGCCAGCAGTCGAATGGACCTCGAATCCGGCATCGACTACGAAGCCGAACTGTTCGCCCTGCTGTTCGCGTCGGGGGACAAAAACGAGGGTATCGACGCGTTCCTCGAAGACCGCGACCCGGAGTGGGAAGACCGGTAGCTACGACCCGCCGACGAGGGTCGCTCGTTCGCGGTAGGATTCGAACACGTCCATGCCCCACTCCATCGAGGCGGGCGTCTCGTTCGTGATGATACCACGGAGTTCGCCGCGGTCATCGTAGACGACGACACCGACGCCGTCGTGTGTTCCCTCCACGACGATGAGTCCGAACGGGAGCGTCTCGTCCATCTCCCAGACGGATAGTTGGTCGGACGCCAACGCTTCGTTCAACTCCTCGCCGTAATCCGTAACGAGATGCTCGACCACGGGACGTTCGAGCACCAACTCCGCCGTCATCGTCCCGTCGATGGCGCGGTCGTGAAACAGTTGGACGTACTGGGGGAGCGCCACCGGGGAGATGCCGCGTACCACGTCCGCGTTTTCGACCATCTCCTCGAACGACCGTATCGGATAGTTCGGCGCGTGTCGCTCGGCGAGAACCGTCGTGGCACCGTCGGTGAGTGCGGTGGATATCTTCGAATCCGATGGAAGGATGGAGAGCAGTTGGCGAGTTTCACAAACGTCCTCGACAGTGGTTCGAAACGTAGCGTATTCGGCCTCGAGTATTCGTCCGGTAAGCGTCAGGGCGAGTCCGTCGTCAGTTCGTTCGACGAGTTCGTGTTCGTGGAGTTCCCGTACCGCTTTGTACACCGTCGAACGGGAAACGCCGAGTTCGTCCCCGAGGTGATGTTTCGGAATCGCCCCCGACGAGAGCAAGGAGAGCAGTCCGGCACGCTTGATGACTATCGCAATCAACGCCTCCGGTAAGTCGCTCTCATCGGTCATGAACTACTGACCGATTCCCACCCCACTATTATAAAGCTGATTTAAAAAACAGTAACAATTATAAACCCTGTTCGGGGTTCGAGATTCGTTTTACGAAGGGAAAACGATACTCAATTTCGAACGTCGTGCGGAGAACTAAAGTATTAACCCCTCGTTACGATGGTTTCATCGTCCGGACGCTCGGTTCGGACTTCGGTTCCCGCTACGCGACGGCCCGACATACTCCCCGTCACGGGCCGTAAGGAGACACGCATGGTAACAGATAATCATCCAATCGGACGTAGTAACGAGCCCGCCACGCCATCGTCATCCGAACTGCTCTCCCTCCTTCAGAATCGCCTCCGCCGGACCGTTATCGAATATCTTTCGGTACACGACCCTCCCATTCCGTTGGCAGAACTCGTCACGGTCCTCGCCGAGGACACGACGGTCACGACGGGAAATCGACGACAACTCGTCATCGAACTGCATCACAATCACCTTCCGCGGCTTTCGGATTGCGGTATCATCAGCTACGATGTCGAGACGAGCACGGTCGAACGTGCTTTCGACGACCCCGCTATCGAAGCGTCTCTCGAACTCGTCGCTGGGTCGTCGATCCGAATGTGAGGTGCGGCGGTAGAGGCCGCACCCGTCAGAGACACATTGCAGTACCGACTGCCTGCTGCGGCAGTGAAAACACTATCCGCAGGCGTTATTCGAATGTGACTGGGCGAATATATGTCTTTGGTTAATAACTGCGTCTCGTCGATTCATTCTGTACGTGAGCGTACATATACTCGACGACGTGGCGGGACGAACACAAGATTTAGGCGCGGTTGCCGGGCAGTATTCGTATGGCAATCCACAGCGACTGGGGAGACTGGCTCCCACGCGACGTCGAGGACGCGACGACCGACGGCATCGCACTCTGGTATTTGGGCTGTAACGGGTTCGTACTCAAGGGAAGCGACGGCACGACGCTATTCATCGACCCGTACGTCGGCACGGGCGACCCGCCACGAACCGTCCGGATGGTCCCCGTTCCGTTCGACCCCGAGGACGTGACGGAAGCCGACGCGGTATTGGCGACCCACGAACACACCGACCACGTCCACGGGCCGAGCCAAGCGCCCATCCTCGCATCGACCGGCGCGACGTTCTACGCACCCGACGACAGCCTCGCCGTCGCTCGCGAGGACGAACGATGGACGGACGACTGGGACGTGTCCGACGACCAGTTCGCGGAAGTGAAAGAGGGCGACACGTTCGACGTCGGCGAGTTCACGATTCACGTCGAACCCGCCCACGACGCCGACGCGACACATCCCGTCTCCTACGTCATCGAACACGGGGATATCACGTTCTTCCACGGCGGCGACACCAAACCCGGCGACGAACTCGGAACCATCGGTGACTCCTACGATATCGACCTCGGCGTCCTCGCCTTCGGCTCCGACGGATGGATTCCCGACAAGGAAACCCGTGAACCGAAGTACACGAAATGGTACAGCGACGAGAACGAAATCGCCGACGCCGCGAACGCCCTCCAACTGGACAGTCTCCTGCCGACCCACTGGGACATGTGGAAAGGGCTGACCGCCGACCCGACGGCGCTGTACGACCACACGCGGAGCTACGACTATCCGAACTCACTAGAAATCGTCGAAATCGGCGACCGCGTCGAACTGAACGGGTAAAAAACGGCGAACCGCGAGTTTTCGAAATTCAGTGCGAGTGGCCGGTCGCCTGCTCGAACGTGATGCCGATACGCTCCTCGAACAGTTCCCGTGCCTTCTCCTCGATAGCGGCGACTTCCTCGTCGGGTTCGCCCTGCGTGTGGTGAACGGCCGCGTGGGCCTGCTGGACGAAGGAGACGACGGCCATGTCACCGATGACGGTTTCCCGCGACTCGTCCTCCTCGCGGAGCAGGTCGATGAGTCCCGGCGGGAGTTCGACTTCGTCGGTGTTCCCGTCCGGTCCTTCGATGGTGTACGTTTCCGTCTCGACGGAATCGGTTTCTACCATACCCCTTGTTTTGACGTGAAGCGTTAAGGGTCTGTGGATGGCGACTGCGCGCCGGTCCTCGTTTCAACCATCTGTTTTGATAGGGTCTGGTTATCCGTAACTTCTGCCATCCTATTATGCCGAAATCGTATCAAAGTACACTTAACGGTGCACTTTGTAGATGACCATCGATGATTCAGACCGAGACAAATCTATGTCATAATATAGTATGATAAAAAGGCCGACGAAGCAAAAAGCACACTGATAATGGCTTCGTTGCTTTTCGTCGTCGCCGTCGCATTGGTCGCGTCGTTGTTCATGTCGTGGACCGTCGGCGCGAACAGCAACTCCGCACCCGTCGCCCCCGCCGTCGGTGCGAACGCGCTGTCGATTCTGCGCGCCGCGCTGTTGGTCGGCCTCGTCGCTGGACTCGGTGCCATCGTGCAGGGTGGAAGTATCTCGGAAACCATCGGAAAGGACCTCGTCACCGGCGTGACGATAACGCCGGTTGCGGCGGCGGCGGCCCTGCTGACGGCCGCGACCCTCATCACCATCGGCAACACCCGCGGCTATCCCATTCCATCCGCGTTCGCCGTCACGGGCGCGATGGTCGGTGCGGGCATCGCACTCGGAGGTGGTTTCGCCACACACGAGTACATCAGAATCCTCGCGTTCTGGTTCACGATTCCCATTACCAACGCCGTCATCGCCTACGGCGTCGCTCGGGCGCTCCGGAGCGAGTCGATACCGGAATCGGTCGGCATTCCGGCACTGGCCGGTCTCGTCGGCTACGCCGTCGCCAACATCCAACTGACGGTCACACCGAAAACGGACGGTGCGCCCGGTTCCGTTGCCCGGTTCCTCTCCACGGATTGGGGCCTGTTCCCGAGCGCATCTAGTCGGGAGCTATACCCTCGGGATGGTCGTCATCAGCGCCGTATTCGGTATTCTCGCGGTTCTCGTGACTCGCTTGGCGCTCGTGGATGACGAACAGAAAGGAATCGACCGGTTTCTGGTCGTTCTCGGTCTCATGGTCGTGTTCACGAGCGGCGGAACGCAGGTCGGTCTCGCGACCGGGCCGTTGGAAGCCATCTTCCAAACCGATCTGCACATCTCCACGGTGTACCTGCTCGCGCTCGGCGGCCTCGGCATCCTCGTCGGCGCGTGGACGCGCGCGCCGAGACTCATTCAGGCAGTCGCACAGGAGTATGCCTCACTCGGCCCGCGACGGTCGATTGCCGCGCTCATCCCGGCGTTCCTCATCGCCCAACTCGCCATCGTCCTCGGCATTCCCATCTCGTTCAACAAAGTGATGATTTCGAGTATCGTCGGCGCTGGCTTGGTCGTCCGTTCCTCCGGGTCGGGCGGCGGCGTTTCGGCGTCGAAGGCAGGCTACACGCTCGGTGCGTGGGTCGTGTCGATGGTCGGTGCCGGACTCATCAGCTTCGGGCTGTACCGACTGCTGACGATAGTGCCAGGTCTCACGTAGTTACGGTGAGTTGGTCGAGTATCGCTTCTTCGGCGGCGACGGTTTTCATCTCCTCCCACGTCGTGAACTCCGTCGTTTCCACGACGTAGCTATCGAGGTGGTCGTTCGGCAGGTCGTCCATCGCCCTCGGTTCTTCGAGGTTCCACGTACTCTCCCGGTAGAAGGCGTGAAACGAGTCGAACTGCGTGTAGCTCCGCATGAACTCCTCCGAGAAGAACTCGTCCGAGTTCACACGCGTTCCCGCCTGTAACTCGAAGACACGTTCGACCGCTTCTTCGAGTCGACCGTGGAAGGGGTCCAGTTCCGAGACGCGAAGGTCGAAGTCCATGCGAACCAGTACCGGGATGGACGAAACTAAACCCTGTGGTTGAGATTTCAACCCGAAAATATGGTTGCTCAGTCGTCCGAGGCCGCCGCGCCTTCCTGCGCGGCGCTCGTTTCGCCGAGTTCCGCCGTCTCCAGGTAGTCGTCGGCGTCGAGAGCGGCCTTACAGCCCATGCCCGCCGCGGTCACGGCCTGCTGGTAGTGGAAGTCCACCACGTCGCCAGCGCCGAAGATGCCGGGTACGTCGGTTCTCGTCTGGTTGCCGCCCTTGCCACCCTGGGTGCGGATGTACCCCTCTTCGTCCAGTTCGACGCCGGTGTCTTCGAGGTAACTCGTGTTCGGCGTGTGTCCGATGGCGAGGAACACCGCGCCGGCGTCGAAGTCGAACTCCTCGGTTTCCGGGTCATCGAGCTTTTGGGACGGTTTCCCGTCGGGGTTCGTCACCATCGTGACGTGGTCCACGCCCTCCTCGGGCGAGCCGTGAATCTCGGTCACTTCGGTGTTCTTCATGATTTCGATTTCGCCGGCATCGACCTTCTCCTGCAGACGGTCCTGCCAGTAGTCCTCCGCGCGGAACTCCTCGCGGCGGTGGACGAGATACACCTTCTTCGCGAACTTGGTCAGGAACGTCGCTTCCTCGAACGCGGCGTCACCGCCGCCGATGACCACCATCTCCTCGTCGCGGAAGAACGCGCCGTCGCAGGTCGCACAGGTCGAGACGCCGTAGCCCATCAGGTCGTCCTCGCCCGGAATCGACAGCGTACGGGCGCTCGCGCCGCTGGCCGCGATGAGCGCGTCGGTGGTGTACACGTCGCCGTTCGTGAGTTCGACGCGGAACGGGCGCGAGGACTCGTCGACGTCCGCGATGATGCCCGTTTTCACCTCGGCACCGAACCGCTCGGCCTGTTCCTGCATGTTGTTGATGAGTTCCGGCCCGCTGATGCCGTCGGGGAAACCGGGGTAGTTCTCCACGTCCGTCGTGAGCGTCAACTGTCCGCCGGGTTCGTCGCCCTGCAGGACGAGCGGGTCGTTGTTCGACCGTGCGGAGTAGATGGCCGCGGTCAACCCCGCGATGCCGCTCCCCGAGACGATGAGCGTGCGGTGTTCCACGTCCGAGTCGGCGTCGGCGGTTTCACCGCCGTCAGCGACGGCGATTCCGAGCTTCTCGTCCAGTTCGCCGTCCTCTTCGAGCGCATAGGTTTCGTCCCATCCGCCGATGAGTTCGTCGTCGATGAACACTTCCGGCGCGGTCTTGCGGCCGTCCGCGCGCTCGACCATCTCGTCGAACAGTTCCTCGTCGCCGGTGACGTTGTACGTCTCGTACTCGACCCCTTTCTCGTCGAGGAGGTCCTTTGCCTTCTCGCAATACGAACAGTTCTCCTTGGTGTAAACCTCGACACGAGGCGCTTCGCTCATGGTGGGATATCGATTGTCGTCGTGTATTTACCTTGCGCTGTCTCCCGTGCTTTCCGGTTTCGCGGTCGGTGTCGCAGGCCTTACCTTCGCGCTCCGCCACGGTTCGGTCATGCCCGCAGATCTGGTCGAGAAGACGAACCGGTACGAACGCCTGCTGTCGGAAGCGCTCGACGCCGCCGAGATTTCGGCACCGACCGACACGCCGATGGGTGAGGCGGCACTCGACTGTCGAGAGATGGCCCAGTCGTATCTGGACGATGGCAGACATTTCAAGGAGGAGGACGACTTCGTCAACGCGTTAGCGTCGTTCTCCTACGGACATGCGTGGCTCGATGCCGGTGCGCGAATCGGCGTCTTCGACGTTCCCCGCGAGGGACATCTGTTCACGATGTAGTTCGTTCACTGAATAGTAGGGCGATGCGCTTAGGTGGGAGGGGTGTATCGGTTGGGGGTAATGGAGGGCGTCCTCTGGTACGTGCTCACCGGAACTCGCGGCGGAGCCAATCGTGTACGATTGGTTCGTGCCATCGACGAGCGACCACGAAACGCCAACCAGCTGGCGGAGGGTTTGGACCTCGATTACAAAACCGTTCGCCACCACCTCGACGTGCTGATGGACAACGGTATCGTCGAGAACAGCGGCGATGATTACGGTGCGGTGTACTTGTTGACCGACCAAACACGACAGCACTGGGAGACGGTCGAGAAAATCATGGAGAAGGTGGAATGAGTATGGTCGAATCTGGGAAAGCATATATGCGAGAGCGATTACAAGGGAGGTACGACGGATGGGAATCTGGATAGACATCGCGCGGGTTTCCACGGCCCTCAACGTGGTGTTGCTCCTCGGTTTGAGCTACGTCTGGCTGGACAACTACCGGCAGTTCCGTTCGAAACACACGCTCGGCCTGTCCGTGTTCGCCATCCTCCTCCTCTGTCAGAACGCACTGGCGGTCTACATCTACTCGTGGGACGAAACGTGTTGTCACGTCTGGTTCGCCACCGAAAGTTCCGGCCCACCGCGTGGCGCGCGATGCTCGCGCTCCACGTCCTCGAGTTCGTCGCGCTGGTGTTTCTCACGTGGGTCACGTGGGACTGATGTTTCGTCCGTTTCCCCCCATTTCTTGTCGGAGTATATGACAATTTATCGCCCGTTTAGCCACTCCATAGCAAGGGGCATGGCGATTCGTAACGAACTCTCGTGACACATCGAACGCGCCACTCCGGATGTAAACGGGAGACCTCACGATGAGCCAGAGCGGGAAACTATGGTACGTCCTCTCCGGAAGTCGCGGCGGCGCTCGTCGTGCGGCACTGCTGGAGCAACTCGCGGACGAACCACGGAACGCGAATCAGTTGGCGACCGACCCTCGACATCGACTACAGCACCGTCCGCCACCATCTCGACATCCTCGTCAAACACGAACTCGTCAAGGTTCGGACGGAAGAGTACGGGGCGATTTACGCACCCTCGACGGAAACGGAACGCAATTGGAAGGAAGTCGAAAGGATAATTCGGACGGTCGTCGTAGCGACGTCGTAGCGTCTTATCAGGGATGCTGTCGGAATGTATCTCTACTGCTATCGTCCAATGTGTTCGAGTCTCCTCAAATCGGGCAGCGAGAAGCAATCTGTGATGAATTTGGGTGAGACTCCGGAAAATCCTCATTAGGTCGTTCATCCTCGAAATGGGTGTGCGTCAAGCGCACTTCCAACCATGCCAGACGATACCAAAGACGCGGTCAGCAACATCGGTGAAACGGCGCGGG
Source organism: uncultured haloarchaeon (assembly GCA_963811185.1). Classification (GTDB taxonomy): domain Archaea; phylum Halobacteriota; class Halobacteria; order Halobacteriales; family Haladaptataceae; genus Haladaptatus. Next base: position 49,170 of record CAWEQN010000008.1, read on the forward strand.
AACAACTAACGTCGCGGCGTGGATTCCTCGCGGGGTCGGCGGCCATCGGGGCGGTGGGTCTGACCGGAGCAGGCATCAGCGTCGTCGGCGCGGAAGGCGGGGACGGCGACAACAGTGGTAGCGGAGACGGTTCCATGAGCAATAGTGATGGAAAGAAGGACGACGGGACGAGCGACATCGACATCCTGAACTACGCGTTGACCCTCGAACACCTCGAAGCGACGTTTTACGCGAAAGGGTTGAACGACTTCTCGGATGACGAATTCATGAATGCGGACCTCGGGTGTGACATCTGTGATGACGTGCGCATGAAGATACCCGACCAAGTGAAGGTCGTTGGCGAACACGAAGCGGCCCACGTCGACCAACTCACGAAGGTCATCGACCAACTCGGGGGCGAACCGGTCGAAGCGGCCGAATACGACTTCGGCTACGAGACGCCTGCCGAATTCCTCGGCGTCGCAAAGGCCCTCGAAAACACGGGTGTGTCGGCGTACGCGGGTGCCGCCCCGTCCATCAAAAACGACAAGCTCCTCTCGGCGGCTCTGTCGATTCACAGCGTCGAAGCGCGGCACGCGGCGTCGTTCAACGCGCTCAACAGCGTCTCGCCGTACCCGGACGCCTTCGACGAGGCGAAATCGATGGAGGAAGTCACGAAGATAGCCGGACAGTTCATCGTCCAGTAGTCGGACCGACCCGGCGTGTCCTTATTTTTCCGCGAGCGTCACGGTCAGTACGTAGAGTGCAGTCATCACTACGAGCAGTATCGCACCCCAGACCAGTCCCGCGAAGGTCGTCGCTCCGATTTCGAGAGCGAGGGGAGCGATCATCGCGTCTCACCGCCGTCGGTCGTGCGGTCGTCCAGCCGACGAATTTCCGTCGAGAGCCGGGTCAGCTCGTATCGCTCGTCGGAACGATGGACGAACCACCACACTGCTCCCGTCGAGACGAGCGACGCGGTGGAGAACGCGGCGAAAAACGACGAGGAGGGGAACGGGAAGAAAAAGAGCGTGGACGGGAGGAGGCCGCGAATCGTCGGCATGACGGTGGCTCCGAACATCAATCCGGAAAGGCTCGACGCGAGTGCACCCCGTTCCGTCAGTGATGGCGAGTACAGTCCGGCTAGCAACGGGACGAACGTCGCCGCCGCGAGGAGGTCGGCGGTGAGGAACAGTTGCAGGACGCTGTACCCTCGCGCGCCGATAGCGGTTGCGGCGAGAGCGACGACGACAGTACAAAGTCGGGCAGTTCGGGTCAGCGTCCGCCCGTCGGGGTCCGAAAGTAGGAGGGATAAATCCGCCGTGACGACGCTCGACAGCGCGTTGAACAGCGTATCGACCGTGCTGGTCACGAGCAGGACGGCGAGGAGGACGACCAGGAGCGCGACCCAGTCGGGGAGCGCGTTAGCGACGAGGACGAACAGGGCGACATCGGCGTTGTATCCGACAGCGGACGGGTCGGTGACGACGAGACCGAGCCCTGACGCGGCGATGCCGAAGACGCCCGCCAGTGTGAGCATGGGGACGACGGCGACGGCCGCGACGGCGAACGACCGCCGGACTGTGGCTTCGTCGCGGGCGGCGTAGATTCGTTGCCACCACGTCTGATTCAACATCTCCGCGCCGAGAACCGCCACGACGATGTAGACGCCGAACTGGAGTCCGGGGAGAAATCGCGGGGTCGAGGAGCCTCGGGTTCGTGGTCGTGATGGTTCGGTAGAGCGTGCCCGTCCCGCCGAGCGAGAGGACGGCACCGCCGAACCCGAGCGCGAGCAGGGGGAGGACGATGAGCGTCTGTACCGTGTCGGTGAAAATGCTCGCCTGCAAGCCGCCGTAGCCCGCGTAAACGAGGACGCCGACGCCGACCAGTCCGGCGGTCTGCCACTCGGGAACGCCGGCGAGAAACGCAAGTGCGCTGGCGATACCGGTCATCTCCGCGGCGAGAAAGACGAACATGTACGAAACGCTGACGAGCAAAACGTAGGCATACATCGCGGTGCCGTATCTGGCGTAAGCGTACTCGGTCAGCGTGTGTCCGTCGGGCACCAGTCGGCGGATTCGCGGTCCCAGTACGACGTAGACGGCCATCGGAACCGCACTGCCGAGGGCGTATCCGGCGACGGCGGTGATGCCGCCGAAGGCCGCGCCCGCTTCCGCCGGACTGAACAGAATCCACGCGCCCATGCTCGACGCGATACACGTCGCGGTCGTCGCGCCGTGACTCGTCGTGTTTCGTGCGGTGACGAACGCCTGGGCGGAAGAGATTCGTCCATGACTGTACCAGCCGCCGAGTGCGGCTGAGAACAGGAGCGTCCCTCCAGTGAGGAGAAGCCCCGTCGCAGTAGTTACCACGCTGTTGGCCTCCAGGCCGCCGAATCCATGCTCATAACTCAGTGGTATCATCAAGTTGTAAAATGCTTCGGGTTCGTCCTCCGGTTTCTCTTTCGAAGATGGGAGAATTGAACCTGCCACAGAATCATGTCACACGATACCAATAACCGCAATTTTTATGACCGTCACCCCGGTTTGTCTACGTGCAATGGCGAAAGGTACGGTCACCTTCTTTAACGACACCGGCGGCTACGGTTTCATCGAGAGTGACGACGCGGACGACGACGTGTTCTTCCACATGGAGGATGTCGGCGGCCCGGACTTAGAGGAGGGACAGGAAGTCGAATTCGACATCGAACAGGCGGACAAAGGCCCACGAGCGACGAATCTCCAGCGACTGTAGTCGGGTTTCGTCGGGGGAAGTGAGGATACTCAGCGACTGCTCTCTTTCAGGCAGTCACCAACAAGATTTTTCTCCCTTCCGACCAATATCGACAGTATGGTGGAAACCTACGTTCGATTACTCTGTCCAGAATGCGGAAAACACTGGGAATCAGGACCGGACGAGTTACCTGAACCGCGGCGACAGTTCAACTGCCCGAACTGTCACGCGACCAGACGAACGTCGGAGTTCACGCGAACCGAGCGCGACCTCGAAACGCTCAAACAGTTGCAGTAAGCCGACGTTGTAACCGACTGAACGGAACGGCTTCCGACGACGATCCTCTTTTGCTCGAATCACTGCCGATAACCCTAGCATTCGTCAGTAAGGAGCTTCTGGAATGGCCGATCGGTTCGGATGGATGACCGTACTACCACCGTAATCGCACATGTCCGAACGAACGCATCGTCGTGCTTCGGTGTCTATTTTCGAAACCGTTCGGAAACCCCCCAGAAGCTGACTATACGGCGTGCTAACGGGACTCAAGATAATAATATAACCCTGCAACCGTTATCTTCGTGTGCTTATGAAGAAGCAGGAGCTCATCCACCTTCACGGCCTGCTTGCGGAAGTTGGCAACCACTTTGATGAAACGGACGGAGAACAGATTACACTGGACGAGTACGACTCCCTCGGCGTACGACCGACATCCATTCACAAATCGAAAACAGACCACAAAGCGGCAGTGTTCGCGCTGTCCGAGGCGATAACGTCGGGAATGCGTGTGACCGAACGCGAAGCGGTCGCACCACAAGCAGACTAAGGCGACGCGACGATTCTCCCCGATACTAGCTTTTCCGGTAGCGACGCGTTTCGGTACCGCACCGCCCGATTTAAAATGTCACTTATTAATGTTCAGTGGGTTCTCAAACATGATAACAGCCTGTGGGTTATAATACTCTTCCCGCTGTATGCATACAATACTGGGCTGACAAAAATCATACAAAAAGACAGTAAATAAAAATGAAAGAGAAAAATAATAACGGTTCGATTTCGGACAGAGGGCAGGTCGGTATCGGGACGCTCATCGTGTTCATCGCCATGGTACTGGTCGCCGCAATCGCGGCGGGCGTACTCATTAACACGGCAGGGTTCCTCCAGTCCAAATCCGAACGAACCGGGACACAGAGTAGCGCGCAGGTGACCGACCGTGTGCACGTCGTCAGTGCATACGGGAACGTCAGTACCAACACGACGACAGGAGCCCACGAAGTCGATTACATCAACCTCACGGTGATGAAAGGCTCCGGTGCGGGCGATATCAACCTCTCTAAGGCGACCATCGAATGGCTCGGTCCGGACGGTGCTCGAATTTTGTTGAAAGGAGATACGGCGAACAGGAGTCGCTTTGCCGTTCAACCGATTCGTGACACGGACGACACGCTCCCGGTTCTCGTGAACAAGCAGGACCGATTCCGCGTCGTCCTCAACACGAAGAAACTCACCGGTGGTCTCCGGGAACGGCAGTCGTTCACGCTCAAAATCGTCACGCGAGCAGGTGCCGTGACCGTCCACGAGAGCCTCCCGGAAACGCTCTCGGACAACCACGCAATCGCGCTATAACCTCCCCTATTTGTCAGTTTTTTCGACCGGCTAGCGTCGTCTATCGTGCCATGCGGGGAACTCCTCGCGCACTTGCTCGACGTGCGTCGGGTCGATATCCCGAATCACTAATTCCGGTTCGTCGCCCGTGCTGGCGAGGAGCGTCCCCCACGGGTCGTACACCGTCGAGCGGCCGATGAGGGTCGCATCCTCGTACGAACCGGACCCATTGATGGCCGCGAGGAAACACTGGTTTTCGATGGCGCGTGCTTGTGCTAGTACCTTCCAGTGTTCGATTCTGGGATACGGCCACGCGCTCGGGACGAGAAGCAGTGTCGCACCGGCCTCCGCGATGTCCCGATACAGTTCCGGAAATCGCAGGTCGTAACAGGTCGTCATCCCGATAGTCACGTCCTCGAACTCGGCGATACCGAGCGATTCGCCCGGCACGAGCAGTTCGGATTCGGCCGACTCGTAGCCGAACAGATGTTGTTTCCGATACACCGCCTGCCGACGGCCGTCACGGTCGAAAAAGACGGACGTGTTCGAAAGCCCCTCCTCGGCGGGCGTCTCACCGTCCGTCAAAGAGAGGTCCTCTACGATACTTCCCGCAAGGACCCCGATGTCGTGTTCGTCGGCAAGGTCGCTAACGCGTGTGAGCGTCGGCCCGGAGAGCGATTCGGCGTTTCGCTGATACGTCTCGAAGGCGAAGTAGCCGACGTTGAAAATTTCGGGAAGCGCGACGAGGTCGGCACCGCACTCTGCCGCCGATTCGATGGCGTCCGCCGCTCGGTTCAGGTTCGCCTCCACGTCGCCCCCCTCGATAGCGATCTGTGCGAGTGCGAGTTTCACGAGACGACACCGACCTCGTCCCGAAGCGCACGCTCCAAGTTCGTCAACTCCTCGTCGAGATGTTTCTTGAAATAGCGTTCGATGCCGGGAACTTTCCCCTCGACGACGAACCGATTGTGGAGTTGACAACCGTCGTCGGTCTCCTCGATTTCGTGTTCGCCGGTCACGCGCATCGCTGACGACCGACCGACGAACTTCACGTATCGCGGCTTTTCGCGCGTCACGTCCTCCGTCTCGACCGGAATCGTCCGATTCACGAACGGAATCGGGAGCTCGATATGCCACGTCGCGCGTGTGCCATCCTCGTTCAGGTCGTAGTCCGAAACCACACTGATGGCTTTCGCTCGACACTCTGGGTCGGCGATGAACCCCCACACTTTCTCGGGCGGAACCGGGAGGTCGAAGGTCCGCTCTACCCGGACAGTCATACGACTATATTAGGCTGTAGCGGTAAAAAGCCAGCCACTTAGCTCGGACTTACTTTCCACGTCGTCGAACGTGCACGTCCCCACTTCTCGATATCCACGTCTTCGGATTTCTCCGCGAGTCGGGGAAGCCGAGACCCGACTTGCTTCGACGAAAGTCCGAGATGCTTAGCGATATTCTTTGCGCGGAAGTAGCGTTCACCACCGGCCACGCTTTCGCGCAGGAATTCGAGGATTCGCTGTTCCTCGTTACTGAACTCAGTCATCCTCAGCACCCACTACGCGCCTGACAGCCTTAACCATTATCCTCCGGCAAACAAGTATCTATTTCGAGTCAGTTTCAGTAGCAGTGACTCACGGCGATCGCGAGCACCCCGGCGACCAGTGCCGCCGCAAAGCCCCACGCGGCAGTTACGGTTCCAGGGGTGACAAAAGTTAGCGCTGCACTAGCAATCGCGAGAAAGATGAACACGACGAAGAGACCGATCCCCATGTCCGTCGTGACAGACTGTGATCCTGCCATGCGTTCGGCTTTTCGTGGTGCCGACTTAGTTTATTCTACTCGGGACAGTGATCGGAGACTGACGGCTTCGATTCGGGAGCTTTTTGCCCTCCCTCCGCAGGAACCCGCGTATGGTCGGCGAAAAGCTCAAGCGAATCTTACCTCTCGGAAAGCGAGGATTTCTCGCGATCGTACTCGTTGTCGCGCTTCTCGGAGCGGGCGTACTGTACAGCGTTCTCGGCGTGCCACACGTCGTCGGCGTGGACAACGAGTTCGGAACGGTGAACAATCGAACGACGGAAATCCAAACCGCGCTCGTCGTCGCGAACCCCAACCCCATCGGTCTCAAAGCAGGCAACACGTCGGTGGACTACACCGTCGAGATGAACGACGTGACGATGGCGAACGGTAGTCAGTCGGACCTCCATCTCGAGAAAGGGAACACGACGCTTCGATTCTCGACGGGGATGCGAAACGATAGGATTCCGGAGTGGTGGGTGACACACATTCGAAACGACGAGCACACGACACTCCGGATTCACTCGAAGATTCACTCGTCGCTCGTGAAACAGTCCGTAAGTGTCCCGTACAGCCACGAGATACACACGAACATCATCGGCGGGTTCAACTCCACGAAGACGCGCCCGATAAACGCCAGCATGCCGCTCGTCTCCGACCCCGTCCTCTACGTGAACGAGACGGGCGCGAACTGGGGTACGGTGACACGAGAGAAAACCCCGATTCGGATGCGGATGGGTGTGTACAACCCGAAAGCCGTGACGTACACGATAAGCGAAATCGGGTACAATATGACGATGAACGGTATCGCCGTCGGGAACGGAACGACCGAACGACCGTACACGATTCCAGGAAAATCGAAAAAGACGCTCCGAATGCGGACCGTCATCCGGAACGACCGACTCGACGATTGGTGGGTCAGCCATCTCCGCAACGGCCAGCGAACGGACCTGAAAATCACGTTTTACGCCAAAATTGAACTGCCGACCGGCGATACGGTCCGTGTCCCGCTCCGGCAACTCACCTACGAGAAACAGATTCGAACCCACATCTTCGAGAACGATTCCGCCGAAGGGATGCTCAATGCGACGAACGCGACGGCTGGAAACGGGGGGACGACGACTCACAGCACGCAGACAAACGGCGAAACGGGAACGACTGTGACAACGGCCACTCAATCCGCGACGACAACGGCGAAATCGTCGCCGACCCGACGGCCGGGACTACCGCAAGCACGACTGCAACGACGACGACGACCACCGACGGTGGCGGCCTGCTCGACGACCTGTCGGCCGAGACGCGCCGGACCGCGTAGTATTCACCCCCACCGACAGAGTTTTTATCCCGGCGCGAACAGGTAGGTGTATGGCACGGAGTACTCAGTCTCCTGGTCGAGTTCTTCTCCCGTAATGAGAGTACCGTAACCGCAACGCGCGACGGTGAATCGATTCTGTTGGATATCGACGGCGAGACCATCGAGCTATCACGCGAGTCCGCGACGAACTTGCAAGATGCCGTCGGCGACGCCCTGACCGAACGCAAGGAATTCTTCCGCACTGCGGGTACGTTCCGCGAGGACGGCAGTTACGAGGTTTCACGTCGGAGTGCCGACTCCGCAGGCAACGCCAAGGTGTTCCAAACGTTCGACGCCATGGTCCGACTGTTCGACCGACTGCCCGACGAGTTTTCCGCCGAGGACGTGGGTCGAACCGGAATCACAGGGTCACGCCGACACCTGCTGATTCGTCACTTCGGGGAACATCCGGAGTTCCCGTGTCGGATTTCCTCGCGGAATCCGCTGACCGCGGAAAAAGAGGACGAACGGGTCGTCAAGGGCGGCACGGAGGTCCGCGCGGACTAAGGCACACTTCACAGTCGGGTAAAACACAGTTCGCGGTTCGATATCGAACGGCGCGAAAACGAATTTCGGATTGCGACCGGTACAACGAATTTGTGACTGTGACCGTTACGGCGTGACGCGGTCGGGGTCGCGCGGGAAGAGGATTCCCTCTTTGATGTTTTCGAGGCCGGCCACCTTCTGGACGAGTCGGTCGATACCGAGCCCGTAGCCGCCGTGTGGCGGGATGCCGAACCGGAACGCTTCGAGGTAGAAGTGGAAGTTCTCGGGGTCGGCACCTTGGTCTTCCATGTACTCGGTCATCGTCTCGATGTCGTGTTCACGCTGGCCGCCCGAGGAGAGCTCCTGACCCAGATAGATGAGGTCGAACTTCCGGGACGCGATGTCGTCCTCCGGAACGCCCTGTTTGTAGTAGAACTTCTCGTCCGGGTAGCCGACGACGAAGAATGCGGGATGGCCCTGTTCGGCGAAGTACTCGCCGAGCAGTTTCTCGCCTTTCGTGTCGAGGTCGGTTTCGTCGTCCGGCACGTGTTCGAACTCCGTCGCGAGGATGTCCCGTGCCTCCTCGAACGTGACGCGGGGGAACGGGTCGGTCGGAACGTCGAGTTCGACGCCGAGCGTCTCCAGTTCGTCGGCAGCGTTCTCGCTGACCTGTTCGAGCGTGTAACGGAGCGACTCCTCCTGAACGTCCATCACGTCGTGGTGGTCCTCGATGTACGCCAACTCGACGTCGAACATCGAGATTTCGGAGACGTGTCGGGAAGTGGCGAACGCTTCCGCGCGGAACGCGGTGCCGGTCTCGTAGATTTTGTCGAAGCCGGCCGCCATGAGCATCTGTTTGTACAACTGCGGGCTCTGGGAGAGGAACACTTCGTCGCCGTAGTAGACGACGGGGAACAGTTCCGCCCCACCTTCCGCCCCTTCCTGTGAGAGCAGCGGCGTATCGACGTTCCGGTACCCTTCACCGTCGAACCACTCTTCCATCGCGTTGACGAGCTTCGACCGGAGCGAGAAGGCGGCGTACGTCTCCGGCTTTCGGAGGTCGATGCTCCGGTTGTCGAGTCGCGTCGAGAGGTCCGATTCGATGTCCTTTGCCACTTCCATCGGAAGCGGGGAGTCGGCCTCGCTGATGACCTCCAGCGCGGACGGCATGAGTTCGACGCCGCCGGGCGCTTGGTCGCTCGCTTTCACCGACCCGGTGATTCGAACCACGTCTTCCTTTCCGAGGTCGTTGGACGCCTCGAAGAGGTCCTCGTCGTTCTGTTCCTTGAACACGACCTGAGTCTGGCCTTCTCGGTCGCGTACGATGACGAAGGAGAGTCCACCGAGGTCCCGAATATCGTGGACATGTCCCGCGATGGATACCGTTTCGCCGTCCTGTTCCGCCGTGATGTCGTCGGAATACGTTCGCTCTATCATTGGTCTCGAATACGCTGTATAGTGTTCCCACCGTGTCCGTCTCGGGTATTGATTCTTCCGACTACGGGACGAGAACCCGAGAGATAATCGGGATATTCGGGACGGCCGGGAATCCTCAGTTGATGGTCGTGTGCTGGCTCTCCTCGTTGAGCGCCAGATTCGCCGCGATTTCCGCGTTTCGCATGGCGTACTGGGCGGTGTGCTGGAGGCTGACGAGCACGTCACGAATCTGCAAGAGGTCGTCGTTCGACATCTCGGGGAGGTCGGAGAGGATATCCGACTCGCGGTCGCCGAGTTCGTGGAACTTACGTCGAACTTCGAGCGTTTTGTCGTAATCCCGCTCGACGCTCGCCTGCACTGCCAGCGCGGTCATCTCGTCCACCTGGTCGGTGAACTCCCGGATGCGGCGCATGGTACTGCTATCGACTTCGAGGGAGTGGCCGTTGGCCGCGAGGACGATATCCGCGATGTCCTCGGCGTTGTCGGCCGTGAGTTCGAGGTTCTTCGCGATAGAGCGGTAGCCGATGAGCGGGAATCCGCTGTCCAACCCGATGGCGCGCGCGATGGCGGGGTTTTCGTGTGCCGTGAAGATGAGACGGAGGAGAAGAACGAAGATCTTGTTCGCCTGTCGCTCGCGGTTCAACGCCCGTTGGGCGAGGTCAGGGTTGCCGTGGGCGAGCGCTTTCACCGCCTCGCCGCGCATGGTGCTTCCCGTGTTCTCCAGTCGCTCCAGCAGGTTGTCCAAATCGAAATCCTCGGGGTCGACTGAACACCGAATGGCGATGCTTTCGGGCGTTTCCTCGATGACGCCGAGTCCCATCAACTGCGTTTCGGCGTTGTAGACCGCGTTGATTTGACTGCTGTCGAGGGTGTCCTCGCTCACGACGTGGATGACGCGCCGACCGAGAACGTACTGGGCGACGATGGCGCGTTCGACGGCGTCCGCGTCCAGTAGTTCGGTGTGAATCGTCGCCTCCGCTTCGTCGTCGTGTGCCGACTCGGGGAGGACGGTGAGCGTTCCCTTGCCGCTGATTCGCAGTGAAACCTCGTCACCCTTCTCGACCCCGTGCTGTTGTGCCCACTCCGCCGGGAGGGTCATCGCCAGCGTCGATGGCCCGAGCCGTTGTACCTTCCGTGTTTCCATATCCTTTCATCCGCGTACGAAGCCTTAAACTTCACCGTATGTCACTAAATGCCTCACAATAGTTTCAACATACGTCGTTCGAACCGGCCGACGCGCACTTTGTGCCACCCACGCAGGGACTCGTCCACCTCCTCGTCACCGGTGTCCGCCCTGAGGACGCCGATTCCGTCGAGTTTCGTCTTCGAGGCGACGATTTCGACGCTCGAACGGCGAATCACGGCCGGCGAAAGCTGGTGGTTGCCGCGCCCGAAGACGAACCCCTGCCCGCCGATGGGCGAAACGATGATGACGTTTTCGTCCCCGAGGACGGCGAGGATTTCGTCCTCGTTCGCGTCGCGCGCGAGCAGTTCCCCGTCGCGCCACACGTCCACGCCGAGCGGTGACCCATCGAACCCCAGTTCGGCCTTGATGGCTCCGACCGTACTTCCCGGCCCGAGAACGTAGGTGACACCTTTCCGTACGTCGTCGGCGACGCCCTGCACGAGGCTTTCGACCGTCCCGCCTCCCAACTGTTTGCTCGACTGGAGCGACTCGGCCACGGGTACTCTGGCGACGGCCTTCAGTTCCGCCCGAACCTCTCCTTCGCGGTAGGCGTCCTCGTCGATGTCGTTCACCTCCCGCTCCTCCACGCGGTCGAACCCCGCCGCGACCCGCCCCGCTGCTTTCGGCGTCACCGCGAACACCGACGAGTAGATTTTCACTCCGGCGGGAACGCCGAGCATCGGAACCTCGCTGGCTTCCGCGGATAGGGTCCGGGCGACATCGACGGCAGTTCCATCCCCCCCGACGAACAGGAGCAGGTCGATGCCGTCCGAAATCAGCCTGCGGACCGCCTCGCGGGTATCGTCCGCGTCCGTTTCGTCGTGTGCCGATTCGTCACCAGCAGGTTCGCCGACGACTTCAGGGTCGAACCCCGCCGCCCGCGCCTCGTTCTCACCCATCTCCCCGCCGTAGGTCAGCAGTTCCGTCCCCGGCGCGCGTTCGTACAGCGCCGACAGCGCATCGATGGCTCTGGCAGGCGCACGCTGTTCCGCTCCCCGTTCTCGCGCCTCCGTGACTTTCCCGTCCGTTCCCTTCAGGCCGACTCGCCCACCCATCCCCGCGATGGGGTTGACGACCACGCCGATTCGCATATCTCGCCGTTGGACAGCGGAGGGGAAAGGCGTGTGGGTACCGACCAAAAGCGGTACGAGGGACGGAAGTGTTCGTTGCAACTCGGTCGTGAAGCGAACGATTTCACGAAACCGTTCGTCTAGTTCATCTTTTCGACGAAGCTCGGGTGCGGAACGGGACGTTCGTCCTCCCACTCTTCCACGTACTTCCGAAGTTGGTCGTGGGCCTGCCTCGCGCGGCGCTGGCGTTCGTCCTCGGTGATTTCCTCACACCCCTCGGGAACCTCGCGGTCGCGGTTGGTGAAGTAGCCCTCCGGGGCGACCCAGTCGTGGTAGAAGTCCGGGTTGGCGTCCTCGATTACGGTGAGTCCGACCTGTGAGCCGTGACCCGCCGCGACGATGGCTTGGTGGTACTGCTCGGCCAGTCGTCCGGCCGCATATATCCCTTCGACGCCGGTTCGCCCCGTCTCGTCCACCGAGACGTACTGCTTGCTTCCGGATTGTTCGAACTCGAGGTTGAGTCCTTCGAGATACGAGGAGTCAGACCACGATGCCGCGACGACTCGTTCGGCGGAAATCGTCTCATCTTTCGTTTCGACGGTGAACTCGCCGTCGTCCGCGTGACGCACCTCGGAGACCTTCGCATCGAGTCGGGCACAGCCGGCGCGTTCGGCCTGCTCTTCGAGCATCAAGGAGAACAACCGTGAATCGATACCGGCCGGGAAGCCGGGGAAGTTCTCCAGAATCGCGTTTCGGTAGAGGATGGAAACCCCGTCGTTCACGACCAGCGTATCGAGGTCGGCGCGAGCGGTGAAGACGCCGGCGGAGAGTCCCGCGACGCCACCGCCGACGATGACCACGTCGTAATCCGTCATGGTCGGAGGTTGTCGGTGGGGTGGTATAAACGGACGGTGTTGACGGGTTCCGTTCGGAGAACCGCCTCCCCTCGCCGGAATGTTTACTTTCAGTCACGCGAAACCCAAGACTCGTGGATCACCTCGAACTCAGTACCGTCGTCTACGTGCCGCCGGAGGAGGCCTACGAATTCCTGCTCGACTTTCCGGGCTACGCGAACTATTCGGAGCACCTGACGAGGGTTACCCACGAGGGGGATGGCGGCCCGGGGACCGAATACGACATCCATCTCAAATGGTGGAAGATTCAGTACGTCGTCCGCTCCGAGGTGACCGAACTCGACCGGCCGAACCGCATCGACTGGAAGATCATCAAGGACATTCACGCCCACGGCAGTTGGCAGGTCGAGGAAGTTCCGGAGGAGGCTCCAGAAGGCGAGGAAACCGCCTCGCGGGTGTGGCTCTCCATTCATTTCGACGCCGATTCGGCGAGTACCGGCATGCTCGATTTGCCCATGTTCGTCTCGCTCGGGTGGGTCGTGAACAAGGCAAAACCGCTCGTGCTCTCGGAAGCCGAGAAGGTCGTCGCGCGCATCGTCGCGGATTTGGAGGGGCAACCGCGCGAAGTGGACCTCAAAATCCACGACAAACCGGATTCGGTCTGATTTTCGGTCTCATCCGGACTGCACCAACACCACGCCCGAAAGCACCAGCACACCGCCCAGAACTGTCACCGGCGTCACTGGTTCGGCGAGTATCGACGCGCCGAGCAGTAGCGTGACGACGGGTTCGACGGTGCTGATGATGCTGGCGCGACTCGCACCGATTCGGCCGAGTCCGGCGAAAAACGTGAAGATGGGGAGTGCGGTTGCGAGAACAGCGATGCCAGCGATGATGAGCCACTGATTTCCGGTTCGAGGAACGGAAAGCGACCCCGTCACCGTGCCGTAGACGAGGTACGCACAGGCCGCCGCCGGGAGGACGTGTGCCGTGAGTCGGTCGGCGGACACGGCGTCCAGCGCGACCCGACTGGCCGTGATGTAACTCGCGTACACCACGGCGGCGGCGAGGACGACGACGATTCCGCGCGGGTCGGCACCGGCCGGATTCACGCCGGTAATGAGTACGATGCCGCTCAGCGCGAGAACCAGTGCGATGGTCATCCGGCGCGTGATTCGTTCGTCCAAAAACAGCGCGGCGAGGACGATGACGATGACGGGGTAGGTGTAAAGCACGATACCGACGAGTCCGGCGGTCATGAACGACAGTCCCCAGAAGTACAGGCCGCTCATTACAGCGTAACCGAACGCACCCAATCCCAGCCCGACGAGCAGGTTCCGCCCGGAGAACGGTCGAAGCCGACCACGGACGGCGAGGCCCGCCCACACCAGCGCGGTGGCGAGCAGGAATCGAAAGAACAGAACGGTCGGAATCGACAGACCAGCATTCGCCGCAAGTTTCCCGAGAATCCCGAGCGTCCCGAACCCGACGGCCGAGACGAGCACCAGTGCGGTTCCGACGCGGTCGGTCATTCGCTCGGGTGTTGGTCGGGGGCAACAAAGATGGTTCGCTCTGGGTACGAGAATTTCATTCCAGACGACCCAGCGACGCGGTCACGAACCGCTCGAACTCCAATCTTTCCGCCAGTTCGACCGACCGCGGCCACTCGTCGGCGGTCCGATACTGTGGAAGTAACCCGTTGGAAAAGTCGTTCGGTGGTTTGGGGTACGACTCACTACGCACGGTGGCTATCGTCGAAAAAGGAATGAAATCGCCGATTCAGACCAAGCTACGGCCTTCGAGTTCGCCCTTCGGATAGTCGAGTTCCATCAGGTCGAGGATGGTCGGGGCGATATCGAGCAGGTCGGTGTCCTCCGGGACGTTCGCGTCGGGGTCGTCCACGAACAGCGTCGCGTTGTCGAAGCTGTGCATTCCGTTTCGCGGGCCGACGCCGAACACGTCGTCGTGGCCCTTGAACCCGGCCTTCAAATCGAACCCGTGGTTCGGAACCGCGACGAGGTCGGGAGCGATGTCCTCGTGGTCGCCGTCGAACGCTTCTTCCTTCTCGACCACGCGCCAGCAGACCTTGTCGCCGTTCGGTCCTTCGAGGTTTTCGAGTTTCTCCTTGAGTTCGGCGCGTTTCTCCTCGTACTCGCTCTCGGGGACGCTTCCGCGGGGTTCGCGGCCTTCGAGGTTGATGTAGAACCGACCCGGGATGAGCGAGTAAGCGACGGTGTCGTCGCTGATGTCGCCGAGTTCCTCGTGGTCGTCGTCCTCGTAGGAGAGCAAGCCCTCCTGTTCGAGCCACGAGTTGAAGTGAACCTCGTGGTGGAGACTGGTGAACCCGTGGTCGCTGGCGACGACCATCGTCACGTCGTCCGGGAGCGAGTCACGGAGTTTGCCGAGGTACTCGTCCAGCGTTCGGTAGAACTCGATGAACTCCTCCTTGTACTCGCCGTCCTCCTCGTAATCCTTGAACAGGAAGTGGTTCACACGGTCGGTCGTCATGAACACGCCGAAAAAGAGGTCCCAGTCGTCCTGGTCGATGTAATGCTGGAACGACTCGTAGCGCGTCTTGAGCGTCTCGTGTGCGTTTTCGATGAAATCGGTTTTGTCCTCTTTGTGCCCCAGTTTCGGATTCGCATCGATGGGGTAGTCGATGGAACTCAGGTAATCCCGCATCTCGTCGGGATACGCTCCCTTGTCCACGCCGGGGGAAAGGAATCCTGACACCATTCGCTGGACGTTACGCTGTGGTGGGAACGTGACAGGCACGTTCATCACCGTGGCGTCCCGGCCCGCGTCGGTGACGCGGTCCCAGATTCGCGTCGCCTGCACGTCCCGACCCATCGGGACGTAGGTGTCGTACGAACCGACTTCGCGGTCTTGGAAGCCGTACACTCCCGTCTGACCGGGATTGACGCCCGTCGTGAGCGTCGGCCAGCAGGCGGAGGACTCGGGCGGCACGATGCTGTCGATGGCTCCGGCACTTCCCTCGCTCGCGAGCGATGCGATGTTCGGGAACTCCGAGGCGTTTTCCTTGAGGAAACTGTACGGCACGCCGTCGATGCCGAAGAAGGCAACCCGTGGAGCGTCGTCTCCACGGAGCCTATCGAATAGACCCATACGCCGCTCTACCACAGGCGAATACAAGAACCTTCGTTTCCATGCTATCCTCTCACAAGTTTCCGTATTACGAACTCTCGAACGCAGTGAACAGAGCCTTTCGGGTGCTCGCGTCGATAAGTGAATCCAACGTCGCCGTGTGTTCGCTATCGACCTGTGCGAAAATGCCGAGTGATACCCGTGCGGTGGCGGCATCCGCGTTCCCACCCGTCGTCTCGCTCGCGTCGAACGCACCTGTGAGAATATCGACGGCGCTGGTTCGCACGTCCTCCGCTCGACAGGAGATGACGATGGTTTCCTCGTGGAGTCCGAACACGGCGGCCGTCGAGACGCCTTCCAGTCGAAGGAGCGAGTCGGCGGCCTCCTCCAGTGCGCTCACCGATGGGACGATACCGACGTTCGCCACGGCAAAACTCGCTCGCCGCTCTCGACTCGCTATCGCCTCGCCGAGCACGTCGAAGGTGTCGCCGCTGACGCCCGGCGAACGTAACTCCTCTATTCGGCCGAGGTCGGCGTAGGCGTGCAGAAATCCGGCGGCATCGTAGTCGTTTACGCCGTTCGCTCGCCGGAACTCACGGGTTCCGGCACGAATCCCGTACAGCAGTGCCGTCGCCACGCGCTGGTCGGGGACGAACTCGGTTTCCCGAACGAGTTCGGTAACGACGGTGGAAGTCGCACCGTCGTCGGTTCGCGTAATCGTCAGGATGTTCTCCTCGGCGGTGGGCCGGTGGCGGATGACACTGACCACCGGGGGATTGTTCGACAGTCGTGGAACCGCACCGCCGCCACCGATGGCGATTCCGGCGTCACAGTCCGGCAGTCCCTCGCCGTTCTCGTCCAGAATCGTCACGTCGATGTCGAAGATGTTGCAGAACGCCTTGCTGTCCTCGCCGGTAACGTTCCCCTCGGCAGCGATTCGCGCCGCGATACCCCAATCCTTGCAGAGCGCTTGTAACCCGACTGCGGCGGCCAACGAGTCGATACTCGCGCTTTCGGGGACGACGAGGGCGATGCGGTTTTGCCCTGCAATCGAACCACGAAGCGAATCGGCCGATTCGGGATCATCGTTTCTGTGACGTCCCAAGGGACGAAACTGAACGGCATACAGCACGCCGCCGCCCGAGAAGAGCAACAAAAGTGCGGCGACGACGACCGAGGCGTTTTCGCTGACGAATCCGGTAAGCATTGGTATCGCATAGCCCGGTCAAATCGTATATAATTACGGGTGGATTTAGTGGCATCTTTATGTGGGGTTTTGTTCTTCTACGAAATAATTTGCGTGTGGAGGGACTGCTGTCCGTGAATTCAAGCATTTCAAAAAAGTCGAGGAATGTCGGCGAAATCGAACGACTGTGGACTGTTAGTTGAACTTTTCTTCGTACAGCTCTTGGGAGTGTTCGATGGCGTCGTACGCGGCCTGTTTGTCCTCCCAGCCCAGCGTCTCGACTTCCTTTCCGGCTTCGAGGTTTTTGTAGGTAGAGAAGAATTCGTCTATCTCGTCCTTCGTCTGCTGTGTGATATCGTCGACGTCCTCGATGTGGTCGAAGCGCGGGTCCTCGATGGGGACGGCGATGACTTTGTCGTCCTGTTCGCCGTCGTCGTCCATCTTCATGAGGCCGACCGGACGGGCTTCGATGACACAGCCGGGGAACGTCGAGTCCTCGACGAGGACGAGGACGTCGAACGGGTCGTCGTCGTCGTAGAACGACTGCGGGATGAACCCGTAGTCGCCGGGGTAGTGGACGTTGCTGTGGAGCACCCGGTCGAGAACGACGGCGGGGATGTCCTTGTCGTATTCGTACTTGTTTCGGTCACCTTTGAGACACTCGACAACTGCGTAGATTTCCTCGGGGGAGTTCGGTCCCGTTTCGAGGTCTTCCCAGAGATTCGTCATGGGTCGCTTGCAACTCGAAGGGAAGACCAAAAAGTCCTTTCGGCATGGACGTAAACAAGTGATTCGTACTCGTCTAACCACTCAAAACTGTGACACCCTTCCACAGGCGACGGGTGACGTGCGAGTATTAAAATCGAACGAAAGCGACGAGAAACACCAAGAAACTTGAGAAGGGTTAAATATCTCGGTTACATATCTCGTCGTGTCAAAGCCTATGTCAGAGGCACAAACACTCACCGAAAGCAGTACCGCCCGCGACCTCACCGCGTTCCAGCGCAACATCCTCATCGTCCTCACCGAGGAACCGATGTACGGACTCGCTATCAAGCGTGAATTGGAAAGCTACTACGACGAGGAAGTGAACCACGGCCGCTTGTACCCCAACCTCGACACGCTGGTCGAGCGGGGACTGGTCGAGAAGAGCGAACTCGACAAGCGGACCAATCAGTACGGCCTGACCCAAGATGGTCTCGAAGTCGTCGAAGACGGCTTTGCGTGGTCGCTCTCGAAGTTCGTCACCGACGACACCCGCGCGGACAAAATCCGCGCCCTCATCGAGAAGTACGACTAACGCAGTCGAACACGAGTTCGACTGATTTATCTACGATTTTTTTCTGTTCGCCAGTGGGCCATGCGTTCCGTGGGAAGTACTCGTGTAGAAATTCGTCCACTTCGTCGCTCGTCGCCGACTCCACGGGGCGGGCGTAGTGGTTGCCCATGAAGTCGGCGAACGCTTCGGCGTTCGCACCGTGAACGTCCCCGTACTCGTCCCGAACACGCCGGACGACGGCGCGATTGTGCTCGTCGATTTCGTCCCAATCGTCCGGGTCGCCAGCACCGGTCAGCGGGATTTCGACTGCGCGGTCCGTGTCCTCGATTCGTTCGACGCGAATCGTTCCGTCCTCGACCCAGTCGTCGGGATGAAGCACCAGCACGGTTCGCTCTTTCCCCTCCCGAATCCGGGACGTGAACTCGTGTTCCGCGAGTAATCGTTCCCGTTCCGCTCGATACTCCTCCGCTTCCGTTTCCGCTCCCGTGCCCTCCCTATCGCGTGCGAGATGGGTCAGTCGCTCGGCTTCGGAGACGACGTCGTTCGGTAGTTCTTCGTCCGACTTTTCGTCATCCGGTCGTTCGTCGTCCGGTCGGTCAGCCATCGTCTAATGCCTCGTTCGCTAACTTGTCCGCGCGTTCGTTAACTTCCCGTGGAACGTGTTTCAGCGACCACTTGTCGAAGCCGTCGAGCAGTTCCCGTGCACGAACCCGTCGCTCGCGGAGTTCGGGGTTGTTCGTCTTCCACGCACCCGTCACCTGTTTGACGATGAGTTGGGAATCGCCTTTCACGTCCACCGAATCGAACCCGTAGTCGCGGGCCGCTTCGAGCGCTTCGATGAGCGCTTCGTACTCGGCTTGGTTGTTCGTCGCCCGGCCGATTTTCGTCCCGCCCTCCGCTGTGATTCCGTCGCTGGTGACGATAGTCCACCCCGTCGCCGCCGGGCCGGGGTTACCGCGACTCGCGCCGTCGAAGTAGAGATACGCGTGGCCGCCCGCATCGCGCAGAATCGCCTCGATATCCTGTGGGTTGGCCCCTTGAATCACGAGTTTATCGTCGTACGCGATGGCGACGGCGTCGCCGTGTTTCGCCCGCCACTGCTCGTACTCGAATTTCGCGTCCGAGACGATGATTCCGGCGTCGGCGAGCGTCCGGCGTGCCTCCTCCACGTCACACTCGATGACTGGCATTGCCGACAGTCGTCTGTGTGCGAGTAAACAGGTTCCGGTCTCCCGAGGAGATATGTGACCGAACGACAGACATATATGGGTTTTGCCCAAGGATTTAAATGTGTGGGAGTTACTACTATAAAAGTGCGATGACACGGTCCACTCGTCAGCGGGAGCGCCAAGTCGGAGGGGAGCAAACGGCGAACGAACGAGAGGGAGAGCGTGCTTGTCCTGAATGCGGGTCCGAAACGTTAGTAAAGAGTAGTGACGGCGCCGAACTGGTCTGTGACGACTGTGGGTTGGTCGTCGAAGAGGAGCGGATTGACCCCGGACCGGAGTGGCGCGCGTTCAATCATCAGGAACGACAAAGCAAATCGCGCGTGGGAGCGCCAACCACCCAAACGATGCACGATAAGGGGTTGACGACGACCATCGACTGGAAGGACAAAGATGCCTACGGTCGGTCTATTTCTTCCAAGAAACGCAGTCAGATGCACCGCCTGCGCAAGTGGCAGGAGCGCATCCGAACGAAAGATGCGGGCGAGCGAAACCTCCAATTCGCCCTGTCCGAAATCGACCGAATGGCATCCGCGCTGGGTGTGCCACGGTCGGTACGCGAAGTCGCATCGGTCATCTACCGACGTGCATTGGCCGAAGACCTGATTCGCGGTCGGTCCATCGAAGGCGTCGCGACGAGCGCGTTGTACGCCGCCTGTCGAAAGGAGGGAATTCCGCGAAGTCTCGAAGAGATTTCGGAAGTGTCCCGGGTCCAACGAAAGGAAATCGGGCGAACGTACCGATACATCTCCCAAGAACTCGGTCTGGAGATGAAACCGGTCGACCCGAAAAAATACGTCCCACGATTCTGTTCCGAACTCCGTCTCAGCGAAGAGGTGCAGTCGAGAGCGAACGACATCATCGAAACCACCGCCGAGGACGGGTTGCTGTCGGGGAAATCTCCGACGGGTTATGCCGCCGCCGCGATTTACGCCGCCTCGCTTCTCTGCAACGAGAAGAAGACACAGCGTGAAGTCGCCGACGTGGCACAGGTCACGGAAGTCACCATCCGAAATCGGTATCAAGAACAGATCGAAGCGATGGGTATCCACAGCTAACCGCGTCATCTTTCCGTTTTTTCCCCTTCGAGCGATGGCCATCCCTCTTCCTCCGTGTCTCTCCTCCCCCTCGGTCGGATTGCCGAACGTTCAAGCCCCTCGCACCCCTACGTTTCGTGAATGCGGTTGGACGAATATATCGACGATTTGCGCCCGGACGAGGAGGAGCGCCGCCGCCGTCTCGCCGAGGAGAAATCCTACGAGATTCTGGACTATGTGGACGATTTCAAGGACCGTTTTTCCGAGGTCGCACAGGGAGATTCCCTCTTCGGGAGCACGTCGCCCTCGGTGTTCGTCGGCCGGTCGTCCTACCCCAACGTCTCGACGGGCATCCTCTCTCCTGTCGGGGCCGAGGAGAACGCCTCGGAGTTCGCCACCAGCGGCGACTGGTACCAGCGCGGCCTCGACATCGACAACGTCCTCCAGTACCGGACGGGGCTGTTGAACTCGAATCGCTCCGCGAAGGTGAACGTGGACGACGTGTGGGACGGTTTCGTGGGGGTTCAGCGCGAAATCGCCATCGCCGACCGCCCCGTTGACGTGGAAATCGGCCTGACCGAAAAACTCGATTTGGACGTGGACTTGGACGACATCGCCACCCCGACCGGGCCGACGGCCCGCGCGTCCTCGGCGGATCTAACCGAAAACCCGCACGTCCCCCGCGCCGTGAAGAAGACGCTCGAAGACGACGACTGGCAGGCCCAAGGCGCGATGAACTACCTCTATCGACGGGGGTTCGACGTGTACGACATCAACACCATCCTCTCGGCGGGCGCGCTGGGGCAGAACCGAAATCGAAAGCTCGTACCCACCCGCTGGTCGATTACCGCCGTGGACGACACCATCGGGCAGTACCTCCGCGGCCGTATCCGCAACGCGCCGAGCATCGACGAGACGCAGGTATGGGTGAACGAGTACATGGGCAATCGCTACTGGGTCGTCCTCACGCCCGGCCAGTGGGAGTACGAACTCGTGGAGATGAAGGCACCGGGGAGCATCTGGAACCCCTCCCCCACTGGCGACATCTGGATGGGAAGCGCCCACGAAGGATTTGAGGGTCGGACGGGATACGTCGAAGAAACCGCCGGCGCGTACTACGCCTCCCGCCTCGGCGTCCTCGAACATCTCGAAGACATCGGCCGGCAGGCCAAAGCCATCGTTCTCCGCGAAGTCAGCGACGACTACTGGGCACCAGTTGGCGTCTGGCAGGTCCGCAGAGAGCGTCCGCAACGCCTTCGACGGCCGATTCGGCGAATCAGAATCGTTCCATACCGCGATTCGAGAAATCGTCCCGCAACTCCCCATCTCGATGAACACCCTCCGTCGGAAATCCGAGATGGTTTCGGGCGTGCAGGCCAACCTCACCGACTTCGGAAGATAGGACGGCGACGACGACGATTCGTCATAGCCAATCTTCTTGCCGGAAGTAGAGGGCCAAAATCGCGGTCATCAGAAACATGCCGAGCATCACCGCTGGATAGCCGTACTCCCAGTCCGAGTTCGGGCATGTTGAACGGACTGTTCTGGAAATTCATGCCGTAGACGCCGACGATGAGGGTGAGCGGGAGAACGATGGTGGCGACGACGGTCAACTTCTTCATCACCTCGTTGGTCGAAACCGAGAGCATGTTGAGGTAGATGTCCCGTGCGCCGCCCGCCAACTCGCGGTACGTTTCGGTCAGGTCCACGAGTTGGACGAGGTGGTCGTACACGTCGCGGAAATACTTCTCCGTCTCCGGGCGGATTTCCTCGGGGTCGCCGCGTGCGAGGTAGCCGACGGCCTCGCGGGTGGGCCACGCGAGTTTGCGGAACGCGAGGAGTTCCCTGCGAACGCCGTTGATGGATTCGAGCGTCTCGATGCTGGTATCGCTGATGACGGCCTCCTCGACGGTTTCGATTTCGTCCTCGATTTCGTCGAGGACAGTGAAGTAGCTGTCAACGATGCCGTCACAGACGCGGTAGGCCGTGAAATCCGGACCCCTGTCGAGGATGCGCTGGTCGCCGTCGAGCGCCGCTTGCCAGATGCGCCGGACGGCGTCCATGTCGTGCTCCGTGAGGGTGACGAGCCAGTCCTCACCGATGAACACGCCGACGGCCTTGACGCTGGTTTCCTCCTCGAAGCTGGTTTCGCCGAGGCTCAACTCCACCGTCTTGAGCAGGAGGAAGGTGTAACCCGAGAACTCCTCGGTTTTCGGTCGCACCCCGTTTTTGATGTCCTCCAGCGAGAGGTGGTGAATGTCGAACGACTCGGCGACGCGTTCGAGTTCGACGGGGTCGGCGTTGTTCGCTCGCACCCACACGATTCCGGGTTCGATGCGAGCGGCTTCGTAGTCATCGACGGTTTCGACCTCGCCCTCGAAAAACCGGAGCGCTTTGACGGTCATTGTATCTCCTCCGTGCCGGCCGGATTGGCGATGGCGAGAAGCGTGATACCGACCATGACGCCGGTAATCGAGAACGCCCGACCCGGATACGGTGTGGAGATACCGATGAGATAACCCACCAGTCCGAGAACGGTGAGTCCGAGTCCCGAAGCGTACGTTCGGTTCATACTCTCCGTAGCCAGAGCGAGAAGAAAAAACGTTGCCCGTTCAGCTGTCGTGTTGGACGCCCGAAATGAGCTTGTACACGTCGTCGGATTCGTCCAGCTTTTTCGGGTACACCGCGAGCACGACGATCCAGTCGCCGTCGTGTTTCACCTTCGTAGCTTGAATCGTGACGTCGATGCTCACGCCGTGTGTTTTCGCGGTTCCGGCGAACTCGGTGACTTTCGTCTCCTTTCCGAGCATCGTGACGTTCTTCGACCCGACGGTGTGCACGTCGTGGACGTTGGCGTACCCGGCGACGAACTTCTCGACCAAATCCTTGTTGTCGAACTTCGACAGCGGGTTGAACGATTTCTCCCCGACTTCGACGGCGGGACTGCTCACGACGACGAACTTGGCAACCGTCTGTTCCCCGACGCCCTCGATTCCGACGGATTTCTGGTACTGTGCGGCCCAGTTCGTCACCTTCACTTCGCGGCTCTGCCCCGCCGCTTTGAACGTTCGTTTGATACCCACCTTCTTCATCTTCGATTGCTCGTACCCCGTTTGGGACAGTGTATTGTCATCCACCGTCGCCTTCGAGGCACTGACCGAGAGGGTGTCCCCGAGAAGGAACCCGAGACAACCGCTCGAAAGAACGATGACTGCCAGCAACGCGCCGGCAACCAGTTTCCGGTTCATGGTTACCGCCGATACTCAAGCCCCCGGTATAAACCCGGCGACTACGGGAGCTTGAACGAAGGGCCGGAATCGGAATCCTGAACGTCCACGCCGAGTGCTCCCAAGTCGTCCCGAAGCGCGTCGGCACGTTCGTAATTTCCGTTCTCGCGCTCGTTCTCGCGCAGTTCGAGCACGAGTTCCACGAGGTCCTCCGCGAGTCGCACGTCGCCGCCCGTCTCGCCGCCGAGCGAGAAGCCGAGGACTTCACTGCCGAATTCCTCGAACGTCTCGACGGCCGAGTCGAGTCCCTCGTAATCGTACTCGTCGCCGTCGTCCACGTGGCGGTTGACCGCCGTCACCAGGTCGAGCAGGGCCGCCAGCGCACGACGGGTGTTGAAGTCATCGTTCATCGCGTCCTCGAACTCGGACTCGGTTTCGGTAATCGTCGTCCGCAGTTCGTCGTCCACGACCTTCGTTCGGGCATCCGGACTGTCGAGCGCTTCCACGGCGCGGTCGTAGCCGTCCGACAACCGTTCCCAGCGTTCGACGGCCTCGTTCACGGTTTCGTCGCTGAACGTCTGGCGGTTGGCGTATGAGGTAGAGAGCAGGAACATTCGGACGGCGTTCGCGCCGATTTCGGATATCGCGCCGCGAACCGTCGAGTAGTTGCCCAGACTCGAACTCATCTTCTCGCCGTCGGTTTCGAGCAGGCGGACGTGCAACCAGTAGCGGGCGAACTGGTGGCCCGTCGCGGCCTCGCTCTGTGCTACCTCGTTTTCGTGGTGCGGGAAGACGAGGTCTTGCCCCCCGACGTGGATGTCGATGGTCTCGCCGAGGTGTTTCATGCTCATCGCCGAGCACTCGATGTGCCAACCGGGACGACCCTCGCCCCACGGCGATTCCCACGTCTCTCCCGACGGGTGTGAGACGGCGTACTCCGTATCGGATTTCCGGTGGTTCTCGATGGCCCCTTCGCTCACGCCGTCGGCTTTCCACAGCGCGAAATCGCCGGGATTGCGTTTTTCGGAGCGTTCGTCGCTCTCGCCCTGTGCTTCCATCTCCTCGACCTTCTGGTTCGAGAGTTTGCCGTACTCCTCGAACGTGGTCACGTCGAAGTAGACCGACTCGTTGGATTCGTACGCATAGCCCTTCTCGACCAGCGTCTCGATGAGGTCCACGATTTCCGGGACGTGTTCGCTGACACGAGGGTAGACGTCGGCCCGCTTCAGGTTCAGGTCGCGCATGTCACGAATGACCTGCGTGATGAAGGTTCGTGCGACTTCGGCCTCGCTGTTGCCGAGGTCGTCCTCGCCGACTCGGGCCGTGATTTTCTCGTTCACGTCGGTGAAGTTCTCGACGTGGTGCACGTCGTAGCCGAGGTGGTCCAACCACCGATGCATCACGTCGGTGTGAATCCACCCGCGTGCGTGGCCGAGATGGGCGAAATCGGAAACGGTCAGCCCACAGTAGTACAACAGAACGGAATCCGGGTCGCCGGGTTCGAACGGTTCCCGTTCCCCCGTGAGTGTGTTCGTTACGGAGAGTGTCATGGAGGACGGTAGTGCCAGCAACCGTTTTAAATCGTCGGAAGCGACACCAACCGCCTCGACCGACCCGACCGCTTCGATTGCCTACGTCGGCACGGCGTCGAGGGCGTCCTCGATGAATCGAACCGCGTTCGCTCCGTCCCGTCGCTCGACGACGACGACGAGCGATTCGGCGACTCCGGCCGCGACGATTTTTACGTCTTCGACCAGCAGGCGGGAGAGCACGACCGACAGCGCCCTGCCATCCACCTCCCCAGTGACGATGACCCCGGTCAGCGACCCCGAATCCGGCGCGAATCCGACCCCGCCCACGGCGAAGATGGCCTCGTCGTCATCGTCATCTCCGTCCGTTCGGCCCAACCCGCTCCGCATGGCGACGCGGGTATCCCGCGATTCGATGTCGTACGACGACAGTTCGTCGGCGAAACGGGAGAGCGCTGTCGAAATCGCGTCGGTGTCGTCGCCGACGCCGACTTCGTCCGCCAGAAATCGGGCGGCGGCGGTGTAGTTCAGGACGCCTGCACGGAGCGCGACGAGGAGGAACGGCCGTCGGCGTGTCGCAGTTCGTGTGGCTTCTGCGAGAGACATTATCGAGATGCAGGTAGAGAGCGGGAAAAAGGGATGCGGTTGGGATGCGGAACGGTACCGACGTGAGAACGACTACTGGGTGAGAAAGTACGTCGCGACGCCGATTCCGATCAGCACCGAAACTGCGCCGAACAGCGCGACGCCCCAATCGACGAGGATACCGACGCCGAGAACGAGGACCAACGCCAACACGACGAGGGCGACGAGCGGCAGGTTGCGGGTCAGTTCCGACGCTTCGGTGGTGGATTGTGGCGACCGCGGTTGGGGTTTCGAGAGGGTTTCGTCCACCAGAATCTCGTCGGCGTCGGGGTCGAACTCCGCGATGTCGATGTCCACATAAGACGTTTCGGCACCGTAGCCCGTGACGACTTTCAGTTTCCCGCCACCGGGTCCGTCGTGAACCGTGACCGGGACGAGTTCCGTTTCGCCCTCCTCGATGTAATGGTTGGTCGCGGACAGCGACGCCGCTTCCGAGAGGTCGTCGTCCAGATGGAGATGCACGTGAATCGGGGCACCGTGGTTTTCGAGCGACACGTCGAACGACTCGTCGGCGTCGAACGATTTTTCTACGTCGATGTCGTGCAGGCCGTCACTGTTGATGTGTATCGGGAGCGTCGCGGACACGGTACACCTCGCTGTTAATTATAGTAAAATGCTCAGCTACTAATAGATTCAGGCCTCTCGCATATCCGGCGGCAAGAGGTTCGGAATGCCGTCCTCGATGGGATATTCCTCGCCGCATTCGGTGCAGATGAGCGTCCCGAAGATGACTTCGTCGTCCTCTTCCTGCCGGGAATCGAGTTCGAGTTCCTGTTTATCCAGCGGACAGCAGATGATGTCCATCAGGGATTTCTTCATGTCCGACTGCACGAAGGGGCGGGGCAAAAGCGTGACGGGTTGCTCTTCAATGAGCGAGCATTCCGCGTCGGTGATGGTGTCCATTCGGGAAAATGCAGGGGTGAGCAGTCAATTCAGCCCCGGTTTGCTCGATACGTTGAGCACGGCGTTGTGGGTCACGATTCCTGCCCCACAGAAGTATCATCCGCCCCCGTGCGTCGGAAAGTCGTCCATACCACCCTTTCGAACGGGGTGGCTTCGTCCTTTGCCCACCCACGAACGCTATCGTCGTCCCGGCCGTAACTCCTTGCGAGGGGATGGGAGATGGTTCATTCGACTGGGCGCGACGCGCTCGTCGCGCTGTTTGCGGGGGTTCGCCGGCATCGCCGGTTCGTACGCACTCACGGGAAACACGCCGGACTTCGTCGCTGTGCCGGTCGATGCGTTCGTCGTCGCGGTCACGCCGCCGGCGCTCATCGCGTTCTCGATTCAGACGCTCGGCGAAGTCGGCGACGTGCTGGCGTTCACGCTCGCGTTGGTTCTCACGACAGTATTGCTCGCACTCGTCGCGTTCGTCGGACTCGTCGTCGGGAGGCGGGAGGGGAGCGCCGTCGTCAGCGTCCTCCTCGCCGCAGTGCTCGCGTGGGGGGCCGCAATCGCACTGACCGGCGCATTCGTGTCCGCACTCGGCTGTGCAATCGGCGTCGGGGTCGTCGCCGGAATCGCCACCGTGACCGTCGGAAAATCGGCGTTCGATGCCGGGCGGCGACGCGTCCTCGGGTCACTGGTCGGCGCACTCGGCGTCGGTATCGCGGGCTACCTCCTCGGGTCACAACGCCCCGGACGGCTTCGAAAACTACCGGAGCGGACGCAACCGGAAGGCCATACGAACCAGTCCAATCGGTCGTCGGGGAAGCAGATGGCGAGCAAGAAGAAGATGCCCGACATGCGAACCGTGGAGGACCTGCTCGCGGAAGCCAAGCGAAAGTCGCTGGACGTGGACGGCCTCCCCGGATTGGTGAGTAGCACCGACGAGTTCTACGAGGTGGACATCTCCTCGTTCAACCCGGACGTGAACGAGGCGGAGTGGTCGCTTTCGGTCACGGGGAGCGTCGGGAAGGAGTTGCGCCTCGATTATGCGGACCTCACGTCGATGTCGTCGGTGAACGTCTACAAGACGCTTCGCTGTGTCGGCGAACAGTTGAACGCGCATCTGATGAACAACGCGGTGTGGACGGCGGTTCCGATGATGGACGTGATAAAGCGCGCGAAACCGAACGGTGGCTGTGACTGCGTGATGCTCCGTGCGGCCGACGATTATTATGAAGAATTTCCGCTGGCCGCGCTCGAAACCGGATTGCTCGCGTTCGGCATGAACGGCTTTGCCCTGCCGCGAAACCACGGCTATCCCGTCCGCGCCCTGATTCCGGGCCACTGGGGTGAAATCAACGTCAAGTGGCTCACCGAAATCGAGATTCTCGACAAACCGGCCGAGGGGTTCTGGGAGAAAAAGGGATGGCACGGGACCGGCCCGGTCAACACCGTGGCGAAACTGTGGGTGGATACCACCCTCCCGGACGGAAAAAAACAGGTGGCGGGACTCGCGTACGCCGGAACGCGCGGCATTGAGCGCGTCGAAGTTTCGACCGACGGCGGCGAGACGTGGAACGACGCACGGTTATCGAAACCGCTGAAGGGAACCGACGTGTGGCGACAATGGGTGTACGAATGGAAACCGTCGGGTACTCACGAAGTCGTCGTGCGGGCGGTCGATGGCGAGGGAAAACTGCAACCGAGGGCGGACGCCCAACCGTATCCGAACGGTTCGACCGGTTGGGTGTCGAAAACGATATCGTAGTTATTCGACGAACGGTTTCGTTATTCTTCGAACGGATGGTTCAGGACGACGGTGTCCTCCCTGCTCGGGCCGACACCGACGGCGTAGACGGGCGCGTCGAGTTCGTCGCTGATGTATTCGAGGTAAGTTCGCGCGTTCTCCGGCATCGCGTCGTAGCCCTCGTCGGCGACGGCGCTCCAGTCCACTTCCGGCCACCCGTCGAACGAACGGAAGTTCGGTTCGCAGCGACCCCAGCGTTCGGTCGTGGCGGGAATGGTGAAGATTTCCTCGCCGTCGACATCGTAGCTGTACCCGACTTTCACCTCGTCGAGGCCCGCCAGCACGTCGACGTGGTTGACGGCGAGGCCGGTGAACCCGCTCACACGGGCGGCGTGGCGGAGCATGGGCATGTCGAGCCACGCGACCCGGCGTGGTCGGCCGGTGACGGTGCCGTATTCGCCACCTTCCTCGCGGATGTAGTGAGCGAGGTCCTCGTTTTCGCCAGCACCCTGCTCGTCGTAGTCGGGCGTATCGCCGACGACGCCGCCGAGTTCGGTCGGAAGCGGGCCACTTCCGACCCGCGTGAGGTACGCTTTCACGATGCCGATGACGTCGCCGCTCCCGACGACACCGGGGCTGAGGCCCGTTCCCGTGGCGGCACCGCCCGCTGTCGGGTTCGAGGAGGTGACGTACGGGTAGTTCCCGTGGTCGATGTCGATGAGGGTTCCCTGTGCCCCCTCGAAGATGACTTCGTCACCGTCGTCGAGGCGCGAGGCGAGGAAATCGCCGGCCTCGACGGTCATGTTCCCTTCCTTCAGGCGCTCGCCGTAGCGCTGGTACTGTTCGTGGATCGCATCGATGTCGAACGCGTCACCGGTTTCCACCCCGAACACCTTCTCCGCGAGTGCGCGCTTCTGCGGAACGACGTATTCGAGTTTCTCTCGGAGGAGTTCGGGGTCGAGGAGGTTGCCGACTCGGATACCACGTCGGCCAGCCTTGTCCTCGTAGGTCGGGCCGATGCCTCGGCCCGTGGTCCCGACTTTACGGTCCGAGTCGTCCTTTGCGTCTTCTTCGATACCGTCGAGCACGCGGTGATACGGGAGGATGACGTGTGCTCTGCGGGCGAGTCGGACGTCCGGTTCGAGTCCGCGTTCGCGGAGGGTGTCAATCTCGTCGAACAGCGTTTCGGGGTTGATGACACAGCCGTTGCCGAGGACGCCGATCTTGCCGCGGACGGCGCCGCTGGGAACGAGGGAGAGTTTGTATTCGTTACCGCCCTCGACGACGGTGTGGCCTGCGTTGTCGCCGCCCTGATAGCGAGCGACCACGTCAGCGGCCGCACCGTAGAGATCTACGACGCGACCTTTGCCTTCGTCGCCGAGTTGCGAACCCACGATGGTTACGGTCATACCGAAGGTGGTTTCTCCCGCACCTCCTAAACCGATTACGGTCTTCGAAGCGGAATGATACACGAACGTGCTCATTTCGGCGTCCAAACCGCGCCGATTCTAACAGCGTTGACGATATTCTCGCCCGCAAGTCGCAAGTGTTAACTTGACCCAAGAGAAAGCTCCGTTCTACCCTTCTGCATGCGATGCGGACAATAACCTTTAAAAGGTTCTAAGACAAGTTAACACATGCCATGATAGATCGACTGGAGAAGGAAGTCGATATGCTGGAACGCCACTTGCAGGTCCTGAAAATGGTCATCGAGAGTGAACCGATCGGCATCGTGAAGATGTCGAACGAGACGGGGTATCCCCATCACAAGGTTCGCTACTCTCTGCGAGTTCTCGAAGAAGAAAACCTCATCTCGCCCTCCAATCAGGGCGCGATAACGACCGACCGAACGGAGGAGTTCGTCTCCGAACTGGACGAAAAACTCTCCGAAATTACGGGCAAGCTCGATTCGATGAAGATCGGCGAGAAGGCCGAAGCGGAAAACTAGAGTTCTGGAACCGTCAAGTGGAATTCACCGTTACGTGATTCGACCAGACACAGATGATATCCCCGTTTGCGGGATAGCTTGACGAAACTCTCCCTTTTTTCTCGCGTCAGCAGTCCGCCACTGGTAGCGTCCTCCGTCGTCTCCAGTGCCGCCGGTTCGAAGAAGCTCTTGGTCACCTGAAACGCCGCGCTGAGTTCGTCGTTCACGCTAGCGACGCTCGTCGCCGCGTCCACGAGCGATCCCATCATCTCGCCCGTCGCGGGGTCCCGCGAGTCGTTGATGTTCGCCACGACGAGCGGGTTGCCCATCCGGTCGCGGAGGATGACGTCGAACGCCAGTTCGCTTTCTTCGCCTTCTTCGTTTTCCGTCACCAGATTGCCGTGGAGTTCGACCCGGTCGATCTCCTGAATCGCTTCGAACAGGTCGGCCAATCCACGCTGGTGGCCCGTCTCCAAAATCTCGTACAGAAGGTCGACGACGAGCCACGAGACGAACTTGTACTCCATCGAGTCGTGGAGGAACGCCTCGAACTCCCGTCCATCGACCGCGATTCCTTCGGTGTCGAACTGCGTGTGATGTTCGAGTTTCAGGTTCGATTCGATGGTGTCGCGGCTCGCTTCGCCCGCCGCCGCATCGGCCAGCGTACCCTTGCCTTTCGACCCGTACCGAACGAAGAAGTTCGTCTGCGTGAGCGCCTGCTTCGGCGTCAACTGTCGTTCGGCGGTGACGCCCGGACTCCGTTCCCGAAGCCGTTCGAGTTCGTCCTGTAGTTCCTCGACCTGCGCTTTCAGTCGGTCACGTTCCGCTTCCAGTTCGTCACGCTCCGATTCGGCCCGAGCCAGTTTCGACTGCAACGTCTCTATTTTCTCCGCACGCGCGGTGAGTTCCGTTTCGAGCTCCTTCGTCCTGCCCGACGGTGGACGGTTCTGGGGCTGTTGCTTCGGGGTCTTTCGCGTGGGGCGGCGCTGTTTGACACCGACGTCACGCGATTTCGCGGAACTGCTCTTGTCGGGGTCGAGCGACGGTATCGTCGTCGTCTCGCGCCATTGCTGTTCGTCCGACAGCGGGTCGGATACCCCCGCACCAGCGGTGCTTTCCGCACCGGCGGCGCTTTCGGCGTTCGGGGAATTTGGCGCGTTCGGCGTCGAACTAGTGGGCTCGGACGACTGTGCATCCGCCCCGGTCGGCGGTTGTCGGGCCGACGGTTCCGCTGCGAGCGAAGGTGTCGGTTGGCGGGATGGCTCTTTCTCCGTTTCCGACGACGACGGTCGAACGGCGTCCGTCTCCGCCGGAGATTGTGGCTCCTCGGTCGGTTCCGGTGTCGCTGGCGAGGATTGTGTAGCTTCCTCCGTCGCCGGCTCCGGTTCGTCCACTTCCGCCCATTCCGGTGTCGGCGTGGGCTCCGGTTTCGGAGTCGATTCCGGCGTCGGGGTTGGCTCCGGTTCGGGAGCTTCGATTTCCGGCAGGTCGATGACGTCCACGTCGGCCGCGACGACTTCGTAAATCCCGACTTCGTCGTTCGCCCGGGAGAACGCCTCGTCGCCGGTGTACAGTTGCTCGCTCTGGCCGACGTAGGCGGCGCTCATCGACCGACCGCCGTGGTACACCACGTAGTAGTCGCCGCTGAGAACGTTTTCGCTGAGTTCGATATACCCCGTGAACTTGTTCGACGCGAGCGTTTCGCTCGCCTCCTTCAGCGGCGTGTCGTTCGTGTAGTACTTCGCCTGTGTCTTTCCGCCTCGTTCCTTCATGCTGAACAACAGCGGAAGCGAGGGGTGAGGGGCTTCGAACAGCGTCCCGTCCGCACTCTCGAACGAATCGATAGTGCCGTCAAATACGCCAATGACGCGGCCGTTCAACATGAACAGCCACGCGCCGCCCGCGTCGACCGCACCGGAAAATTCCTCGTCGGCAAGCGTGTGGAGCGTCTCGAACCCACCGGAGAAGGGCCGAGTTTTCCACTCGGACATCTGCTCGACTATGCGCGCGTCCATAGTACGTCAAAACGGAATCCTCCTCAAATACTTTCGGGTTAGCTGCATACACGCATCAAGTAGGGGTGTCCGTCGGGACTGCAAAACTACGCGATATCGTCCGAAAATCAGATCTTCTGCTCGGCATCGTCGGCCAACTCTTCCATGCGTTTGCCGATTCGGCCCGCTTCGCTGAACTCGTCGTCGCTCATCACGTCCGCGAGCGAGTTCCCGAGGACGAAGACGGCGTGTTTGTGTTCGCTCTTGGATTTGTGGACGTGCGAGGGGTCGACATCGAGCTGGTCGTAGGCGTCGAACGCACCGTTGGGTATGTTGTCCTGTCCACGGAAATACTCCATGATCGTCACCATCTGCTCGTGTAGCTCTAGAAGCTCATCCTTATGCATGCAGGGCCATTAGAAGTTAGTCGGTTTAAGAGTTTCTGAGAACTATTCACACGTTCGGGGACGAAAGCCCGTTAGAAGACGTACTCGTCCTCGTGACCCATCATCCCCTCATCTTCGAGTCCCGGTTCTCTGTCGTTGTCCATCGGTCCGCTGGTCTTGTATGCCTTGAGACCAGTTGCGAGCAAGTCCTCGATGGCTTCTTCCCGGTTGACGAACTCTCCTTGTTCGACCATCTGGGCGATCTGCATTTCGAGGTGCTCTGGGACGGTAATCTCTACCTTTGGCATTGGAACAGTTGTGGGCTTCGGGAGGGGTGTTCTTAAGTCTGACGGGTAGATAGTATCGGATATCAGAAACAATGTTTTTCAGACACAAAATATTTATTCTTATAGTCTCTCCTTTATTTTCCCATTTCCAAACGTTACCGAGTTATGGAACCGAAGAAAGGAAAAGTTGTTCGTCTCGCCTCATCGGCTACCGAGCCATTGGTCGAGCGAGTCCATGAGGCGACTCGGTTTCATCGACTCCATTCGCTGTTCCATCTTCTTTTGATTGAAGTAGCTAGCGAACGCGAGGATGGTCGGCGGCCAAAGGCCGATAAAAAGGCCACGCTCCCGGTTGCCGCGGATGAAAAACTGGTGCCACGAGAGAAGCACCGACGCCGCCGACGCGAGGATGGCGATGTCCGTCGTCGACTCCTGTGCGGCATCCATCACTGGTCGCTCTTGCATCTCTGTTTGTGTCTCGGACATGCGTCCGTCAGTTGGGACACACGGTGCTTTGTTATTCAGTGGGTACCGGACCACAGGGTCGTGTTGGACGAGGTTACGACGATTACTCGGACACTAAGCCGCTCTTACCCTCGTCACTGACCGCGGTCGGTACATCTACGTTTCCCGCGCCCCGAGACGGTCCCATGAGCACGACGAACACCACCGACAAGACGGACATTCATCGGGAGTTCGACGGAAAGCGACTGCCGCCAGGGCAACGGGAAACGAGCAAGTTTCCCGTCCTTTCGAAGGGTTCGACGCCGGAGTGGGACCCCGAAACGTGGGAGTTCTCGGTAACGGGCGCAGTCGAAAACGAACTGAGCTTTCTCGTGGGAGGAGTTCCGTGACCTCCCGAGCGAGACACAGACACAGGACTTTCACTGCGTCACCGGTTGGAGCAAGTTCGACTGTGAGTTCACCGGCGTCACCTTCCCGACGCTCGCGGAACTGGCCGGTGTGGACGAGGACGCCGTTCACGTGATGTTTTCCGCGCTCGACGGTTACACCACGAACCTCCCGCTCGACGACTGCATGCGCGACGACGTGCTGTTGGTCCGGGAGTACGACGGCGAACCGCTCCCTCGCGAACACGGTGGGCCACTTCGCGTCGTCACGCCGCACAAGTACGCCTACAAGGGAGCAAAGTGGGTCGACGGTATCGAGTTCCTCACCGAAACCGAACGCGGATACTGGGAGAAGCGCGGCTACTCCAACACCGCAAATCCGTGGAACGAGGAGCGATATAGTTAGGCTGAAGGGTCAGCGTTCCCGAGTTGTCATCAAATGCCACCGCACCGTGACGGTCAACTGTCGGCGGGTTCGCCGCTCGTAACCCGAACGTGCAGAGTACCCGACGTTTCGTTCCGCTCCTTTCTGGCGGGACGGGAGGCCCCACGTCTCTACTGGACATCACCGGACGGTCTCGAAATCGCCGCGACCGGTGCAGTCGCCCGCATCACTGCCGACGGCGAAGATCGGTTCGACGCGGTTCGAGAAGCCGCGACCGACCTCTTCGATTCGGTCGATACCGACGACGGCCCGGACGCCACGCGTCCGCGCCTGTTCGGCGGTTTTTCGTTCGATGCAGAGCACGACCCGAACCCGCCGTGGGACGGGTTTCCAAGTGCCGAGTTCGTTCTGCCACACGTCCAACTGACGCGTACTGAAACCGAGACGTGGCTCTCGGTTTCCGCCCGCGAGTCAGTGGCGAGCGTCGAGGAAACCCTTTCCGAGATACAGGCCGAAACCGAGGCACTGCCGAAGATGCGCCCGCGCGGCGAGTCGCCGGGCATCGAATCCACGACACCCGTCACCTCGCGGGAGGAGTGGTGTTCCCAGATACGCCACGCGACCGAGCGGATTCGGGACGGGAAACTGAAGAAGGTCGTCATCGCAACCGCGCTGGAGGTCGAACTCGGCGAATCGGTCGTCGTTCCTGACATTCTCGAACGACTTCGAACGTCCTACCCGGAATGCTATCGGTTCCTCGTCCAACCGACATCGTCCGGGGGATTTTTCGGCGCGCCGCCGGAACGCCTCGTATCGCTTCGCGGGCAGACAGTCGAGACGGAAGCGCTCGCCGGTTCCATCGCCCGTGGCGAGACGCCCGAGGAGGACGACGAATTCGCCACCTCGCTCGCGGACAGCGAGAAGGTGCGGGAGGAACACGAACTCGTCGCCGAAACCATTCGGAACGGACTCGAACCGCTCGCGTCGTCCGTTTCCGTCGGCGAGCGGCGACTCAAACGACTTTCCACCATTCAACACCTACAAACCCCGATTTCCGCCGAACTCGGCGAGAACGAACACGTCCTCTCGGTCGTCGAAGCCCTGCATCCGACGCCAGCAGTCGGCGGCCTGCCACCCGAGGACGCCATGCGGACCATCCGTGAGACGGAAGGGTTCGACCGTGGCTGGTACGCCTCGCCGGTCGGATGGTTCGACGCGGACGGTGACGGCGAGTTCGCGGTCGGTATCCGTTCCGGCGTCGCGTCCGACGGACCGCGTCACCCTGTTCGCCGGGAACGGTATCGTCGCCGACAGCGACCCCGAAGCCGAGTGGGAGGAAGTGCAGTTGAAATTCCTGCCGATTTTGGACGAACTCGAATGACGTATCCGAACCGAAACACGCAGTGGGCAGAAACGTTCGTGAACGAGTTGGCCGCCGGAGGGGTCGATGCCGTCTGTCTCGCTCCCGGCAGTCGCTCGACGCCGTTAACCGTCGCGTTCGCCCTGCACGACGATATCGAGGTGTTCTCCCATCTGGACGAGCGCTCGGCGGCGTTCTTCGCACTCGGTCGAGCGAAGCGCACGGGGAGCCGACACCCATCGTCTGCACCTCGGGAACGGCGGCGGCGAACTTCCACCCGGCCGTCATCGAGGCGGACCAAGCGACGAGTACCGATGCTCGTCTGTACGGCGGACCGCCCGCCGGAACTCCGCGACAGCGGCGCGAACCAGACCGTAGACCAGGAGAAACTGTACGGCGGCGCGGTTCGCTGGTACGCCGACGTCGCCGAACCGGAGGCCACGGGACGAAAACTCCGCTATCTTCGCACGACTGCGGCCCGCGCCCTCGGTTCGGCGACGGGTACACCGCCGGGACCGGTCCACCTCAACTTCCCGTTTCGAAAACCCCTCGAACCGACCGAGGTCGAAGGGGACGTTCCCGACTCGTTCGCCATGGACAACCCGCTCGCTTCCGAGGGGCGCGACGGCCCGTTCGTTCGCCGCTCGCAGGGGGTCCCGGAACTCGATTCCGGCGCGCTCTCCCGAATCGCCGAGGCGGTGTCGGATGCGGAACGCGGCCTGCTCGTCGTCGGGCCCGCCGACGCGCCGACACCCGACCGCTCCGCGCTGGAAGCGTTGGCCGATGCGACCGGCTTTCCGGTGCTCGCCGACCCGCTGTCGGGCCATCGATTCGGCCACGACCGACCCATCGTCGGCGGCTACGATTCGTATCTCGTCCCGGCCGTGACCGACGAGTGGCCCGACCCGGACGTAGTCATTCGGTTCGGAGCCTCACCGACCTCGAAGACGCTTCGGAACTACCTCGAACGCGTCGATACCCGGCAATTCGTCGTGGACTCGGCGGGTGGCTGGCGCGAAGCCTCGTTCACCGCGACGGACCTCGTCGTTGCCGACCCGACGCGCCTCGCTCAGCGACTCGCAGACGAACTCAAACGGGGGCAAAACGAGGGAACGGGAAACACGACGGCGTGGACGGCGCGATTCGAACGGGCGGAGTCCATCCACTGGTCGCGCCTCGCGGAAACGGGGGAGGATTTCGAGGGCGGCGTCCTTGCGGACGTCGCGCGACTCGTTCCCGACCCGGCGACGCTGTTCGTCTCCAACAGCATGCCGGTCAGGGATTTGGACCGGTTCGCCCGGCCGCGGTCGGCCGACGTGACGGTTCTCGGCAACCGGGGAGCGAGCGGCATCGACGGCATCATCAGCTCCGCGCTCGGTGCGGGGAGTGCGACGGACGACCCGCTGGTTCTCGTCACCGGCGACATCGCGTACTATCACGACATGAACGGATTGCTCGCGCTCGACCGCTGTGGCGTGGATGCGACCATCGTGGAAATCAACAACGACGGCGGCGGCATCTTCCACATGCTCCCCATCGAGTCGTTCGACCCCCCGTTTACCGGCCAGTTCCGCACGCCGCACGGACTCGATTACGCCGCGACGGGCGACCTCTACGACCTCGATTTCCAGCGCGTGGAGACGCGTTCCGCGTTTCGGGACGCGTTTTCCGACTCCATCGAGCGGAGACCGGCACACAGGTCATCGAACTGCTCACGGACGCCGAATCGAGCCATCGGGTTCGGGAATCGTTTCAGGACCGTCTCGTCGCCGAGCTTTCATCCGGCGGCACCGATTCACCCGCCTAATTTTCAGCAAAGATAATGGCGGTAAGATTGATATCTTTTGTCAGTGAACGTTCGAGTAGATAGTTATCATGTCTCAAACAGTCACAGAGTCGAAGGAACTCGTCACGTTTCTCCAGGAATCATGTCGGCGGTCTGCTCCGAAGCGTTCTCTACTACGATGCGAACTCTTGCGAACTGCTCTACATCCGCGACGACGTTGCCGACGCGTACGACGAACAGGAACGCGCCGACGTACGCCGCGATATGCGACTGGAAGCTATCGAACGAGCACATCAGGAGGACCTCTACATTCATGGGTCGTTGAACTGCACCATCCGCTGTTTCGAGGATGCGATCGAGATGCATTTCACTCACGGTGAATTGTGCGGTACCGCCGTCGCGCTCGACGGCGAAGCGTTCGCGGTGCAGAACACGTTCGTCGGTACCTGCCTCGACATCATGCGAGGGGAGTAGTGTACGACGACCATCGCAACTGACCGGCGTTCCCGGTTTGCGTTTTTGTTCCTGTTCGTTCCGCTCGTTCCCGCTCGTTATTCTCGTTCCTGCTCTTCGAGCCGGGTTCGTAGTTCGCTGACCTCGTTTTCGAGTTCTGCTACGTCGGTTTTCGACCGCCGATGAAGCAGGAATAGTCCACCGAAGATGGTCAGCGGAAGTCCGAACAGCATGACGGCGGTGATGAGTATGACGCCGACCTCCATACCGCCGGGAACGGGACCGAACAGGGGAATCATGTTCCCCGGTTGAAATCAACCCGGTAAAAGCTT
>CAWEQN010000009.1:0-442399 GCA_963811185.1 uncultured haloarchaeon
CTCCACGAGGGGGCCGGACCCCATGATGTCGCTCTTGCTGACGTTCTTCGTACCGTCGTCGTTTCCGCCGGTGCCCGGCAGTGACGTACAGCCTGCGAGGCCGAAAACCGTCGCTGTTGCCGTCGAGGCGAGAACCGACCGCCGACCGACCCCCTTCGGCCGGAACCGTCGGCACCGTTGTCGCTCATAAGTATAGTTAGGCTTGCCTAAAACGTTTATACCTGCCGGTTCGGGGGCAGTTGCAGTCGATTTTGGGACAGAAAAAAGATAGACGAGATGCTGAAGTGAAACCTGCACTGGTCCTCAGTCGTCCGCGGGAATCGGGGCACGAACGGCATCGAGCGCGTCGAGACAGTCCAACCAGTCGTGCATGTATTCGCCGACGAAGGTGAAGAAATCGCCGTTTTCGTAGGCCGACCAGTCGCCCGTGACGAGTTCGTCGGCCATCGTCTCGAAAGCGTCGGCGTAGGCGGTGGCGGATGGCCGGTCCGGAGGAGCGTCCCGAGTTTCTTTCTCCGGCATCGCGTCGTCCACGATTTTCCAGAGGTGTTCGTTCAGTTCCAACCCGGCGACTTCGTTTTGCAGGTCGCCGAACGTCGAGCGAGGGGCTTTGTTGTGTTCACAGAGCGGACTGCCGTTGAGTATTTGTGCGCCGAGCAGGTCACAGGCGCGCTTGAGGAAGACGCCGCTCCAGATGTCGTCGAACCGGCCGACGTTCCACGGGTTGTCATCCATCGGGAGTTGGTAGAACGCCGGAACGATTTCGCGGCGGAACGCGAGGTTCATCGAGCAGACGGTGAGGTAGTTTCCGGGTGCGGCAACGAAATCCTCGCCGAAATCGTCGGCCGAGGTGCGGGTCTGGGCTTGGCCCTGCAAATCGCCGTCCATCAGGATTCGGACGGCGTCGAGGTCGGGCACGTTCGTCCAAAGCCCCTGTGATGCCACGACGTTCGAGACGTGGGTTTCCTCCGTCTCGATTTCCTCGTTCATTGCCGTGTAGGGGTAGCCACGGGGGTACAGACCGTGGTCGTCCGCGCTCCGATACAGGACGTTCACCCATCGCTCGTCGGAGGACACCTGCTCGATTTCTCCCTCGTAATCGAGGTTTTTCAGGTGGCGACCGAAGAAGTCGAAGTCCGGGTGCGGGAGGGTGTCGTCGTCGATGAAAAAGCCGTACTCGAACTCGCCCGCCCAGAGGTACAGCAAGCCGAAACTCGTCTGGGCGTGACTGGCCTCCGGAATCAGGTGGCTGAACTCGGTGATGCCCTGGGATTCGAACCATGCCTCACGGCGCGGGCCGTCGAACACTTCCCCCGAGACGCCTTCCGAATCGAGCATTTCGGTCATGGCGTCCGTGTCACAGAAGTCCTCCGTGACCAGCACGACGTGCAATCGGTCGAGGTCGAAGTCGTGATTTCTCGCATTGCAGAAGTACGACTCCATACACTCGTACTCCCGAATCGTCGGCACGACGACGCAGATGTCCTCCTCGGTCATCGGTTTTGGATTCCTCTTGTACCCAACTGGTTTAGGTTTGCCTAAAGCGTTGTCGTTTTCGATTCGCGCCGACGAAAGGGTATAGTTGGTCGTTTTGAGATATCAACCGACAAATTCGAGACGAGTCATTCCTCCAAAATCAAACATTTCACGAATCTCCTGAACTCGTGTCCGGCGTGTGATAGCAGACGACAAAATCAAATAACCTACCATCCCACGTCCATGGGAATGCAAATCGACTACGAGCGCGAACGTTCGGAGTTCGAGTGGGAAATTCCGGAGGGGTACAACCTTCCGGCGGTCATCGAGTCACACGCGGACGAGTTCGGGAAGCGGCTAGCAATCAAGTTCCGCGACGACGAGGGGAACGAGGAGGAGCGCACCTATTCCGAGATTCGGGACGACATGAATCGGTTCGCCAACGCGCTCGAATCGCTGGGCGTCGGCGAGGGCGACAGGATGATTCATCTCCTGCCGCGCCATCCCGATGTGTTCGCGGTGCAACTCGGCGCGCTGAAGCGCGGGGCGATTCTGGTGCCGTGTTCGGCCATGCTGAAACCCAAGGATATCGGGTTCCGAGCGAACGACTGCGAAGCGACGGCGGTCGTCTGTCACGACGAGTTGACCGACATGGTCGAACCCGTGATGGACGATTCGCCGCTGGAAACGCTGGTCGTTCTCGATGGGGAGGATAGAGAGGGTGGAGAAGGAACGGGGAACTGGCGGTCCTTTTCGGCGCTCCTCGACGGTGAATCGACGGAGCATGTTGGGGCAGATATCGGGGCGGACTCGCCGATGTCCATCAACTACACGAGCGGGACGACGGGGCAACCGAAACCCGTGCTCCACCGCCATCGCTGGATGCACTGCTTCGAGCGGGTCAACGGCCGCTACTGGTGGGGCGTCGAGGAGGGCATGGACTTTTCGGACGAACTGCTCTGGGCGACGACGGGCACCGGATGGGCCAAGTGGTTCTGGAGTCCGGTCGGCGTCGCGCTGACGACCGGTGCGCCACAGTTCATCTATCGGGGTGATTTCGACCCCGCGACGTTCCTCTCCCTGCTGGAGGAGGAGGGTGTCACGCGGCTCTGTGCGGTGCCGACGCAGTACCGGATGTTCACGCAGGAAGAGGGCATGGCGGCGTACGACCTCTCGCTGAAGGAAACGCTGTCGGCGGGCGAACCGCTGAACCGCGAACCGATTCAGGCGTTCGAGGAAGCCTTCGGCGTGACGCCCCGCGACGGGTACGGACAAACCGAAACCGTCGCGCTGGTGACGAACTACCCCGGCATCGACGTGAAACCGGGGAGCATGGGTAAGCCGACGCCCGGCCTCGGAACGACAGTCATCGACACGGTGGACGAAGAGGAAGTCGAGCGGGGGGAAATCGGCGAAATCGCGGTCCCCGTCGATAGCCCCGCCATCTTCGACGGCTACTTCGAGAAACCGGAACTGGACGAGAAGACGTTCGCCGGGAAGTACTACCGAACCGGTGACCTGGCGAGCGAGGACGAGGATGGGTATTTCTTCTTCGAGGGCCGCGCCGACGACATCATCATCTCGTCGGGCTACCGCATCGGCCCGTTCGAGGTGGAGGACGCGCTGGTCGGCCACCCGGCGGTCGCCGAGGCCGCCGCCGTCGGCAGTCCCCACGACGAACGCGGAAACGTCGTCAAAGCCTACGTCATCCTCGCGGGGGGATACGACGGAAGCGACGAACTCGTGGACGAGTTACAGGAGTATATGAAAGAACAGACTGCACCGTACAAGTATCCGCGACGTATCGAGTTCGTGGACGAACTGCCGAAAACGTCGAGCGGGAAAATCCGCCGTATCGAACTCCGGGACCGGGAAGTCTCGAAGTTCGGCAACTAACTTCTAGTTTCCTTATTCGACCGCGTATCCCTTGTCCTGTAGCACGTCGATGACCCGCTCGCGGTGGTCTCCTTGTAGTTCGATTGCCCCCTCGTGTACCGTCCCCCCAGTCGCCATCTTACGTTTGAGTTCGGACGCGAGTTCCTTCACGTCCACTTCACTCGGGTCGAACCCCTCCACGATGGTTACCGGCTTATCGTAGCGTCGTTTCTCGGTTCGGATGACGAGGCGTTGTTCAGTTCGCCCTAAGTCTTCATCTATTCCGAGTTCTTCCGGGAGTCCCGTTATGGAACTCAGGTCGTCTTTGTCGTTTGCCACGGCACAGGAAACTATGCCACGGAGTATCTTGGCTCTGTCTCAGGTCAGTTCGTGGACATCCTTGGAGTTTCGATTCGTGACGGCTGGCTTTTCTTCCCGAAATCTCAAGCTTCTAAACCCATCCCCTCCTCGTGACGCGTATGGATAGAGTCGCAGTCATCGGCGCGTCGATGACCCATTTCGGGCAACGCGACGCGTGGATACGCGAACTGCTGGCGGAGGCCGGGCAGGCCTGCCTCGACGACGCCGACGTCTCGCCGCTGGACGTGGAACATCTCTACGTCTCGAACATGGCGAGCGGCGAGTTCGAGGGGCAGACCGGAATACCGAACGCGTTGGCCCACGATTTGGGCGCGCTCCCGGCGTACACCCAACGAATCGACCAGACGAGTTCCAGCGGCGGGGCTGGAATCTACGCCGCGTGGCAGTCGGTCGCCTCCGGGACGAGCGACCTGACCCTGCTCGTCGGCGGCGAGAAGATGACCCACAAGACGACCGCCGAGGCGACGGACGTTATCGCTTCGCTGACTCATCCCGTCGAGTACAAACACGGACTTACGCTGCCGAGTTTCGCGGGGCTGACCGCCCGGCGCTACCTCCACGAGTACGACGCGCCGCGCGAGAGTCTGGCGAAGGTCGCGGTGAAAAACCACAAAAACGGCGTGGACAACCCGCACGCACAGTTCCGAAAGGAAGTCGATCTGGAGACGGTGATGGAGTCGCCCATCGTGGCCGACCCGCTCCGCCTCTATGACTTCTGTCCCATCACGGACGGGAGCGCGGCGCTGTTGTTCTGCCCCGAATCGAAGGCGAAGGAGTACACCGACGAGTACACCGTCATCTCCGGCATCGGCGGCGCGACGGACACCCACGTCGTCCACGAGCGCTCGGACCCGACGGTGATGGGCGCGGCCTACGAGAGTAGCGAACTCGCCTACCAGATGGCCGAGCGCGGTCCCGAGGATATCGACATGGCCGAACTCCACGACATGTTCACCATCCTCGAATTCCTCCAGAGCGAGGCCGTCGGCTTCTTCGAGCAGGGAGAGGGCTGGAAAGCCGTCGAGGAGGGCGTCACCGACCGCGACGGCGACCTGCCCATCAACACCTCCGGCGGGTTGAAATCCAAGGGCCACCCGCTCGGCGCGAGCGGCGTCGCACAGGCGTACGAACTCCACCAGCAGTTGCTCGGAAACGCCGGCGAACGACAGGTCGATGCCGAAGTCGCGCTGGCCTGCAACGTCGGCGGGTTCGGGAACTGCGTCATCACCACCATCATGGAGCAAGCATGAGCGACGAATCCGATTGAAACGAGAATTCGCGGCGCACCGCTGTCCCAACGGCCACCTCTCGTACCCCGGCCACCCGCGCTGTCCGGAGTGTGCCGAACCGCAGGACGAGACGATCGATTTGAGCGAGCGGACGGCGACGGTCGTGACGTGGACGACCAGCACCGCGACCCCGCCCGGCGTCCGCCAACCGAACCACATCGCCATCGTTGAGTTCGACATGGAAGGCGAGTCGGTTCGTGCAATCGGGCAGTTGACCGCCGACGGCGTGGAAATCGGCGACGAAGTCCGGCCGGTGTACGCCGAGGAACTGCGCGACCCCGACGCCGGAATTCGTGAGAAGGGAGAGTCAGGAGTGGGACGGCTATCGGTTCGAACCGGTCGAATGAGATAGCGAGTCGAGCGGTTTTGTCGCTATTCGTGTCACTGGATGAGGGAGTTTTCCGGTCACTCGTTGATATCGCGTGTGTTTGGCCCGTCACGAGTGCAAGTATCGAGCCTGCATCGTCACTGCTACCGTGGAGTTCGACTGTTGTTGGAAAACCAGTGCTCTCACAGCGCACATGAACCAGTAACGCTCTCGTAGCGAGTGGCGAACACGACCATCAT
This sequence comes from uncultured haloarchaeon, assembly GCA_963811185.1. Classification (GTDB taxonomy): domain Archaea; phylum Halobacteriota; class Halobacteria; order Halobacteriales; family Haladaptataceae; genus Haladaptatus. Next base: position 5,589 of record CAWEQN010000009.1, read on the forward strand.
ACATCAAATACCGGATGAAGATACGGAAAAACCGATTATGCTGCGGAATCGCCGCTTTCGTCGGACATCGTCGCTATCGTCGGACTCGTCGCCGTCGTCCGACGAATTTTCGGCTCCCGAACTCCTCGCCATCGCCGTTCTCGGGAACACCCAGTTCAGTGCGAATCGATTTGAGTTCGGCGTCTACATCGACTTCGGGTTTGTCCTCCTCGCTTCCTCCAGTTCCTCCTCTGCGGTCTTCGCCGTTTTCCGTCCTTCGTCGGCTTGCTCAGCCCCGACAGTGACCTCGTCGCGGATGTCGTCGCTGAGTCGGCGGGCGTCTTCAAGGATTCTGCGGGCGCGCGGTTCCTCGGGGAGGCCGCCCTCCGAAAGCGCGCTTTCCACGTCGTTCAGCGTATCTTGGAGACGGTCGAGGGTGGCTCTGCTGGCCCATCCGGCGCGGGCGCTGAGGTCAGAGCGCGCTTTTTCGGTCGGGTCGTACTCGGGGTCCACGAGGCGGATGATCTGTTGGAGGGCTTTGAGCGCGCGGACGTTCGCCTCCAGCATGGTGATGAGCGTCGGGATGGCGTACTCGCCGGTGAACGAGAGCACTTCGCGCGGCGTCGGCGGGCGCGGGAGTCCGAGCGGGCCACGCGGTGGTCGGCCGAGTTCGGTCTGGAGACCGCGAAGCGTGGTTTCCAACTCCTCGATTCGGTTTTCGAGGTCCTCCCTGCTCTCCCGGTCATCGTGGCCACCGTCTGTCGTCGTGGTCGTCCCGGTCGTTCGACATGGGTAGCCTTTCGCACCGCAGAACAAAAGTATTGGTCGAAAAGTATTGCCCGGCCGAAAGGTGGAACGCCGTCAGAACCCTTCCCGGAGGAACACGTCCTGACGAGGGAACAAGGCGGCGAGGCGGTCGCGAACGCTGTCGTCGTGAACCGCCAGTCTCCCGAGTCAACTCGGCATCCTCGACCGAGTGGTAGCCCGCGACCAACTGCGAGAGCGTGTTCACGTCGGTCGTCACGTCAGGGTCGGCGTCGGTGCGGTCACAGCGAACGACGCCGTTCGTGTCGAGTTCGAACGTGTCGTCGTTCCACTCGGCCAACGGGTCGGTGATGTCGGAGGACGATGTCGGTTTCCGCGTCGTACGAGATGGTTTCGAGCGCGCGGGGAACATCCACGAGGCGGAACATCGGCCCGGTTCGAATCTCGCAATCCACGTCTCGGGGGTCGGCGACGATGTCGAGCAGGTCGGTGTTCTCCGGCGTGTAGTACAGCTCCACGGTTTCGATCTGTGAATCGTGGTACTGCATGAACCGGAGCAGGTGCCGGTGAGCGTCGTCGTCCACGGACGCCATCTCCCACACCTTGAGTCGCTTGCCGTCGTCGTCCTCGTTGACGGTGTAGACGAGGTAGCCGCGCGCCTCGCCGTCTTTCATCCATGCGTACGCGTAGGGGTCCTTCTTCCAGCCTTTGAACACTCGCTCGCGCCACCAGTCCTCGGTTCGGTCGGTGCTGAGGGCGTACTCCTCGCTGTGGGCGTCGAAGACCGGGACGAGCAGTTCCCAGTCGTCGGCGTCGAGGCGGCGGAACTCGCCCGCCGGTTCGACGCCCAAATCGAGCGCGTCCGGCGTGGTCTCGTAGTGTGCACACTTGTTCACCGTCGCCCAGCCGTATTTTCGGTAGAACTCGTAGGAGAAGGGCCAGAGTGCGGAAAAGTACACCTCGTTCTCCCGATACTCGGCGAGCGATTCGGCGAGCATCTCGCGCACCAACCCGCCGTGGCGACTTTCCGGCGGGGATGCGACAGCGGAGAGGCCGGCCATCTCCTGCCAGTCGCCACGGATTCGGGTCGTGAACCAGTGGTGTTTGCAGACACAACGCAAATCGTCGCCGTCGAACATGCCCCGACGGTCGCCGAGTTCCGGACTGTCGTCGTCCTCGTCGTCGGATGGGGGTCCGTCCTCGGGTCGGAAAGCATAGCGGAGAAACTGGTCGTATTCGTCCTCGTATTCCACCGGTAGTGGGCGATAATCGGGCATGATTGGCGATTGTTAGGGAATGAGAAATAGGTTTGTATGGAACATATAAATTTCATTTTGCCATATAAAATCGGCCTGTCGTCCGGGTATCGATCAGTCGCCGGCAAAATATGAACAACAGAAGTGTTGTTTGCGATTTGGGGACGGCTTTGCGCACGCACACCGTCGGTCCGTGTGATGTCGGAATCGAATCCGGCCGCGTAAATCGCGCAATCTCCAGCAGGGATAGCGAGTCCGGATTCCACCGCTGTCTCGGGACGTCGCCCGCCCGGTTCGAAGCGGACGTCGCTATCGAATTGTTGCTGGAAAATTTCCCGACCCCAAAATCGTGGAGGACGGCTTCCGACCGGTCGAGAGCCGTATCGTCTATGCCTTCAGTCGCTCCACGTCGATTGCTGCGTTTAGCCGCTCGGAAGTCAGCCGTTTTACGACTTGCTTCCCCAACCGAACGAGAGCCATCCACCGTCCGGGTGCAGAATCTCGCCGGTCATGAAGTGTTCTCCTTCCGCGAGGAACGCCGCGCAGTTGGCGACTTCCCCGGGCGTGCCGAACCGGCCGAGCGGCGTGCGGTCGATGACGTCGTCCTCGTCGAAGCCGATCTGGTCCTGTGCGTCGTCCACCATCTCCGTCCGGATGTAGCCGGGGGAGATGGCGTTGACGAGGATATCGTGTTCGGCCCACTCGACGGCCAGACAGCGGGTGAGGTTGTTCACGCCGCCCTTGGAGGTGTTGTAGGGCGTGCGACCCGTCTGTCCCTGTTCGCCCATCATGCTGGAGATGTTGATGATGGCACCGCCGGTTCCCTGTTCTATCATCTTCCGTCCGGCCAACTGTGCGCCGCGGAACGCGCCGGTGAGGTTCACGTCGATGACTTTCTGCCAGTCGTCCATCGACATCTCCTCGGCGGGGCCGCGGATGTTGATACCGGCGTTGTTCACCCACACGTCGAGCGAGCCGAACTCGTCGACGGTCCGCTCGATAAGCGATTCGAGCGAGTCGCCGTCGGTCACGTCGGCCTCGACTGCGAGGAGGGACTCGGCCTCCGCGTCGGTTTCGTTCGCGATTTCCTCTGCAGCGTCGGCCACTCGCTCTTCCGAGCGGGAGTTAACGACGACGTTCGCGCCGCGGGAGGCGAACTCCCGTGCGATGGCGTTTCCGATTCCGCTACTCGAACCAGTTACGACGGCCGTCTTGCCGGATAGTGTGTTCACCATGGTTGAGTGCTATCCCCCCGCACTTTTTATTTTTCCGGAAATAGGGATGTCATTTGTACGGTTGGTGGACAAATCGGGTAGAAAATTGTGAAGGTTCGGATAGAAATGCGGCTTCAATCCGTGAGGACCGTAACCGGACCGTCGAAGTCGAGGACGACTTCCTGTGTCGCGTCGCCGAAGAGGGCTTTGCCGGTGGGCGACCGTTGGCGTCCCGCGAGGAAAACGTGGTCGCAGTCGTACTCGTCGGCCGCGTCCAGGATTTCCTCGGCTTTGTTGCCGAGGAGACCCACGACTTCGTACTCGACATCGAGTTCGGAAAGACACCTCGTCACCGATATCGCGGGCAAACTGGGTCGCACCTTCCTTGGCCTCGCCGACCGTGTAACTCGCCGAACTGCTCAGTAGTGATTCCATGGCGCCACGGCGAGCACTGTACTCTTGTTCCGTCGTGACATGTGTTAAAACCATATCCGCGTCCAATCCTTCAGCGATGACACCCGCCTCGTATGCGAGTTCCTTCGCCGTATCCGACGGTTCGACGACCACAAGTGCACGTTCCATATCTAACATGGATAAACGCGAAACAATAAAACCAGCGTTCGTTTACATCGTGAAAAAATAATACAATTCCGTCCATATAGAGAGAACATTTGTTAAGGATATTCATTAAAATGGCACATTTAAAAGAAAATGTTTTCAATGAACATCAATGACGTGGACTCGCAATCTATGGCAATTGAATTGGCACAGAGTCCGCTGCTCACGTTCGCAGCCGGGCTGATTTTGGTCGTCCTGTTACTCGTCGTCTGGGACCTCCCAGCGTTCGTCGGATTGGCTATCTCCGCATTCGGTGTCGGGCTCATCAACGCAGTGTTCGTCGCTAACTTCACGTTCGCCGACGCGGCGTCGAAGACGGCGACCGAGTTCGGGAACGGAATGGCGGGTATCGGCATCCCGATTCTGATGGCATCGGTCATCGGCAAGTCGATGCTGGAGAGCGGTTCCGCCCAGCGTATCGTTCGGACGTTCCAGTCGGTCGTCGGGAAGGAAAATTCGGACATCGCGCTGTGGAGCAGCAGCACCGTGCTCGCTATCCCGGTGTTCTTCGACAGCGTGTTTTACCTACTGGCACCGCTCGCGCGTTCGATGCGTGCACGAGTGGGGGATAACTACGCGCTGTACCTGATCGTCGTCGGTGCGGGTGCCTCCGTGGCGCACGTGTTCGTCCCGCCGACCCCGGGCCACTGGCCGTCTCCGATACGCTCGGCATTTCGAACCTCGGACTAACCATCCTGATCGGTCTTCTGGTTGCCATTCCGTCGGCAACCATCGCCGGTCTGGTGTACGGTCGCTGGATAAACAAGCGAATCGACATCCCGCTTCGGGACGCGATGGGGACGACGACGGAGGAACTCCAGGAGCGTGCGAATCGGAGTTCGGACACGCTTCCGGGCTTTCTCGAATCGGCCCTCCCCATTATCCTCGCCATCGGACTCGTCGCTTCGTTCACTATCGTGGACACGTTCAAGAAGCCGTATCCGGTCCTCAAGCCACTCCAACCCGTCGTCGCGTTCGTCGGTGACAAGAACGTCGCGCTGACCATCGCCGCCATCGCGGCGGCGTACACTTACCTCCGCTGGTCCGACCTCTCGCGCTCGCTCTGGGAGGAAGAACTCACGGACGCACTGAAAAGCGGCGGGAACATCGCCGCCATCACCGCGATGGGCGGCGCGTTCGGTGCGCTGCTGGCCGCGTCCGGAATCGGGACGTACATCGCCGACCACATGCAGGGACTCGGTATCGGTCTGCTGGTGACCGCGTGGCTCGTGGCGGCCATCGTTCGCATCGCACAGGGTTCGGCGACTGCCGCGATGCTTACCGCCGCGGGAATCATGGCACCGCTGACCGGACAACTCTCGGTTAGCCCGGTGTACATGGTGATGGCCATCGGCGCTGGCGGAAACATCTGCTCGTGGTACAACGATTCAGGGTTCTGGCTCGTCAAGGAGATCGGCGGTCTCACGCAACGTGAGACCCTCCAGACGTGGACGATGGTGACGACCATCATCTCCATCACCGGTCTCGTGACCGTGCTGGTCCTTTCGACGTTCTTCCCGCTCGCATAACGGGGTAGAACATCCGCGTATTTTTCGACGCCTCCGCCGGTACGAGAGCCATCACTGCTGCTCCCACGAGGGACGGCAGGCGGTAGACATATCTTGTCAGATGAGCGGAATGATTCTATGGTCAAACGACGAACGCGCGCCCTGTTCGAGTTCGGTGTCGCGGCGGTCGGGTTGCTCGTCCAGATACGCCTCTGGAAAGCGGTGCGGACGACGACGAACGGGGCGACCGAGACGATACCCGCGTCTCCCTGAGCGGATTCGCGCTCGGTGTCCTGTATCGGATGCTCGACCTCTGGCTCCGCGACTGCGACGTCGCCGGTATAGGAACGAATCGCCGTCGCGGCTTGCTGTTCGGGATATGTACGCGTGGCTTTCGACGACGATTCCTCCCACAAACGGAGACGTTCCGGACCAACTTCGATATCGGGGGAACCGCCGGAATGGTCATCTATCGCTTCTGGTACGGCGTGCTCCGGCCGCTCCCCGGCGGAGATGAATAAAAACGGGAAACGAGAAAAGGGAAAAGCGAAAAGCGGCTTACAGCACCATCGAGAGGAACTGTTTTGCCCGGTCGGTGCGCGGATTTTCGAAGAACTCCTCGGGCGGTGCGGTTTCGATGACGCGACCGTCGGCCATGAGGACGATTCGGTCGCCGACTTCGCGGGCGAAGCCCATCTCGTGGGTGACGACCATCATCGTCATGCCCTCGTGTGCGAGTTCGCGCATGACACCCAACACTTCGCCGACGAGTTCGGGGTCGAGCGCGCTCGTCACCTCGTCAAACAGCATGACGTGCGGGTCCATCGCCAGCGCGCGGGCGATGGCGACACGCTGTTGTTGCCCGCCCGAAAGCTGGTTCGGGTAGGAGTCGGCTTGGTCGGCGAGGCCGACGTCTGCGAGGAGTTGTTGGCTCCGCTCTTCGGCATCCAACGCGGACAATCCCTTCACGTCCATCGGCGCGAGGGAGACGTTCTCCAGCGCCGTCTTGTGCGGGAAGAGGTTGAAGCTCTGGAACACCATCCCGATGCGCTGGCGCAGGAAGTTGATATCGACATTCGGGTCGTTGATGGACTCGCCTTCGATACGGATGTCCCCGCCCTGAATCTCTTCGAGGCGGTTCGTGCAGCGGAGCAACGTCGATTTCCCGCTCCCGCTCGGACCGACGACGACGACCACTTCGCCGTCGTCGATGTCGAGGTTGACGTCCTTCAGGACGTGTGCCTCGCCGAAGTACTTGTCAACGCCGTCGAACTCGATTTTCGGGGTTGTCATTGCTGTTCACCCCATTCGGCGCGGGTTTCGAGCGTGCGAACGAGCTTTCCTAGCGGAATGGTGATGGCGAGATATGCTATTGAAACCAATAGCAGGGGCGTCCATATGTCGAGCGTCGTGCTGTTAACACTCGTGGCGACACTCATGAGTTCCGGCACGGCGATCACTGTCAGAAGCGATGTGTCCTTGACGAGGATGATTTGGTCGTTCCCTATCGCAGCGAGTGAGTTGCGCCACGCCTGTGGAAGCACGACCTTTCGCATCGCACTGATATAAGACATGCCGAGCGAGCGTGCGGCCTCCATCTGTCCGTCCGGAATGGAGTTGATGCCGCCTTTGACTGCTTCACCGACATACGCGGCGTGGTTCAGAGTGAGGCCGATGACGGCGGCGAAGAATTTCCAATTTGGAAATCGACCGACACCGAACGCTGGGAGTCCGACTGCGATGACGAACAGTTGGAACAGAAGCGGCGTCCCTCGGAAGAACTCCACGTATCCGGTCGCAACGGAATAAGTGAATGAAGTTTTAGAGACGCGACCCAATCCGACGAAGACACCGCCGATGAGCGAAAGGATGCTCGAAATGATAACGATTCCGAGCACGAGTGCGTACGCGTGTACGAACCGGGGAAATATATTTACCAGCAGATCGGGGTTGACTTGTCTAAATATCAAGTAAAGGAAGTAGGCAATCCCGAGCGTGAACGCTCCTGCGAACGTAATACCGAACCATTTGAGACGCGTGTCGTTCAGTAATCCCTCGTCTGTTTGCCGCTCGACACTCGCCTCGTTAGGATATGTTTCTGCCATGCGTTGTTAGGAAATCGTTGTGATTCGAATAACGAACATCGGTTTGTAAGGTTAGGCGTCGAAATACTGGTTGTATATCTTATCGTACGTGCCGTCGTCCCTGATCTTCTTGAGTGCCTTGTTCACCTTCTTTCGGAGGTCATCGTCGTCCTTTCGGAAGGCGATACCGTACTCTTCCACTGTCAGCGTCAGATACGGCGGTGCCTTCTTGCCCTGTTTTGCGGCCGCCCCGTCACCCTTCAAGAAGACGAAGTTGTCGTTTTCTTTCACCGACTTCGCACTGACCGTGTTGTCATTGATGACCGCGGATGCCTGCTGATTTTTGAGCGCGTTGAACGCACCCGTAATGTGGTCGAAGCTGTCGATACTGAGATTTCCGCCCCACTTCTTCTTCAGGTCCTGTGCTGCACCTTCACCGGTAGTTCCCTTTTGAACGGCGACCGTCTTTCCTTTCAAATCTTCGAGCTTTTTTATGTTGCCGTTCTTCCTGATGGCAACGGTCTGGTATGCAGTAAAGTATGGGTCGGAGAAATCCACACTCTTCTTGCGCTTTTTATTGATGGTCATCGCGCTCATGACGATGCGAAAGCTCCCGTTGTTCAAATTGCCGATGATTCCTTCGAAGCTCGCCTTCTGGAATTCGTAGTCCTTGTTGAGTTGGTCCTTGAAAATCGCTTTTGCGATGGCGGGATCGAATCCTGTGAGCGTTCCGTCCTTCTTCTCGTATTCAAACGGTGGATACGGGATGTCCGAGCCGATGACGATCTTATCGCCATTACTGCCAGTAATCGTACTCACACATCCGGAGAGTGCCAGCGCGGAGAACGCGCCGCCACTCGCTTTGAGGTAGGTCCGTCTATCCATGCTATGAAAGGTTCTACCAAGATTATATTAGCCTTCCGTCTCAGTTCTGTGCAAATTGAAAGTTGAGCAAAGCAACGTGATTGCGGCGTGAATATTGCCGATTAGCGTTCGAAATATTGTTTTATTGTACGGTAATCTGCGGATATTATGATGAGATTGTCATCGGGTTCGCTGATGAGTCGGGAAGAATCCGAACACTCCCGTCAGCGTGTTCGCCCGAGTTGCCCCCACAGCCCGGGAATACGGGGTCGTGGCTTCGCTGTGGTTCCCCGGTCCGTCGAGAGACGGTTGGGAAAAGTATGATACGGATACGCGCGTCAGTTACTAGGGATGAGTTCCTCCAACCCACAGGGTTTGCAGACGTTCCCCGAGGAGTTGTCCGGACGAAACGCGTGGCTCGAACCGTTCGACTGGTACCGGGAGATGCGCGAGGGGGCACCGGTTCGGTACGACCCGACTCGGCACGTGTGGGACGTGTTCCGGTACGAGGACGTGAAGGCGATACTCGCCGACGACGAGCGCTTTTCGGTCAGTCCGCGGAACGCGAACGGCTTTCAGGAACCGGAGGGCGAGGAAGCGGGCGTCATGCTCGATACGATGCTTCTCCAGGACCCGCCGCGACACGACGTTCTTCGAGGCGTCGTGGACGACGAGTTCAGCCCGCGTTCGATTCGGGAACTGGAACCGCGCATCCGCGAGTTGACGACCGAACTGCTGAACGACATCCTCGCGGGGAGCGACGAAATCGACCTCGTGGAGGAGTTCGCCTACCCGCTTCCGGTCATCGTCATCGCGGAACTGCTCGGCGTTCCGGCCGAGGACCGTGAGCAGTTCAAGAAGTGGTCGGACGCCATCGTCTCCGCGGCGAGCGAGGACGAGAACACCGAGGAGTTCTTCGAACGCCAAGGCGAGATGCGCCAGGAGATGGCGTTCTACTTCGTCCAACTCATGGAAGACCGGCGGGAGAACCCGCAGGACGACCTCATTTCGACGCTCGTCACCGCGGATATCGACGGCGAACCGCTCTCACACCGCGAGATACTCGGAACGTGTATTCTCCTGCTCGTCGCCGGAAACATCACGACGACGAACCTTATCACGAACGCGATGCGGTGTTTCGACGGGGACGATACGTTCGAGGAACTGACGGGCAACGACAAAGCGCTCGGCACGGCCATCGAAGAGGTACTCCGCTATCGGTCCCCCGTGCAGGCGATGACTCGCGTGGCGATGGAAGATGTGACGATTCGTGGCGAAACTATCGAGGAAGGTGACCGAATCGCCGTCTGGATGGGTTCGGCCAACCGCGACGAGCGGAAGTTCGACGACGCTGAGGAGTTCCGCGCCGGCCGCGTCCCGAACCAGCATCTCGGCTTCGGCTACAGCACCCACTACTGTCTGGGCGCGCCGCTCGCTCGACTCGAAGCCAAAGTCGCCCTCTCGGAACTGTTCTCGCGCGTGTCGAACATCGAACTTCCCGAGACGGCGCTCGAACCGACCCGGAGTTCGTTCATCTATGGCGTCGATTCGCTCCCGGTTCGCTTCGAGCACGAGTGAATTTCCGAGAAGTGCGTGCTCGAACCGAGTTCCGTTCTACGATTTGGGCCGGGAGATGCTGCTCTTGGGTGATTCGTAGGGGACGTTCTTAGATTGTGAGAATGCGACGAAGGACTATAACTCATGGCGAGAACGGAACGGATGTGGCGAGCGAGACGGCCACTGGCTTGCTCACTCAACCACGGTCAGCATCCTCAGATAGACAAGGACTGTCGTCTCCGAACACCGTAGTTGAATCGAGCTCACCCGCCTCGATGCTCACGGCAATCGAGCATCGGAATCGGAGTTACCCCGCTTCACCGGACTGAAACCGTTTCCCACTCTCACCCATGTGACGTTCAGCCCGAAGGGAGCGGAGAGACGTCGATTCTTGGCACGTGAAGTCCGTGGGACAGGCCACAAACGTCTGCCCGAAATCCCCCATCAAACGGCTGAGGGGAGAGTAGGCGATTATCCGCCATTTTAACGACCGACGATATCCTCGCACCGATACGGAAGCCTTTGTTTCCGACGGCCACCGCTCGCGGAGTAGCGGGTACACGAGCGGAACGGGAAACCGTTTTCCGGTCGTCGTGATACCTGCATGGTATGGGACTGTTCCAAGACGCGCTATGCATCACGGGTATCAGACACGACTACGGCGACGTGCACGGTGGAATGAAGCGCTGTCGGAACTGCGGGAACGTCGAGGAAACCGAGTAGTTCACGGAACAAGCAGGGCAATCACGTACGCGACGCATCGAAGTTCGACGAACGGGGGTGGAATCGAACCACCGGGGCCACCGAGTGGCCGCCATCGACACGGTGTCGATGGTGCTTCTACCAACAAGCAACCCGTTCCGGTGAAGCGGGGCGTGGGTTCGCCAGCGAATCCACACGACGAACGGTAAGCATCGGACACGGCTTTTTGTTCGTCGACGATGTTGAGCGTCGCGGGCCGCGACGACCTGACTGGTGCAGTGCGACGCTCGCAGTTTTTCTATTGGGGGCGTTGGATATTGTTATACGGTGCCTGACGGTAGAGAAAGTCCCGGTAGAACACGCCAGCGGCCATGGCTGTATCCGTCTCCGATTTATGAATGAGAACAAATCGGGATTCGGCCCCCTTTTCAACCGTTAATATATTGAAAAATAGATGCACTCTTGTTATCTACCCCTACCTCTGAAGGCGAGTGTGACTGCCCCCAAACCGTCGTTCGACGAGGATTCAGGATTGGCAAGTAGCGGGTATCGAATCACTGTCGATAACGGCCGTGATTCGTTTTTCGCGATTTGTATCGAAGAACCGGATACCGAGACGGCGTGGATCATGTCGGATACCGTCCGCTCACTGGAGAACATGCGGTGACCCACCGGGTGAACTACCACCCGGTCGTGTTACGGGTTTTCCTCCGATGCGGGAAATGACGAGTGACGGAGTCATCGTAGGGAACCCCTGAATGACGAATAGCACCTTCGAATCGCTCCCCTCACCCGTTTTGAGAACGGGAATGCGTGGTCAAATCATCCAACCCATCGAAACGTCGCTGATGGGAGCTATGGCTCATCCGCATCGCGGAGGGATGCTTCCCACTCGTGGACCGTCTGTGTGCAATCGCCCGTGAGTTCTGCCGGATTTCCGATCGCGGTGCAGTGTGGTGGAATCGAATGCAGAACGACGGATCCCGCTCCGATCTTTGCCTCGTTCCCTATCGTGATGGGGCCGAGTAGGGTTGCACCCGTCCCTATCGTGACGCCGTCCTCGATCGTCGGATGACGCTTCTCGCGTTCCATCGAGTCGCCGCCGAGCGTCACCCCGTGATAGAGCATGACGTCATCGCCGATATCCGCCGTTTCACCGATCACCACGCCAGCGCCGTGGTCGATGAAGAATCGGCGGCCGACCGACGCACCCGGATGGATTTCGATGCCGGTAAGGAACCGAGTGAGGTGAGAGAGCAACCGCGCGGCGAGAGAATGGCCTTCCGACCACACGGTATGGGCGATGCGATGCAACCAGATCGCGTGGAGGCCGGGATAACAGAGAACGACTTCGATCGGATGTCGTGCAGCGGGGTCCTTTCGCATCACGGTTCGAACGTCCTCCCTGAATCGGTCGATCATAGCGTTACCTGGAATTGGGAGGGGTTCACGAAAGCTCTCTCGGCGGGGAGGGGTTCACTCCGCGATTTCACGTTCACAACCCATAAGAACGAACTCGGGAGGTCAACCCGTTCCTGAAACCGGTGAACCTCGACAGGGAGCCGAACGTTCATAGTCACAGCACGAGAGCGAAAGTCATGACGAGAGCGAGCGTCTTCGAAGATGTCGAACACGAGCGGGAGCGTCTGCTGTCGATGGCCCAGCGTATATGGGAGACTCCCGAATTAGGGCTTCACGAAGAGAAGTCCGTGCGAGTCCTCATCGACCGATTGAGCGAGGAAGGGTTCGACATCGAAGAGGAAATCGGCGAGATGCCGACGGCGTTTCGGGCCTCGTACGGAAACGGTGACCCGACGATCGGAATTCTCGGGGAGTACGACGCGCTGCCGGACCTCTCACAAAAAGTAAAATCCGAGCACGACCCAGTCGAGCCCGGTGGGCCGGGACACGGCTGTGGTCACAATCTCTTCGGGGTCGCCGGTGTCGGCGGAGCGATCGGCGTGAAGCGCGCCATCGAACGCGGTGACGTCGATGGAACGATCGAATTCTACGGCTGTCCAGCGGAGGAGACACTCGTCGGGAAAGTCTTCATGGCCCGGGACGGGGCATTCGACCACCTCGACGCCGCGATAACCTGGCATCCAGCGACCCTCAGTACGCCGACGCTCGACCGGTCACTCGCACTGGACTCGATTCAATTCACGTTCGAAGGAATCTCCGCTCACGCCGCTGCGTCACCGGAATCCGGTCGGAGTGCACTCGATGCTGTCGAACTCTTCAATACGGGGGTGGAATACATGCGGGAACACGTCTCGGAGAAAGCCCGTATTCACTACGTCATCACGGACGGGGGCGACGCTCCCAACGTCGTTCCCGCGGAGGCGACCGTCTGGTACTACGTTCGCGCGCCGACGAGGGACGAAGTCGAGCGCATTAGCGACTGGTTGACCGAGATTGCCGAAGGGGCTGCGATGATGACCCAGACGGAAGTGAATCGCCAGTACATAACCGGCTGTTGGGACTATCTCCCGAATCGCACGGTGAGCGACGTCATCTGGGAGACGATGCGTGAATTGGGCGATGTCGGGTACTCGGACGACGACCGAACGTTCGCAGGGGAACTCAAGGAGACCGTTCCCGACGAGCAAGTTCGAGCAAGCCTCGAAGACGTGCCCGAGGAGTACGTGGACGAGATACGTGCCGCGGCCATCTACGATACCCCGGTGCCACCACATGCGGAGGGAACGGTCGGCGGTGGGTCGACCGACGTGGGCGACGTGAGTTGGATCACCCCGACCGCCCAATTCCGCGCCGCGACGTGGGCGGTCGGAACACCGGGGCACACGTGGCAGGCGACGGCGGCCAACGGCGATTTTGGGAAGAAGGGAGCCATCTATGCCGCAAAAGTCCTCAGTGGAACCGCGTACGAACTCCTCGAAAATCCGGATATCGTCGCGGAGGCAACCGACGAGTTCGACGGGGTGACCGGTGAGCAAAGCTATGAAACACCGCTCCCGCCGGGGACCGAACCGCCGTTCGATATGACCTCACCGTGAGGAAATATCGAGGAGCATCACGAGGGCGGAGGTCACGGGTGAGTACAGGAACGAGCGAGAGTAGATGTTTATCTCCATGTGGGTCCTTCTCTATGATATGAGTCTCGACGTATCCACACCCACCGCACCGACCATTTACCGTGAGACGCGGGACGAGCAGTACGATTCCGACGTGGACAAGCGGGCCGACCTCCAGTCGTACTTGGACGACGAGGAGAACGCGTGGGAAGAAGGGTTCAGCGATTGGGCGGACGAAACCGCGCTTTCGGCGGACGACTATCGAATCGCGCTCGACCTCGGGTTCATCGAGAAGTTCGACTTCCACTGGAATCCGGAGAAGGAGGAAGTCGAGTACGAAGCACCCGAAATCCCGGACGATTGGGAGAACGAGGAGCGATACGCCGACGTGGATTCGTGGTCCACCGTCTCGGCCATCAACGAGGAACTGGACGAACTCGGGGAGACGGTCGCGGGACTCCTCACCGATTACTACGTGGATTGGGGAAGCGAACGCGACATCGTGGAGACGTTCGGTGACCAGTACAACGGTCGGGACGACGCGACGCCCGAAAACGTCCGCGAAGACAGTCGCTACGAGTAAATTCCGATTACGATGGGGTGTTGGTTCCGAATCCGGTCGAGGACTCTTCTTCCTGAATGTGGAGCGTGGCACCGACGGGCGGGTAGTCGTCGAGCGAGAAGCGGACGACCACGAGTTCGTCCGCTATCGTTTCGAGTTCTTCGACGGACGGGGGGTCTTCGTCCGTGATTTTCAACCCGAGCCATTTCGCTCGTTCGACCCCGTATCGGACGAGCGCGCTCCGGACGAATTCGGCGATTTTCCGTGCGTCGATGGTGGCGAGCCCCGTCGTTTTTCGGCGATACCCCCGAAGCCAGACGGTTGCGGGATGTTCCTCGCGGAAGTTCTTCCACCAGTTGCTTTGGTGGCGGAGCGTGGTCGCGATGAGCGTGTCACCGCGACGGTCGTAGGCGACGGGCGTCGTGTATCGCGAGTCCGAATATCGCCCGACGTACGAGAGGAGCATCAGTCGGTCGCTCACCAACCAGTGAAATCTCGAACGGAGCAACCGCCGCAGGATGGGGTTGGCGACGTATTTCTCGGCGAGAAAAAACGGGGTCGGTGGTGTCCGGAGTTCGACCGACGGCCCCGGTCGGTCGGAACCGGTCGTGTCGTCAGTCGGCATGAACGTTCCTCCGCCCTCCCGGGACGTAATTCCTGCGACTGGATGCCATACGAATCGATGGACGAGCGACGGCTTAAATCGTCCGTCGGACGGGAGCGGTGACGTGAGGGTTAAGCGCGACGGTACTGTCGCGGCCATTCGACGCGGTCCTCGGCGTCGAGTTCTTCCGCGGCGTGGAGCGTGAAGTACGGGTCACGGAGGTGTTCGCGTCCGAGGATTGCGAGGTCGGCACGGCCGTTTCGGATGAGGGCGTCGGCCTGTGCGGGTTCGGTGATGCCGCCGACGGCACCGACGGGGATGTCGGTATCCTCGCGGATTCGCTCGGCGAACGGGACTTGGTAGTTCGGGCCGGGATTCGGTATCTGCTGGTCGGGATGCAGTCCGCCTGCGCTCACGTCGATGAGGTCGGCACCGAGGTCGTGGAGTTCCTCGGAGAGGTGAACCGAATCCTCGACCGTCCACGACTCGCGGTCCGGAAGCCAGTCCGTCGCCGAGATACGGACAAAGACAGGTTTGTCGTCGGGCCACACCTCGCGGACGGCTTCGGTTACTTCGCGCACGAGGCGGGTGCGGTTCTCCAAGCTGCCGCCGTACTCGTCCTCGCGCCCGTTCGTGACTGGCGAGAGGAACTCGTGGAGGAGATAGCCATGTGCGGCGTGAACTTCGGCGATTTCGAACCCGGCGTCGAGCGCGCGCTCGGCCCCTGCCGCGAACGAATCCACGACGGTCCCGATGTCGTCCTTCGTCATCTCGCGCAGTTCCGGCGGCGTGTCGTCGTAGGGCCACGGTTCGGCACTCGGCGCGACCGTTTCCCAGCCCCGGTCGTCGGGTTGGAGGGGTCGGTTTCCGTCCCACGGACTGGTTTTACTCGCCTTCCGGCCCGCGTGAGCGAGTTGAATCGCCGGGAGTGCACCGCGCTCGCTGATGAATTCCGCAATCGGGGCGAGCGCGTCGGCGTGTTCGTCGCTCCAGATTCCGAGGTCGTCCGGCGAGATTCGACCACGTGGTTCGACGGCAGTCGCTTCGGTCATCACGATACCGGCACCACCCGTGGCACGGCTTCCGAGGTGGACGCGATGCCAGTCCGTCGCCAGTCCGTCGCCGTCACAGGAGTACTGACACATCGGCGAGACCATCACACGGTTCCGTGCCGTCGATTCTCGAAACGAGACGCTACTGAACAGATCGTCGGTCATCGGTTTTCGATAGGGATTCGATGCTTTAAACAGCTACAGACGCCGCCGGATTTGCCGACTCTTTCGCCGACCAATCAGAAAACTTATGATACTATACGTATTTTACGTGGAGCAATGGACAATCGTGGCGAAAACAGCGCCGATGAGGAGGAGGAAACCGCGGCCATCTTCACTCGGGCGCTGGCAGGACTCAAACGCAGAGGCAGCGGCCTCTTGCTCGTCGGTCCGGAGCCCGCCATGCGACAGGCGTGCGACCGATTTCTCGGTGATTCCACGGCCGAACCTCGACGACACGTGTTCGTTCGAACGAACGGGACGCCCCACCACGCACACGCGATGGCTGACTCCTCCGGAACTCCCGATACGAACCCGAACGCGAGCAACGTGAAAATCATCGAACGGGCGGCCGCCACTCGAAGTACCACGACGGCACCGAACACCCGGAGTCGCCTCGACAAAACCGTGCTCGAAACCGACAACCTCGCCGAACTCGGCATCGGGATTTCGAACGCGATAGACGAGTTCGAACGCGAGAGCGGCACGCTTTCGCCGGGCGAACTTCGCGTCTGTTTCGATTCGCTTACGCCGGTGGTCGATGAACACGATTCGGAGTCCGTCTTTCGGTTCCTGCACGTGTTGATCGGTCGTATCAAAACCGTCAACGGAATGGGTCACTTCCACCTTCCAGCGGAGTTCGATTCGACCATCGTTCGTACGCTCCTGCCCGTTTTCGATGCCGCCGTGGAAGTTCGGATGAGCGGGAGCGACGTGGAACAGCGATGGCACCTGGTCCAGCAGGACGTGACGACCCAGTGGCTATCGCTCTGAGACGACTCGTATCTCGTTCCGCTTCGTCTCGTTCCGGTTTCGACCCTTTACCGTGACGGCCCACCCGCCAACAGCCATGGGTGGCGGTTCATCAATCTCCGTGCGATTTCAGGCGTGTCCGACGGGGTGAACCGGTCGAGTTCTCGAACGGTCGTGAGGTCGTCGGCCGAGACTTGTTCGAACAGTGGTGTATCGAGCAGTCGAGCGATACCGGGAAGGCCCTCCTGACCGTACAGTCGCTGGCGACGACGGCGCTTCCCCTCGGCGATTTTCTCCCCCGGGTCGAGCGAGTGGTCGTACGCTTCGACTATCGGATACCACCCCGCTCGGATGGCGTAGTTGGTGTGTCGGCACAGCGCCGTCGTTTCTTCCCGCTTCCCGCCGCGTTGTGTTTTGGTTTTATTTTCGGTGGCGGAGGCGACCGTTTCGACGAGCGCTTCGTGCGCTGCGAGCAGTCGGTGCAGTCGTTCGGCACAGTTGGACAGTTCTTCGACGATAGCCGACCGAAACCGCTGTTCTGCCGTTTCGTCGTACCGATAGAACTTCCCGCGAACCTCGCGTTCGAACTCGCGCGCTTCGAAGTAGTGGTCGTTGATTTCGTCCAGCGCGGCGAGATACGCGCCCGTTTGCTCGGGTGGAATCGTCTGAAGCGACCCGATTTGCCGACCGACCGTCACCAGCGAACTGAGACAGCGTTCGCCGTCCAGTTGGACGAATTTGTATCGCCCGTCGCTCCGTTCAAGTAACTCCCCGATACCCCCGCCGTCCCGGACGTCTTCGCCAATCCCATTCGAACCCATAAACGATAGTTGGTAGCTGGTTCGATTGACAGCGTATAAATCTATCAACGAAATTATCATGCTGAATAATGGACCGAGAATCGGGGTTGTTCCGAGGATTGTTTGACGGATGTTGCTTTTCTGGTCTCTCAGAATGGGTAGAATGCATACCAGCTACGTCGCTCTTTCCGGCCAAAAGCATCCGTTCGAAACGCGATATTAGCGTTGGACAGTGAAACGCTCTTGCGGTCGAAACTGGTTGTTTGTCGTATTTCGTCGGGGACGACAGGGACTCGAATCGGGAAAAGCAAACTACCGGCGTTAATCCGGTTGTGAGTAAATAATTTACCTACTGAGTCCTAAGGTGTAACCATGTCACAGAAACCGATTCATCGACGGGAGCAACTCTACATCGATGGCGAGTGGTTAGACGCCGACGGTACGCTCGACGTTACCGACCTCGCGGACGGTGGCGTCTTCGCGGAAGTCGCCGCCGCGGACGCCGAACAGGCTGACAACGCACTCGCCGCCGCGGAACGAGCGGAGGCGGCCATGCGCGAGACCACCATCCCACAGCGTGCGGAGTGGATGGAGGACATCGCGGATGGCCTCCTCGAACGGAAAGAGGAGTTGGCGGAAGTCATCGTGCGCGAGGCTGGAAAGCCGATTTCGAGCGCGAGCGGCGAAGTCGAGAGCGCGGCCGAGCGATTCCGCCGAGCGGCGGAAGAGGCTCACGACCTCCAGGGCGAATTCCGCCAAGGCACGACCGATGGCCACGAGGGATGGGAAGCCATCCTCAAGCCGGAACCGGTCGGGACGATTCTGGCGATTACGCCGTACAACTACCCGCTCGCAACGACCGCGTTGGAAGTCGCACCGGCGCTCGCGGCGGGTAACTGCGTCATCCTCAAGCCAGCCAGCAAAACGCCGGTGAGCGCGGCGATTCTGGCCGACGTGATTTCCGAGGTCGGTCTTCCGGAGGGCGCGTTCAACTTCACGCCGGGTCGCGGGAGCGAAATCGGCGACCTGCTCGTCGGCGACGACCGCATCAACATGATAACGATGACCGGCAGTAGCGCGGCCGGGAAACACGTCGCGCACAAGAGTGGGATGGTCAACCTGCACATGGAACTCGGTGGTAACGCGCCGGCCGTCATCTTCCCGGACGCGGATCTCTCGGAGGTCGCCGGTGCCTGTGCGAAAGGGTCACTGAAGTACGCCGGACAGCGCTGTTCGGCCGTCAGCAGGGTGCTCGCCCACGAAAGCATCCACGACGAAGTCGTCGACCGTATCGATGCCGCGATGGACGAGTGGACCGTCGGCGACCTCTTCGACGAGGACACCCAGATGGGACCGCTCATCAGCGAGGACCAGGCCGAATGGGTCGAGGAACTCGTCGAGGACGCCGTCGAGAAAGGTGCCGACGTGGTTCGCGGCGGAAGCCGAGACGGACAGTTCTTCGAACCGACGCTGTTGGCGAACGTCCCGCACGACGCTCGAATCATTCACGAAGAGCAGTTCGGTCCCGTCGCGGCGGTGACGACCTTCGAGACCGAGGAGGACGCCATCGACATCTCGAACGGCGGCGACCTCGCGCTGGACGCGGCCGTGTTCACGGACGACTACGACCGCGCACGGCGAATGGCCGACAAACTGGACGCCGGGGCGGTGCGAATCAACGGCGCACCCAGTCACGGACTCGGTGATATCCCGTTCGGCGGGAACAAGGGTTCGGGAATCGGTCGGCAGGGGCTCAACCTGACCATCAAGGAGATGGTTCGACACAAGAGCATCATCCTCTAAAATCGAATATCGAGTATCGAATCTCGCTGATTTTTCGGTTGTCGACTCTCTGAAAGGGCTAATGTACTGATCGGGAATTACTGAAATGTGCTGACGGGAGTGTGTGACAGACTGTGCTGACAGAGAATTTACTGACGGAGAGCCCGTCATCCGGAACCCCGTCGTTCCGCTGTGTCTGACGGGTGTGGAAATCGGGGGAGCATCGTCCACCTGCCGAGCGGGAGGAGATCGAAAACTGGTTTTTTACGCGGCGATTCGCTATTTTCTGTGATTTTAGCGACGGCACCCGTTCGAATCGAATAGACGGGAGACCCCGTCGTTCCGCTGTCTTTCGGCGGGTACGATCGATGTTTTGACCCCCCACCGTCGTTCCGCTGTTTGTTTCGGATTTTCAGAAAAAATGGTGAATATTGTATACTGTGGAGTTATTTGACCGAGCGAATTCGTCGGCCGTGGGTCCCGCACCGTCGCTATTTGGACTGATAAACTGTCGCTCTCCGGATTGGTTTTGATCCTGTGGACCCCGCCGTTCCGTTGTTCATCGCGTCTTCGCTGCTTGGTCGGTTCCGGCCGTCCGAGCTAGGACGGTCCGAGCATGAACACCCCGTCGTTCCGCTGTTTTTCGGTGCTTTCAGTCCCGAAACTACCGAAGGAGAAAGTTCACTCCTCCGGCGACTTTGTTTCACAACCCCATCGTTCCGCTGTTTTATAATACCGAATAATGGTGTCGTCTTCGGCCGTTGCCCGTTCATCAAGTGCAGTCGTTGCCCGTCGTTCGTGTCGTTGCTTGCAACTTCCCGTCCGTTTCCGGCGTTTTCTTGTCTCCTCACCCGCCGAACCCCGTCGTTCCTCTGTTCGTCGTGCACGGAAACGCGGGCACACCGGCCCGCCGTTGTTGGAAAGTATCGAGTCGAACCACCCGAAAACGGTGGTGGCAGTCAAACCGAGTTCGCGTATCGGCACAGGAAATAGTATCGGGTACATCCACCTCCAATCGGATATATCCACCCTCGACCAACCACACCCACGACACAGTATGGCATGGGACATACACCGTCGTTCCGCTGTCTTTCGTTCCGATAAGCTCGCTCGTTTCCGGTGTTATCGACTCGGACGCTGATTCTCTCCACCCCATCGTTCCGTTGTTCTCCATAGTCGTACCGAGCGAGTGGGTCACCCAATGTGTCCGCTGTTTCCGCTGTCCCGTTTTTATTTATAATAACCCCCACCCCTCTATTCCGCTGAATTCGCGTCCGAGGGTGGATGCGTGAAAAATACGAGTGCGGCAAACGACGAACGGTCGAGTATCATTCATCGACTATATCGGTGAAATAGTCGATTTAGTCTAGTTTGCGGATATTGTTGTACTGATACTGTCTTCAATGTTTCCATTCTAGAAACACCTCTCAACCCCCCACCCACCTTTTCTCGCCCACTCAGCGGAACCGAGGGGTGGGGGTGGTATTTAAGAAAACGAGACAGAAGAAACAACGGAATCAGAGGAACGGCCGGTAACCGCCCCGTTTGCTCCGATTTTCCCCTCGTCTTATCCCTCCGAAACAGTCGATTTGAATAGCCCTGCGTCCGTTTTCCGCCGTTCAGAAGAAACTCAGGAATCAAAGGAACGGGTGGTTCGGAAGGGTTATGCGCCTCCTCCGTTTGCGATGGAACAATGGGTTCATTCGAGTTCGTTCGCGAACATTCTCCGTACAAAAATCGTGAAGCACTGTTGGACGATTATACGCCCGACACGCTGGTGGGACGGGATTCCGAGTTGGAGGAGTACCACGGTGCACTTCAACCCGCGATTTACGGCGAACAACCGGACAACATCTTTCTCTACGGAAAAGCCGGTGTGGGGAAAACCGCCGCGACGCGATTTCTGCTGAACAAACTGGAGAACAACGCGGACGACTACGACGACCTCGATATTTTCACCGAACTGGTCAACTGCGACGGTCTCAACTCCAGCTATCGGGTAGCGAGTCATCTCGTGAACACGCTCCGTGACCCCGCGAACCGAATCAGCGAAACCGGCTACTCGCGCTCGCAGGTGTACGAACTGATGTGGGACGAACTCGACAGCCACGGCGGCATCATCCTCCTCGTGCTGGACGAAATCGACCACCTCAAGGACGACAGCATTCTGTATCAACTTTCCCGCGCACGCGAGAACGGTAATCTGACCGAAGCGCGAATCGGCCTCATCGGTATCAGCAACGACCTCACGTTCCGCGACGGTCTCTCGCCGAAGGTTCGCTCCTCGCTTTGTGAGCGGTCCATCTCGTTTTCGACCTACGACGCGAACGAACTCCGCGCCGTCCTCGACCAGCGGCGGGAGGTCGCGTTCAAGGACGACGTGTTGACCGACGACGTGATTCCGCTCTGTGCGGCGTTCGGCGCACAGGAGTCCGGCGACGCCCGAAAGGCGCTCGACTTGCTGTTGAAGGCTGGCGACCTCGCCCGCGAGGAGAACGCGGCACAGGTATCCGAGGAGCACGTTCGACGCGGCCGCGACTTGCTCGAACGCGAGCAGGTTGCTCGCGGTATCGCGGATTTGAACGACCACGAGCGACTGGTCGTCTACGCGCTCGCAACCCTCGAAGCTGAAGGCGAAACGCCCGCCCGCTCGCGCGAAATCTACTCCCGATACAAGGCGCTCTCGGTGACGGCACAACGAGAGGCCCTGACCGCCCGGTGGCTTCGTGAACATCTGGACGACCTCTCCATGCTCGGCATCCTCTCGGTTTCGGAAATCAACGAAGGCTCGGCGGGCGGGAAGTATCGTGAGTACGCGCTTCAACAGGACCTCGCGGTCGTTCTCGATGCGCTCGAAGAAACCCTCGAAGCGATGGGCGTTCACACGAGCGTCAAGGGGTACGTCTGAGAACCGGCCAACTCTTCAGACGTACTCTTCGAGTTCGGACTCTATCGACGATGCCCCGTTTTCTATCGATTTCCGTTCGAAGTACAACACTTCGACCGCGACGACGACGGCTGTAATGATGGCGACCGTCCAGAAGACCGGATTTTCGGCCGTGTAGAGGTGCCAGATCAGCGCCACGATGGTCGCTATCGCGCCGACGGTTCCGATGGCGGGAACGATAGTCGTTTTCGCGTCCCCGCTGGTTCGATTTCTCAGCGCGAGATAGCTCGCCGCCCCGAAGATGGTGATGAATGCGAGCGATGCGAACGACGAGATTCCGTTGAGACTCCCGACGACGGTGAACGCCGCCGTCAGCGTCCCGAGAATGACCAGCGCTCGAACCGGTTCGCCGTCGCCGTTGCCGCCGACTTGGGCGGGGAGGTAATCGTCCGATACCATCTTGCTGAGGAGTCGCGAGGAACTGAACAGCGTCGCGTTGATGGCGCTCCCGGTGGAGAACAGTGCGGCAATCGAGATGAGGACGAATCCGGCATGTCCGAGGAACGGCTTCGCTGCGACAGCCAACGCCGTCTCCGCGTTCTTCTTGATGACCGGCGGGGGAACGAGGTTGGTCGTGACGATGGCGACGATGATGTAAATCGCGGTCACGCCGACGATGGAGATGTATATCGCCTTCCGTATCGTCTCGGCCGGATCCCTGATGCTGTCGCGGTCGAACAACAGCAGTTCCCAGCCCTCGAACGCGACGAACGAGAGCGCCGCCGCGATGACCGGACCGACGCCGAGTTGCGAAAATCCGGCGTGGAGCTTTCCGTTCCGGTATCCGTAGTAGAGGCCGCCGAAGCCGAACAGGAGCAGTATCATCACTTTCAACCCGACGAGCACGTCCTCGGTTCGGCCGGACGCGTGTGCGCCGAGCACGTTGAGCGCGACGAACAGGACGATGACCAGCGCGGAAACGAACGGCCGGGCGGGAATGCCTGCAATCGTTCCGAGGCCGACGAGTTCGGTGAAATAACCGCCAAACGCGTAGGAGTACATCGCCATCGTCCCGATGTAGCCGACGACGAAGGTCCATCCCGTCATGCCGGCCAACTTCGTGCTTCCGGTAAATCGCTCGATATAGGTGAGCGGTCCACCGCCGTCGTTCGAGAGTTTTCCCAAGCGAACGAACGAGTAGCCCGCCGCCATCGCGATAACCCCTGCGACGATGAACGCGAGCCACGCGAGCGTGTCGGCGGCGGCCGCAACGACGCCGAGGACTGCGAAAATTCCGCCACCGACCATCCCTCCGACCGCCATCGAAATCGATTCGGTTAACCCGATCTTTTCGGACGCCATATATTACCACCCGCGTTCCAGTATATCAATAGTAACGCTCGTCTGTCGATCGTTTTTCGGAGATGATGAACAGATGCGGGGGAGATTCGAACGCCCGAAATCCAACGTACTGCCGGAGTTGGACGTCTTCGAGGAACGGGAACCGCCGAGTAATCGGTCCCTTCTTCGGCGATATCGAGTTGTGGTGATTACTTTCCGGAACGATGGGTCGTCGTTCGTGCACGCCCCTTTCACGATACGAACGATCGCCGTCGTTTATTGGCTCGCTCGCCATCCGTTTCGGGGCATGGCGCACGACAAATCGACCAACCAGTCACGGCGGCGGTTCTTGACGGTCGCGGGAGGAACGCTCGTCGGTATGACGGCCGTCGGGGCCGCCCAGCAGATGAACGACCAACAGGCCGCGGAAACGCTCCAACTCGGTGGACGCGTTCAGGGATGGCAGGGGCAGTCCCCGAACTCCATCAAGGGGCAGAAAAACCCGACGCTCAAACTACAGAGCGGACAGGTGTATCAGGTAACGTGGACGAACTTGGACGGTCAACCGCACGACTTCGCGCTACGAAATTCCGACGGCAAAAACCTGGCCGTCATCTTCCCGAACGTGCAGACGAACACGAACGGCGGTAGCGGTGGAGGGAGTGGGAGCAGCGGTGGCGGAAACATGGGCGGCAGCGGGGGCGGTGCAAGTCCGCCGAAAAACGCCATCAGCAAAACCCAAATCGTTCAGAAAAAGGGTGCGAGCCAGACCCTCCAGTTCGTAGCGACGAAGGACATCGAACACTACGTTTGTACCGTTCACCCGACGACGATGGTAGGGAGGGTCGAGACGAGCAGCGAGAGCGGTTCAGGAGGTAGTGGTGATCACATGGGCGGAAATGGAGACCACAGCGGCGGCAGTGGGGACCACAGCGGTGGCAGTGGAGACCATACGAGTGGAAACCACGACCACAGCGGCAGCAACACGGACCACAGCGGCAACGGCGAATAGCGACGTATTTCGACTTTTTCCACCCCTCCGTACTGGCAGCCAGAACTATCAGACCATCCGCTGAACGGTGTGTATGAACGCGAAAACGGGGTTCGTGACCCAAACTGGAATGCAGTACGAGGAAGCGTTCGAAGTCGCGGGAAACCTCGATTTCGACTACGTGGAGTTGATGATGGACGGCGCGAACGAGCGCACTCGCATCGACGCGAACGCGGTCGAATCGAGGGCCGACGACTGTGACATCGACCTCGCGGTTCATCTGCCGTTCAAACTCGATATCGGTTCGCCGTTCGAACACGTCCGCGAGGGGTCGGTTCGGGAACTACAGACCGCAATCGAGACGGCGAGCGAGTTCGGGGCGACGAAGGGCGTCGTCCACGCTAGTTCGAACGCGTGGCGACCCGCGTGGGACGACGAACGAGATCCGGTCGAACATCATCGACTCGGTGACGACACTGGACGAGTTCGCCCGCGAACACGGCTTCGAAATCTGCGTCGAGAACGTCCCGAACGCGTGGTTTTCCATCCGCGAGTTCGACCGACTGTTCGCCGAGACGGACGCCTCGATGACGCTCGACACGGGCCACGCGCGGATGGACGGGTTGGAATCCGGCGACATCGCCTCGTTCGTCGGGCAGTACGCCGACCGAATCTCACACTTCCACCTGAACGACACGCGAGTTCCCGAGGACGAACACGTTCCTTTCGGCTCCGGAACCATCGACTTCCGCGCCATCTTCGAGGCGCTCCCCGACGACTGGGACGGCACCCTCTCGCTCGAAGTGTTCACCCTCGATTACGGCTACATCGAGACGAGCAAAACGTATCTGGACGAACTGCTGTAGAACTTCGTGTAGTTTCCAGTTGCAGACCATCCTGTGCCCGCCGTCGGAAGTAAATACTTTCCCGCTCGCCCACCCACGAAAAGTCATGTCGAACCCATCGACGCCACGGATTCTCGTCTCCGGCGAGGCGCTCATCGATTTTCTGCCCGAACGACCCGGCCCGCTCTCGGACGTGCCGACCTTCGAACGCCGTCCGGGCGGTGCGCCCGCGAACGTCGCGGTGGCGCTCTCCCGACTGGACGAAACGCCGTGGTTTTGGACGCGAATCGCCCGCGACCCGTTCGGCGATTTCCTCGCCGACGTGCTCGATGCCGACTTGCCGGACCGATTCGTGGAGCGCGACTCGAACGCGAAGACGACGCTGGCGTTCGTCACCCACGACGAGGAAAACGACCGGGCGTTCACCTTCTACCGCGACGGGACGGCCGATACGCGACTGCAACCCGGTGGAGTTCCCGATTCGGCGCTCGCCGACATCGACTGGGTGTACGTCGGCGGCGTGATGCTGGCGAGCGACCCGGCGCGAACCGCGACGTACGACCTCGTCGAGCGCGCCCGCGAAGGCGGGGTGTTCGGTCGTCTTCGACCCGAACGCGCGGCCGGAACTCTGGTCGGGCGACGGCGGTGCGGACGGAACGGTCGAATTCGCGGAGGCAGTGGACGAAATGCTGTCGCTCGTGGACGTCGTGAAAGCGACGCCGGAGGACCTCGAAATGGCCGGGTTCGACGGTGAGACGTCCGAATCGCTCGCAACCAGCGTCTGCGAGGCGGGGCCGCACACCTGCTTGCTGACCCTCGGCGGGGACGGTGCCCACGCACACGCGAGCGATGACGCTCCGTGGGCCACCGGGTCGGCCACCCACGATGGATACGACGTGTCGGTCGTGGACACGACGGGTGCGGGGGACGCCTTCACCGCTGGTGCGCTCGCGGCGCTGGCCGACGATGAGGCGAGCGACTCGCTCGAATCGGTCCTCGAATTCGCCAACGCCGTCGCCGCCCTGACGACCACCGAACCCGGCGCGATGACGGCGCTTCCCGACCGCGCCGCGGTCGCCGAACTACGAGAATCGTAATCGAATTGGTGGCATTCGTAACGTCACTTTTAAGCATCTTACGAGAAAGACGAGAGTAGAGTACACGCAAGACCCATGAGTGACAGCACAGGCGAGACGGCCGGGGATGCGGCGCTCGAAGAGGCGTCGTTCGTTGAGTACGGTATCGAGGAGAAACCGCCGCTGGGGGAATCGGTGTTACTGGGATTCCAGCACTACCTGACGATGATCGGGGCGAACATCGCGGTTCCGCTGGCGTTGGCGGGGGCGATGAAGATGCCGCCGGCGCAGACGGCCCAGTTCATCGGGACGTTTTTCGTCGTCTCCGGCATCGCGACGCTGGCCCAGACGACGTTCGGGAACCGCTATCCCATCGTACAGGGGGCGACGTTTTCGATGCTCGCGCCCGCACTCGCCATCATCGGCGTCATCGGCGCGGGATGGCGCGTAACCCTGCTTCAGTTGCAGGGCGCAGTTATCGCGGCCAGTGCCGTCGAAGTGTTCGTCGGCTATCTCGGCTTGATGGGTCGGCTGAAAAAACACCTCTCGCCGGTCGTCATCGCGCCGACCATCGCGCTCATCGGCCTCTCGCTGTTCAGCGTTCCGCAGATTACGGCCCCCAACCAGAACTGGTTGCTCGTCGGTCTCACGCTCGGTCTCATCGTCCTCTTCTCGCAGTATCTCGACAACCATCGCGCGTTCCGCCTGTTTCCGGTCCTCCTCGGCGTCATCACGGCGTGGGCAATCGCGTTCGTCCTCTCCTATCTGGGCGTCTACACGGCGGCGAATCCGGGGTACGTGGATTACATGAGCGTCGTCCACGCCAACCTCTTCCAACCGGTCATGCCCCTCCAGTGGGGGATGCCGAAGTTCACGCTTCCCTACATCGTCGGCATGTTCGCGGGCGTCGTCGCCTCGATGATAGAGAGCTTCGGCGACTATCACGCCGTGGCGCGACTGTCGGGCGTCGGCGCGCCGAGCAAGAAGCGCATCGACCACGGTATCGGCATGGAAGGTCTCGCCAGCGTCTTCGCCGGACTCATGGGCACCGGCAACGGTTCGACCTCCTACTCCGAGAACATCGGTGCCATCGGACTGACGGGCGTCGCCTCGCGCTACGTCGTCCAAATCGGTGCCGTCGTCATGCTCGTCGTCGGGTTCGTCGGCTACTTCGGGCAACTCGTGGCGACGATTCCGAGTCCCATCGTCGGCGGCCTGTTCATCGCCATGTTCGGCCAGATTTCGGCCGTCGGGCTGTCGAACCTGAAGTACGTCGATTTGGACTCCTCGCGCAACCTGTTCATCGTCGGCCTTGCTACCTTCTCGGGACTCGCCATCCCGGCGTACATCGGGAACATCGACGCGGCCGCGTTCCAGCAGGGAATGCAGGGAGTGGCCGTCCTCGGCCCGGTACTCGGAACCGGACTCGTCTCGAACACGCTGTACGTCGTCCTCGGAACCGGGATGGCCGTCGGCGGTTTGGTCGCGTTCGTCCTCGACAACACCGTCGAGGGAACCCGCGAGGAACGCGGCCTCGAAGCGTGGGAGTCCATCACGGAGGACGAAGGCGACTTCAAAAGCGCACTCGAACGGTTCGAATCGGTGAGCAGTTCGGATTCGACGAACGCCGATTGAACCGACGAGAACCGACGAAAGCCGCGAGTCGCCGAACGCCGCTGACCCGACTCGTCCGACCCACAACCTTTTGTTCCGACGAATCGTGAATAGCGGTAGCACCCACCACGGGTGAATCCCATGACGACGAACGAATCGGAATCCACGATGGAATCGTCTCCCCGCGAATCGTCCCACGAGTCGTCCGCCGAAGAACCAACCCCTCACCCGGAAATCGAATCCCTCCGCGAAGAACTCGAAGCGACGAAGGAACGCCTCGAAACGGTAGAAAAGAACGTCAAGTGGATGGCCCAGCACCAAGCCGTCGAAACCGGAAAGAGCGTCTGTCCGTCCTGCAACTCGAACGGCGCGTTACGGGTGGAACGAACCGCCACGGGAAAGAAAACCGTCGCGTGTCGCAACTGCGGCGAGCGGCTTATCTGACGACAACTCGGCGCGTCCGCGGTCCGTCGCAGTCCACGAAGAGGATGGACTGCCACGTCCCGAGCATGGGTTCGCCGTCATCGACGGGCACGGTGACGTGTTCGCCGAGCACCATCGAACGGAGATGGGCGTCGGCGTTGCCGTCCAACTGGTCGTGGCTGTAGTCGTCGTCCCGGGGGACGAGCCGCGAGAGGAGGGTTTTGAAATCCGAGCGGAGTCGGCGTTCGTTTTCGTTGACCACCACCCCGGCAGTCGTGTGCGGAACGAAGACGGTGCACGTCTTTGCGGTGTCCGCGACGTGTTCGGCTACCCGGTCGGTGATGTCGACGATATCCACGTGCTCGGACGTGGTGACTTCGAATTCCATGGGTCGGCTTCGACGTTCGGGGACTAAACCCCTCGCAGAGGTGAGCGGGTACTCTTCCCCCACTCTCTCTTCTGAATAGCACATATCATAATGGAAAGGTATTTTGTCTGGTTCGTTATTCGTGGTTACATATGGAAGAGTATGTATCTAGAAGAAGATATTTACGCATCGCGGGAGGTGCCCTGCCGGCAACCAGTGCGCTCGCTGGTTGTCTGGGTGGAAAACTGAATCGGAAGCCGATTCACGTCGGCGCGCTCCTCCCGCTGTCGGCCTCGGGGACGCTCGGGACGGTCGCGAAGCACCACCATCGTGCCGTCGAAGTGGCAGTCGCGGACATCAACGACGCCGGAGGACCGCTCGGCCGAAAGCTCGAGCTTACGGTCGGGGATACCAAACTCGACCCGAAAGCGGCGAAGACTGCGTTCGACTCCTTCGTGGACGACGGCGTCACCGGATTCGTCGGTCCCGTCGTCACGGATATCTCGATGTCGCTCACCGACGACCTCGCTCGGGAGCAGGTCATCGCCATAAGTCCATCGAGCACGTATCCGGACCTCGCGACCGCTGGAGTACGGGACGGGACGAAGTACTTCGCCCGAACTGCCGCAAACGACATCCAGCAGGCGCGTGTGATGGCGAAGATACTCGATGACGACCGGTACGCGAATGCCGATACCGTCGCCGTCGTGCACAGCGACAACGAGTTCGGTGCCGGTCTGGCGACGGCCATCGACGGGCAGATTTCGGGCGAGACGGTCGCGACCGTGCCGTTCTCATCCGACCAGGAGAGCTATTCGAAAGAAGCCGAGACGGTCGTCGAATCGGATGCCGATGCCGTCGCGTTCGTCAGCGAACCCGGGAACACCGCGGTTCTCAAAGAAATCACGCTCAGCTCCTACTACGGCGAGTACGTTCTCAGCGAGGGGCTCATCCCGGACGCCGTTCCGATGTACATGGACAAGATGTACAGCGCGTCGGTCGCGGCCGAACGGACGACGGGTGCCATCGAGCTTCAGCAGAAACTCGACGACATCGTCCCGCTCGCACCGTACACCCAACACGCCTACGACGCCATGTTCCTTCTCGGACTCGCGATAGAGGCGGCCGACGAGGCGAGCGCGACCGACATCAGCAACAACCTCGTCTCGGTTTCGGGTGGGATAGGACAGACCATCACCGTCGGTGAGTTCGAGCGGGCAAGAACGCTCATCGGCGCGAATCGCGCGGTAAACTACGAGGGGGCATCGGGGTCGGTCGACCTGAACGAACATCTCGAACCCCTCAACTCGTACGTAGTCGAACACGTGGAAAACGGCGAGGTTGCCGAACTGGAACTGCTTCGTGCGTCGTTCTTCGAAGGGGGGTCGGAGCGATGACCGACTCCAACCCTTCACGGCGTCAACGGGCTCTTCGCGCGGGTACGACGAATCATGCCGTCGAGGATTCGACGGAGCTACGCGGCGCGGTTCGGAACGGTACTGTTCGCCATCCTCGTTCTCATCGCGGCGAGCGGGTTTTACATCCACTTCGATACGAAAAACCTCGTGACGGGGAAGACGGACAAGGAGATACGAAGCGCCGCAAATATCGAGGCCGAATCGCTTCACGCGTGGGTTGCGAAGAAACAGTCCACCGACCGCTTCCTCTCATCGACACTCGGCAAGGACACGTCGAATACCGAGAAACAGGCGTTCATCGAAAAGCAGTTGGTGGATATGCCCGCGGACGTACAGGCGATTCATTACTTCGACCGGAACGGCACCGTACTGGCGAGTACGGACGAGAAGTTGGTCGGAACGAGAATCGACGGCGCGGATGCCGCGTGGGCGAACCAGTCGATCATGTTCCCGACACGGGACACGGTCCGAATCACGTCGCCGTACGAGACGAACGGCGAACCGGTGACGGCGTTCGTGACGCCGACCGAGGACACCTCCCGTCTGGTCGTTCTCACGGTGTCCCTGTCCCAACGGTCCCACGTGCTCTCGTCGCCCACCACGACCGGTGACGTGACCATCGTCGACGAGGAGCGGGACGGTTCTCCTCGACAACCGAAACGTCGGTCTGATGAACGCGTCCTCGGGCGCGTTCACCTCGGCCATCGAGGACGGCTTGACCGGCCACAGCGATATCCAGCATCTGTCCGCCAACGGTTCGTCCTCGGTGATGGCCTACACGCCGGTCGTCGGCACCGACTGGGTACTGCTGTACAACGTTCCGCGGAAAACCGCGTTCGCACTCCAGACCCACGTCACGAAGAACATCGGAATTCTCGTGTTGATGGCGATTCTCTCGCTCCTGGCGGTCGGGCTCACTATCGGTCGCGGGACGGCGAAATCCCTCGAATCCGTCTCCGGCACGGCCGACCAAATCGCGGCAGGTGACCTGAACACCGAGTTACCCGAGACGACCCGCGAGGACGAGATGGGGCAGTTGTACGGGTCGTTCGAATCGATGCACGTCTATCTGAACACGGTCGCGGACCAAGCCGACGCGCTCGCACGGCAGGAGTTCGACGCGCCGGTGCTCGACGAATCGGTTCCCGGCGAGTTCGGCGAGACGCTGGAGCAGATGCGCGATGACCTGCGAACGATGGTGACCGACCTCGAACGCTCCCGCGCCGAAGCGGAGGAGGCGAAAGCCGAACGCCGAGGTGGCTCAATCGAACGCCGAGAGAGCACAGGCCGAAGCGGAGCAACTCAACGCGTCGCTCGATCGGAAAGCCGTCGAGTTCAGCGACGTGATGGGAGCGGCCGCCGACGGCGACCTGACCCGAGCGAATGGCGACCGAGAGCCCAACCGAGTCGATGTCGGACATCGCGGAGGGGTTCAACGGGATGATAGCGGAACTCGAAGCGACGATTCGCGACGTCAACGAGTTCGCCGAGAACGTCGCGGCCGCGAGTCAGGAGGTGACCGCGAGCACCAACGAAATCGAACGGGCGAGCGAGCAGGTGACGGAATCGACGCAGGTGATGTCGGACGGAACGGTCGAGCAGTCCGACCGCCTCGAACGCACGTCCGGGGAGATGAGCGAACTGTCGGCGACCATCGAGGAAGTCGCCGCCTCGGCCGAACAGGTGGCACAGGCGGCCCGGCAGACCGAAGCGCTCGGGCAGGACGGCCGCGAAGCAGCATCCGACGCCATCGAAAAGATGTCAGTCATCGAATCCGGCACCGACGAGGCGGTCGAAGGGATGGAGGAGTTGGCGGTCGAAATCGACCGCATCGGCGACATCGTGGACCTCATTCGCTCCATCGCCGACCAGACGAACATGCTCGCATTGAACGCGAACATCGAGGCGGCGAGCGCGGACGGCAACACGGAAGGGTTCGAAGTCGTCGCGAACGAGGTAAAGGAACTGGCAAACGAGACGAAGGAAGCGGTCGGCGATATCGAGCAGCGTATCGACACGGTGAGCCAGCAGGCGAACGTGACCGTCGAGAACGTACAGGAAACCCGTGAAGCGGTGCTCGACGGGTCCGAGACCGTTCGCGAAGCACAGGAGTCACTGCAGGCCATCGTCTCCAACGTCGAGGAGACGACCGGCGGCATCGCCGAGATAAACCACGTCACGGACGAACAGGCGACGACGACGGAGGAAGCCGTCGCCGCCGTGGACGACGTGACGCGAATCAGCGACGAGACGGCCGCCGAGGCCGAGGACGTCGCGGCCGCCGCCGAGGAGCAAACGGCCTCCGTCAGCGAAGTGGCCAGAAGCGCCGAATCGCTCACCGAACAGGCCGAATCGCTCGCCGCGACGGTCGATGATTTCACCGTGAGCTACGACGACGAATCGACGAACTGAGGAAGCGTTTCCGTCACCACCTTCGTCGAAGCGACCACCATCCATTTATTCCATCGAACGGACGTCTCTCCATGCACGACCGAGCGAAGGAGTTCGAAACGCGCGCCGCCGAACAGTATCGACTTCGACGTGGACGTTCACGAGTTTCCGGAAGGGACGAAAACCGCCGAAGACGCCGCCACAGCAATCGGCTGTGACGTGGCACAGATCGCCAGCAGTCTCGTTTTCCGTGCGGACGGTGGCCTCGTCGTCGTCGTGACCAGCGGGGCGAACCGCGTGAGCGAGGGGAAACTGGCCGAACTGCGCGATACTCCCGCATCGGCGGTCGGCATGGCCGACGCCGACGCGATTCGGGAAACTGTCGGGTGGTCCATCGGCGGCGTCCCGCCGTTCTGCCACGATGCCGATATGCCGGTGTATCTGGATGAAACGCTGGCCGAGTTCGAAACCGTCTGGGCCGCCGCCGGGACGCCAAAAGCCGTGTTCCCGGTCGCGCCCGAGGAACTGCAAACGTACTCCGGCGCGATTGTGGCCGACGTGAGCGAGTAGGTGTGGGCGAAAGTACAATTTCGATTGAACTCTTACTTTCTGCCATGACGATTCTCGAAACAGTGGTGGTGTTGGTCGTGGACGTTACCATCGGGGTCTGGCTTGGAGGTATGGTCTTTTTCTCATTGGTCGGCACTCCGGCGACAGTCGACGTACTCGGCGATGATGCCGAGGATGTCGTCACTACCCTTTTTTCGAGATACCACATCCTCGGTTCGGTACTCGGCTTTACCGCCATCAACATCGTGGTGGTCGCACAGAGTGAGGCGATGCTCGATTCGGCGTCCTCGCTGTTTATCTCCCCGCTCTTGCTCGTGGCGCTGTGCGTGACCATCTACGCACAGATAGTCCTCGTTCCGAAGATGAGACGCGCCGACGCCGGTTTTTTCGAGTACCATCGCCAGTCGATTCTTCTGAACGGCGTGAGTATGCTCTCGCTCGTCGGCGGACTCGTCTGCTCACACTTCTAAACGGCGTCCACGTCCTGAAAAAACAACCTTGATTGAACAGTCGTCCCAACCCACGGCCATGAGTCTTCTCGGAACTGGCCTCCTCGTCGTCGTGGACGCGGCGCTCGGGATTTGGCTCGGGAGCATCGTCTTCTTCTCGTTCATCGGCGCGCCGACGACGTTCGACGTGCTCGATGACGATGCGGGACGAGTCGTCAACGCCATCTTCCCGAAATACTACGCTTTCGGCCTCGGGTTGGGATTCGTGGCGTTCGGTGCGGCCATCATCGGGAACGCGATGGGGGCGTTCGACGGCCTCGTCACAGCAGTCCTCGCCATCGTCGGCGTCGTGCTCGACGGCTACGCCCGCTGGGTGCTCATTCCCAAGATGGAGAAAACGGGCGACGACGCGTTCGCCCAGTACCACAAGCAATCCATCGCCCTGAACGGCATCACGATGCTCGCCGTGGCAGGCGGCATCGTCGCAATCGCGGCCGGGACGGTCTGAGCCGATGGAAACGAACGGAACCTACACGCTACTGGTCGAACTCCAGGATTCGGCGGAAATCGAGTTCGGTGCGAAAGGCATCAGGGAACTTGACGCCGGGTGGTACGCCTACACGGGAAGCGCGTTCGGACAGGGTGGGTTTTCGCGTGTCGACCGTCACAGACGGGTTGCGTCGGGCGAAAACGATGTTCGCCATTGGCACATCGACTACCTGCTCGGCCACGGTAGGACGGAACTGGTTGGCGATGTGCGGACCGAGGGCGAGGATGTGGAGTGTGACGTTGCTCGGGAGTTAGATGGGGAAGTCACGTCGATTTCGGGGATTGGAGCGTCGGACTGCGACTGCGACACGCATCTTCACTTTTCGAGTGAGATGGAGCGACTCGAACGGGCAGTTCGGCGAGCGCACGAGTGAGACGGGGTTTGAAAAGGAACGTAGATGGCCCGGTCGTTGCAGTCCCTGAAAGAAGGATACCTCCGGGGCGGTAGTTACAGTCCCCGGAGTCCTCCGGGCTGAACGACCTACTGCTCTGGAACTCTTCACGCTAGCAACGCTACACGATTCAACGCCAACCACGTCTCGTCGCGTCGGACACTAGTTTTAATCCCGTTCTCGACCAACCCCCAAGCGATGGGTGACACCGTACTCACAGACCTTTTCGCGCCGTCTCGTGTCGCCGTCGTGGGAGCCACGGAGAGCGAGGGCTCCATCGGTCGCGCCATCGTGACCAACCTCCGCGACGAGTTTGACGGCGAGACGGTGCCCGTGAACCCGAACTACGATTCGGTGTTCGGACTGGACTGCTATCCCGACCTCGCGTCGGCACCGGATATCGACCTCGCAATCGTGGTTGTGCCGCCGCACGTCGCGGTGGACGTGGTTCGCGGGGCGGGCGAAGCCGGAATCGAAAACGTCGTCGTCATCACCGCCGGGTTCGGCGAAACCGGGAGCGAAGGAGCGTCGCGCGAACGAGAGCTACAGGACATCGCCGAGGAGTACGACCTGAACCTCGTCGGCCCGAACAGTCTCGGGGTGATGAGCACGCCGGTCGGCATGAACGCGACGTTCGGCCCGGAGAGCGCACTGTCGGGGTCGATGTCATTCATGAGCCAGTCGGGGGCGTTCATCACGGCCGTGCTCGACTGGGCCAACGACGAAGGACTCGGGTTCAAGGACGTGGTGTCGCTCGGCAACAAGGCTGTGCTGGACGAGACTGATTTCGTCCGCGCGTGGGGTGAGGACCCGGACACGGACGTGATTCTGGGCTATCTCGAAGGTGTCGAGGACGGCGCGACGTTCATCGACACGGCCCGCGAAGTCACCCAAACGACTCCCATCGTGATGGTGAAATCGGGACGCACCGACGCCGGGGCACAGGCCGTCTCCTCGCACACCGGCACGCTGGCGGGGAGCGACCGGGCGTACGAAGCGGGACTCGAACAGGCGGGTGTCCTGCGGGTCGATTCGGTCCAAGGACTGTTCGACTTCTCCCAGATTCTGGCGGGCCAACCCTTGCCCGAGCGTGACGACGTCGCAATCGTCACGAACGCGGGCGGACCGGGCGTGATGACCACCGACGCGGTTGGCGATTCGGGCCTCTCGCTGGCGTCGTTCTCGGAGGGGACGCTGTCGAAACTGGCGGACGCCCTACCTGAGGAAGCGAACATCTACAACCCCATCGACACCATCGGGGACGCCGGAATCGACCGCTTCCGCGAGGCCATCGACCTCGCGCTCGGAGACGGTAACGTCGGGACCGCGGTCGTACTGGCCGCGCCGACGGCCGTCATCGATTATAGCGAACTCGCCGAGGTCATCGTCGAACAGCAAGCCAAGCATGGAAAGCCCGTCGCCGCGGCGCTGATGGGCGGCGAGCGAACGGAGGATGCAAAGGAAGTCCTCCACGAGGGGGGGATTCCGAACTACTTCGACCCGGCCCGTGCCGTCAACAGCCTAGACGCGCTTACCACCTACCGCGACATCAGCGAGCGCGAGTACGAGGAATCGACGAAGTTCGACGTGGACGAGGAGCGCGCGGCGGAAATCCTGTCACGAGCGAAGGAGCGCGGCGACAACCGCCTCGGCGTCGAGGCGATGGATCTGCTTTCGGCGTACGGCATTCCAACGCCGGAAAGCGCCATCGCGGACTCGCCGGAGGACGCGGTGGCCGCCGCGAAGGGCATCGACGGGAACGTCGTGATGAAAATCGTCAGCCCGGACATCCTGCACAAATCGGATATCGGCGGGGTGAAAGTCGGCGTCGCGGACGACGAGGTGGAGGACGCGTACGAGGACCTCGTGACGCGGGCCAGAAACTACCAACCCGACGCGACGATTCTCGGCGTGCAGGTGCAGGAGATGGTGGACCTCGATTCCGGCACGGAAACCATCATCGGGATGAACCGCGACCCGCAGTTCGGCCCGCTGTTGCTGTTCGGGTTGGGCGGCATCTTCGTGGAAATCATCGAGGACACCGCCTTCCGCGTCGCGCCGATAAGCGAGCGGGAGGCGAGCGAGATGGTGAACGACATCGAGGCCGCACCGCTCCTGCGGGGTGCGCGCGGCCGCGAACCGGCCGATATCGACGCCGTGGTCGAGAGTCTGCAACGTCTCTCGCAACTCGTGACCGACTTTCCCGCAATTTTGGAACTGGACGTGAACCCACTCGTCGCCACCCCGGACGGCGCACGAGCGATAGACATCCGACTGACCGTGGACACGGACGAACTATGAACTCGATACTCGTCACCGCAACCGAAGAAAGTACAGGCAAAACCGCCGTCGCACTCGCACTGGCGCGACTCGCACAGGAGCGTGGGCTGTCGGTGGGGTACATGAAACCGAAGGGGACCCGCCTCCAGAGCAGTGTCGGCAAAACGCTGGACGAGGACCCGATGTTGGCCCGCGAACTGCTCGGCCTCGACGCCGAAGTACACGAGATGGAACCCGTCGTCTACTCGCCGACGTTCATCGAGCAGGCGATTCGCGGCAGGGAAGA
This sequence comes from uncultured haloarchaeon, assembly GCA_963811185.1. Classification (GTDB taxonomy): domain Archaea; phylum Halobacteriota; class Halobacteria; order Halobacteriales; family Haladaptataceae; genus Haladaptatus. The sequence continues at coordinate 42,822 of CAWEQN010000009.1, forward strand.
CCCCGACGAACTCCGCGAGGAGGTCCGGTCGAGTTTCGACTCGATTTCCGAGGGACACGACCTGATGATAATCGAAGGCGGCGGCGACCTCACGACAGGCGGCATCGTCGGTCTCACCGACCCCGAAGTCGCGGAACTGCTGGACGCCGAAGTACTGCTCCTCTCCGGGTACGAAACGGCCGGCGACGTGGACGACCTGCTCGCCGCCGTGGACGACATCGGCGACCGACTCGTGGGCGTGCTGTTCAACGCGGTGTCGAACACGAATTTCGACCCGCTCGATACGGACGTCGTTCCGTTCCTCGAAAGCCGGGGGATTTCCGTTCTCGGTGTTATCCCGCGCAAGCAGGACCTCGCCGGTATCACGGTGGCCGACCTCGCGGCGGAACTCAACGCCGAAATCCTCACGCGGGCCGACACGGACGAGTTCGTCGAACGGTTCCTCGTCGGCGCGATGAGCGGCGACAAGGCGCTCCGCTATCTGCGCCGGACGCGTGACGCCGCCCTCGTGACGGGTGGTGACCGCCCGGACTTGCAGACCGTCGCGTTGGAAGCACCGGGCGTTAAATGTCTCATCCTGACCGGCGGGTTCCGCCCGCCGGGTGCCGTCATCGGCAAGGCCGAGGAAAAAGGCGTTCCCCTCCTGCTCGTGCAGGCGGACACGCTGACGACCATCGACCGGGCCGAGGACGTGGTCCGAAGCGGGCGCACGCGAAACGAGGCGACGGTCGAACGAATGGGGCAACTGCTCCACGACCACGCAGACGTGGATGCGCTCCTCGACGGAACGGAAAGCGGGGAGTGAGAACGCATGTCGACCCCGGACGATTCCACCACGACTCGCGAGACGAGCGTCGTGGTCGTCGGTGCCGGACCGGGCGGATGCGTATTGAGCTATCTCCTCGCCAGAAGCGGCGTTGACACGGTTTTACTGGAGCGTCACCCCGACCTCGACCGGGAGTTCCGAGGTTACCTCTTCCAACCGCTCGCCGTCAAGTTGTTCGCGGAGATGGGGGTGCTGGACGAGGTGTTGGCTCTCGACCACGACGAGGTACAACGACCGGAGGTGACCGTGTTCGGCCATTCCTACGAGTTCGTTGATTTCTCCCACCTGCCGAAACCGTACGACTACGGCCTGCTGATGGAACAACCGCCATTGCTTCGCCTCCTCATCGACCGCGCCGACGAGTTCGACAACTTCGAGTTCCGTCACTCGACCGGCGTCACCGACCTCGTTCGTGAGGGCGGACAGGTCGTCGGCGCGACGGCGACCGACCGCGAACGCGACGAGAAAATCGAGTTTCGGAGCCAACTCGTCGTCGGCGCGGACGGTCGATTTTCGACGGTTCGGAAGACGGCCGGACTGGACCCCGGCCTATTCGACTCGGCCATCGAACTGCTGTGGTTCAAGCTTCCGGCGGACGCCGTGAGCACCGCCGCACAGGGACGAATCGGCCGAAACGGGATTCTGCTCTACTTCGGGTTGGGGTCGGAGGACGCACAGGCCGGATGGTTCATCGAGAAAGGGTCCTATCCCGACATCAGAAAGCGCGGAATCGAGGCGTTTCGGCGGGAAATCGCCACGGTCGACCCGACCATCGCCCGACATCTGGAGAGTTTCGACGGGATGCTCGCTCCTCCATATCGAACCGGGGATGACCGAAACGTGGGTCCACGACGGTCTGCTTTTGCTCGGCGATGCGGCACACGTCGCGTCGCCGGTCGGCGGACAGGGGAACGGACTCGCAGTTCAGGACGCAGTCGTCGCCCATTCGACCATCGTCCACGCGCTCGAAGCGGACGAGGGAGCGATTCCGTCCGAGCGACTCCGGCGGTTCGAGTCGATTCGACGGCCAGCAGTCGAGGAGGTACTCTCCCTCCAACGGCGCGGCGAGCGGGTCGTCTCGTGGTACGTTCGACATGGCGACTCGATTCCGCCGTGGCTGGTCAAACCCCTCGCGAGGGCGGCGTTCGCGGTCGCACCGCAAACGCCGCTCGTTCGGCAGGGGTGGAAGACGTTCGCGCTCGGCCCGAAACCCGTCTCGGTCGAGACGACGGCGTTTCGGTCGTAGGTTTTCTGCGAACTCCGATGCCTCGTTTCGATGTATGGTTACGAACATTTCCGGATAATTTACGATACATTTTGGATAATTACACATTGCTGGTTCAATTAAATTTATTGTTTTACGACCAATGTCCCTACGTACTCCGTGTGTCATGGTTTCTCTTGGCAACCACGGTGAAGGCATCAATGAGTGAGAAAATCGAGGATAGACAGGTGGAACAGACGATGAGCACAGGTGCATCCCGGCGCGAATTTTTGCAGGCGACGGGTATCGCCACGTTCGCGGCCGTGGGGGCGAACAGTGCGACCAGCGTTTCCGCGGCCGATTCGTCGCTCGTCCCGAAGACGGCATCCGGACCCGGGCGAGTCGGAAACCTGACCGACTACATCGCGGACCCTGGACTGTTCGAACAGGGAACTGAACCGACACACGCCACCGCGGCGGTGCCGTTCGGATCGGTTCGCGCGGCGCTGGACGCCGACGAACCGTTCACGAAACTCGAAGAGCGGTTCGCCGAATCCGAGTACGTCGAACTGCTCGACGGGGAGTGGGATTTCAGGTTTTACACCCATCCGGCGAACAGTCCGGATAGCTACGACGGCGTGACGGAGTGGGACAGCATCGACGTTCCGGGCAACTGGCAGGTACTGGGGTACGACCAACTCATCTACCTGAACACGGCAATCACGTGGACGGGCTATGACCCCGCACTCGTCGGAAATCTCGACCCTCGGTACGACATTGTGATTCCGGACACCAACCCGACCGGAACGTATCGGAAGACGGTTTCCGTGCCGTCGAACTGGGACGGACGCGAAGTGTTCCTGCATTTCGCGGCGGTGAAACAGGTGTATTTCGTCTGGGTGGACGACGAGTTCGTCGGCTTCCACGAAGGGTCGATGACGCCCGGCGAGTTCGACATCACCGAGCACGTTTCGGCGGGGAGCGACCACGACGTGACCGTCCAAGCCTACCGATTCTCTGACGGGGAGGCGATGGAGACCAACGACATGTTCCGGTTCTCGGGCATCCACCGGAGCGTCTACCTCTTCGCCACGCCGAACGTACACCTTCGGGATTTCTACGTTCGCGCCGGACTCGACGACGAGTACGAGGACGGAACCCTCCGAATCGACGCCGAACTCGCGAACTACGGCGACGACTCGGCCGGGACGGTACGCCGTCAGGGCACACCTCTTCGACCCGGACGGACGGCGTGTCAAATCCCTTCGGGACGGCGTCCACGTCGACTCGGACGGCGGGACCGTAACGCTCGAAACGGATATCAGGAAGCCCGAGCAGTGGTCGGCCGAGCATCCGAACCTCTACACGGTCGGTCTCGAACTCGTTCGCCACGGCCGGACGACCGAAGCGATGAGCGACAAAATCGGGTTCCGAACGTACGAAACGACGCGCGGGAAACCCGGCGCGCAGGTGCTCGTCAACGGAACGCCGGTCAACATTCGAGGGGTCAACCGCCCCGAAAGCGACCCGAAGACGGGGCGCGCGGTGCGACTGGAAACCCTCACAACCGACTTGACGTTGATGAAGCAGAACAACATCAACGCCATCCGGAACTCCCACTACCCCAACGATCCGACGTTCTACCGACTCGCCGACGAGTACGGCATCTACGTCGCCGACGAGGTGGACGTCGAGACACACTGGTGGCAGGGGTTGGCGGCGAACACGGAGGCCTACCACGACGCGATGGTGGAGCGGTTCCGCCGGATGGTACTTCGGGACCGCAATCACGCCTCCATCTTCGCGTGGTCCACGGGCAACGAGGCCGGAACGGGCAACGAACACATCAACATGGCCGCGCTCGCCATGGATTCCGACGAGCACCTGCCCGAGGACACCAGCAACGTCGCCGGCGTCAGCGCCGTCGAATCTTACGACGGGCCGGTGTACGGACTCGCCCCCGACCGTCTCATGTACCACCAACCGAACGGCGGCGGGTGGAACATCGAATACAGCGACATGCTCGGCCCTCGCTACCCCGACGTGGACGGTCTGCTCGCCGTCGCGGACGGTTCCGGCATCGGCGACGGCAAACGCCCCGTCGTGATGGGCGAATACAACCACGCGATGGGTAACAGCCTGGGCCTCGTCCACGCGATGTGGTCCGAACACATCCAACCGCCGGTCAGAACGGCCGGCGACGGGACGGGCAACGACAACGACGGCGTGTTGGTCGGCACTCCCGCCGTCGGCATCGGTGGGGAAGGCGGAGCCATTACGTTCGACGACGAGCGCGATTCCATCGAAGTCGAGGCGTCACCGACGCTCGACTTCGAGGGGGGGTTCACGGTTTCGGTCACGTTCGACGGCGTCGATTCCCGGACCGAACGAACGCTCGTCTCGAAGGACGACGAGTACGCGCTCATCCTCGACCGTGGACGGAAGCTCATCTTCAGCGTCAACGGTGACGAGTGGAGTACCGTCACGGCTCGACTTCCCGAGGACGCGGGCGACGGGTGGCACACCCTCGTCGCTACCGGCGGGGTCGACGAACTGGCCCTCTTCCTCGACGGCGAGCGACTGGCGAGAACTGACCACGACGGTGGGAAACTATCGGGGCGCGATGGACCGCTCGTCATCGGGAACGGGGCCGGAAACGACGAAAATCATCATGGCGGCCACCACCATCATGGCAGTCATCATCACGGTGGCGGCCATCGTCACGATCATCACCGTCACGGTGACCACGATGGACACCATCGTGCTGACAATAGCGACGGGGGGCGCGACAACGAGTACGACCGCCCCAGCGGAAAACACGATTACGGACACGGTCACGGCCACGGCGGGACGGTGACACTCGATTCGGTTCGCGATCTTCGACCGTCCGCTGTCGGCCGATGAGACGTCCGGCGACGACGCCGACCCTGTCCTGAGTTACACGTTCACTGCTCTGCTCCGCGATGAGAGCCTGCAAGGCGGGTTCATCTGGGCGTGGGAGGACCAGGCCGTCACGCGCACGAAGACTGTGGATGGCGAGGAGGTCGAGTACACGTTCTACGACGGCAACCCGTTCTGCTTGGACGGCCTCGTCTGGGCTGACCGAAGCGTCCAACCCGACGTGCCGCAGTTGAAACACAGTCATCAACCCGTGAAAGTCGCGCCGACGGACGCGCTGACCGACGGCGAGGTGTACGTCACCAACCACTTCGCGTTCACCGACCTGCGCGCGGTGGACGGGAAGTGGCAACTCGTGAAGGACGACGAGATGCTCGATTCGGGACACCTGGACCTCGACTTCGACCCGGGCGAAACCCGACGGGTTCGGGTTCCGTTCGACGCGCCGCATCACCTCGATGCCGGCGCGGAGTACCGACTCAACGTCTCGTTCTCCCTCCGCGAATCGACCGACTACGCCGATGCGGGCCACGTGGTTGCCCGCGACCAACTGCGACGTTCCGTTCGACGTTCCGGACGCGCCGACGGTCGCCGAGGGCGACCTGTCGGCGCTCGACGTTTCGACGGCGGACGACGCCGTCACCGTCTCCGGCGACGGGTTCGAGTACGTGCTCGATACGGACGCCGGAACGTTCTCGGCGATGAACTACGGCGGGACGAACGTCGTGGACCGCGGCCCGCAGTTCAACGCGTGGCGCGCTCCCATCATGAACGAAGTGCAACGCTGGGGGAGCGAGCAGGCGTCCAGTTGGTACGCGGCCGGGTCTGAACGACCTCACGCAGTTGGTGGACGACGTGTCCGTCGAGCGGGTGTCCGACTCGCACGTCCGAATCGACGTGGACGGCTTCGTCCAAGGTGCGCCGCCGAAGCGTATCGAGACGACGCCCGACGCGAGCGCGACCGGAAGCGACGGCACGCTCATGGGCGACCCGAAAATCGTCCCCGGAAAGAGCGGGTCGGCGGTGCAGTTCGACGGCGACGGCGATTACGTCGATGCCGGGTCCCCCGATGGCGCTCGACTTCACGAGTCCGGGGTTCACCGTCAGCGTCACGTTCGACGGCATCGAAACGGGCGGTCATCACCCGTTCGTCGCCAAGGGCGACCACCAGTACTGCGCTCAAAATAAACGGCGACCGATTCTCGTTTTTCATCTACGACGAGACGTGGATTGCCGTCAACGATACGATCCCGAGCGACCTGAGCGACGGTTGGCACACGCTCACCGGCGTCTGCGATACGGACGAACTCCGCCTGTATCTCGACGGCGAGCTTTTCGCTTCCGAAGCGCACGATGCTTCGTCGGTCAACGGGACCGACGAACCGCTTCAAATCGCGCATAACTCGGAGCACGGCGAGCGAGTATAACGAGCCACGACGGTCGATTCAGTTCGGGTCTACGACCGCGCGCTGTCGGCCACCGAAGTGAAGTCACAGCCGGAATCGCCGTCGGACGACGCCGTACTCTGGTACGCGTTCGACGAGTTCGAAGACGCGAAATCCAGCCCGCGCGGGCACGGGTTCGAGACGACGTACAACTACCACGTGTTCGGGAGCGGCGACGTGGTGATGGACGTCGCCGCCACGCCGAACGACCAACTGAAAGCGACCGTCACCGACTACCTGCCGAAGATAGGAGTACAACTGAAGACGCCGACCTCACTCGATCGCTTCGAGTGGTACGGTCGGGGTCCCGTCGAGACGTATCCCGACCGCCGCTGGGGTGCCGACATCGGGCGATACTCCGGAACGGTCGAAGAGCAGTACGTCCCGTACGTCCCGCCGACGGACAACGGGAACAAGGCCCAGACGCGCTGGGCCGCGCTCTCGAACGGTGACGGTGCGGGACTGCTCGGCGTCGCGACCGACGGGTCGATGAACGTCAGTACGAACCAGTTCTCGAATTTGGCCGAGGCCGGTCAGCAGTACGAACTGGAGGAAGCGGACAGCGTGGAGTTCAACTTGGACGACGCGGTGACGGGCGTCGGCGGGACGCCGGTCGAACCGTACGACGAGTATCAGGTGCACGCGGAACCGACGAACTTCAGCGTCCTGCTCCGACCGTTCACCGCCGACGATGGCGACCTGATGGCGCTCGCGAATCGCTCGTTGCCGGTCGACGAGTCGTCGGACTCCTCGAACTGACTCGGGAAACGACCCGTTTCGGGCGGTAATCGGGGGTTGTGTCGGATTCGCCGACGCAACCGCTGGTTTGCCGTCGAGTCGAAAAACCGCAAAAGTCGCGTTCAGTTTTTCGTGATTCGCTCGTCTCAGTCTGCGTGTTGGGGGGCCGTGTATCCCGAAGCCCGCGTCTCGGGTTCGGAATCGGAGTCCGAGAGCGGGTTGGGCGACCGGAGGTACGCGATGATGCTCCACATAATTCCCGTGAGAAGCGACCCGCCTGCGGAGAGGTTCATGCCAAGGGTGAGAAACGCAGTTCCGTAGATGATGCCGATAGCCGCCGACGGAAGGGACGTTCCGAGCGGAACGTTCGCCATCGAATCGCGGAGGGTCGGCACGAGGACGAGAAGCGAAAAGACGCTTCCGCACAGAGAAAGACGATGTCTTGCCACATTATCGTTCGACCTCCACTGTGCTCGTTTTGGTGCTCATTTCGTTCATCAACCCACCGTAGCTGACTGACACTGATATAGTTTACTCATTACCGAGTAAAAATTTCGGCAGAGGTTGTCACGGTAAACGGTCCCTTAGAACCGTGTTACCGCTGACCCCGTCATAATCTCACAGACACGGGACGTTGCTCCGGAGAAAAAGGCCGTCTCGTCGTTCGATTTTCGAAACGGAGCTACTCGGATACCGAAATCATGCCTTTCACGGTGTCCGTCCCCCTTCGCTCGTTCGAACGCCTCATCGACATCCGGCAATTCCATCTCGAAATCCACGATTCCCTCGACATCGACCGCACCGTCGGCGAGTAGTTGAAGGGCGGCGGGGTACGTGTTCCGGTAGCGAAACGAACCCCGAACGTCGAGTTCGTTGTCGATGATATCGCCGGTGGCGAGCGGGATTTCGTCGTCCTGTGAGAGGCCGACGAGGACGACGGTGCCACCCCGCCGCACCGCGTCGGTGGTCGTTCGAATCGCCGGCGTCGCGCCGGAGGCTTCGATGACCACGTCCACTCCCTCGCCGTCCGTTCGTCGGGAAACCGCATCCGCGAGGTCCGCTTCGCTCACGTCGATGGTCGCGTCCGCACCCCGCGAGTCGGCCAGCGCGAGTTTTTCGGGGACGACGTCGGAGACGAACATCTCCGTCGCCCCGGCGGCTTTCGCGGCTTCCATCGCCAGCAGGCCGATGGGTCCACAGCCCGTGACGAGTACGGAATCACCGACACCGACGTTCCCGCGTCGGACGGCGTGAATCCCGACGCTCAGCGGTTCGCAAAGTGCACCCTCACGGGTCGAAACGCCATCCGGAAGGCGATAGGTGAAGTCGGCAGGCCACGCGACGTACTCCGCGAACGCGCCGTCGTCCGGCGGGGTCGCCATGAAAGTCACGTCCGGACAGAGGTTGTACTCGCCGCGTTTGCAGTGGGCACAGTGCCGACAGGGGATGCCGGGTTCGAGCGTTACTCTATCGCCGACTTCGAAATCGTCGGCGTTCTCGCCGACGGCCACGACTTCGCCCGCGCTTTCGTGCCCGAGGACGAGCGGCGATTCGACCACGTAGTCGCCGATTCGGCCGTGTTCGTAGTAGTGAACGTCGGACCCGCAGATGCCGACCTCACGGACGTTGACGAGCACCTCGTCGGGGGCAGGGTTCGGTTTGTCCCGCTCTTCGACGACGAACGAACCGGGTTCCGAAAGGACTGCGACGTGCATGAAAAGACGTTTGTTCCGGAGGACCGTGAACGTTCCCCGGAACCGCCGTTATCGCGTCGGCAGGGTGTCCCGACGCTCCACGTCCGACCCACGCTGCTCGGGCGTTCCGACGGGGCTCACGGCGCGGAAGACGGTTTCCGGGTCGCTCGTCTTTCGCCAGTGCCAACGGGTCTTGGCGAGCAGCGTGAGTTTTCTGGCGGTTCCGAGCGACGGTTCGTGTGTGAGTACGTCGTAGTTCTGTGCTCGAATCACGCGATGGTATTCGGCGTACAGCACCGCCGCGAGCAGTACCGCGAACTGACAATCCTCTGGAAGATACTGGATGCCGGCGACGCCCTCCCGATACAGCGCCTCGGCCCGCCTGAGTTCGTCGTGCATGACAGTAGCGAACCCGTCGGAAAATTCGAGTCGCTCGATTTGCCCGTCCGTGACGCCGTGTCGTTCCAGCGTCGTTCGCGGCAGGTAAATCCGGTCCCGGTCCACGATGTCCTCGCGCACGTCGCGCAGGAAGTTCGTGAGTTGGAACGCCTCGCCGAGCGCGGTGGCGTGCGGTCGCGCCCGGTCGGGGTCGTCGGGGTCCATCACCGAGGTCATCATCTGGCCGACGGCGGCGGCCGACCCGCGCATGTACTCCTCCAACTCCTCGTAGGTCTCGTAGCGCGACTTCTCGATGTCGGCGGCCATCGCGTCGATGAAGACGACGACTTCCTCGTCCGCGATGCCGTGTGATTCGCGGAGGTCGCTGAAGGCCTCCAGAACGGGGTCCTCGGCGGGTTCCGTTCCGAGGGCTTGGTTTCGGAGCGATTCCAACCGTTCCGTCTGCTCTTCGGGGGGGATACCGACGGCGTCGTCCACCACTTCGTCGCAGATTCGGAAGAAGCCGTACAACACGTAGGTTGGATGGCGCACTCGCTCGGGCAACAACCGGGTTGCGAGGTGAAACGTCTTCCCGGTCTGCTTCTGTATCGCCTTCCCGGCTTCTACGTGTGTGTCTTTCATGGCGTATGTGTCCCGAGAATAGTAGCAGGTACGTCGTTATTCTGAAAAAAGACGATGCCAAACTGGTTAGGTATTCGTCGCTCCGTGCCGATTTGGCGGGTTTGAGGCGTTGAAATTCCTCGCAAAGTATCAATACTAAAGTTGATGCTTCGGTAGCCACTACCCACGTGTAGCAATGGACCGACGTCACTTTCTCGCGGTGAGCGCGGTTTCTCTCGGAGGGCTGAGTGGTTGTCTCAGTCAAATCGATGACTCCGACCCGGGGTCGAATCCGAAGTCCGAGGAGGGGTTCGATACGGTCGAGCGATACGGGGTGCACGTCCCGCTCGCGCCGCTCTCGGTCGTTCACAAGTGGTACGAAAAGGACGGCGCCAAGTTCGCCGACGCCCGGGGAAAAACACAGTACGACACGTCACACATCGACGGTGCAGTGCTCAGTCCCGCCCCGGATGGGTTCGAAACGGACGACCCGATTGCCACGTGGGGAAAAAACGACCGAATCGTCTGTTACTGTGGCTGTCCTCACCACCTCTCGTCGATGCGTGCAGGGAAACTGATGAACGACGGATACGAAAACGTCTACGTCATCGACGAGGGGTTCTGGGCGTGGCACGACGAGGGATATCCAGTCGAAGGGGAGAACACGTCATACTCCCCCAAATCCTACGAGATAGACGGCGTTGCTGACACCGTTTCCGCTGGAAAGACTGCGTGGGCACGTCACCCCAAGACGGGCCAACGGGAAGCGACGGGAATCGAGACGGACGGCTCCTACACGCTCGACCTCACGTTCTACGACGTGACGCCGCAGTCGATGATTACGGTTCAAACGCCCGAATACAGCGTCAAAGGGACCATCGAGAACCTCTCCTCCCGAACAGTCACTGGAAGGTAAAGTTCAAACACGAATCTTTTTCAAGGGCATTTCTCAACCTTTATAGTCTCCGTAGTGTGTTGGCGATAGTCGATGATTCGGTGCAGTCAAACGAACTGTGGCTGGGTGGCCATCGCGCCATCCGAGCGGGCCGCGTTGAACCAGTACGAAACACATCTCCTCGAAACGCACGTCGAGACGGTCGAAGCCGAGATTCCGGACGGTCACGTGCAGGTGCGAACCGAGGACGGCGAGTGGAAAACGATGTCGTCGTGAGAAAGCGCGCGAGTTTTACGACGATTGAGCGGGGAGTTCCCTGTCGGTGGGGTCCTCCAACTCCCCGAGGACCCTCTCGAACGCGTCCGTCGCCGTCACCAACCCGATAACGTCGCTTCCATCCAGCACCAGCGCGAGTTCCTGATTTTGCGCCTGAAACAGGTCGATGGCGTCGGCCACGCTCGTGTCGCCGGCAACCGTCATCGGGTCGTGTGCGATGTCCGTCAGCGTGATTTTCCCTTCCCCGAGTTCGTCGTATTGCCCGATGACGCTCGGAGTGTAGACGATACCGCGAAACTCGTCCAGCGACCCGTCGATGAGCGGGAATCGAACGACGGGAGTTTCCCGCATCCGTCGGATGTTCTCCTCGATAGTTTCCGTGGTCGAGAGGGCGACGATATCCTCGCGCGGAATCATGATGCTTCGAACCGGAACGCGTTCTATCTGGAGCGCGGCCAAAATTTCTTCTTCCCGCTCCTTCGGCAGGTCTTCGACCGCCCCGAGAACGTCACCCATCCGTCGGTGAAGGTCTGCCCTACTCGCGATTTCTCCCCCGCCGTCCGCATCCTCTTCCCCCTCGGTCCACGAACGGTCGATTCCGATACCGAACACCGAGAGCAATCCCTTCGCGGCTTTGTCGGCGAGGATGATGACGGGATACATCAGTTTCGTCCACCAGTAGAGGACCCACGACCCGTATCGCGCCGCGAACTTCGTCCGCTCGATACCGAAGTACGTCGGCGCTTGCTCGCCCACGATGATGTGCATGAGGTTGATGACGCCGAGCGCGAGGACGGCCGAAAGGGCCTCCGTGGACCCCTTGCTGAGTCCGACGGCGTCGATTATCGGATGGAACGCCGCGACGACCGCCGGTTCGGCGACGACACCCAGTCCGACGCTGGCGATGGTGATACCAACCTGACACCCGGAGAGGTAGATTTCGAGGCGATCGGTCATCTCCCACGCGCGTTGCAGTCCCTTCGAATCGTCGAACTCGCTCTTGTCGAACTGCCGAACCCGCGTCATGGCGAACTCCGTGACGACGAAGAAACCGTTCATCAGCAGGAGGAACACCCCACCGAGTATTCCGAGCGCGGTGACCAAGTCTATCATCAGGTGACTCTCCATCGAGCACGGTGGTAACGTTGGTGGGCGGTTCGGGAGGTGTGTCCCGGGACCGATAACATATCTCCCAAATAGGAGAAACATTTTCCATAGATTTCTCTTGTAACTATTTCGAAAATCACAATGGAAACGTCTATGTCAGATGAAACCATGGTTCGTGCTGTGTCGAAACAAACAAGACGATCATTCCTGAAAGTGAGTGGCACAGTGCTGGGCGGTATCGCGGTCGGAAGCACGGTTACGGCGGCGACATCGGCGGACCGATTCCTCGTCAAATCGAAGAACGTGTCCGCATCGGACCTCGACGCGAGCAGTCTCGAAGTCGTGCACGACCTGAACGCAATCGATTTGCTCGTCGTTCGTGGGGACGAGTCCGATGTCCGGACGCTCGGCGGGGGCTACGCGCCGGACACGGTGTACTCGCTTGACCAGCCGATAACCCAGTCGCCAATCACGCAGGAACAGTCGGCGACGGACGAACCCTACTACTCGATACAGTGGGACAAACAGGAACAGAACATCCCCGAGGCACAGGAAGTCACGCGCGGCGAGGGGACCCGCGTCTCCGTCATCGACACGGGTATCGACCCGACGCATCCCGACCTTGCCGATGCGGTCAACACGGAACTGTCGCGGAACTTCACGAGCGACGGCGGGGATTTCACGGATTCCGGCTACCACGGAACGCACTGTTCCGGCATCATCGCGGCGAACGACCTGAACGAGACCGGTGTCGTCGGCTCGGCGCCCGGTACCGAACTCGTCGCCTGTCGTGTCTTCCCCGAAGCACCACCGGGAGAGGAGGCGGGTGCGGCGTGGGGTGACATCCTCGCAGCAATCGTCTACAGCGTCGATATCGGCTCCGACGTCGCGAACCTCAGCCTCGGTGCGTACCCCATCCCGCGACAGGGATACGGTTCGTTCTACGGTGGGGTCCTCAACAAGACGATGGCGTACGCGCGCCGGAACGACCTGCTCGTCGTCGTCGCGGCGGGCAACGACGCGGCAGACCTGCAACACGACGGCAGCGTCATCAGCGTCCCGAACGAGGCGTCGAACGTCATGAGCATCAGCGCGACCGGCCCCATCGGATTCAACTGGGGTGAACCCGGTTTCGAGGAACCGACGACGACCCCGGCGAATTACACCAACTACGGGACCAACGCCATCGACGTGAGCGCGCCCGGCGGAAACTACGACCCAACCGAACCCGAGGGCTGGTACTACGACCTCGTGTTCAACACCATCCCGACGTGGATGGGAAGCTACGCGTGGCTCGCCGGTACGAGCATGGCCGCACCGCAGGTGACGGGTGCCGCCGCACTCGTCAAGAGCGTCAATCCGGAGTACAACGCGAATCAAATCCGCAGGACGATTCGGAACACCGCCGCCGACGTCGGCGACAAGGCGTACCACGGCAAGGGACACTTGGACACCAACGCCGCGGTACGGGAATAACTCCGCTTTCGGACCTTTCTTCGAACGCCAACCGTAGCGCAACGACGGTTCGATGGCCACCGTCGGAGTCGCTACACTCGGCCTCAGCCGGTATTCGTTCCCGTGGGCGTACGGCTGTGTCTTCATGTCATACTCCAAATGGAAACCTCCACCTTTTTGGTAACGCTGTCAGTAGTATTCTAACAACAGCTATGGCTCAACAGCAGTATTGCCCGGGAGGACGCTCGTGAGCCTCCTCGACCGGGTTTTCGGAAACGTCACCGAGCACAGTCGCGCCATCATCGCCGTGCTCCTCGTCGCCACGATACTTCTCGGGGCGGGGGCACCGATGATAGAGCAATCGTCGTCGCTCGACCAGTTCCAGAGCGACAGTCCGGCCGCGAAGAAGTTGGACTACATCGACTCGAACTTCACGACGGGACGCGAGAATACCACCGTCGTCCAAGTCATCGTCAGGGGCGATAACGTCCTGACGAAGAAGGCGATGGTCAACTCGTTACAGTTCCAACAGCGGCTTCGGGACAACCAGTCCATCAACGCGACGTTGGCCGACGGAACCTCGACGAGCGGCGTCGCAAACGTCATCGCCATCGGCGCGATTCAACAGGGAAAGGCCGCCGAGTTGCGTGCGAACGGTGCGAAACTCGAACAACGAAGCCAGCAACTCAACCGCACGGCACAGGGGTTGAGCGACGCGCTGAATCGGACGCGCACACTGCAGGCCAAATACGACCAGTTGAACGCGTCCCACGAATCGGGGAACGTCAGTGACGCGGCCTATCGAAAAGCAGTCCGCGAAAATCGAGGCCCAACTCGCAGGCGTGCGAACGAAAGCGACGGGGAACCTCTCTGCCGAAGCAAGCGGCGACGTTCAACAAATCGACCACGCAGGCACGCGGCCTGCAGGCGAAACTCGACGGACTGAACGCCTCGTACAAACAGGGAGCAATCGACCAAGCGACCTACAAGCAGAAAGCGGGCAAGATTCGGTCGCAGTTCGGCAAGGTGTACAAACTCGGCACGCAAGGCGTGCTGGCCGACGAGTACGAGAAACTCGGCAAACAGTCCCAACAGCTCAAACAGCAACGGGACGCGTTGCAAAACGGCTCGATGCCGACGCTGTCCGAGCAGATAGACCAACTGCAGTCGATGAACGAGTCCCAGGTCGATGCCACGACGAAAGCCGTGCTTTCGGCCAACGACAGCGATTCGAGCGGTATGTCGAGCCAAGCGCTGGCGTTCATGCCGACCTCGTACAAAACCGGGACGACGAAAGCGAACGCGACGATGCTCGTCGTCTTCCAACGACAGCAGAGCCAGTCGGCGATGGGGCAGGCACCCGATAGCATCGTGAACGCACAGGAGGGCATGAAGTCCATCGCAAAGGACGAGTTCTCCCACAACACCATCGTCTTCGGAAGCGGCCTCATCGGCAACGAAATCAACCAGTCAATGGTCGACAGTCTCTACATCGTCGGGCCGCTGGCCTTGGTGTTCGTCGTTCTGACGCTCATCATCGCGTACCGCGACCTGCTCGACATCCTGTTGGGTGTTCTGGGCATCGTCTTCGTCCTCGTCTGGACGTTCGGTGCGATGGGATGGGCCGGAATCACGTTCAATCAGATGTTCATCGCGGTGCCGGTCCTGCTCATCGGGTTGGCCATCGACTACGCGATTCACGTCTTCATGCGCCATCGCGAAGAGCGGGAAGCGAACCCCGAAGAGGACGTTCGCGGGTCGATGCGCGTCGCCCTCGTGAGCGTCGGCGGTGCCCTGACGTGGGTGACGGCGACGACGGTTATCGGCTTCCTCTCGAACATGGTCAGCCCGCTCCCGCCGATCCGCGACTTCGGTGTCGTGAGTTCCGTCGGTATCATCGCGGCGCTGGTCATCTTCGGCGCGCTGATTCCGGCGCTCAAAGTCGAAACTCGACTCGTTCCTCGAATCTCGCGGCTTCGACCGTCGGAAACGGGCGTTCGGCACCGGGGGCGGCGTCCTCGGCAACATCCTGACGCTCGGTGCGACGGCGAGCGCGGAAAGCGCCGCTCGTCATCATCGTCCTCACCCTGCTCGTCAGCGCGGCGGGCGGTTACGGGGCGACGAAAGTGGATACGAGCTTCTCGCAGACCGATTTCCTCGCGGACAGCCCACCCCATTGGACGAAACAGCTTCCGGAACCGTTCAAACCCGGCAACTACTCGGCCAAGAAGGACCTCGCCTACGTGAACGATAACTTCCTCAGGCAGGATTCACAGGCCCAACTCCTCGTTCAGGGGAAGTGTAACCGACGACGACACACTCGAACAGGTGCATCGGGCGCAGATGAAGGCCGGAAAGAAGGATGTGACGCTCCACCTCTCGAACGGCGAGCCACAAGTCCAAGGGCCGCTGTCGGTGATGGAGCAAGTCGCCGCACAGAACGCGACGTTCAACAAGACGTTCACGACGGCGGACACCGACGGCAACGGCGTACCGGACAAGAACCTGAAGAAGGTGTACGACGGGTTGTACGCCGCCGCACCCGACCAAGCCGCCGGCGTGATTTACCGCGACGGTGGGAACTACAAGGCGCTTCGCGTCGCCATCTCGGTGAAGGGCAGCGCGTCGAGTTCGGCCGTGACGACGCAGATGCGTGACGTGGCGGACTCCTTCGATAACGGTCTCGAAGCGACCGCGACGGGACAGGCTATCGTCTTCGAAATCGTCCAGGACCGCCTGCTGGACACGGTCGTCGAGAGCCTCGTCATCACGATGCTCGCGGTGTTCCTGTTCCTGATGCTCATCTACCGAATCACGGAGGGAAGTGCGACGCTCGGTGCCGTCACCCTGCTCCCCGTCCTGTTCAGCGTGGCGTGGATTCTGGGCACGATGTACCTGCTCGGCATGCCGTTCAACGTCCTGACGGGGATGATTACGAGCCTCACCGTCGGGTTGGGGGTCGCCTACAGCATCCACCTTTCGGAGCGCTACAACGTGGAACTCGAACGACAGGGGTCGGTGTGGGAAGCGATGGAAACCTGTCTCACCGGTACGGGCGGCGCACTGCTCGGTAGTGCGGCGACCACGGTCGGTGGCTTCGGTGTCCTCGCCTTCGCCATCTTCCCCGCGCTCCAGCAGTTCGGCATCATCACCGCGCTGACCATCATCTACGCGTTCTTCGCGAGCGTGTGGGTCCTTCCGAGTTTGCTCGTCGTCTGGACGCGCTACTTCGGTCCGGGCGCGCGCGGAAGCCTCCAAACCACGTCGGACGCGGCTGCATCGTCGAGCGAGGACTGAAATGGACGAATCTGACGCCATCGACGCGCTGACCGACCTCGGACTCTCGAACTACGAGGCCAAGGTGTTCGTCGCGCTCCAGAAGTTGGGAATCGGAACCGCGCGGGACATCCATGGCGTCACCGACGTGCCACGGTCGCAGGTGTACGGTGCGGCGGACGACCTCCAAGAGCGCGGCCTCGTGGAGGTGAAACAGTCGAAACCGATCCAGTATCACCCCGTGAGTTTGGAGGCGGCGAAGTCGTTGCTCCGCGACCAGTTCGAGCGCACACAGGAACGGGCGTTCGAGTACCTCGAATCGGCGACAAAACGAGTTCGTTGACGACGACGAGGAACGCGAGGACGTATGGTCCATCGACGGCCAGAACGCCATCTCCAGCCGAATCGAACAGCTGATGGAGGAAGCCGAGTCGAGAATCGTCTTCGGCCTCCACGACGAGTCGTTGTACACCGAAAAAGTTCGCCAAAGTGCTCCGGGAACGGGCGAACGCGGGCGTCGATGTCCTCGTCATCTCACAGGACCCATCGATGCAGGACAAGTTCTCGGAATTGCGGGTCGTCACTCGCCACGACAAACCACAGGGTGAGCCCGCGGGACGCATGCTCATCGTGGACGACGATACCGTGCTCATCAGCATCCTCGGAGACGACGAAAGCGCCATCTGGAGCTCCCAAACCGGGTTCGCGGAAATCCTGTGTCAAACCGTCAGCTCGCATATCAACGATACGATAGGCGAATAACCCAACACGCATTTCTTTTAGTCGAATCAATAGCAGGTATGAACCCGGGACGCCGACTTTCCAGAAATTTGCTCTCGGAAGCACGGGCATACGGCTACACGCTTTCCGTCTGGGGCGGTGGCGGACTCCTCATCGCCCGGTTCGGTACTCCATCGGCGACCGAGGTGTTCGCGTACGTCGGCGGTGCTATCGTGGCGTTCGGACTTCTCTCCCTTCTCACGTTCGGGGATATCACTGCCGAACCGGACATGGAGAAGAAAGTGCGGGCCACGTCGTTCGTCCACGTCTTCGCCACTATCGGTAATCTGCTGATCAGCTATCTCCTCACGTTCGTTCTGCACGGCCTTCTCGCGTTTCTCGTCGTCGGAGTTCAAACGACATTCACCTACAACGTACTGCTGTTGCCCGAGGAGTACATCGCCCACCTGTTGCATCGTTCCGTCTGACCCGTCTTTCCGGACTCCGTTTGTCCAATAGTTTATCAATCATGACGAACAACATCGGCGTATGTCGTGGTATGCCGTCGAAGCGCTAGAGGACGCTATCGAAGGGACGCGCGAGTTGCTCTTTCCGCTCGACGCGAGTACGTGGCTCCGACTCGCCATCATCGTGTTCTTCCTCGGCGGGACGAGTACGGCGTCGCCGATTCAGAGCAGTATGCGGTTTTCCTCCCAGTCGGGCGATTCGCTCCCCGTCGTGCCGGGTAACCTTTCGATTCCCTCGGAGAGCATCACAACGGCGGTCATCGTTTTCATCGCCGTCGTCGTGCTGTTGGCCCTGTTCTTTACCGTCGTCGGGTCGGTGATGGAGTTCGCATTTATCGAATCACTTCGAACTCGGCACGTTCACGTCCGTCAGTATGCGAAGTCGCATCTCGACCAAGGGCTCTCCCTGTTCGCCTTCCGGTTCGTCCTCTTTCTCGTCATCCTCCTTCCGGTGGCGGGTATCGCTCTCGTCACCGTCCCGGCGCTATCGTACGGGTCGGCGAACGTCCCGTTCGGCCCCTTACTGTTCCTCCTCCCGGTGTTGTTCGTGCTCGGTATCCTCGTCGCACTCGTCGATGGGTTGACGAGGGCGTTCGTCGTTCCCGTAATGGTCGTCCGAGACGGGGGCGTGCTCGACGGCTGGAAGGCGTTCTGGCCGACGCTCAGGCGCGAGTGGAAACAGTACGGCGTGTATCTCGTCCTCCGGTTTTTCGTCGGCGTCGCGGCGAGTTTCGTCGTTTCGATCGTGGGGGGCGTTCTCTCCGTTCTCCTGCTGATTCCGTTCGCCATCATCGGGGTTCTGTTGGTCGCCGCGTTCGGCGGATTCAGCGCGCTCGGGACGATACTGTCGAACCCGGTACTCGTCGCGGTGTTCGTCGTACTCCTCGTCATCTACGTCCTGTGTGTCATCTTCGCGCTTGCCCTCGTCCAGGTGCCGATTCGAGCGTACACCGGCTACTTCTCGCTGTTCGTGCTGGGCGATACGAACGAGGCGTTCGACCTCATTCCGGCGCTTCGGGAGAAAATTCGGTAGCTCAGAGTTTCGATTCGAGTTGACGGCCGACGGCGGCGTCACCGACCGGGCCACGGTCCCGTGCGAGATGGACGAGCGGCGCGTTTTTCATCGTGAGCCACGCCCCGTCGCGGTCGCGGGTGACGGTGACGGAGCGCTGTGTCTGTGGCAGGCCGTTCGCGCGGACGTCGTCGGTTCGCTCGCGGACGCCGACCATCTGGAGGGGATTGCTCGGAAGTTCGGTAACGATGAACCGATAGTCGGGAACGTCGGGGTCGTGTTCGCGGAGCGCATCGCGATACTCGCGTGCGAGGTCGGCGGCACGCGCGGCGTCGTCGTGTGTTTCGAATCGGGTACCCGTAATCGGCGTCGGACATTCGCCACTTTCGGCGCAAGTAACCGAAAACGGGCCGGAGTCAATAGCAAGCGCCTCGATTTCGCGTCGGGTTCGCCGGAGGATGTCGTCCATATTTAGGCCAACCTAATTTAGGTTTAGGATAGCCTAAAAGCCTTGCGACTCAGTTCGTGGGGACGGTGAGGTCCGTGAGGAGGTGTTCGGCGAGTCGTTTGTCGAGCGGGTCGTTCGCGTTGCCACACTGTGGCGACTGAACGCAGGACGGACAGCCCGATTCGCAATCACACGCGCGAATCATCTCCCGCGTGTTCTCCATGAGCGATTCCACGGTTTCGTAGCCTTCGCGGGTCAATCCGACGCCGCCGGGGTAGCCGTCGTAGATAAAAATCGTGCTCGTGCCGGTGTGCGGATGGAGCGGCGTGGAGAGTCCGCCGATGTCGCCCCGGTCACAGAGCAGGTCGAGCGGGAAGAGCGAAATCATCCCGTGTTCGGCGGCGTGAATCGCGCCGTCGAAATCGCCGTCCATCGCCCGCAGTTCGTCCTCGATATCGTCCGGAATCGTGAAGTAGAGTGCCTTGGTTCGAAGCGTGAGTTCCGGCAGGTCAAGTGACTCACGGCCGAGCGTCTCGTTCCGCTTCGCGTCACGCCGCTCGAACCCGGTTATTCGCTTTCGCATGGTGACGTCGGCGAACCGGACGATGCAGTCCTCGCGCCCCGAGAGCGTCTTTTCCGAGAGGTCCGCTTCGACGGTGATTTCCTTGTCGGTCAGTGTCTTCGTGTGGTAGTCCGCCCACGTCGGGGAGAGTTCGGCCACGTCCCGCGACAGATCGAGCTCGACGACCTCGTAGGACTGGCCCTGCTGGTGATAAATCGCGCCGCGGTGGGCATCGTTCAGCGCGTCGCTGAACGGGAGCGACGCGATGACGTTGCCGTTCGAACGGTCCAGCAGGTCTATTTCCCGGTCGTCGATGGTTCGCAGGCTCATCTCGTGTTGCGGGCTTCCGTCGCCGTCGTACGTCCAGCGAACGCCGCCGTTCGTCCGTCTCCGTTCGAGTTTACCCTGCGATTCGAGGTCGGCGACGAGTCCCGGAAACCCCTCACCGAAGTACGCCTCGTCTTCGGGCGAGAGCCACGTTTCGCGGGCCGCGGAGGTGACGTGGGACGGGAGCAGTTCCTCGTTTTTCGGGTTGACGACCGCCCGTTCGGGGTCGCCCGCGAAGAACTCGTCCGGGTTCGCCATCAGATACTGGTCCAACTGGTCCTCGCCTGCGACGAAGGCGACGAGGCTGGCGTCGGTTCCGCGCCCGGCCCGTCCGGCCTGTTGGAACGCCGCCATTCGCGTCCCTGGATAGCCGTCGAGCAGGACGGCGTCGAGACCGCCGATATCGACGCCGAGTTCCAGCGCGTTCGTGCTCCACGCGCCGCGAACGTCACCGGAATGAAGCCCTTCTTCGAGTTCCCGGCGGCGCTCGTTTCGCAGGGCGGCCTGATACGCCGTGATGTCGTTGGCGAGCGAGCGCTCCCCCCTGTTCCTGAGTTCGTCCGCGCTATCCATCGCGTAGCGTTCGGCACCCTGTCGGGAGCGGGTGAACGCGAGCGTCTGGCAGTCGCGGGTCACGAGGTCGGCGAAGATGCGTTTGGTCTCGCCGTGATTCGACTTTCGGCGCTTCGTGCCACCGTAGCGGTCGTCCTCGTACTCCGGCGGGTTCCACAGGAGCCAGTGGGTCGGCCCGGTGCGACTCGTGTTCTCGTCCACGAGTGCGAACGAGGATTCGGATTCGCCGGTCACGGCGCTCGCGTGTTCGACGGGGTTGCCGATGGTCGCCGAACAGCAGACGAACTGCGGGTCAGCGTCGAATCGGTTGCAGATTCGGGCGAGTCGGCGGAGCACGAGCGCGACGTGACTGCCGAAGACGCCGCGATACTCGTGTACTTCGTCGATGACGACCGTTTCGAGCCCCTTGAAAAACCAGTCCCAGAGCCGGTGAGCGTACGGAAGCAGGGCGTAGTGGAGCATGTCGGGCGTCGTGAGGACGACGGTCGGTTGTCGGTCCCGAACGGCCCGCTTTTCGTTCTTGTCGAGTCGGCCGGTGTACTGGGCCACCGAGACGCGACTGCCGAACCCCAAACCGCGGGCGAGTTCGGAGAGGGTCTCCTCCTGGTCGTTGATGAGGGCGTTCTGCGGCCCGATGTAGAGGGTTCGTCCGCCGTGGTCCATCGCGCGTTCGAACGCCGGAATCGTGTACCCCAAACTCTTGCCGCTCGCGGTTTGGGTGGCGATGACGACGTTTTTACCGCCGCGAACCGCCTCAACTGCCTCGGCCTGGTGGCGGTAGAGTCGGTCGATGCCGCGGTTTTCGAGGGCGGCTTCCAACCGCGATTCGAGCGGGATATCCCGAAACTCGCCGTCGTTCCCCGAAAGCGTCTCGTGGCGAGCAATCTGTCCGTCGTAGTAGGGTCGCTCGCACAGCCAGTCGATGGTGTTCTGCACTGTGAGTGAATTGGGAGTGGAAACCCTAACCCGTTTCGTCGATTACTCCTCGTCCGAGGATAGCACCGACGGAATCGGGTCCACTATCTCCTCCCCGTACGACCAGGAGACGATTCCGTAGTCGGCGAGTCGAGGTAGATGTTCCTGTTCGAGCCTGAAACGGAACCGCTCCTGTTCTTTGGGCGTCACGTTCGTCACCGGCGTTTCGTTACATCGGCTCG
The DNA here is from genome assembly GCA_963811185.1 of uncultured haloarchaeon. Taxonomy (GTDB): domain Archaea; phylum Halobacteriota; class Halobacteria; order Halobacteriales; family Haladaptataceae; genus Haladaptatus. The sequence goes on from CAWEQN010000009.1 coordinate 64,961, forward strand.
CTACGTCCATCGCTATCCGCGAAATCGGCGTCGCGGTTTCCTGTTCACTGAGGTAGAGCACGAGGTGTCGTCGTTGCTCGCTAGTGAACAACTCGTACACCAAATCCGGCGTCGAGGTGAGCAGTTCGGAATCGACCGCGTCCAAGAATCGTAGCAACTCCATGAGCACCCCCTTTTCACGGTCCAACGTATCACCCATATCCGTTCTAGTACACTGGTACGTATGAATAACTCGACGGTGGTGCTATCTCCCGATAAACGCTCGTTTTCCCTCCTCGACCGGGAGGTGCTGACATCCCCGGATGAGACGATAATCGTGGCGGACGGTGATTTAGGGCCAAATAAGCGCGAAATTCGGATTACCGTTGGACGGCGTCCAGATACTGTTATCCGAGATAATCGTAAACTGGCACAAGAGCTTTTGACTGTCGAGATACTATCGATACAAGACTATGGGTTCGATGGAGGAGAGTACTACTTCACCGTTTATGTGTGGCGTGGAGAAACCTGCGACGTTTCACTACGATTGGGGAGGAGAGGTACCGTTAGGTGCGTTTATCGTCCAGCGAATGGCGGAACGCGCTCAGGTGGATTCCACTGGCGTTCCCGAATCGCTGTACGGATGTGTCGACCCGGAAGCGTTGGAAGACCTGTTCCAACCGCTTCTCGACGGGACGCCTCGTACGAGCGGTAAAGTGACGTTCACGTTCGCGGGTCACTACGTCACCGCCAGCAGTGACGGGACGGTCAAAATAGAGTCGGAGCTCGGACGACTGAAACGGTTCGGCGGGAACCTGTTGCTCACGGGTGACGTACCGGTGGACGTTTTCGAACAGTTGAGCGTGCAGTTTTTGGGTGAATCGGGATACGATAGAACGCATCTGTTCGCACTCTACGGGCGCGATACGGAGGTTGCTCGGACACGCCTCACACAGGCGGGTGCGAATCCCGACCACGCCCACCTCCTCACCCGCGAAGCGGCAGTACGGTCGGCGACACAAGCACAGACTGGTGACCATTCGGACCGACTACCCACTTCGCCCGTGGTGGGTTCACTCGACGACTTCGAAACGGCGATTGTAGACGAGATATTCAGACTGCAGTACCAGCAGAAAGGGTTCGAACCGGGGGAACTACGCTTCTGCTTCGACTCGTTACAGCTCCTGTCGAACGAAGAGGAGCCGACGGCTGTCGCGGAATGTTTACAAACCATCACGAAAACGGTCGAGGAAGTGTCCGGGTTGGGGCAGTACGTCTTCCCAGGGTCGTACGAATCAACATCCGTCCAAGCCGTCGAACCGTTGTTCGACGTGACTATCGAACTGCGGGTTGGTGAAGAAGGGCCGATGCAACGGTGGCATCTACACGATACGGAACACACGACGACGTGGTTCCCCCTGTAACGGTTTCCGACCGTCCGTTCGACTGACGTAAAAACGCCCGCGATGGTCGCAGTGAGACATGCTGCAACCCACCCGACTGAATATATATGAAACCGATATTTCGTCGCAGAACTGAAAGCACGGGGGTAACCGTCGTCGACCCCATTCACCGACGACAGTTCCCACTTCGAACGCCGACTCACGTCACCCCTCGTCCGACCGACGTTGACCAGTTCTATTTTCCGGTGGACAGCGCGGTCGAATTCACGACGAACAGAATCGTACTCCCCTACATCGTCGTTACTCACGTTCGTGCGTTGGATGGGACCGTTCTGACGAAGGCGGAGGATTTTTCGTACGAGCAGTTCCCCGAGGATGAGTATCTCATCGAACTGAACGCACCCATCAGAATCTATCTGCGCGTGGCCGGAGCGTTGACGATTGCCTCGTCGGCCGAGCGCATGGAACTCGACTTCGGCGCGGTGACGAACGTTCGGGTCGGCGCGCGCTCGTATCACGAACAGCCCGAAGGGACGGTAACGACGACGGGGGAGCCACGCGACGTGATGGCCGCCGTTTCCGCGTTCGGTTCGTCGTTGAAGACGCTGAGCTGTGAGCGGTCGCTTCCGTCGCTCAGGGGCCATCCACCTCGAATCGAACTCGGGGACGAACTGTGTATCCCCGATGAACTCGCGCCGCCGGAGACGGGGGTGCGAATCGAACTCCCACCGGAACTCCCGATGATATACTCGGCGAGTACGCTCGCCTACTACCTGGGGGCAACCGTCGTTCCGGGCGATGCCCCGAAACTCGTGACGGACAATGGCTTCGCTCACCCGCTCGACCACCAGGACCGAGGCTACGAGGGCGAAATCGAACGGGTGCTCGTCCAATCGTTGTTCTTCGACTGTGTCACACGGACCGAAGGATTGTACCAGATCCCACTTCACGAGCGACAGGTGGTCGAACCGTTCCTCGACGTGTCGTTCGCCGAGTTGTACGAACGCGACCTCGCGGAGCAGATAGAGGCCTATCTGGACATCCCGTTCGATGTCATCCGGGAGCAGGTGCCGACGTGGCTGTTGTCCACGACCGTCACGAACGACATCGCCAACGTCGAGACGATTCCGTATCTGGTGAACAACCTGTCGCTCATCTCGACGCCGAGCGAGATCCATCGTCACCAGTCGGCACCGGAGACGCCGGAACCGATCGACAGTTTCCTCCGAGGGACGACGCAACGAGGGCAACGACACGCCGAAGCCGACTCGTACGTCGCTCCGACGCCGACGAACTCGTTGGAACACGCGTGGCTCGGTCGCGGGATGCCTATCGGCGCGAACAAACTGATCGAACGGGCCTTCGAGAACAAATTGGAGCGGTCGTCCTCGACTGACGGTATCGACATCACGGTGGTCTGTAACGAACAGGAGATGAGTCCCGAGTACGATACGGGGGATGACCTCTACGGAAAACGTGACGAACTCGCGTTCGACATCGACGTTCATCGGAATCTCTCCACCGACGAACTGGAATCGGTGCTCACCACTTCCACCGATTTCTTCCACTACATCGGTCACATCGAGGACGGGAATTTCATCTGCCACGACGGCAAACTCGATATCGAATCGGTCGATGACATCGCGGTCGATACGTTCCTGTTGAACGGCTGTCGGTCCTACGAACCGGGCATCCAACTCATCGACTCCGGGAGCATCGGCGGCATCGTCACCTACAGCGAAGTCGCGAACAAGAGCGCGATAGCTATCGGTCGAACCATCGCGCGCCTCCTCAATCGGGGGTTCTCCCTGCGGTCAGCCCTCGCTATCGTTCGGCAACAACAGATGGTCGGCAACCAGTACATCGTCGTCGGCGACGGAAGCATCGAGATTGCACAGAGTGAAAGCGGAACGCCGTATCTCTGTCACCTCGACGCCGACGGTGAGGAGGAATACGAGCTACGACTGACGACGTATCCGACCGTCGATTCGGGGATGGGTGCCCTCTTCACACCGTTTATCAGCGATATAGAGACGTACTTTTTGAGCGGTGGTGAAGTGGATACGTTCCACGTGGACGAGGATACGTTGGTTCAATTTCTCCGTCTCGAACAGATTCCGATAATCGCTGACGGTGAACTCACGTGGTCTACCGAATTAAATCTCGAATCGCTGTAAAATTGCCGTTATCGGATGGTTCCGCCGCCAGCAGCGGCCACGTTACCCGTCTGCGTGAGTAGCAGGCAGATGGTAAACAGCACGCCGATCATCCGTGGGTTCTCCGTGAGGTACGTCGTTAACGTGTCATTACTTTCCGACATTGCATCCGTTCCGTGGCACCCCCCAACGATAGATTTTTCTAAATGATAACTAGAGGAAATAAATTAGAATATATCGAACGGTCCCAAGAGAAACTAGACGGAGAGGGGAAGTAGTGCCTCGCGGAACTCTCGAATGGCGAGATTTCCCGTTTCAACGTGTCGTTCTCCGAGCGGTGTTTCCCCATTGCCGGCTATTCACTTGAGTAACCACCGATTACTGGTCGTGTACGTTCATTCGGAGTCAGTAGCGAGTTGGGAACCGTTCGAGGTGTTGATTGTGAGGTTCCACGTTCCCTTACTGACCGGTAACGCCTCTCACCGCGTCGATCAGCCACAACGTATATTGCGTAAAAAATTTACTAGTACTTCAAAACTTCGACCAGAAATCCGAAGGAAATTTTAAGGAAATGGAAATCTTCTGGTGTTCGAGGTCAAAACAATGTCCGAAGAAAGAAAACACGGCTCCGGAAGCGTTTCCCCGGGGGATACGAGCGACCGAGTCGGGATGCAGGTAATTCGGGAACGGGGTGGGGACCCGGAAGATATCCGTGAGACGCTCATCGACGCCATCGGGGCGGAGTTCTCCACGTACTACTACTACACCAATCTCCGAACCCATCTCGCAGGCCACGAGGACTACAAGGAAATCACCGAGGACGCGCGCCTCGAAGACCGTTCGCACTTCGAACTCGTGATGCCGCGCGTCTACGAGTTCGGCGGACACATCCCCGTCGATATCGACGACTTCATGAACCGTGCGAGTTGCCCGCACGCAGAACTGCCTGACGACCCGTCGGCGGAGAACATCCTCGAAGTCCTCCTCGAAGCCGAACGGTGTGCGATTCGAACGTGGTCCGAAGTCTGTGATATGACCCAGGGCTGTGACCCGCGCACCTACGACATGGCGAGTCGAATCCTGCAGGAGGAAATCGACCACGAAGCGTGGTTCATCGAACTGCTCTCGATGGAGCGCGACGGTGAAGTCAACCCCGCCGGTCATTTCGTCCGCGACCAACCCGGCGACGCGCCGTACTCCAAGAACCGCTCGTTCAACGACTCCGCGTAAGCGTTCGGGTTTCGGCCGACAACCACATTTTTACTCGCTCGTAAGGACCTCCGTGAGTTCCTACACCGTCGAAATCGCCGTGCCCGAGGATTGTGACGTCGAACAGGCGGGCGAGATGGTCGAAATCGACGTTCCCGAGGACGAGTACATCCTCGCTGTCGCTCGAAATCAGGGCGTCTGGCTCCCGGCCGACTGCCAACAGGGCTGGTGTACCACCTGCGCCGCCGAACTGCTCTCCGGCGACGTCGACCAATCCGATTCCCAGCGCTATTTCGACGTGGACCGCGAGGCGGACATGATTCTCCCGTGTACTGCGAGGCCGTGTTCGGACCTCTCCATCGAGGCCTGCCAGTACGAGGAGATGCTAGAACACCGGGCAGAACACGACAAGCCGCCCGGAAACTCGAAACGATAACGCTCCGAAGTGGCGTTCTCGAAAGCACTCGACCGTCCACCGCGAGTCCTGCTCCCGTTCCGTTCCGGTTGGGGAGTAGGTACTTGCCGGTTCCCGTCGTATGCGATTCGATGCCACGAATCAGCAGACTCGCGCTCGGGACCGCCGTGGCGCTCGGTGCCGCGTGGGTCGGATGGGGGACGTACATCCGACAAACGACGGACCAAGTGCCGTACACGACCGCACTGCACGTCGATGGGACCGAGATTCGACGCTATCCGGACACCGTGGTGGCGCGGACGACGGCCCCGAACCAGAACGAGGCGTTCCGGCGACTGTTCCGGTACATTCAGGGGGACAACCGCTCACAGGAGGAAATCGAGATGACCGCGCCGGTGTCCACCGACCGCGAGGAAATCGAGATGACGGCTCCGGTCGCGTCCGAACCGTCGGGGGAGGGCATGGAGATGTCGTTCTTCCTGCCGGGCGAGTACACGGCTGAGGGCGCGCCCGAACCGGACGATGAAACGGTCTCGGTCGAAGCCATCGGCGCGCGAACCCTCGCAGTTCGTCCATTTTCGTGGTACGCGACGGAGGACCGCGTCGAGAAAAATCGACGACGACTGTTCGACACGCTGGCCGCACACGACTTGACGCCGAACGGTGAGCCGTTCCTGCTACGCTACGACGACCCGTGGACGCCGCCGTTCATGCGTCGAAACGAGATTGCGGTGGAGTTGGAGTAACGAACGAGGACCCGGTTTCGACAGGCCGTTTTATTCCCCTGCCGGTCGAAACCGGGACGGATGGATGGGGATTCGACCGAAACGGGATACCGAACGGTGCGCTGTCCGGTGTGTGGGGAGGAAAAACCGGAACCGGCGATGGTGCCGGGGGAACTGGTCCGGCCGTCGTTGGCCGCGCTGATTCGCCGGGAGCATCCCGACTGGTCGCGCGAGCAGTCGGTGTGCTTCGACGACCTCTCGCGGTATCGACTTCAGCGGACGCGCGAGGTGCTGATGGAAACGGACGAGAAACTGACCGAGAACGAAGCGGAAGTCCTCGACTCGTTGGCCAACCGCGAACTGATAGCCGAAGACGTACTGGAGGAGTACGACCGGAGGTTGACGCTCGGCGAGCGGATGGCCGACCGCCTCTCGTCGTTCGGCGGCAGTTGGACGTTCCTCTTTCTCTTCGGTGTGTTCATCGGGATGTGGATACTGGTCAACGCGCTGGCGCTGTTCGGCGTTCGCTTCGACCCGTATCCGTTCATCCTGCTCAACCTCGTGTTGTCCCTCCTCGCCGCGATTCAGGCACCCGTCATCATGATGAGCCAGAATCGACAGGAGAGCTTGGACCGGGCACACGCCGAACACGATTATCAGGTGAACCTCAAGGCCGAAGTGGAAGTTCGGCAACTCCACGAGAAGTTGGACTACCTGCTGGTTCACCGCTGGCAACAACTCATCGAGTTACAGGAGGTTCAAACGGAACTCATCGAGGACATGGTCGAACAATCGGCAGGGACGAACGAGTGAGTCCCTGCCGCGTCTCCGTGCGCGCGACGATTTCTGCGGCAAATATGGCGAGAACTTCGGCGACGGAACCGTCTCGACCCCATCACGCCGATATTGATTCTCGGGTACCGTCCGAATGACCTTAGCCACCTTAAACACATACCATCACGACGATGTCGTGCGGTTTTCCTGTGGAGCGATTCCAAATGGAAAGTCACCCGATTTGAGAGGTTCTGTCTGAGCGGTACTTTTAAATATGAGGTCGCCTCTCCAGTCGAGTACAATGTCACACAACGACATGGCCCCCAAAAGGGGGGGTCGAGTTCTTCGAGGGCACATTAGCCCACACCGACGAGATTGAATCAGTTCGAATTTTCGACACGACCCTCCGCGACGGGGAGCAGACGCCACGCACCTCGTTCTCGCCCGACGAGAAGCGTGAAATCGCGTCGATGCTGGACGAGATGGGAACCCACGTCATCGAGGCAGGCTTCCCGGCCAACGGCGACGCCGAGTTCGCGGCCGTCCGCGACATCGCGGAGTCCACCAGTTCCACGACCTGTGCTTTGGCACGGATCGTAGAGAGCGACGTGGAAACCGCGCTGGACACCGGCGCGGAGATGGTGCACGTCTTCGCTTCGACCAGCGACGTGCAAATCGAAGATTCGATGCACACCACCCGCGAGGACGTGCGGGAACGCGCCGTCCAGTGCGTCGAACGCGTCGCCGAGGCGGGCGCGATTCCGATGTTCTCGCCGATGGACGCCACGCGAACGGACCCCGAGTACATGGCCGAAATCGTGGAGGCCGTCAGCGAGGCGGGTGCCGAATGGATAAACATCCCCGACACCTGCGGCGTCGGCACGCCGAGTCGGTTCGCCGACTTGGTGGCCCACGTCGAACGAACACACCGACGCTCGCATCGACGTGCACACGCACGACGACTTCGGCATGGCGACGGCGAACGCCATCGCGGGAGTCGAGGCCGGTGCCGACCAAGTACAGGTCAGCGTCAACGGCATCGGCGAACGCGCCGGAAACGCGGCCTTCGAAGAGGTCGTCATGGCCGTCGAGAGCGTCTACGGTGTCGATACCGGCATCGATACGCAACGAATCACCGAACTGTCCGAGATGATTGCGGAGTACAGCGCGGTCGAGACGCCGGTCAACAAACCCGTCGTCGGCGCGAACGCGTTCGCGCACGAGAGCGGGATTCACGCGGCGGGCGTCATCGAGAACAGCGACACGTTCGAGACGGGCGTGATGAAACCGGAGATGGTCGGGGCCGAACGTGAGTTCGTCCTCGGCAAACACACCGGAACCCACGCCGTTCGAAAACACCTCCGCCAGTCCGGGTTCGACCCGACGGAGACCGAAGTTCGGCAAATAACCCGCAAAGTCAAGGACCGCGGCGCGGCGAAAAACCGCGTAACGGTGAGTGACGTACAACGGTTCGCCCGCGAGCTGGGCGTCGATTCTCACGAGGAGGCACAAGCGTAACCATGCCTTCTCGCGCGTTCCATACCCACCGTGAGCCACGGCTGACAGGTCGATGCAAGAATTGCCCGACACGTAAGGGCTATTTGGGTCACGCCACGAACGGTGATAACACAGATGCCACGAGGACGCTTGACTCACGGTTCGCCGGTGTCGAGCGTCGCGGCCGCGGAGCGCGTGCTCATTATTGTAGGGGTCTAGCTACCCCTCACCTACTTTTCACCCCGACTCCGAACGAATCGCACCCCAACAGCACGACACAAACGTCCAAACCGATGACAGGCACACGACCGCGAACGAACCAGTATCGACCGACGAACGACTATCGATCGACCAAAACCCGAACCGAGGTGATGAAAACATGAGCGAAGGCACAGCACCGCCGGTCTCCCGCGAGGTGGACGAGGAACAGGAGGCGCCAGTTACCGATTCGGCGGCCCCGGAACCGGATGAACCGACGTCCGACGAACGACCGGCAGAAACCGAGCGAGCGACGGGCGCACACGCCCTCGTTTCGACGCTCGAATCGGCCGGCGTCGAAGACATGTTCGGCGTGCAAGGCGGGGCCATCATGCCCGTCTACGACGCGCTGTTCGACTCGGACATCCATCACGTGACGATGGCCCACGAACAGGGCGCGGCCCACGCCGCGGACGCATACGGCGTCGTCACCGGCGAACCGGGCGTCTGCCTGGCTACTTCAGGGCCGGGTGCGACGAACCTCGTCACCGGCATCGCGGACGCCAACATGGATTCGGACGCGATGGTCGCGCTGACGGGGCAGGTCCCATCGGAACTGGTCGGCTCCGACGCGTTTCAGGAGACGGACACCACCGGAGTGACGGCACCCATCACGAAGCACAACTACTTCGCGGACGAATCGGACGGCATCGGTGACATGGTCGGCGAGGCGTTCGCGCTGGCCGAAACTGGCAGACCCGGTCCGACGCTCGTCGACCTGCCGAAGGACGCGACGATGGGCGAAACCGACCGAAAACCCGGCAAAACCGAAACTCCCGCGACCTACTCACCGCAGACGGAAGCCGACGCGGAGAACGTCGAAGCCGCCACCCGAGCCATCGAAAACGCCGAAAAGCCGCTCCTACTGTTCGGCGGCGGCGTCGTCAAAGGCGACGCTTGCGAGGAAGCGCGGGCCTTCGCCACCGAGCGTGGAATTCCCGTGGTGACGACGATGCCGGCCATCGGTTCGATGCCCGAAGACCACGACCTCTGTCTTTCGTGGGCGGGCATGCATGGCACCGGCTACGCCAACATGGCCGTCACGCACTGTGACGTGCTCGTCGCCGTCGGCTGTCGGTTCGACGACCGATTGACCGGCGGTATCGACACGTTCGCGCCGGAAGCCGAGGTCGTTCACATCGACATCGACCCGGCCGAAATTTCGAAGAACGTCCACGCGGATTACCCGCTCATCGGCGACGCGGGAACCGTCATCGAACAGGTCGATGCGGCGTTCTCGACGGACGATGACGACACCCGAGATGACTGGAGTGCGTGGCGCAAACAGTGCCGAACGTGGCGGGACGAGTTCCCGCTGAGCTACGACACGCCGGACGACGAACCGCTGAAACCGCAGTTCGTCGTGGAAGCACTGGACGAAGCGACCGACGACGATTGCGTCGTCACGACTGGCGTCGGCCAGCACCAGATGTGGGCGGCCCAGTTCTGGACGTTCCGCAGTCCGCGAACGTGGGTGTCCAGCCACGGACTGGGAACCATGGGCTACGGCCTGCCTGCGGCAGTCGGGGCCCGTTTCGGAGCGGACGACGACCAGCAGGTCGTCTGCATCGACGGCGACGGTTCGTTCCAGATGACGATGCAGGAACTGTCCGTTGCCGTGCGCGAGAACCTCGACATCACCGTCGCCATCCTGAACAACGAGTACATCGGGATGGTCCGCCAGTGGCAGGACGCCTTCTTCGAGGGTCGGCGGATGGCCGCCGACTACGACTGGTGTCCCGAGTTCGACAAACTGGCCGAAGCGTTCGGCGCGAAAGGGTTCGCCGTGGACTGTTACGACGAGGTGGCCGACACTATCGAAGCGGCACTGGACTACGACGGCCCCTCCGTCATCGACTTCCACGTGGACCCCGCCGCCAACGTCTACCCGATGGTTCCGAGCGGCGGGGCCAACGGCAAATTCGCCCTGTCGGAGGACCAACTATGAGCGGCGAAGAGACGACGGACGACGGACCGTCCCAAGAGACACCGACCACGGGCATGCCCGGCACGGCCCCGGACGAGCGACCACATCCCGAAGGTCGCCGGAACGAGCAGGGTATCCGCATCGACCCGGAAGCGGAGGCCGAACCACAGCGACGGACCGCCGTGGTCTCCGCGCTGGTCGAACACGAACCGGGCGTCCTCTCGCGCGTTTCCGGGCTGTTCTCCCGGCGACGGTTCAACATCGAGAGCCTGACGGTCGGCAAGACGACCGTCGAGGGTCACGCCCGTATCACGCTCGTGGTCGAGGAGACCGAATCCGGCATCGACCAAGTGGAAAAGCAACTGGCGAAACTCAAGCCCGTCATTCAGGTGGGCGAGGTCGACGACCCCGCCGTGCGCGCCGAGTTGGTCCTCCTGAAAGTCAGGGGGAACAAACCGGACGAGGTCCACGCAATCACGCAGATGTACGAGGGCCAGACGCTGGACGCCGGGCCGCGAACCATCACGGTGCAGATAACCGGCGACCAGCAGAAAATCGACGACGCGGTGGACGCCTTCCGCCAGTTCGGCATCATCGAAATCGCACGGACTGGCCAAACCGCCTTGGCGCGCGGCGACACGCCGACGACGCCCGGCGAGGAACCGGGGCACTCCACCGAACCGCCGGAAGAACCGCATAAGAACAGCGAGACGACCGACGCGACCGAAAACTGAAAACCCGAAATTACCACAATGACGAACCAATACGACGCGACGATATACTACGACGACGACGCGGACGACAGCTATCTGAACGACAAGACGGTCGCCGTACTCGGCTACGGCAGTCAGGGCCACGCCCACGCCCAGAACCTCGCGGAGAGCGGGGTGGACGTGGTCGTCGGTCTGCGCGAAGGCTCCGCTTCCCGCAAGGCTGCCGAAGACGACGGACTGCGCGTCGCGACGCCGAAAGAAGCGGCCAGCGAGGCACAGGTCGTCTCGGTGCTCGTGCCGGATACCGTCCAACCCTCGGTGTACGCCGACATCGAATCCGAACTGGACGCGGGCGACACCTTGCAGTTCGCCCACGGGTTCAACATCCACTACGGGCAGATCGAACCGCCGGAGGACGTGGACGTGACCATGATCGCGCCGAAATCGCCGGGCCATCTCGTCCGCCGGAACTACGAGGCCGACGAGGGAACGCCGGGACTGCTCGCGATATATCAAGATGCGAGCGGCGAGGCGAAGGAAGAGGCGCTCGCCTACGGGAAAGCCATCGGCTGTACCCGCGCCGGCGTGGTCGAGACGTCGTTCCAAGAGGAGACGGAAACCGACCTGTTCGGCGAGCAGGCCGTCCTCTGTGGCGGCGTCACGGAACTCATCAAGGCCGGATACGAGACGCTGGTGGACGCGGGCTACTCGCCGGAGATGGCCTACTTCGAGTGTCTGAACGAGATGAAACTCATCGTGGACCTGATGTACGAGGGCGGCCTCGGCGAGATGTGGGATTCGGTCTCCGACACCGCCGAATACGGTGGCCTGACGCGCGGTGAGGTCGTCGTGGACGACCACGCCCGCGAGAAGATGGAGACCGTCCTCCAGCAGGTGCAGGACGGCGACTTCGCCCGCGAGTGGATTCTGGAGAACCAGGCCGGACGCCCCGGCTACCGCCAGAAGACGCAAGCGGAGAAGAACCACGAAATCGAGGAGGTCGGCGACAGACTGCGCAAACTGTTCGCGTGGGCTGACGCCGAGGAGGAGACGGAATCAGAGGAGAAGGAGCGACAAGGAGTGTCTGCGGATGACTGAGGAGTCTTCGAAGAAAACTCTCCCACCGCGAGCGGGGAGCGGAGCGACCCGCGAGCGAACGAAGACGATGGGCGAGATAAGCCACGACCATCCGTTCGCCGACCGAGGAGCGATGACGCGGGTGTTCAGCCGCGGACGAGTCGCCACGGACGGCGGGGATGACGAGGAATCACAAACGAAAACTATGGCCGACGTTCGACACACCGCGCCGACGGGTGCCGCTGACTCAGTTGGCGTGTTCGAACGCGGCCACGAATACCGGGTAGAGTACCGATGAGCGAGGGAACGCTGTACGACGAGGTGTGGGACCGACACGCGGTCACGGAACTGCCGACGGGGCAGACCCAGTTGTTCGTCGGTCTGCACCTCGTCCACGAGGTGACGAGTCCGCAGGCGTTCGGGATGCTGGAGGAACGCGACATGGACGTCGCGTATCCGGAGCACACGCACGCGACGGTGGATCACATCGTGCCGACGGCCGACCAGTCGCGTCCGTACGCTGACGACGCGGCCGAGGAGATGATGTCCGAGTTGGAACGGAACGTCCGCGACGCGGGCATCGACTTCTCGCACCCCGACTCGGGAGACCAAGGTATCGTCCACGTCATCGGGCCGGAGCAGGGGTTGACCCAACCCGGCATGACCGTCGTCTGTGGCGACAGTCACACCGCGACGCACGGCGCGTTCGGCGCGCTGGCGTTCGGTATCGGTACGAGCCAGATTCGGGACGTGCTCGCCACCGGAACGATAGCGATGGAGAAACAGAAGGTGCGCAAAATCGAGGTCACGGGCGAACTCGGTCCCGGCGTCTCGGCGAAGGACGTCGTCCTCGAAATCATCCGCCAACTCGGCACCGACGGCGGCGTCGGCTACGTGTACGAGTACGCGGGCGAGGCCATCGAGAACCTGGACATGGAAGGCCGGATGAGCATCTGCAACATGTCCATCGAGGGCGGTGCCCGCGCGGGGTACGTCAATCCCGACGAGACGACGTACGAATACCTGCGGGAGACGGACGCCTTTGCGGATGACCCCGAGAAGTTCGAGGAACTCAAATCCTACTGGGAGTCCGTGCGCTCGTCCGAGGATGCGGCCTACGACGATGTGGTCGTCATCGACGGCGACGAACTCGAACCGATGGTGACGTGGGGCACGACGCCCGGACAGGGCGTCGGCATCACGGAACCGATTCCGGACCCCGACGACCTGCCGGAAGACAAGCGCGAGTCGGCACGGCAGGCACAGGAGCACATGCGCGTCGAACCCGGCGAGACGATGGCGGGGTACGACATCGACGTGGCCTTCATTGGTTCCTGCACCAACGCTCGACTGCCCGACCTGCGCCGCGCGGCACAGGTCGTCGAGGGACGGGAAGTCAGCGACGACGTGCGGGCGATGGTCGTTCCCGGTAGTCAGCGCGTGAAGACTGCCGCCGAGGAAGCGGGCTTGGACGAGGTCTTCCGCGAGGCCGGGTTCGATTGGCGCGAAGCAGGCTGTTCGATGTGTCTGGGCATGAACGACGACCAACTGAGCGGCGACGAAGCCAGCGCGTCCTCCTCGAACCGCAACTTCGTGGGACGGCAGGGCAGTCCGGAGGGTCGAACCGTCCTCATGAGTCCGGAGATGGTCGCGGCCGCCGCGATTCGCGGCGAAGTGACCGACGTGCGCGAACTGCCGGAGGTGGCGAGCGCATGACCGAAGAAGTCACCCACGAATCCGGCACCGGCATCGCCGTGCGCGGCAACGACATCGACACCGACCAGATAATCCCGGCGCGGTTCATGAAGGTCGTCACGTTCGACGGGTTGGGACAGTTCGCGTTCTTCGACCAGCGGTTCGATTCGGACGACAACCTGCAACCGCACCCGTTCAACCACGACGACCACGAGGGTGCATCGATTCTGGTTGTCAACGCCAACTTCGGCTGTGGCTCCTCGCGCGAACACGCACCGCAGGCACTCGCGCGGTGGGGTATCGACGCCATCGTCGGCGAGAGCTTCGCCGAAATCTTCGCGGGCAACTGCCTCGCACTGGGAATTCCGACCGTCACGGCCGACGCCGAGACGGTCACGGCCTTGCAGGATTTCGTGGAGGAGAACCCCGACGCCGAAATCGAGGTGGACGTGGCGGACGAAACCGTGCGCTACGACGGCCACACGGTCGAAGCGAACGTTGACGACGCCCAGCGACAGGCGCTCGTGGAGGGCGTCTGGGACACGACGGCACTGATGAAGTCGAACAAAGCGGAAATCGAGAAGACGGCCGAGAGCCTCCCTTACGTCGAACAATGACCGAACAAATCGCAGTCATCCCCGGCGACGGAATCGGGCAGGAAGTCGTCCCAGCGGCACAGGAAGTGCTGGAAGCCGTTGAACCGGAGTTCGAGTTCGTGGACGGCGACGCTGGCGACGCCGTGAAGGAGGAAACCGGCGAAGCACTGCCGGACGAAACCCGCAGTCTCGTCGCGGAATCGGACGCGACGCTGTTCGGGGCGGCGGGCGAGACGGCGGCGGAGGTCATCCTCCCGCTTCGCAGTGTGGTCGATTCGTTCGTCAACGTGCGCCCTGCGCGGGCGTATCCGGGCACCGACGCGCTCCGTCCGGAGACGGACCTCGTCTTCCTCCGGGAGAACACGGAAGGCGTCTACGCTGGCCACGAGTCGAAGTTGAGCGACGACGTGACGACGCTGACCCGCGTCGTCACCGAATCCGCGTCCGAGCGGTTGGCGGAATTCGCCTGCGAGTACGTCGAAGGACGCGACGACGAGGCAATCACTATCGCGCACAAGGCGAACGTGATGCGGGAAACGGACGGCCTGTTCCGCGATACGGTGGACCGCGTGGCGGACGTTCGGGGCGTTTCGCACGACGAGATGCTGATGGACGCGCTGGCGACCCACCTCTGTCTGCATCCCGAGGAGTTCGGCGTCATCGTCTGCCCGAACCTCGCCGGCGACGTGTTGTCGGACCTCGCCGCCGGCCTGGTCGGTGGGTTGGGACTCCTCCCCTCGGCTAACATCGGGCCGGACAACGCGCTGTTCGAACCCGTCCACGGCACCGCACCGGACATCGCCGGCGAAGGGATAGCGAACCCCTCGGCCACCATGCTCTCGGCGGCGATGTTGTTGGAGCATCTAGGGTACGACGAGGAGGGCACGGCAGTTCGGGAGGCGGTCGAATCCGTCCTGTCGGACGGGCCGCGAACGCCCGACCTCGGCGGCGACGGGACCACCGCTGACGTGACCGAGGCAGTGCTGTCGCGGTTGTAGGAGTTCGGCTGTTTTCGTTCGGGTTTCTTTTCTCGTTTCAGGGATGCAGAATCGACATGACGACCATCAGCAAGCCGACTGCACCGACGGCGAGGACACCGAATCCGGTGAGCATCATTCCGCAGGAGACCATACTCGATTGGTCTAATGGTTCTAATAAATGCTTTCTGCTCGAAACGATGGATGGTTGGACTCATCGTTTCCGGCGTCGTATCTCGACCATGCGTATTCACCGTCTCACGCTCGAAACCGCGTCTCCCGACGAACTGGCCGACTTCTACGGCACTCGTCTCGGTCTTCCCGTTTCCCGCGACGAACACGGACTCTCAGTCACGGTGGGTTCGACGGAACTCGAATTCATGGAAGCGGACGCCGGAGAACCGTTTTACCACTTCGCTATCAACGTCCCGGAAAACCGATTCGAGGACGCCCGCGACTGGTTGGCCGACCGGGTCGGTCTGCTCCCCGATGTCGATTCCGGCGAGACGGAATTTTACTTCGAATTCATGAACGCCCACGCGACATACTTCGAGGACCCGGCGGGGAACATCGGTGAACTCATCGCCCGGCACGACCTCGACGACGCGATGGACGGACCGGACGAGGCGTTCGATTCCGACTGCCTGCTCGAAGTGAGCGAAATCGGACTGCCGGTGCGTGACGTTCCGAGTGCCGTCGAAACCATCGAAAGCCACACCGACACGACGGGATGGGAAAGCGACAGCGAGGCGTTTCGCGTCGTCGGTGACGACCACGGGATGTTCATCCTCGTGCGTGAGGGTCGGGACTGGTTCGTCTCCGGGCGGCCCGCCGGCGTGTTTCCGACGGAAATCGTCATCAAGGGGTCCGGTCCCGGCTACGAGTGGCCGGACCTGCCGTATCAAATCTGCGCCGAGTAACGGACTGTTTACTACGAAACGGCCCTGAATCAGGTGAGGATACAACAATTACGATGATGTTCCGGAAAACCCCCGACATCTCACTGACAACTTGCGTGCTACTCGCTTCCGCGGTTTCTCCGAAATCTCGCTGGCCTCAGGGGTGTGCCGGTGCGCGCCACGGCGGTTGGTCGGTATCGCCCAACCCATCCTTCCGAGTAGCGCGCGCCAACGAGGCGGTTCGACTGACCGTTGGTCGAACCGCCTCGGAAAATTCGTGCGAGGTTTTCGCGAGCGAAGCGAGTGAACGGCTCGTCAGAGCATTGCTCTGACGGTGGATGACGGGCGGGAGCGAGGAATCGGTTGGGGAGGCATGTGGTGGTTGCGGTAGCGGTGCAGTATTCGTGCGACTCGGCCGTTGTCATCACGGAAAATCAGAAGAAAAGCACACGCACGATGTACCTATCTTCACGCTTTCGACGTGCCGGAAGGTGAAGACTAATATCGGTGGCCCGACGCTTCCCGGTAACGAGTGAGATGAAATGAGTGAGACGAAAGACGAACTCGCGGGCGTGGTGGACCTGTTCGGGGCGCTGACGCACGCGGAACTGGC
Organism: uncultured haloarchaeon; assembly: GCA_963811185.1. GTDB lineage: Archaea > Halobacteriota > Halobacteria > Halobacteriales > Haladaptataceae > Haladaptatus. The sequence goes on from CAWEQN010000009.1 coordinate 81,874, forward strand.
CGAGGCGCTCGCCGAGTTGGCGTTCAAGCAGGGCAAAGAGGTGGACGAATCGGCGTTCGAGGCGGTCATCGAAGACGGCGTGCGCGACTTCTATCTCGTGGAGACGGATGCCAGTGATGAAACCGTCCTCGTTCCCGGCCCGGTGGCATTTCCTGCCTTGCCCGAAAACGCGGAGGACCTGCCGCACATCATGGACGTTCCGGACCGGACCATCGACCGTGAGGACGTGGGGGAACGGGTGAAAGACCGACTCGAATCGGAGGCCGAAACGGCCGACGAGGAGCGGGCACGGTATCTCGTGGACGTGAGTTACGACCTCGAAGCGTGGGCCCCCGTGGAGGCGGGCGACGTGCGCGAGCGACTGGACGAATCGCTGGCGGCGGACGAATCGCCGTGAGACTGGTTGATTGCGGTCCGAGAACGAGTCGCACGCCGACCGGGCAAATTAAGGCCGGACGGAGCGACGAAAACACATGAACCTCGGTCGGGTGGCCGACCACGAACCACGGTTGGTCACGGACGAGCAACGCGAGGCGGCCGTCCTCGTTCCGGTTATCGACCGCAAGGACGGTCCCGCCCTCCTGTTTACCAAGCGTGCGGACCACCTCGGCGAACATCCCGGACAGATGAGTTTCGTCGGCGGCGGCCACGAACCGATAGACGACGACCTCTGGGAGACCGCACTTCGGGAAGCCCACGAGGAAATCGGGCTTCGCCCCGAGGAAGTCGAACACGTCGGTCGGTTGGACGACATCCGAACGATAACGGGCTACTCCATCAGCCCATTCGTCGTTAGAATCCCGGACCGCGAGTACGACCCCGACGAGCGCGAGGTGGCCGAAATCGCCGTGCTCCCGGTGTCGGAACTGACGGATTTCGACAACTACGAGAACGAACATCGCGACCACCCCCGCTACGGCGAGGTGGTCATCCACTACTTCCACGTCGATGGCTTCACCGTCTGGGGCGCGACGGGGCGGATGTTGGTGCAACTGCTGGAACTGGCGACCGACTGGCGCGCGCCGGAGAAGATAGACCGCTTTGTCGATACGGACCCGGATTTGGGTTGAGGGCCGAATTTGGGGAATCCCTCGGATTGTCGGTATCCATACGCCAAAGTGTGCGGCATGCCATCTGCCCTCATGTACGACGCAATCGTCGTCGGCGGTGGCATCGTCGGTGCCTCCGTCGCGTACCACCTCACGCACGAGGACGTGGACACGCTTCTCATCGACCGGCACGACACGGGACGCGCGACGGACGCCGGAGCGGGCATTATCTCGCCAGCCACGAGCAGTCGAACCGCCTCGACACGGTGGTTCGAGTTCGCGCTCGATGCGGCGGCCTACTATCCCGAAATCGTCGAGCGACTGGAACGGGAGCAGGACGGCGAGACGGGCTATTCGAACTGTAATCTGCTCTCGGTCGCGGTGGACGAGGACGAAGTATCGGAGTACGATGCGGCATCCGAACGGATTCAGGAGCGCCAGGAGACGTATGGCCAGCCAGCGCCCGGAACGACGGCGGAAATTTCGTCGGACGAAGCCAAATCCCGATTCCCCGCACTCGCCGAAACCCGACGCTGTCGCGCTTACGACGGTGCCGCGCGGGTTGACGCTCGGACGTTCACCGGCGCGCTGCTCCGGTCGGCGAAGAAGCAAGGCTTCACCGTTTTCGGAAAGGACGTGACCGACATTCACCACGAGGACGGGAAGGCTACCGGCGTCGAAACGGCTGACGGGACGACGTACGAAGCACCAGCAGTCGCAATCGCCGGCGGTGCGTGGTCCGAACGATTTTCCGACTCGCTCGGCGTGTCGATTCCCGTCGAGCCACAGCGCGGGCAGATAATTCACCTCGATTTGGGCGAGACGGATACGTCGTCGTGGCCTATTCTCGGTGCCTTTCACGGCCACTACATGGTTCCGTGGTCGGACAACCGCGTCGCCATCGGCGCGACACGCGAAGTCGGGTCGGGGTTCGAACCCCACACGACGGCCACGGGGGTCCACGAAGTGCTCGGCGAGGCGCTTCGCGTCGCACCCGGACTAGGCGACGCGGCAATCGAGGAGATTCGCGTCGGCCTCCGCCCGCGTTCGGCCGACCAACTGCCGGTTTTGGGTCGAATTCCCACTCTCGAAGGCGTCCATCTGGCGACCGGTCACGGTGCAACTGGCCTGCAACTCGGCCCGTACAGCGGGAAACTGGTCGCCGACGAAATCATGGGCGAGTCGGTCGATTTCGGTGAGTTCAGCGTGGAACGGTTCGAGTAGACCTAGAGACGGCGAAAGCGATTCGAGCAGGCGGGGAGAGTTAAGGGGACTGCCAGCGTCACCGAGAGCACGATACGGGGGAGAGCAAAAATGGCAAACGGGGGCAGTTCGGAATCGAGGGGAATCGACACCGAGCAAGCGAACGGAAACGTCGTCGCGGAAATGTCCATGTCGCTGGACGGGTTCATCGCCGGACCGAACGCGGGGGTCGGAAACCCGCTAGGTGACGACGGTGAGCGACTCCACGAGTGGGTGTACGAACTGGCGAGCTGGCGCGAATCACACGGTCTCGACGGCGGGGAAACCGGTACCGACGACGACATCCTCGCGGAATCGCTCGAAAACACCGGTGCGGTCGTGATGGGAAAGCGGATGTTCGACACCGGCGAGGAACCGTGGGGGGACGACCCCCCGTTTCACGTCCCGGTGTTCGTCCTCAGCCACGAAACGCGTGAAACAGAGGAACGACGGGGTGGGACGACGTTCACCTTCGTTACCGACGGCGTCGGGAGCGCGCTCGAACGGGCAAAGGAGGTCGCTGGAACCGACGACGTGTCGATAGCGGGCGGTGCAAACGTCGTCCAGCAGTTCCTGCGTGACGGTCTACTGGACGAGATTCGACTGCATATCACTCCCGTCCTGCTCGGGGACGGAATTCAATTGTTCGACCATCTCGACTTCGAACCGCTCGAACTCGAAAAGACGAGGGTCGTGGACTCGCCAAACGTGACACATCTCTGGTATCGCGTCGAAACGTAGAACGGGGAAATCAGAACCGGTCGAGCGAGAACAATTCGATATCGTGGCGACTCTCGCCGTCGATGGCGAGGTCAGCCAGAATCTCGCCGACGACGCTCGATAGCTTGAATCCGTGGCCGGAAAACCCCGCGCCGACGACGACCTGCGGGTTCTCCGGGAGCGTGTCGATGATGAAATGTTCGTCCGGCGAGTTGGTGAACAGACACGTCTCCAAGCGCATCGTCGGCCCCGCCGCGTCGGGGAAGTAGCGCTCCGTGAAATCACGGAGGACGCGCTCGTCGCCCGGCGTCGGGGTGCCCACGTCGTCCGGGGAGACGTTCTCGTGGAAGTGGTTGTACTTGCCGACCTTGTATCCCGGCACGCCGTACTCCGGAAAGCCGTAGAAGTAGCCCTCCTCGCAGTCCACGATGAAGACCGGAAACGAATCGGGTTGGAAATCTTCTGGGTTTTCGGGGTGGAACCAGCCCAACACTTGCCGCTCCGGTCTCGCCTCGGTTCGTAGCATCGGGAGCAGGTTTGCGGCCCACGCGCCGCCGTGACGACCATCGTGTCGGCGGTGTAGCTATCTTCGTCCGTCTCGACGCGGACGCCGCCGTCGGCGGTCGGTTCCCAGTCGAGGACGCCCTCACGAGCGCGAATCTCCGCGCCGTGTCGGTGTGCCTCGTTCACGTGCGCGACGACGCACTGCTCAACGTGGAGGAACCCGCCGTCCGGTTCGACGATTGCGACGAAGTCCTCGGGTAGGTCGTAGCCCGGGTAGCGCTCCCCCACCTCCTCGGCGGTGAGTCGTTTGTGCTCCAGTCCGTGCGTCTCGCAGGCTTCGCGCGCACCGGCGACTTTCTCACTGTCCCCCGGACCGGCGGTGACGCACTCGGTGGTGTGGAGCAGTCGTGTCGGATGGGTGGCATCCAACTCGTCCCACAGTTCGTACGCGCGCTCCAGCAGCGGGACGTAATCCGGGTGTTCGTAGTACGCCTTCCGGATGATTCGCGTCACGCCGTGTGAGGACCCCATCGAATGCGGAACGTCGTAGCGTTCGAGTCCCAAGACGTTCTCGCCGCGCTTCGCGAGGTGGGCCGCCGTCGCGCTTCCCATGCCGCCGACGCCGACGACGATGCTGTCGTATTCGGCCATGTTCGTACCGTGAACGTCGGTGACAATGAACGTGGATGCTTCGGCAACGACCGATTTCTACAGCCATCCGCCCGGGAAAGTTATCGCTTCACCGACTGAATCGGCAGCAAATGACCAGCGGACGATACGTTCTTGCAGGAGTCGGCGGCACGCTGACCGCCGGACTAGTCGCCCGAGAGATTTATTCCAACGCCGAAACCAGTCCGAACGATGGTGGTTCGGCGGACCGATACAGGTATAACCCCGAGGATGATATCGGGTGAAAACGACCGCTCCCCGGTCGTGATATCGTGACGGAACAGACCGACTACTTCGACGACAGAATCGCGGACGCAATTCTCCATGGCTCGCCCTACGAGCGACTGCGCGTCCGACGGAACAGCCTCTTCGACCAATCAATTTCGACGAAACTGGCGGCCCAAAGCGTCCTGCTGGTCGCGCTGGCGCTCGTCGCGCCGATAACGCTCGGCTACCCGGAGCCGGTTATGGCGCTGTTTCCGGGTGGAAACCCGTTGACTGCGTCGCCGGTCATCCTGATGCCGGGTGTGCTCGTTCTCGTCCTTGAACTCGGGGCGGCGGCGGGACACGTCGCCGTCGCCGCGACGATACTCTCCAACGAGGAGAACCTGAGCACGCGTCGAATGCGTCAGCTCCTGAGCGTCGAGGAAATCGCATCGTTCTATGGCTTGGTCGGCGGTGCACTGCTCCTCGTCATCACGCTGGCGGTGTTCCTCCTCGGCTACACCGGCGTGGAGGCGATTCAGCAGTACACGACGACGGCAGCACAGGGACCGTTCGACGCGTCGGGCACCGGAGTGAGCGTGCTGGCCGTTTCGGCGATGTCGGTCACGATGAGCGTCATCCTCTTCGTTGGAAGCCGACTACTCGCCCGGCGGTTGTAGCGGGAGTAGGGACCGAAGGTTTACTGATTTTGGGGGCGTAGTTACGGTTTAGGGGGAGTCGAGATGGGGAAGGACTCCGAGGACGCTCTGTACGATATTTTACTAGATACATCGCTGGACGACGACGTGTATCGAGCACTGGCGAGTACGCCGCGACGATACACGCTGTACACGCTGTTGGAGTGGAATCGAATTTCGTTGGACGAACTGGCCGACGTGCTCACCGGGTGGCTGTACGCGGGAGAATACCGGATGGCGACACCTGCTGACCGCGAGCAACTGATGGACGACCTCCAGCAACGCCACGTTCGAGCGTTGCGGGAGGCCGGGCTAATCGACTACGACTCGCGTGCGGAACTGCTCGTCAGCCCCGAATTGTCCCCCTCGGTCAACCGATTGTTGCGCTGGGCGCTGTCAAACGAGTATCAGAATTGACACCGGTACGGAGCGTGTCATCCATGAACTTTCGGGAAGCCATCGATGCGGTAGAGCGGAAACGAAAAACGCTCGTTGTCTATAGTGATGACGCGGACGCGAGCCTCGCGGACCAGTTCGAGTCGAAAAACGTCACGGTGGAGTACAAACGACTCCGGAGCGTCGGGCCGAACGAGTTCCTCGTCATCCGGGACGAAGGCGGGTTTCGAGGAGCAATCGGACTAACTGCGCTTCGGGAGTTCCTCACCCCGCCAGTCCTCGTCCCGTGGAACGACGAGTTCGACCCGTCCTCGTTTCGGGACCTGCGAACCCTCCTCGATGAAACCCTGTTCACGTCGTTCGACAAACGGCAGATGTTGGCGACCAGCCGCGAAATCGAGGACCGGGCGTGGCGAGTCGAAACCGGACAGTTACACGTCGGCTTTCAGGCGTTCTCCGCGTTTCGGGACCAGATAGATGTGTATGGGAGACTCGCCTCTGATACGGACCTCGACATTCACATCTACGGGCGGGCGGACTGGCAACCGCCGCGAATTCCTAACACGACGTTTTACGCCAGAGCGACCGGCGAAATCGGGCGGGTGTGGTTCCTCGTCTACGACGGCGGTGGGGACGACAACCAGAAATGCGCGTTGGTCGCCGAGGAACGCGACGACGGCGAATTCTTCGGGCTCTGGACGTACGACTCCACGATGGTCGATGAGTTGTGCTCCCATCTCGTGGATACGTACGGTTAGCGAACTGCCGTCACTCGTCGCCTGCAATCGCCACCACGCGCATCGCTCCGAGCACTCCCGGCGGGACGAAAATTATCCATTTCGATTTCAAAACGAAAGAAAGCTCGTCGAGACGTTCGACGGATACGACGACTACAATATCAGACCACTTAACCATCTTCGCCGGGTTTCATCGGTACCGAATGAGCTATCGAGACGCAGTCATGGCGGCGAAGTACGCCGGGGGGGCAAACGAGCAGGCGACGGCGCTTCATCGGCGACGGCTCGAAACCGTCGCGGACGGGGCAGGTTACTTCGACTTCGAGTCGCCGCGGGGAATCGTCGCTCACGTCGTTCCGACCGGGGTGTACGACGACGGCTACGCCATCGACCTCGGCGAGCACAGCGTGTTGCCCGAGGCCGACCCGATGCGGCCGAAACAGCTCCCGGTACTCGGGCGCGACGGGGCACGTGGCTCGTGGACGGGTAACGGGTTCGGGGCAGTGGTCGAATCCGACGAACGAGGTGGTTGTGCCGGGTATTCACATCTCTTTTCGAACGGGGTCGTCGAGTCCGTCTCCGCGATTCCGTTCGAGGAACGATCCGAAACCGAACTACCGCGAATCGACGGCCGGGCGCTCGAACTCGACCTGACGCGAAGCGTTCGGCGGTACCTCCGCGTGCTCTCGTATCACCAGCGAACGGCCCCGATTTACGTCGCGCTCACGATGTACGGCGTCGATGGCTGTCTGCTGGATTCCGGCGACCGCGGGGGGTCGAAGGACGACGCACGGCCGATTCGGGAATCGATGCTCGCGCCGTTTCCCGTCACGCTCGACAACTTCGACGCCGACGTTCGAGGTGAACTCGCCGACCCCATCGATTCGCTCTGGCGCGGTGCGGGCTATCCGAACTCCCCGTTCTTCGATTCGGGAGTGTGGACCCTTCGTTCGGCGTTCGAGAAGTAGGGTCGGTGGACACGTGCCGAACATCACCTACCACTTTCGGCGCCCTGCGCTTCGAATAACTCCGACTCATCTCCCCTCGTGAATCGGTACGTGCACCCGAATACGCGATGATTCCGAGTACCGCTGACTCTTATCGTCGGAAATGATGTCATAATCGTAACAAAACCGAGGGGTAGCGACGTCGAGCGCCACGATTCGGTCTCGGCGGCCAGTTTCCGACCGACCCTCTTTGCTAGCCGTAATGATATTTGAAATGAACTTCGTAGGGCACGCTTACCGTTTTCGGCCGTTCGTTTCAGGCACCCAATAACAATGGTTGGCTCAGCAAAAAAGATTCGACAGTTGCTCATCTCCGCCGACTGCGGACGAGCGGCCAACCCATCAACGAATCATAAAAAGTATGACGAAAAAAAGTACAATACCCGATTCGATCAAGCGACGACGGTTGCTGCAAGGCCTCGGTGCAACGGGCATTGCAGCGTTAGCCGGCTGTGCCGGGAGTCAAGACAATTCCGGAAATAGCGGAGACAACGCTGGAAACAGCGGCAACAATGCTAAAAACAGCGAAAGTAACTCCGGCGGCGGAAACGGCAATGGAAAGCTGAACTTCGCGCAAGTGAAAAGCCCGTTGGAGTTCGACCCCATCGTTCTCAACGACGTTCCCTCGGCACAGGTTTCGGACCGGATATTCGGGGGATTGTATACGTACAACTCCGGCATCAAGGTCGTCCCGAAGATGGCGACGGGTATGCCGACGGTCAAGAACAACGGCAAGACGTACATCGTCGAGTACCAGAAGGGCATCAAGTTCCAAAACGGCGACCCCCTCACCCCTGAAGACATCGCGTACTCCTTCACAGCCCCCGTCAAGGAGGAGACGGAGAACGCCGCGACGTTCTCGATGATCGATTCGGTTTCGAAAATGGGGAAGCAGAAGGTCAAGTTCGATTTGAAATACCCGTACGGGCCGTTCATGAACGTCCTGACCAGTTCCATCGTTCCAAAGAAGGTCAGGGAGAAGGACAAGAAGAAGTTCAACAAGAAGATGCCCGTTGGCTCCGGACCGTTCAAGTTCGATAGCTGGCAGGAAGGCAACTACGCCAAAATCTCCCGGTGGGATGGGTACTGGGGCAAGCCGAAACCGGACCTCGCCGAGGTGCAGTTCAAACCCGTCGAAGAACCGACGACGCGATTGACGAGTCTTCAAACGGGCGAGAACGACGTTATCGAGGAGATACCGCCGAAGCTCTGGCAGCAGGTCCAGAACATGGGCGATACGTCCATCGAGTCCGTCATCGGGATGGGCTACTTCTACCTCGCCTTCAACTGCAAGAACGGACCGACGGCGGACCCCAAAGTCAGGGAGGCCATCGACTACTGTTTCGACATGGACCAGGCCATTTCGAACTTCGTCGAGCCGACCGGCGTGCGCCAGTACAGCCCGTTCCCGGAACAGATTTCGAAGAAATGGGGCTTCCCGCTGGACAAGTGGAAGAAGATTCCACACGATAAGAACATCGACAAGGCGAAGACGATGCTGAAGAGTTCGGACAAGGTTCCGGACGACTGGAACGCCAACATCATCGTTCCGCCGGACGACAAGCGCCAACAACTCGGTGTCACCGTTGCGAACGGGTTGAAGGAAGCGGGATACAACGCCAGCGTCCAGCGCCTCGATTGGGGTGCGTTCCTCGACAAGTACGTCTCGGGCAAGCCGAGCGATTACAATATGTACACGTTGGGATGGTCGGGCACTCCCGACCCCGACGCGTTCACGTACTACTTCTATACGAAGGAAGCACACGGAACGACGGACGGGACCTTCTACAGCGCCATCGACGAACAGATCGTGAAAGCACGGAAATCGGCGGACCACGCCAAGCGGAAGAAACTGTACACCGACGCCATCACGAAGATGCTGAACGACCGGGCGCATCTCCCGGCGTACAACCTGAAGAACAGTTTCGGGTGAAAAACGACGTAAAAGGGTTCAAACCGCATCCGGTGTCGAGTTTCGTCCTTTCGACGGACTACACCAACGCCACGATGGGGTCGCAGTAGCGCTCCCCAGTTTCGGTTTCGATACGATCTAACGACAATACACATGGGAATCCTCCGCTATACGATTCGACGCTTACTACAGGCCATTCCGGTGCTACTCGGCATCGTGACGATAACGTTCCTGCTGACGAACGCCATTCCGGGCGACCCCGTTCAGATCATGCTCGGCCCGTCGCCGAGCGCACAGATGGTCGACAAGATACGCGCTCAGTACGGACTCAATCAGCCACTGCCGGTTCGATACGTCCACTACCTCGCCTCGGTCGCACAGGGGAGCCTGGGGCAAAGCATCTACTACCGGACGCCGGTCACCACGAAAATCATGCAACGGCTTCCAGTGACGCTCCTGCTCATGCTGTCAGTTTTACGTTCGCGCTGGTGGCCATTCCGTCGGCATCATCTCGGCGACACGGCGCAACAAACCGACCGACCACATCACGCGTATCATTGCACTCATCGGCGTCAGTAAGCTCAACTTCCGGTGGGATTGATTATTTATCATCGTCTTCGCGTACTACCTCGGGTGGCTCCCGGCGACGGGATTGGTCGAACCGTGGCAGAGTCCGAGCGCGGTGGAGGGTGCATCCTCGCGACTCGGCGTGCTTCTGGCAGACGTGTCACTCACTTACTGCTCCCGGCGATAACGCTATTTACGTTTCAGTATGGCCGCAATCATGCGTATCGAGCGTTCTTCCATGCTCGAAGTGCTACAACAGGAGTACGTGAAACTGGCACGCGCCTACGGCGTCGCCGAGCGAAAAATCGTCCGGAAACACGCGTTCCGGAACGCCCAACTGCCGGTTATCACGGTCGTCGGGTTGCAACTCACCGCCGCGCTCGGCGGGGCGGTGCTGACCGAAACCGTGTTCAACATCAACGGAATGGGGCGACTCATCATCACGGCGGTCAACAATCAGGATTACCCGCTGATAATGGGGACGACGATTTTCTTCGGCCTGACGTTCGTCGTCGGCGTCGTTCTCACCGATATTTCCTACGCGTACATCGACCCGCGAGTGACCTACGACGAGGTGGACTGAAATGGCAACCGGAGAGACAAGTACGGAAGACATCCGTACAGCACAGCGAGACGCACAGGGGGGCGAAGCGAAAGTCGAGGCCCGGGTCGGGTGGCGCTACACGCTCGAACAGGTTCGACGGGGACACCACCGTGAGGATCGGCCTGTACATCATCGGGGTCATCCTCGCGGTTTCCGTGTTCTGTGGGATCGACGACGAAGCCGTCTGACTACGCCATCATCAGTAGCTTCTGGCACAATCCGGTCAACTACCTGACGAACGCCAAGATTCTACGTCCACCTGTGGGAACGAGAAAAACGGTTCGGGAAAGGGTTGTGGAGCTATCCACTGGGCACGGACCACCGTGGCCGGGACATCCTCGTCCGCCTGGTGTACGGGTCGCGCATCGCCATGCAGGTCGGCATCGTTTCGACCGGCTTTGGACTCATCTGCGGAACGCTCGTCGGCGCAGTCGCGGGCTACCACGGCGGGTGGACTGACGATATCCTGATGCGATGTGCGGAGACACTGTACGCGATTCCGTTCCTCGTGCTGGTCATCGCGTTCATGGCCGCCTTCGGCCGCGACCTGACCTTTGCGATGATCGGCGTCGGTATCACCACGATTCCCGTCTTCGCTCGCCTGATTCGCTCGCGCGTCGTGAGCGTGCGCGAAGAAGAATACATCGAGGCGGCGCGGGCGGCAGGGGTACGTGACCGCAACATCATTCTGCGCCACGTCATTCCGAACAGCTTCGCCCCCGTTCTCGTCCAAGCCACCCTACAAGTCGGTATTAGCATCCTCATCGTGGCCGGCCTCTCGTTTCTGGGCTTCGGTGCTCAACCGCCGACGCCGTCGTGGGGGCAGATGCTCAGCCAGTCGCGGGGATACATGCTGCCCGACCCGTGGTTCAGCCTTTGGCCGGGCATTGCCATCCTCGTCACCGTGATGGGGTTCAACCTGCTCGGCGACGGCCTGCGCGACGCGCTCGACCCACGAATCAACAACTGACGGAGACGAACAATGACTGATACACTGTTACACATCGATAACCTGAAAACGCAGTTCTTCACCGAGGAGGGCGTCGTCCGTGCGGTGGACGGCATCTCGTTCGACGTAAAGGAAGGGGAAATCGTCGGGCTCGTGGGCGAGTCCGGTGCTGGAAAGAGCGTCGCGGCACAGAGCATCCTTCGACTGGTGGATTCGCCGGGTGAAATCGTCGGCGGGGAAGTTCGCTTCCGCGACGAGGTACTGTTCGGCCTCGAAGAGGGGTCGGACGGCGAACTCCGCGAACGAGACGAGATGTTGTCGAACGAGGAGATGCGCCGACGGATTCGCGGCACCGAAATCGCCATCATCTTCCAGGACCCGATGGAGAGCCTGAACCCGGTCTTCACCGTGGGAAGCCAGCTTCGGGAGTTCATCGAAATCAACCGTGGGTTCTCCAAATCCGAGGCCAAGGAGGAGGCGATTTCGATGCTTCGTGAAGTCGGAATCCCGGAACCAGTGAAGCGCTACGACAACTACCCGCACCAGTTCTCGGGGGGGATGCGCCAGCGCGTGTTGATTGCGATGGCGTTGGCCTGCGAGCCAAGTCTCATCATCGCGGACGAACCGACGACGGCGCTGGACGTGACCGTCGAAGGGCAGATTCTCTCGCTCGTGAACGATTTACAGGCGAAGTACGACACGAGTTTCATCTGGGTCACCCACGACATGGGCGTCGTCGCCGAACTGTGTGACCGCGTGAACGTGATGTACCTCGGCGAAATCGTCGAGCAAGCGACCGTGGACGACCTGTTCCACGACACCAAACATCCCTACACGCGGGCGTTACTGGATTCGATGCCGCGTCCCGACCAGACCGTCGAGGAATTAGACCCGATTCGGGGCGTGATGCCGGAGGCCATCGACCCGCCGCGTGGCTGTCGATTCCACACGCGCTGTCCCGACGCCCGCGAAGTCTGTACCCAAGTCCATCCGGAATGCAAGGAACTCGGGGAGGCGGGCGAACGCTCGCACCGAGCCGCCTGCGTGAAACACGACGCCTTCGACGTGGGCTACGAGTTCAGCGACCCCATCGAGATTCGAACCACGACCGGCGTCACAGACGACATCGTGACCGACGCGCGGGGAGGTGACTGAGATGAGTGACTCGATGACGACGGGCGAACTGGCGGACGAGGACACGAGAGCGGGCGAACCACTGCTCGAAGTGGACGGCCTCACCAAACATTTCTCCGACAGCGGGGGCTTTCTCTCCGGTCTGTTCGGGGAACAAAAGCCGGTTCGAGCCGTCGAAGACGTTTCGTTCACGATTCGAAAAGGGGAGACGCTGGGCTTGGTCGGCGAATCCGGCTGTGGCAAGAGCACGCTCGCGCGAGCCATCCTGCGTCTCGTGAAACCGACCGACGGGACGGTGTACTTCAAAGGGGAGAATCTGACGGCGCTGGGAAGTGAAGAACTGCGTGCCCAGCGGCGGGACGTACAGATGATCTTTCAGGACCCCCAATCTTCGCTGGACCCGCGGATGAAAATCGGCCCCATCGTGGAGGAACCGATGAAGGCCCACGGACTGTACGACGCCGACGAGCGCGAAGAACGCGCACGCGAACTGCTCGAAAAGGTGGGGTTGGACCCCCAGCACTACAACCGCCATCCACACGCCTTCTCGGGTGGTCAACGCCAGCGGGTGAACCTGGCGCGGGCGCTCAGCGTGAACCCGGACTTCATCGTCTGTGACGAACCCGTGACGGCGCTCGACGTGTCGATACAGGCCCAGGTGCTCAACACCATGCGGTCGCTACAGGACGAGTTCGGGCTAACGTACCTGTTCATCGCTCACGACCTCTCGGTCATTCGCCACATCTCCGACCGTGTCGCCGTGATGTATCTCGGTCAGTTGGTCGAACTCGCCGACAAGGAGGAACTGTTCGAGAACCCACAACACCCCTACACGCAAGCACTACTCGAATCCATCCCGGTGCCAGACCCACGCGTGGCGGAGACGCGTGGCGTGCTGGAAGGCGACGTGCCGAGTCCCATCAACCCGCCGAGCGGATGTCGGTTCCGAACACGGTGTCCGAAACTCATCGCACCCAAGGAGTACGACTTTTCGCGCGAAGGGTGGCAGGTCACTCGTAACTTCCTCCGGGAAGTTCAGCGCCGGTCGTTCGAACCGACGACCGAATCGGACATCGTGGACCGGTTTTTCGACGGAACCACGCCGGACGGGGAAGCAGGAACCATCGTGGACGACGCGGTCAGTCGAATCGTGAGCGGGGATTGGGACGGCGCGACGGAACTGCTGAACGAGTCGTTCGCCGAGAAAAGCATCTGTGCGAGACAGATACCCGAGTACGAGGTGCCGACCGAGCACGGAACGTCACCGCACGACGCCGCGTGCCACCGCCACCGTGATGATGTCATCGACGGTATCCAACAGTGAGTTGCGATGTCCGTTCGCCGGGTCGTCTTTGGCTTCGATTCACCCATCTGAAAGAAATTTGACTATGGTAGTGTGAGAATAATAACTAATGATTTGCAATAGGATATCTCGGTAAACGAGTAGGCATTTCTGTTGGAATGAATTTTTAACCGGCCATAATTTATATATATTCGTGGTTTTACGCCTCATTATTAATAATCAGTGTGTGAAACAGTACTCACACAAGACTTATATTTCGTCTCACTGTCTGTGTTACTATCAAATGGTAGTGTCTCGTCGAGAATTCATCAAAACAGCTACAGCTACGACACTTGCAGGAACAGTTCTGACGACGGAGGTTAGTGCGAAGTCGAAGAGCGGGAAACCACAACTCGTCATCGTCTACGACGACGGGCCCATCTCCGACATGAAGAAGGTGTATCCGGTACACAAGAAAGAAAACGTTCCCGCCTCCCTCGGTATCGTTCCTAGCTGGATCGGCACCGACGGACCATCGACGATGAAGCGGGCGATGAACCGGAAGGAACTGAAGAAGTTCGAGTCGGCCGGTTTCGAGATCATGTCGCACACGAGCGAACACACGTCGCTCGTCTCGTTCCCCATCGCGAAGGATATCGCTCCGGACGACAAGCGTCTGTATCCGAAGGACGACCACTCACACCCCTTCCACGAGGGCTACGAAATCGAGATCTACGACGGCGACAAATCCGTGAAACGGTCCATCGCCACCTCGGGGCGAAACGACGACGACGAACTGTACATGGAGTTCAACAAGAAGGTCGGAAAGTCCTTCAGCACGGATAACGCGCGTGAGCGACTGTCGGAAAAGTCGATGCGTCACGCGCTCGGCGACTCGAAAAAGCGCCTCGAAGCGTACGGCTTCACGGTGGACAACCTCCTCGCACCGTACGACCAGTTCTCGGACTATTCGAAGAAGTACGCGAAGGAGTACTACACCGGCGTCGCAAACGCCGTGCCGTCCGACGGTGTCAACGAACGGGGGAAGATAGACCCGTTCGGAATGCGACGCGACTACTTCATCGAAGGCGCCGACTGGGAACGAATCCGGGGTCATCTCGACCTCATCGCCGGAAACAACTCGCTCGGCGTTTTCGGCGCACACTCCTACAAGGACGAGGTCACCTCCGACACGATCAGTCGGTTCATCAAGGCCGCGAAAAAGCGCGATATCGAAATAGTGACGCTCCGACAGGCGCTCAAGGACGCGGGCTACCCGCCGAAGAGCGAGAAGAAGACGACCACGACGACCACGAAGAAAACGACCTCGAAGGAGAAGACGACCACGACGACTAAATCGTCGAGCAGCAAAGACGACTCCAGCACGTCAACGTCCTCTTCGAGCGGTCAACCCGGATTCAGCGCGCTCGCCGGTGCCGGCGGACTCGCCGGTCTCGCGGCGCTCCGTGCCCACCGCGGCGACGAAGAATAACCCCGTTCGGCCGGTTTTCTGTTTTGAGGACGTTTGCGATTCGACGAGGCGAGCGGTAGCTTCGACTGATGGCGCTATCGGAGGGTTATCGTCGTCTCGTCCCTCGGCCGTTTGTTTGCAGTAGCCACGTATGCCGTAATCGTGTACTCACCGGGTTCGGCCGAACTTCGACGCGTCGATTCGTTTTCGCGTTCGAATCGCCCGTCCCACGTCACGGTGGTCCGTTTTTTCTCCCGAGCGCGGAAGTAGAAGGCGTTCGGGCGGTTTCGGACGTAGTAGGCTTCGTCGCTGGCTTCGAGTTCCCCGTCCACTTCCCACCCCCAGAGTCGCTGTCGCGGGGTTTCCACGACGACCGGGAACGGACTCCGGTTTTCGAACGTCACGGCGATGGGTATCTCGTCGCCGACTTCGTAGCTCGTGTCCGGTGTCGAGACGGAAACCCCGATGCTCCGCCGGGCAACCGGCTGTGGGACGAGCGCCCTGAGCGCTCGCCCGACGTAATTCACGTTGTCATCGAAACCGAACTGGTCATCCGAATCCTTCGGGTCCCTTCGTGCCATGGACGTATCGTTCCGAAATAGTTACTCGTGGATGGGCCTGTCTCTTGTGGTTTCGCGGTCAGAAAACCGTGTCTCGTCTAAAACACTGGCGAACGTCCCGACCCAATATTTATGCCTCCTCGTGTTTTAGGTTGGCCTAAATAGTTCGTCTCGAACGGGAGGGCAACCATGACTCGATTACAACACAAGACGAAACGAGCGGACGTTTGGGCGTGTCTGTACGCCGCATTCTTCGGTCACGACACCGACGGCGTCGAAGAAACCGACGACCTAGCGACCGACGAATGAGTTCGATTCGCTGACGACGGATTCGTCAACGGTTCGGCTCAGTCCCAGTCGTGATGACCGTAGCCGTGTCCATGGCCGTGATGCCAGCGACCGCCGAACGATAGTTCCGCGATTCGGGTGTGATACGGGTCACGTTCTTCCGCATCCGGGTCGATGTCGATGTCCGGCGAGTACTGGCTCACCGTCCAGTACGTGCCGGTTCTCGGGTCCACCGATATTCCGTTGTAATCTCCCCATCGCATCACTTCTTCGCCCTCGCCGTAGTCGTACCGTGATTTCCCCTCCTCGACGACGATGGAATCCTCCAGTTTGTTCTTCGTGTACCATTTCGTTCGTCCCGCAACCGCCATGCTCGGGTAGGTGTCCGGTCCGCTCACGTTGTGCGTGATGATGGTCGAATCGTCGTCCGACTGGATGGTCGGGATGAAGTACGACGTTCCGGCCTCGCCGTACACGCCGCTCTGAACGACCTTTCGTGACCGGGTGTCCACTTCGTACCATTTGACGGCGGCCACCGGAGTGCCGTCGCCGTTCCAATCGTAGGCGATGGTGTGGGCCGTCCACAGCGACCCATCGTTGTAATCGAGGTTCATCTGCCGCGTGCCGAGCGTGTCGATGCGTTTGTCCGAATCCGGTTGTCGTGCCGTCGGCGGGTAGGAAAACGGCTCGACGGGAACCGTATAACACTCCAACGTCGGGTCGTCGAGCGGGTCGGTCAACTCCCAGAGCGTGAGCGTGCTCGCCGTCGGCGACGGGAAGATGGAGTCGAGGAGGTAGTACGTTCCGTGCTCGCCGCCCGAAAACGGTTGCATCGCGGGTTGAACGGTGAAATCGTCCCCGTCGACGTTCGGGTTGTCCAGATGGGTGAAGTGATAACCGGTCACGTCACGGCCGTGGTACATCGCTTCCTTGTCGAGCGTCACCATCGTCACCTGGAACTCGTCGCCGAAGAAGTTCTCGGCGAGGTAGATAGCGTCCCGGTCCAGTCCGAGCGTTGGATAATCCACGAGCGCGTCGTTCTCTATCGGTGGAATCCGGTAGACGTTCCACTTTCCGTTCGGGTTCGCCGTTTGGGAGACAGCGACCAGCCACCACCCCTCCGGCGGCCGTGAAAGGGCGTCCGCTTCGGACTCCGCGGCGTCCTCGCCGTCCTCTCCATCGTCGTCCTCGCCTTCGCCCGGTCCGCCGCCCGCTCGTTCTTCTTGGTCCTCGCGGGTGATGATTTCCCCGTCGTCGGTGATGCCGGGTTCGTACTGGACCGCCGCGACGACGAACCGGTTCTCCCGACGATCGTAGCGCGCTCGCGGGTCGAAGACGAACGGTTCACCGTACACGTAGCCGCCTTCGGGCTCGTCGATGACCGGTGCGAAGATGTCGTTTAACTGAACTGATAGCTCCTCGTGTCCGGACTGCTTGTCGAACACGGCGACTTGCGTGTTGAGGGCGTGGATGACTTTACCGTACCCCGCCGCGATTTGGGAGTCAGACGGAACGCCGCCGGTCGTTTGCTCGGCGTCCACGCCATCGTACTCCGTGTAAATCGACAACTCGTCCTCGTCACCGTGATGTCGGTGCCAGTGGCCGTTCTCCTGGTCGTGGCGATGGCGTCCGTGGTGTCCGTGTACCCGCGACGATTCGATTTCCGCCGTGCTGGCTGGAGACCCCGCGCCCGTATCCTCCGTCTTTCCACCCTGCTGTGGGTGGGATGCGATTCGTCCGAAATTCACCGTCCCACCGGAGTAAGTCCGCTCGAACGGCCCGTCCGCACATTCCCCTTCTGCCGCGCTAACCGCGGACGAACCGAGTCCCGGCACCGCCATACTCCCGACCCCGAGACCACCGAGTTGCATCGCCCGTCGTCGGTTCAGGCGGAACCGACTGTCCTTCGAATTTTGCTCCCTATCCTTTCCCCTGTTTTTGTCGGACATCAACAGTAAAGAATGACCTTGAAGACATTATGTTATCTAAAGAAAATTCAAATAATTATTTGGATACTTATTGTTACAAATATCTCGGCGGTGATTTTACGATGTCACTCGTACTCCCCCGTCGAATCGGTAATCCACCCGTGAAATCCCAACGGAAACTCGACAACCCTTCCGTCAATCGGGGAAACGAAACCTCACAGCGCGACGAAACCGACGCCAACCACGGCGACAATGCCGAGAACGACGACCACCGTTTTGCCCAAGGCTCGCGTTCCGAACAGCCACACGATGGCGATTTTGACGGCGGTGTTGACGCTCGCAGCGAGGACGATACCGTTCGTCGCTGTCGCCGTCGAGATGCTTCCGCTCCGTGCGAGGTTGCTCAACGAAATCGTGATGGCGTTGATATCGACTAAGCCGGAAACGATTGCGACCGAATAGACGCCGACCGTGCCGAATGCCACGCTGAGGGCCGAGGAGGCGACGAGCACGGCGGCGAAAAAGACGCCGAACAGGAGCGCGGGCCAGAGGCGAAACAGGTTCTCGATGTCCGCAGTCAGCGGCACGTCCTCACGGACACCGCGATATTCGATAACTGCGACGACAACGCCGACGAGCGTCATTCCGGCGATTGGAACGACGATGGGAACGAACAGTGCCTGGTTGACGACGAGAACCTCCAACAGTATCCGGACGAACATGGTGAGCGAAGCGATGACCGTTGCGATACCACAGAGTCCTGTGAGCGAGGCGTCACGGCGCGCGTTTTCCGCCATCGAGACGGCAGTTGCCGTGGACGAAACCACTCCGCCGAGCGCACCCGTCACCTCGAAACCTACCTCACTGCCGACGAGTTTGGCAAGTACGTATCCCGCGAGGCTGATTCCGCTGACGAAGACGACCATCAACCAAACGAATCGGAAATCGAGACGGAGACCGCCCAACAGCGATATCCGTTCCGGGGGCAGCAGCGGAAAAACGACGAGCGCCACGATGAGAAACTTCAGGCTCGCCCGCATCTCGGCTTCGTCGAGGCGCCCGGCGAACTCGTGAATCGCCCGTTTTTCGGCCAGCAGTGCCATCGTCACCGTTCCGAGAACGACGGCCAACCGAAGCCCCGTGTCGGAGTGGGTCGCCATCGCGCCGTAAACGAAGGTCAGCATCGTGGCGACGGCCGTCGTCATCCCGATGTCGCCAGTCGTCACCACCTTCCCGACGTAGGCGACGACGACCAACCCACCCACCAAAACGATCGCAATCGGCAGTAGGTTCGGAAAGAAGGCCTGCACGAGTGCGCCGAACCCGGCGACGAGCGGGAGCGTCCGACTTCCGGCGAAGGGGGTTCCGGGGTCGCTCCACTCGCGTTCGATGCCGATGAGCAGGCCGATTCCCAGCGCGATGAAGACGGCGACGACCAACGGAACCGCCATGGCGAGTGACCTAGGCGCGGAACGACCATCAATCGTCGCGTCGGCCGACGGATTTCGGTTCGAAAATTCTACTCGTCGGACGCGTGGACGGTCATCACCGGCACCTTCGCCAACCGAACGACACGCTCGGTGACGCTCCCGAGCAGGTAATGTTCGAGTCCGCGCCGCCCGTGGGTTCCCATCACGATGCAGTCGATTCCGTTCTCGTCGACGTAGTCCAAAATCACGCGATGGGGGCTTCCACCCGTTACCACCTCGTCGGTAACATCGACGCCGGCGTCCTCGGCCCGCTCGCGGACCCGTTCGACGGCCTTCTTCCCCCGCGATTCGAGGTCGTGGAGGACGTTGCCCTCGTACGCGTCGGGCCACATCGCGCCGATATCCACGACGTACAGCGCGTGAATCGTCGCGTCGAAGGCGTTCGCCAACTCGATGGCGTTGTCCGCCGCTTCCATCGCCGATTCGCTTCCGTCGGTCGGAACGAGAATGTCGTCGTACATCGAGGGAGATACGGCGGGGAGACGGTTAGTGGTGTGGTGTGAGTGGGAGATACAGTTCGGAAAACACGGTCGGAATTGCAGTGTTCGTCCGACAATCGAGAGAGTCCACCGACCTGGAACACAGGTGGGCAATAAACCTATGACTCGCGAGAAGTGAACGAAAGGTATGCAGAAAATCGACATCGACGACGTGGAGTCGGGGAGTATGGGTAGTGCCGACCGTCGCGGCCTCTCGGACGCGCTGGAAACGGACGACATGTCCATCAACCACTACGCCCTCGAACCGGGCGATAACTTCTCGGGCGGACTGCACACGCACCTCGATCAGGAGGAGATTTTCTACATCGTGGAGGGAACCGCGACGTTCGAAACCCAACCCGAACCGGACGCCGACAGCGAAACCGTCGAGGTCGGTGCCGGGGAAGCGATTCGGTTCCCGGCCGGGGAGTATCAGCAGGGGCGCAACGAATCGAACGACGACGTGGTCGCCCTCGCGCTCGGCGCGCCGCGGGACTCGTCCGAAGTGCGCGTTCCGCAACCCTGCCCGGACTGTGAGAGCGACGTCCTCGCTTTCAGGATGGACGACGATGGCATGCATCTCGAATGTCCCGACTGCGGGACCACCGTCGAGATGTAATCGACGAACGATTCATTCTTCGACGCGATTCGAGCGCGTGTCAGCGATGAGCAAGCGGCTCGAAAAAAAGACGTTTCTATGACTGGCGAAGCGACGCCTGCACGGGAGCGGACGCGTCACCGATGTCGACTTTCCCTTCCTTGACCTTGTTCAGGCCGACGCCCGAGTGGCTCAGACCAACCGAAACGTGGTACGGAAGACCCTTCTTGTCGTTCGTCGGAACGTCCATCTGGGACGCCCAGTAGTCCGCGAAGTTCTTCTTCGTCTTGATACCGTACTTCTTGTGGGGCCAGTGCTCCGCATCGTCCGGCGGAGAGTTGTAGTTCCAGAGCGACGCAGCGTCGTTGACGATGGGGTACACCGTCGAGGAGCCGCCCAGGGTGAGGAGGTCATTGCTCTTCGTGTCCCCGCCGCTCTGTTCGGACGACGTTTTGTCGGAGCCATCCTTCGAGGTGCTCGACCTGTCGCCGCCAGAGCTAGTGCTCGAATCCTTGGAATCGCCCTTACTGCCGGAACAACCAGCAAGCGCCACTGCGCCAGCGGCGCCGGTTACTGCGATGAACTTTCGTCGTGACGTGCCACCGTTCGCCCGTTCGGATTTTCGCGTCATTCATCCGGTGATGGCCGACAGGTGGTAAAAACCGCTTATAATAGGCGTTCATATTACCACCGTTCGAGTCATTCCCCCAGAGAGTACTATTGGTGCCACTATTCGGACAATTCCCGTCGATAGTAGTAATATCGAGATAATACTACTATATAGTTAGCTGGGGGCCAGGTTGACGGAACCGTATCATGAACCACGATGTGGGTCTATGATATAATTCTTTTTCAGATGAAAACAACAGTCAGTCGGAGAATGTTTTGAATGCGAACAAAGACGAGGAGGGCCATCAAGGAGTGGTTGTACCGATGGTATTGACGTTTCTCCGGAATCGGTTGAAAGAACCACGCGTGGGTTATTTTCGATAGACACTGATTTTTCGTCGCCGGAAATGTACACTCGATTACTAATTGGATAATCATGTCGTTTCCAAAGGTTTAAATTCGAACAGCAGTCCAATCATTCTCATAACGACATGTCTACGCAGGATATTTCGACAAATTCTGACACTCATGCAGTGGGGACGGTTCCCCCGCCGATTCCGCCGGACGACCCGGACGCGTGGTACGCGCCCGACGTGCGCGACCAGCGCGAACTTCATCCCGGCGTCGTCGCCACGGTCAGGGAGACGGACGATGGCTTTCGGTACGACGTTCGAACGCCCGCGCTCAGTGCTGACGACGAACGGGCGCTTGCCCGGATTCGGGAGTATTTCGCCACCGCGAACCTCCGCCGACCGCTCACGCGCGAGGGTGCCGTGGAGTGTGTCGAACACGGGTTCGAACCGAAGTACCGGCGCGCTATCGACCGTTTGACCGACCTTTCGCCCGACGCCCGGCGGCGCGTCGAGTATCACGCACTCGCCGAACTGCTCTGTCTCGGCCGACTCACCCCCCTCGCCCTGGACGAAAAAATCGAAGTCGCCGACGCGGCGGGCGACCACCTCGTCGTCCACACCGAGAACTACGCACCCGCGGACACCGACCTCCCCGCCGACGCCGACTATCTCGCGCGATTCGCCAGCGAGCGTATCGAAACGCACACCGTCGATTTCGCGGAGTTTCGAATCCCCGTCGTCATCTACCAGGAGCACCTGCTCGGAACCGATTCCTTCGCGACGAAGTACGCCGTGCTCGAACCCAACCTCCTGCCTGACGACGACCGACTCATCACGGAGTGTAAGGACCGAATCTGGGAGACACACGTCGGTGACATCGTGGACGACCGAGCGGTGTTCGTCCGCGAGCGGGCGAACCAGTTCCTCTCGCGGCGACTCACTGCACGGAACACCCGCGCGTGGTTCGATGCCGCGAAGTATCGAGTCCGGACCGCGCTCGCCGAATACGACCTCGCCATCCCGCCGGTGGACCACCGGTTCTCCGACGACCGCCTTTCGGACCTCGTCTACTATGTCCTCCGGGATTACGTGGGGCACGGCAAACTCACGGTTCCCATCCGCGACGGCCTGCTCGAAGACATCGAGGCGAACAAGGTCGGCGAACGAATCAAGGTCGTCCCGCGTGGTCGGGCCATCGGCCATGGCGAGCGCATCCCGACGAACCTCTCGTTCGAGGACGAATCGGCGTTCGTCAACGTCGTCACCCAGATGGCCGCTTCCGATGGTGTGGAACTCAACGCCAGCAACCCCAGCGCGAAGGTCAACCTCTCGCCCGACGGCGTGGCCGACGAGGAGACGATTCGCTGTGCCGTCGCGCTCCCGGTCATCTCGGAGGGCGGGCCACACATCTCGATTCGAAAACAGGCCCCGGATACGATGACACCGGTCGATTTGTTGGATTCCGACAGCATCTCCACGGAAATCGTCACCCTGCTCTGGCAACTGTACGAACACCACGGCGTCGCGCTGTTCTCCGGCCAAACTGGCGTCGGTAAGACGACTTTGATGAACGCCCATATGCCGTTCATCCCGTACCGGGACCGTCCCATCAGCATCGACGAAGGGTCGCGGGAGGTCCGATTACCGCACGAAACCGGCGTTTCGCTCACCACCCGCGACCACGAAAACGACTACAAGCGGGTGACGATGGCCGATCTGATGACCGAATGCAACTACCTGAACCCGGACGTGGAGGTCATCGCGGAAATCAACACCCCCGCCTCGTTCCGGACGTTCGCCGAATCGCTCAACACGGGTCACGGACTCCTCGGCACGACCCACGCCGAGAACATCGAGAAACTCGTCAATCGTGTGGTCGAACAGGGACTCTCCTCGTATCTGTTGCAGGAAATCGACCTCGTCGTCTTCCCGCGAAACGTCGGTGGAGAGCGATACGTCGGCGAAGTCATCGAACTCGTCAACGAGGACGAATTCGCCGAGTTGGACGGACGCTGTGGAACCGTTCGAAAGGACGGCACGACGATTCACTGGAACACCGTCGCGTGGCGCGACCACGAAGGGACGTTCCACACGAAGTACGACCACCCGCAACTCGGCGACGAGGAACGGCAAATCGGTTTCCGGTTCTTCGACCGACTCGCCCATCGAACCGACCAAAGCGTGGCGGAAGTCGAAGCCGAGTTCCACCGGAAACATCGCTACGTGCAGTATCTCGAACGCGAAGGGATGACGGACTTCGACGAACTGTTCTCGTTCCTCGCCGACCTCCAGAACAACGAGGCGGCGACGGTGGAGCGGGTTTCGCGGGAGGTGAGCGGATGAATCTCACCGAAACACCGGGCACGACGAACGGGAATGTCGGGGAAACGAACCTCGGGTCCTCCCTCGGCATCCTCGACCGCGCGCTGTACGCGCTGTTCTCGCGCCACGCCGACCACGGGCGACACGACCGCGACCGAAAGCGCTACCGCGCGACGGACGTGAACGCCAGTTTCGACGTGTTCCTGTCGCGGACCTACGGTCTCTCGTGGGTCGTATTTTTGGGGGCGTTCGCGTGGATACTGCTCCTGACGCTGGCAGTCCCGTCTACCGTCCTCACGGACGCCGTATCGTTTCTCCACAGCGGATTGCCGGTGGTGGAGAAAGTTTCGATACCGCACGTTCCCCGCATGTACGCCGCGACGGCGCTCGCCTTCGTCTGTGCGGCGTTCGGAAAACGGACTACCGTCTGGTTCGGCGGGTTGTATCTCGGCTGGGCGGCGAGTGCCCGTCAGTCGAACATCGAGCGGACGCTTCCCGGCGCGGTGCGCTATCTCCGGGCGCTTTCGTCGGGGAGCGACGATTTGCTCGCCATGCTCCGGAAAGTCGCGGACCGCGAGGAATCCTACGGCGAAACCGCGGTCGCGTTCCGGAAGGTGTTGAACAAGGCCGCGCTGACCGGGAGCGTCGATGACGGGTTGCGAATCGTCGCCCGCGATACGCCGTCGCGGGACGTGCTCGCACCGTTCTTGCTCAAATTCCGCGAACACACCGAACAGGGTCCCGACGCGTTGGAGCAGTATCTCCAGATGGAGGGACGGATGTTGAGTCACAGTCAGTCCCGGTCTCACGAGCAGGCACAGGATTTCCTCGAACTGCTGGCGGAGATGTTCATCGTTCTGTTGGTGATTCCGGCACTGCTCGTCATCGTCCTGACCGTGATGAGCGTCCTCGCGCCGGGGTTGGCGGCACCCGCGCCGGCACCATTCGACGCGCTCTCGGTTCGTGCGCTCATCATCTACGGAAGCGGGGCGTTCATCCTCGTTATCGGTGCCGGTGCGGCGGTGATGGTGTCGTCGCTTCGCCCGGCGGACCAATCCCCGCCGAGTCATGCACGGTCGAGGACCCTTTCCGACCTTCTTCGGACGCTTTTCATCAATCCCGCGAACAGTATCGTCGTGCTCGTCCCGACGACGGCCGTCGTCGGAGCAGTTCTCTCGGTATCTCGGCTACATGCCGGTCAACGTGGTCCTGCTCTCTTACGTCGCGTTCGCCCTCCCTGTCGGGTTGGTGTCGGTTCGGCGTTCGCGCCGTGACGACGCGAAAGACCGGGAGATAAAGGACTTCGTCCACGCCGTATCGAGCCACGTCAGTCTCGGACGACCGTTTTCGACCGCCGTCGAGCGGGTCGCACGCGACGTGGACCTCGGCGCGCTCCAACCGAACGTCAACGACCTCGCGTTCAGTTCGAACCTCACCAGCCGTGAAGGCGACTTGCGGCGTGATGCACTCACGCGATTCGTCGACGATGTCGGGACACCCCTCGCCGACCAGACCATCGGTCTCGTGACCGGAACGCTGGACGTCGGCGGGGATACCGAAACCGTCTTCGACACGCTACAGGTCGAAATCGGGCGACTGTACCACCAGAAGAAATCGCTTCGGTCGAACATGCTCGTGTACGTCGTGGTCGGGTGGACGACGGCACTGCTCGTCATCGGTATCATGGTCGCCGTGAACGCCTACGTCCTCGACAGTTTCGCGCAGTTGTCGGCCGTTTCCTCGTCGAACGCCGGGTTCGCGCTCGACCCCAATGCGGTACAACCGGCACGTGACCGCTACCGATTCTACGTCGTCACCCAATCGACCATGCTCGCGTGCGGTTGGTTCGCGGGCTATGCGAGTCGTGGGTTCTACGAAGCACTGCTCCACTCGGCGGCACTCGTCGCAATCGCGTACTTCGTCTTTGCGGGGGTGGGAATGGTATGAGCCGTCCGAGTCGCACGACCCGGACGACCAGTACGACTCGCGCCCAGTCGAACGTCGTCGGCGTCGCACTCCTCCTCGGCATCGTCATGCTCTCGCTCGCTTCGCTGACGGCCAGCGTCGGAATGGTCGTCCAAAGCAACGCTGCGACGGCGGATTCGGCACGGGTCGCAAACGACATGGACCACGCACTCGCTCCCGTCGAAACGACCGGCATCCATCGCGGCCGGATTTCGTTCTCGGATGGCGAACTAACGACGGAAACCACGAGAACTTCGAATCCTCGACGATTCCGGCGTCGTTCGGACGGTGCCGGTCGATGCGCTCGTCTTCACCAGCGGGAACAGGCGCGTCACGTACGTCGCCGGGGCGGTCATTCAAAGGAACGACGGAGGGCGGTCGAATGTACGCACACCCGCCGATAACGTCCTCCCAGCGCGGCGGCGTTCTCGTCGTCGGCGCTCCGAAACTCGACGCGTCGAAGAAATCGGTCGCATCCACGAGCGGCCAATCCGTGCTCGTCCGCACGAACGTCACGCACAACCGAACGACGCTCGGAAACGGCACGTACCGAGTCGCCATCGAGACGAGGACACCCGACGCGTGGCGACGCTATTTCGAGCGGGAAAACGCCACGACGACGGTTCGGGACTTCGATAACGACGGCATTCCGAGCGTCGTGGCGAACTATCCGGGACGACGGCTCGCCTATCTCGTCGTCCACGACATGCGAACGGAGGTGGACTGATGGACGCCCGTCGACGGAGGATGGGCGGAAGACGCCGAAACTGCGAAAGCAAGGGACGGTTCGGGAACGAGCGAGCGGTCAGTCCGGTCATCGGCAAGGTGCTCGAAGCTGGACTCGTCGTCCTGTACGTCGGCCTGTTGACGACGACGCTGTACGGCGGTGTCGTCCCGAAGTACAAAACAGCCGTCGGCCACGAAGTCGGCGGGCGTGTCCTGTCGAAGACGGCGGAACGGATTCAGCAGTCGGTTCCCACGGAGGGGACGAATGTCGACGTTCGTCTACGCGTCTCCCTGCCGGAGACGATTCGTGGTCACGAGTACGTCATCCGTGCGAACGGGACGACGCTGGCACTCGACCACCCGGACGACCGACTGAATTCGAGCGTGCGACTCACGGTTCCGTCGCGTGTCGCGACGGTACGCGGAAACTGGTCGAGTCGTGAACCGGCAATCATCGCGGTGCATAGCGGTCCGGATGGTCTCATCATCGAGCTACAACGGGGGACGAATCGATGAAACGAACGGGAACGGAGCGGCGGATTTCGGGAGGGCGAACACGGGGACAGATGAACCTGCCCGCGTTGGCGGTTGCCCTCCTCATTCTGACGATGGTGACAGGACTGAGTATCGGTATCGCCGATAGGGCGTTCCTCGGAGCGGACAGGAACCCGACGAAACGACGAATCGCCGTCGCGGCGAGCGAACGATTGGTGTCCGTAAACAGTCCGTTGACGGTTCGGGCGGACGTTCTCGACGGGGCGACGGTGCCGAGCCTGAACGCGAGTCGTCTGGAAACCCTGTTTCCGTCCCTCGGGAACCACGACGTTCGAATCAGGCTCGGCGATACCGTTCTCGCGGAACGAGGTTCCCTCTCGGATGGGACGACGATTCGCCGAATCGTTCTGGTCGAGAATCGAAGCGAGACGACACGAACACCGCCGCTGTCCGCGGGGAATCCGCAGTTCACGCTTCCGCGACGCACGCCGAACGTGACGCTCGTCGTTCGACCACCGGACGGAACGACGGTGAGCACCGTTCGAGCGAACGGACGGGTGGTCCTTCGAAACGAATCCGGTTTGGACGGGACGTTCCACGTATCCCTCTCCCGGTTCGAAACGACGCGATTCACGTTCGAAACGAGCGGCACGCTTCCGACGGGGGGCGTCCGCGTCACGTACTATCCCGCGGAAACGGAAAAGTCGATTCTGACGGTGACGGTCGATGAATGACGGTGAAAAGCCGATGCGTAGCGGGAACTCCCGTGCACAGCTCTCCCTGACCATCGTCGAGGCTGGAATCGGCGTCGTGCTCATCTTCGGCGTCACGATGGGATTTGCGCTCGGCGTTCCAACCCCACACACGCGTGGCACGCAACTGGACATGTACGCGAAGGACACGGGAACGGTCCTCGTGAACGATGCCCCCAGACACGGTGGAACGACGCGACTGGCCGAAATCATCGACTCGCCGGACTCGTTTCGCCGCGAGAAAGCCACGTTGAAACACCGCGTGGATCGCATCCTCCCGGACAACCTCATGTTCCGGGTGGAGACGCCGTACGGTTCGGTCGGCTACCGGAAACCGGCGGGTGTCCCGATTGGGGCTTCGACGGTGATGACCACCAACGGAGACGTGACCATCTGGGTGTGGTACGTATGAACGACCGCGCCCAACTCGTCCTCGGCGCGGCGGCGCTCGTCGCCGTCGCGCTGACGCCGGTGCTCTTCGCGTACCTCCAACTGGGCTACAGCGGCGACGTGGTTGCGAGCGGCGAGTACGACGCGCCCGTCCAAAGCGCCCAACGCGTTCTCTCACGGGGGGTTCACGGTGCCGGAAGCAGAGTTCCGGAATCATATCGTTGGCGAAAGCGAGACGCCGCCGTCTCGACGGTTCGCACCGAGTTGCAAGGGACGCTCGATGCGCTTCGCTCCTCCCGCGTCGAATCCGGAACCGTCTATCAAGTGGCGTACAACGAGTCGGCGGCCCAAACGTGGGCGGACGAGCACTGTCCGGCAACGCGCGGACCGAATCGGCAGTTCGGGGCGTGTGAAGCGAGTCAGGGCATCGTCGTCCAAAATCGAGACAGCGAGACGCACGTCCTGGCGGTGGCGTTCGACGTTCGGGTGACGACGGAGCGAGGGAGGTACGAGACGACGCTCGCCGTCGAGGTCCGATAATTGTCTCCCGAATTCCATCGAACTTCGGGAAATCTGGCCACAGCGACGACATCAACCGCCCCCATGCAGTATGGTATTGTATGGCACGACAGAGACAGCGCGTGAGATACTACGTTTTGGCCCTCTTACTCGCGGTTCTCGTCTTCGCTGTCGCCTACAACTTCGGAATGCGAGTCTTCGAGGGACGACCCCAATCGTTTCTCCACTCGCTGATGATGGTTGTCGAGACGTTCACGACGACGGGGTACGGCGAGGACGCGCCGTGGACGAGTCCGTACATGAATCTTCTCGTCCTCGCCATGCAGGTTTCGGGCGTCGTCCTGTTGCTCGCCGCACTGCCCGTGTTCATCATCCCGCTCATCGAGAATCGACTGGCGATGACGCCGCCGACGGCGCTCGACGGGGTGAAAGACCACGTCATCGTCTGCGGAGATACCCAAATCGGCAGGTCGCTGGTTTCCGAATTCGAGCCTCGGGATGTCGAGTACGTCATCCTCGAAGCCGACCGGGACGCGGCGACGGAGCTCTACGAGGCGAACTACTCCGTGCTCCACGGCGACCCGGAGTTCCCGGAGACGTTTCACAACGCGAACGTCGCGGATGCGACGGCGGTGGTCACCGACGCGCCGGACGAGGTCAGTGCCAGTATCGTCCTCGCGGCGCGGGAGTCCGACGACGACGTGCACGTCGTCAGCATCGTGGACGATACGAACCTGAGCGAGTACCAGCAGTATGCCGGTGCGAATCAGGTGTTATCGCCACGACAGTTGCTCGGAAAAAGTCTGGCAAACCGGGCACGAAGCGTGAGTTCGGAGAACCTCTTGGACATCATCGACCTACACGAGAGTTTCGAAATCGCCGAACTGCCGCTGACGCACGACAGCGATTTCGTAGGGGGGACCGTGGCCGAGAGCCGACTCGGCGAACGAACCGGCGTCGGCGTCATCGGTGCGTGGCGACGCGGGGAGTTCGTCAGTCCGCTCCCGCCGGACACCGTTCTTGACGGACACACCCGCCTGCTCGTCGTCGGCCGTCCCGCCCAGTTGAAACGGCTCGAAGCGGTCGCACAGTCCCCGATGCGCCAGCAACGACGCGAGCCAATCGTTCTCATCGGATCGGGGGAAGTCGCACAAACGGTGGCGAAACAGCTCACTGCGGCCGGGATTCCGGTCAAAACGCTCGCCAAGGTGGAGGCTCGGAACGTGGACGTGGTCGGTAGTCCTGTGGACCCGACTGCGCTCCGAGAGGTCGGTATCGAGGAGGCGAACACGGTCGTCATCGCGCTCACGAACGACACGAAAGCGCTGTACACGGCGCTCGTGGTTCGGGAACTCAATCCGGACATCGAAGTCATCGCCCGAGCGAACGAATCGGAGAACGTCCGGAAACTGTATCGAGCGGGTGCGGACTCCGTGCTCGCGCTGACCAGGATAAGCAGTCGATTGGTCGCCTCCGAGGTGTTGCAGGAGGATGCGCTTCGGCAATTGGCTTCGCCGGTCGAAGTCGTCCGGACGAGTTCGCCGGGATTGGCGGGGCGAACGCTCGCGAACGTGAAGGTGAGAACCGAAACGGGGGCGACGGTCATCGCGGTACAGCGCGACGGGGAGGTCATCACCGGCATCGACCCCTCGTTTCGGCCGCGAACCGAGGACGAGTTCATCGTTCTCGGCACCGAGATGGCGGTCGAGCGGTTCGAGGCGCTGTAACGGTTTCGGGCAACCTCCGACGGCATTTTCACTCCATCCCCGACAGCGTTATCCTGTTACTCGGCTAGCATTACGACAGCGACTATTGCGGCGTGCCAGTCGGGGGAACGGGGATGGATTCAGATGAGTCAAAGCGAAAATCGGACGCTGACGGTGCCAGTAAGCGAGCGGGACCATATCCGCGGGCCGGACGACGCGCCGGTGACGCTCGTCGAGTACGCTGACTTCCAATGTCCGTACTGTGGTGATTTCTATCCCGTCGTCCGTCGGATTTTGAACCGACTCGGAACGCGGGTTCGGTTCGTTTTCCGGCATTTTCCCTTGACCGAGCAACATCCCCTCGCACAGCAGGCCGCCGAGGCGTCGGAGGCGGCCGGGGCGCAGGGGCAGTTTTGGGAGATGTACGACCTGCTGTATCAGCATCAGGACGCGCTTATCCGAGCAAACCTCATCGAGTATGCCGAGAAACTCGAACTCGACGTCGAACGGTTCGCGGACGAACTCGACCGAGGCGTGTACGAGGACCGAGTCAGAGCGGATTTCCAGAGCGCTATCCGGAGCGACGCGAACGCGACGCCGACGTTCTTCATCGACGGCGAACGCTACGACGGTGCATACGAGTTCGATCCGTTGCTCGACGCGATTGCCGACGCCGGGAACTTCGTCGAAATTCAGCGGTCGTTACAGCCCGAAAATCGGGAGCTTCGGGAGACCATCGACCGTTCGCGGCGGGGTGCGCCCGCCGCCGGCGAAGCCGTCCGCGACCGGTTCTCGGCGGACGAAATCTTCCAACGCGTGACCGCGACCGCGGACGAGGAAATCGAGCGAAGCACGCGACTCCTGTTCTTCAGCGGTCTCGCCGCGGGATTGAGTATCGGCGCGACGTTTCTCGCGCAAGCGGCGATGACGACGGCGTATCCGAACAACGTCGGACTAGGGAACCTGTTGTATCCCGTCGGGTTCGTGATGATAGTCATCGGCAGTTACCAACTGTTCACGGAGAACACCCTGACCCCGGTGACGCTTGTGTTGACGCGATTGGCGAGCCTTCCGCAACTGCTTCGGCTGTGGTCCATCGTGCTCGTGGCGAACGTCTTCGGTGCAGGAATCACTGCGTATCTCCTCGCCAAGACGGGAATTTTCGACCCGTCGGTAGCCGCGACCGCCAAGCACTTCGGCGAGCACGCGATGGGGACGTCGTGGTGGGCGCTGTTCTACAAGGCCGTCTTCGCAGGTGGTCTCGTGGCGACGATGGTCTGGCTGGTGCACGCGGCGCGGGAGACGATTTCGCGGTTCATTATCGTGTACTTCATCACTATACTCATTCCCATCGCCGACTTGTTCCACTGCATCGCCGGAGCCTGTGAGGTGCTCTTTTTGGTGTTCATCGGCAACGAAGGCTTCGTCTCCGTGTTCTCTCACTTCTTCGTCCCCGTCGTCCTCGGAAACACCCTCGGTGGCATCGTGTTCGTCGCGCTCGTGAACTTCAGCATGACCGAGAACCGACGGTTCCCCGAACACGACCGCCAACGGTTCGAGCTGTCGTGGTCGGCGTGGTTGCTCGGTTCCGATCTCGACGAACGCCTCCGAGAATGGGTGAGCGAAAATCCCGCCGACGACCCGTTCCAGTCCCGCTCGGTCGAACGACGGCACTGATTTCCCGTCGGTGAGGTCGTTGTCGTACGACGAGGAATCGAAACGGCGTGATAGGTTTCGCCGTGATAGCTACTTATTTTATTCAGTCGCCCGTCACCATAGCCATGCAGGAAAATTCAGTTCGCCTCGGTGTCGTTGGCTTGGGATTCATGGGCCAGACCCATGCGACGAACGCGTCGACCTCGCCACGAGGTCGTCGCAGGACCGACATCGTCCCCGGAATGCGCGACGAGTTCGGGGCGAAGTACGGTGCAAACACCTACGAGGAGTTCGAGACGATGTACGAAACCGAAAATCTGGACGCGGTCGCCGTGTCTACACCCAACGCGTTCCACGAGGATGCCGTCGTCGCCGCGCTCGCACGTGGCTATGACGTGTTCTGCGAGAAACCGCTTGCGAACAGTTTGGAGGGTGCAGAACGCATGGCGGAAGCCGCGCGGGAGGCCGACGGCTTCTGCATGGTGAACTTCCACAACCGCGTCTCGACGGCGGCGGAGCTGTTCAAGGCTATCAGGACGCGGGC
Organism: uncultured haloarchaeon; assembly: GCA_963811185.1. Taxonomy (GTDB): domain Archaea; phylum Halobacteriota; class Halobacteria; order Halobacteriales; family Haladaptataceae; genus Haladaptatus. Next base: position 114,399 of record CAWEQN010000009.1, read on the forward strand.
GACTTCGGCGACGTTCGGCACGTCCGGCGAACTACATCCGCAGTCGCGGCATCCCCGGTGTCGGTTCGTGGTTCACCAACGAGGAACTGTCCGGCGGCGGCGTCGTGGTCGATATCGGCGTTCACGCCATCGACTTCGCGCTGTACCTGATGGACTTCCCACCGGTCGAAACGGTGTTCGGTGTCACCCGCAAACAGTTCGGGGACCGCGACGACTACGTGGACCCCGACGACTGGTACGACGCCACGGAGGAGGCCGTGTTCGACGTGGAGGACTCCGCAACCGCGCTGATTCGCGTGCCGACGACCGGACGATTTCGCTGGAAGTCTCGTGGGCAGCCAACGAGGCCGAGAGTCAGGAGTTCGTCGTTCGCGGGTCGGAAGCGGCGCGCGCCTCGACCTCGGCGGCGACGAAGTGACCATGCTGGAAGCGAGGCCACACGGTCCCGACCACCTCGTGGAATCATTGGTCACCGATGCCTCCATCGACCACGTCGGATGGGAGGGAAGCGACAAACGCTTCCTCGACGCCGTCGTGGCGGGAGAAGCACCCGAGTTCCACACCATCGAACAGGCGCTCACGACCCAGCGCGTGATGGACGCGATTTATCGCTCCGCCGAGACGGGCGGTTGCGTTGAGGTCGGCGAGAAACGATAGGCCGAACCGTTGTTACTTCTATTGTGAACCCGAATTCAGTAGAACAGGGAGTCTACACGAGGTTTCCGAGACAGATTCCCAAATAGGCGCTGATAGTTCCACCGAGAAATTCGCTGACTGCGTCCGTCGCGGTATAAATTCTGCCCCAGTGAAGGAACAAGAGGCTGGCGACGACGTAGAGGGCCATCGTCACGGTGAGAACGACGAACGCCGGGACGTTGACGAAGTACTCAGTTTGGAGGACGGGCGTTCGGTCTTTGGGAGAACGATGCTATTAGATACTCGACAGAATCACATATCTTTGTTTTCATCGTCATCCGACACCGATATAGCCGAGAAAACGTGGGCAACATTGAGGTAGTTTCGAACCAATCCCATGAATGACCCATTAAGGTCGGCATCTTCGGCGGCGGCATCATCGGAACGGTTGCGCGATCACCTCGCGGAGCGCGGCCACGACGTGGAACTGTTCGAGCGCGACGAGGTCGGAAGCGGGACGACGGCCGCCTCGATGGCCGTGTTCGTGTGGCAGGCGGTACCCCCGAGCGAGTTCGCCCACCGACTGCGGCGGTGGGCGTGGGACGAGTACTCGAAGTTCATCGAGGACGGCGAACTGGCGTACACGCAAACCGGACTGTTCCACGTCGCGTGGTCGGATTCGACGCTGGAGCGATATCGGGAGATGCGAATCGCTCCGGGACGCGGGAATCGACGCGGAAACCTTTCCGACGCTGGCCCGTACGACGACGACCGGGCGGTCGGAGCGCTGTACACGACCGAAGACGGCCATTTCGACCCCGTCGCCATCGCGGAACTGTACGCCGACAAAGCCGAAAGCGCGGGGCGACGGTTCGAACCGGGACGGAGTCAGGAGATCGAAACCGAATCGGGGCGCGTCACGGGACTCGAACTGGCCGACGGGAGGATTCCGGTCGATGCGGTGGTGAACGCCGCCGGGCCGTGGGCGGCGGACGTGGATGGAATGGACGACCTCCCGTCCGACGGACAGCGGGTCCGATCGTCGGATTCGAGGCTCCCGAAGACACGGATACCGAAGTCCCGTTCACACTGTTCGAGAACGACCTCTACGTCCGCCGCTACGCGAAAGGACTGACGTCGGTCACTACAACACCGAGTTTCGGGCGGACGAGGACGAAATCGAATCGCCGGAAAAACACCCGACGACGACTTCGAACGGCGGGCCAGAACCTACTCTCGGGACTCGGATTCGACGCCGACCGCTTTCGTCGCGATACGGGGTGGGTCGGCCACCGAACCGTCACGCCCGACGGCCTGCCAATCGTGGGTGAAGGGAGCGTCGGAAACTACTACCTCGCCGTCGGCATGAGCGGCCTCGGAATCACCCGAGCACCCGTCGTCGGGAACTGATAACGGAAGCGGTCGATGGCGAACCGACGCCGATGTTTCGGGAACTGTCGCCCGAGCGTTTCGGTGAGGGCAGTGAGACTTCGTCGAAATGACGATCTTCTGGTTTTATGATCTACACGTTCATGCTCGTCAACGGTGTAGTTGAGCGGTGACGCAGTCGAACGGTCGATGCTTCTCGTCGCCGTCGTGGCGGTGATGGGACCGCTGGCGCACGGTCGGCCGGCGGAATAGCTGAAAGGGGGAACACAGATGGGTACAACACGACGAAGCTAGCGAATCGCGTACCGGGGATTACCGAACAAAACCGAAAGTGGTGGGTCGTGGTGGCCATCGGCATCGCTGGAGTCCTGGTTTCCGTGGACTTCAACGGTCTCACGGTCGCACTGCCGACCATCGGACGGGACCTCGGAATCTCGACTACCGGTTTGCAGTGGACCATCGACGCCGACCTGCTCGCGTTCGCCGCGCCGATGGTGGCGTTCGGCCGACTGTCGGACATCTTCGGTCGGCGGCGGGTACTGCTCATCGGAATCGTCGCGTTCATCGTCGCCTCCGCGTTCGCCGGATTTTCACGGAGCGAACTGTGGCTCGTGTCGGCCCGCGTGGTGCAGGGATTGGGTGCGGCCGCCTTCTTCGCGGCGTCGCTCCCCATAGTCAGCCACGCGTTCCCGGAGAAAGAGCGCGGGAGAGGAATCGCGCTCTGGGCGGCCATTTCCGGGGCGGACTCGCCGCCGGACCGCTCGTCGCCGGCGTCCTCACCCAGATAGGTGTCCCGGCGTCGGTTTTTCTTCTCCAATTCCCGTCGCGGCACTGGCGGTCGTTCTGACGCTCGCCGCCGTGCGGAGTTCCGCGACGAGACGGCCGGACATCACGTCGACTTCGCCGGCCTCGTCACTGTCACCGGCGGCCTTGTCGCGTTCGTCCTCGGGATTCAGCAGGGCGACACGCTCGGGTGGGGGTCGCCGTTCGTCCTCGGCGCACTCGGCTTAGCGGTCCTGTTGCTCGCCGCGTTCTTCGTCATCGAACGGCGTATCGACGACCCCCTGATAGAACTCGGCCTGTTCAGGAGTCGGGACTTCCTCGGCGCGAACGCGGTCGGGTTCGTCGTGAACTACGGGTTCGGGGCTGTTGTTCTACATGACGCTCTACCTCCAGAACATTCTGAACTACTCCCCGTTACGGACCGGACTGGTTTTCTTGGCGTTCACCGTGCCGCTGGTGGTGTTGGAGGCGCGGACGAACGACGTCTCGACCCGGCTTGGCGTCCGGACCTCGATGGTCGGCGGTACGGCGTCATCGCGGTCGCGTTTCTGCTTCTCACCCTCATCACCCCGGCGGGCGAGTTGCCGATCATCCTCGTCGCGCTCGTCCTCGCCGGAACCGGGATAGGGGTGGCGTACACGCTCTCGAACACGGTCGGCATGGGGGCGCTCCCGGACGCGAAAGGTGGCGAAGCCTCGGGCGTCTTGGGGATGGTCCGACTGCTAGGGGCCGTTCGGGGTCGCGGTGACAGGCGCGCTGTTCGAAACGCTTGAAAACGAGAAACTGACCGAACTCGCTCGTCAAGGCAGGGGCCGCGCTGGATTCGTCGGACAGACAGGAGATAAAGGGATTGTTGTCCGGGTCGGATGCCGCGGAGACGACGCTCAAACGTCTCGCCCCGGAAGTCGAATCGCAGGTGGAGCGAATCGTCCACGCCGCGTTCGGCCGGGCGATGTTGCTCCGTGCGGTCATCTCGATACTCGGGGTGGTCGCGGCTACTTCGTCATCGAGGCCGCGTCGTCGGAGTGACCGTTCTTCGAATTTTCGGGTTCCCGAAGCGAGCACCGTTTTGGGGAGCGCCGTGGTAGTCGCGGTGCTATGGGGGACATCGACGTCCAACCGGTATCGATGCGGACTGTGTCGCGGGATGGCTCGGTTCGTACGGAGGGGAGGATCGCCCGCAGACCTGTCACGCGGCCTCTGGCCGGAAACGAGGGGATTCCGCGAATGTCGGCCCTGTTCGACGAGCAGGACGTGACCACGACGTGGTACGTCCCCGGCCACACCATCGAGACGTTTCGGGACAACGTGGAGGCAATCGCCGAAGCGGGCCACGAAATCGGGATTCACGGCTACACACACGAGAATCCGACCAGCCTGACCCGCGAACAGGAGGACGCCATCATGCAGGCCTCGATGGAACTGGTCGAGGAGGTCACCGGCGACCGACCCGTCGGCCACCGGGCGAGTTGGCGGGAGTTCAGCGAGAACACGCCAGAACTCCTCGAAGAGCACGACTTCCTCTACGACAGCAGTCTGATGGACGGGGTTCGAACCCGGCTACGTGCGAAAGGGCGATTCGTGGACGAAAATCGAGTACGAGAACGACGCCGAATCGTGGACGGAGCCGTACAAGTACGGCGAGGAAACCGAGTGGTAGAAATACCAATCAGTTGGTTCCGCGACCATATCCCACCGATGCAGTATCAAACAGCCGAACTACAACACGGCAGATGCCAGCCCGCGGATGATTCACCGGGAAATCTACAAAGCGCAAATCGATTTCCTCTACAACCGCCGTGGTGCGGGGGTGTACACCCTACACCATTTTACCGGACATCCACGGCTGTCCGCACATGATTCCGCTGCTGGAGGAGTTCATCGAGTACGTGAAAGGACACGAGAACGCCGAACTCCTCCCACTCGAAGACATCGCTAGAAGTACCAGGACGACCCGACGGTGTACGAGAGCGAAACGCAGTACGTCTGAGGGGTCAGTTCGTTTTGGTGTCTCAAATACGCCCTAAGTGCTTCGTCGTCCGTTTTGCCATCCTCACCATATTTCGCCAGCGCCAGCATCAGTTTGAGACGCGCCTTCTGCGCTGGCAAATCACCCGCTAAGATCGTACCGGCACTCCGCAGTCGTCCCCGCCGCCGCCTGACCCACCGTACACCGGCGTCGTTCGTCCGGCGAGACAGCGCGACGCCACGACGATGGGCGTTCCGTCCCGAACCGCCGACTCCACGAACCTCTCCGAGTTCCGCAATGACGTTGCCCAGACCAGTACCGTTCACGACGGGTCTCGTCCGCGCCCGCATCCAGCGCCGCGGCGGCCAGTCGCTGTTCCACTCCTGCGCCGCTCCCGACGACGAAAACGGTGGCGAAATCGAGCGTAGGATTCGGAATATGCACGGATTCGCTCCGTGGTCGGCGGAGGATTCGCACGCCGCTCCGGTCGTGGGTCGCAACCGGACCGACGCCTGGGCGAGGCGAAGGCGTCGAGGTTCGACGTGTGGGCCTTCGTGGCGAATCGCGCCGAGTGGATTTCCTCGTCGAACGCGATGTACGTTCCGCCGTCGACATTGTTGCAGTGGTCGAGGGGCAACCCCTCCGCTGCCTCGGCGAACGCCGCGATGAGGTTGCTCGGACTGTCGGAACCCTGCTCGTCCTGGCGGCGCCGAGCCCCGGTCAGGAAAACCGGCGTGGTAGGGTGGAGGGAAGCATCGAGGAAGTACGCCGTCTCCTCCATCGTGTCCGTGCCTTGGGTGACTACGACGGCGTCGGTGGTCGAATCGTCGTCCAGTTCGGCCACCCGCTCCCCGATGGATTCGAGCGTTTCGGCGGGACCATCTCGTAGCTCGGGAGCTCGTGCGACCTGTTCGACCGCGATGTCGCCGTATTCGTTCAGTTCCGGCACTTGCCCGAGATGAGTGCTTCCCCGCGTTCGGTCGGGACCGCACCGGTTTCGTCGCCCGTGCTCGCAATCGTTCCTCCCGTTCCCAGAACTGCGGCGTCCATATCCGGGGTTCGCGCCGAGTGACCAAAAGCACGGGTCGGTATCGCCGGGTACCACTCGAGTGAACCGGGGAGGGCCACAATCTGACTGAGTCGAAAAAGCTACCCTCGGCTTTTGATAACAGTCTATAATGATTACATATGGTGGCTGTGGGCTTCTGCATACATCCGCGTATATCGGTTTTAACGCGCGATACTTATATGACAACTTAGCGCATCACGATACATATTTGAAACATCAGGCTCTACGAACAGTCGATGCAAGTCGTCGGGAAATGCCCACCAACCGAGGCGGAGTTACGCGCCCCGACTGAGCGCGGGTTCGATGCGGTCGAACTCCACCTCACCACGGAGAAATTGGACACGATGGAAGAGACGGTGGCCGCGGCGCCCGTGACGCGCCTGTCGATATCGCCTCGGTTCACACGCCGCACGTGAACCGCGAACAACCGGAATACATCCAGCGGACGAACGACCTCTGTGAACGCCTCGACGCGACGCTCGTCATCCACTCGATAAACATCCCGCCGACAACATCGGCTACGAGATGTTCGACCAAGTCGAACTCACCGTCCGTACGGATGGGAGAACTCGACGGGTCACAGCACCCACTTCCTATAGAGCCTCCTAATCGAGGTAAGAATGCCACTCACCTTCGATACGGCACACTTCTACACGGCGAAAGCGGCTGTTTTCGGAAAACTGGAGAGGCTGCCGACCGAGCTACCCCAACTACCGAATACCCGTCGTTCACTGCTGTGATGGGACGAAAACAACGGACGGACTCGAATTCGGCACCGGCACGATGGAGATGGGTAGCGCCTGGATTTCGCTCCTCGACGATTGTTACGACGGTATCGTCGGCGCCGGAGTCACGCCGGGACGAACAGTAAGTTGACGCGCTCGCACTGGTCTAGGGCGCGCACCTGCGGCAAGGAACTGACGGCCCCGGAAAGGCAGTTTCCACCCCTCGAACGGACGGTTGACCCGTGCGGAGGCGCCGTTTCGGGTGGTTTCGATGGCGTGGTCGATCTGCTCGTCGGTGCGCCAGTTCGTTGCGGCTAACCGCTCGCCCTGATTCGGCGTGCCGAAGATCACCCCGCGCTCGGCGGATTCCAGCCACCAGTCGGCGAACTGCTTTTCGTTCGCGTGCCACGTATCCCGGTAGGAGTGGATGTCGTGGTCACGGTCATTTCCACAATCCCGATCGAACCAATATGCTGGACGTTGGCCGCCACGCCCGCGTCGTCCGCGGCCTCCTGCAAGCCGTCGAACAGTCTGTCGCCGAGGCGTTCGATGTGTTCGTACACGTCGCCGGATTCGAGCAGTTCGAGGGCTTTGACACCCGCTGCTGCCGAGGTCGGGAATCAGCCGTCCACGTCCTGCTGTAAGAGACCGACGAGTCCCACGTCCCCTCCTCGTCGCCCTCCGGCGTAACGATTTCCTCCATGATGTCGGCGTCGGCCGCCGAACCCGGCCATCTGGTAGCCGCTGCTCGCCTCGGTCTCGGCGAACGTGGTCATGTCGGGCGTGACGCCGTACCGCCAATGCGTGCTGTGGGGGTCGAGTCGGAATCCGGTCATCACCTCGTCCCAGATGAGGACGACGTCCGAAGGCCTGGGGTCAGTCCGCGCAGGAACTCGCGCTGTCCCTGGGGGGGCAGGAGACAACGCAGGAGAAGATCACGGGTTCGATGATGACCGCCGCGAGGTCGGCTGCGTGTTCGCGCAGAATCGCCTCCGTCCCCGCCTCGTCGTTCAACGGGAACGCGACGACGGTGCCGCTGACGGCGTCCGGGACGCCGGTACCGTAGGGAACCGTGTCCGGATGATTTCTCGGGCTGAGCGCTTCTTCGCTGGCGAGATGCTCCGGAGCTAATCGGCGCTCCGGCGAACCCGTCCTCCGGCTCTGGCAACGATGTCCTTTCCCTGTACGAGCGGGCGACGCGAACCGCGTGCATGGTCGTTTCCGTGCGTCGGCGAGCCGAACTTGTCGATGCTCGGCGTGATTTCCGCACGGGCTCCATGAAATCGATGGTGATGGGCGGTGGCGTCGCGGTCATGTCGGCGGTATCGACCTGTGCCTTCACCGTTCGCGGATCTCCGGATCCCCGGGTCCGAGGATGATGGGTCCGAGCGCGAGCAGGAAGTCCAGTATCGTCGCCGTCGATGTCGTAGAGGTACGACCCTTCGGCGCGCTCGACGTAAAACGGATACGGCGCGAACGCGCGAATGTTTCGATTCGATCCCCAGCGGCGTGATGTCGGACGCGCGGGCGTTGAACGCTCGACTGTCTCCGCCGGTCACGGAACAGCCGTCGTGGGGATCTCGCGGTCTTGTTACCGATGTCATCACAAGGATCTAGGCCAATTCGGCAATAAACTTCCTCGGGGGACGATCCGAGGACTAAGTCCGAACTTTTTCGCCGTAAAAGCGGACGAACGGCCCACTTGACATGCGCCGTAACCGTTATCTAGGATGCCCTCCTTCTTCCAGACTGGAAGAGAACACCATTCACTGCAGCCGTGGCAACGGACTGTCATCCCCCACTGGTAGCCGCCGGGAGCGAGTTCCGACGACTACCGACGGCGACGGCGCACGAGAAATGGACAGCGCGTGAAACAAGATCTGAACTTCCTCTTCGTACTGTACTGCGTCAACGCGGCCACAGCCAGGAGCAAATCACTGATGCGACGACCGCACAAGCGGAGCGAATCCCGTACGACGCGCCGTCGAAGATAATGAGATGCGGAGTGAACTGGTGGCTCGACTCGCCCAGATCGCCGTGTGCTGACGGACGCGTTTTTCTCCGTGTCAGGAAGCGAGGCGAACGAGGCGGCCGTTGAGTTCGCCGCGCCGACACCGGCGGACAAAATCCTGACCCGCTGGCGCTCGTATCACTGCGGACCCACGGCGCGGGGGCCGACCGGCGACCCCAGTAGGCGCGCGCGCCATAGAGCGCGACGCCGGACCTCCGTAGACGGAAGTCCTTCCCGCCGTGGAGGACCGCTCGCTGTTCGGCTGCGATACGCCCGAGAAAATGCCAACAGGCCGCTGATCACCTCGAATTCGTCGTCCGAAACGAAGGCCCGGACCATCGCGGCGATTCTCACCGAACCATTCGTCGGTATCAGCGGCGCGTACACGGCCCCGCCGGGCTACTTCGAGCGTGTTCGTGAACTCTGTGACGAACCCGGCACCCTGCTGATCTCGGACGAAGTCATCATGGGATTCGGTCGCTGTGGCGAGTGGTTCGGCATTCAAACCGAGGGCGTCGTTCCGGACATGATAACGTTCGCGAAGGGCGCGACGAGCGCTTACGTCCCGCTCGCCGGTGTCATCGCGCGTCCCGAAATCGGTGACTGGATTCGGGAGCATGGCCTGCCGGTCGGCCAGACGTTCGGCGCCATCCGGTCGCCTGCGCGGCGGCCTCGGCGCGCTCGACGCCTACGAAGACGGCCTGCTCGACAACGTGCGCCGCTCGCACCGACGCTCCAGTCCGAACTCGAAACCCTCGCCGACGAGCACGACGCCGTCGGCGACGTGCACGGCCGGGGCTTCCTTTGGGGCGTCGAGTTCACCGACCCCGAAACGGGCGGACCGTGTTCGACCCGCGAACCGACGAGGGAACGAACCCCGTTGCGACGGTGCGCGAGCGCGCACAGGAGGAGGGCGTCCTGTTCGGTGCCGGCCGTCCGGACATCGAACTCATCGTCGCCCCGCCGTTCTGCATCACGGAAGCCGACATCCAGGAGGCGGCGTCGGCGCTCGACACGGCAATCGAGTCCGTTTCGAATCGTAGCTGAAACGGGGAGTCTTCAACCGTGAAGATGGTAAAATCGGCCTTCTGGAGGCGTTGGTGCCTGTCTGCCGATAGTGAGGTCATCGGCGTCGAAAGACCTATCTCAACCTTGTCGTTCGCCACGATATGACAAAAAGCGACTCGGAGAGCGACGAATCCCCATCCGAACGCATCGACGCGCGAATCGAGGAGCTTTCCGACTGGCGGGGCGAGACGCTGTCCCGGATGCGTGGTCTGATTCTGGAGGCCGACCCGGACGTGGTCGAGGAGTGGAAGTGGAGCGGTCCAGCGTGGTCCCACGACGGACTGATTTGCACCGGCGAAACCTACAAGAACAAGGTGAAACTGACCTTTCCCGAAGGTGCTTCCCTCGACGACCCCGCGGACCTCTTCAACGCCAGCCTCGACGGCAACGTCAGGCGCGCCATCGATATCACCGAGGGTGACGACATCGACGAGGATGGCTTCAAGTCCCTCGTCCGCGCCGCCGTGGCCCTGAACGAATCCTAACTCTCCGTACTCCGGCGGTACCAGCGCATACCGAACGAACGTTCTTGCTCCTTCGAGACGTATCTCTTCCCGTTTGCAGGGGGGTGCAAACACAGTGGAACGCTTCGGGGGGAACAGACATTTTCGGCGGCTGAGCCTGCCATCTTTCCCTACGCCGACCGACAAAACGCAATCGAGGAACCCAAATGACCGAGTTTACGGGGACATTGGAAGGAATCACGAACAGGCAATCGAACAGGCGATGGACGGGGTACGAATCGACGGGTGGATCGACGGCAAGTCGGTTCCAGCGCGGGGCGAGGAACGCTTCCCGACGGTCGACCCGGCGGCAGGGAAGACGATCACGACCGTCGCACGCGGTGATGCGGCGGACATCGACGACGCTGTCAGGGCCGCACGGAAGGCGTTCGAGCGCGAGTGGCGACACACGACGCCGGGGGAGCGGGCGACGGTCGTCCGCGAGTGGATGGCGACACTGCGCGAGCATCGCGAAGAACTCGCCCTGCTCGAAAGTCTCGACACCGGAAAGCCGCTCGCCAACGCGCGGGAGGAGACCGAGGACGCGATTTCGTTCTTCGAATACTACGTCTCGGTCGCACAGGCCCACGACGGCGCGAACCTCCAGACCGGCGACGACGCCCACACCTACACGCGCTCGGAGCCATATGGCGTGGCGGGGCTGATTCTGCCGTGGAATTTTCCGTCATTACTCGCCGGCTGGAAGGTCGGCGCGGCGCTCGCGGCGGGCAACACGGTGGTCTGCAAGCCGTCCGAGGAAGCGCCGCTGTCGATTACACGAATCGCACAACTCTCGAACGGAATCCTCCTGACGGCGTGTTCAACGTCGTCAACGGCTACGGCGAGGAGGCCGGCGCGCCGCTCGCAGCCCACTCCGGTATCGAAAACTGTCGTTCACGGGTCGGTGCCCGTCGGCCAGTCGGTGATGCGTGCGGCGGCGGACAACGTCACGCCGGTCACCTTGGAGCTGGGCGGAAAATCGCCGTTCATCGTCTTCCCCGACGCGGACATCGACGCCGCCGCGGAGACGGCTGCGATGGGAATTTACTACAACACCGGCCAGTCCTGTGACGCCTGCTCGCGGGTGCTCGTCCACGAATCGATTCACGACGAGTTCGTCGCCGCGTTCGAAGCCGCCGCCGCGGAGTACGAACCCGGCGACCCGCTGTCGACGGCACCGAGATGGGACCACTCTCGTTCGAGCGACAGCACGAGAAGGTCGAGAAGTACGTTCGACTCGGGGTCGAGGAAGGTGCTCGCGTGGTGACCGGGCGGTGAACCGCCGTCGGACGACGAACTCGCCAACGGGTGGTTCTTCGAACCGACGGTCTTCGACGGCGTGGACAACGACATGCGAATCGCACAGGAGGAGATCTTCGGACCGGTGGAGTGCATCATCACGTTCTCGGAGTACGACGAGGCCATCGAACTGGCGAACGACGTGGAGTACGGACTCGCTTCGGGTGTCGCGACCAGCGACGTGTCGCTCGCCCACGCGCGCGGCCGACATTCAGGCCGGGAGCGTCTGGGTAAACGAGTACTTCGGCGGCGGCGCGGGATCCCGTTCGGCGGGTACAAGTACTCCGGATTCGGCCGCGAGTGTGCGGCGGAGACGTTGGACGAATACACCCACACGAAGGCGGTCACCGTCTCCCTCGGCGAGGTGGAGCGATAACCTCACCATGAAAATCGCAGTACTCGGCGGCGCGGGTGCGATGGGCGAGCCGCCGTGCGGGAACTCGCCGAACGCGAATCCCTCCGGTTGTCGGTGTTCGACGCCGACGCGGACGTCGTCACGGCAATCGTGAACGGTCTGCCGGGAGCGGTCGAATCGGCCGTCCTCGACGCCACCGACCCCGACGCGCTCGTGGACGCGATTTCGGGACACGATGCCGTCGCGAACGCGCTTCCGTACGCGTTCAACCTCGACGTGATGGACGCCTGTCTGGCGGCGAAGACGCATTACCTCGATTTGGGCGGTCTCTATCACACGACGCGGGAGCAGTTGCGACTCGACGACGAGTTCGACGCGGCGAACCGTACGGCGGTGCTCGGGATGGGTGCGAGTCCCGGACTCACCAACGTCGCCGCCGCGAAGGGAGCCAGCGAACTCGACCGAGTGACCGAAGTTCACATCCGGACCGGCACGCGGGGCGGCGAGGGGTTCGCCTACTCGGCGAAGACGATTCTGAACGAATTGACCGAGAACCCGGTTCGCTACGAGAACGGCGAACTGGTCCAGGTCGAACCGCTGTCCGGCAGGGAGACGTACACGCTCCCGGACCCCGTGGGCGAGGTGGCTGGCGTCTTCAGCATCCACTCGGAACTGGCGACGATGCCGTTCACGTTTCCCGGCGTGGAAACCGTCGATTTCCGTGTCGCGTTTTCGCCCGAACTCCTCGACATCTGTGACGCCCTCGTTACGCTCGGGCTGACCAGCGAGGAGGAAATCGAGTTCGAAGGCGTGACGATCACGCCGCGGGCGTTTCTGGACTGGTATCTCGGCCAGCGACCGCCGCCGGAGGCCGTCGAGGAGTGGAAATCGTTTCGAGTCGATGTGGTCGGCGAACTGGACGGTGAGCGCGCCCACACGGTACACGACGGTCGTCGGCTCACGGCTGGCCGATTGGGACCTCGGCGCGACGGCAGTTTGGACGGGCGTGCCGTTCGCCGTCACTACGGAAATCGTCGCACGCGGCGACGCGCTGACGACCGGTGCGGTTCCACCCGAAGTGGCGTTCGACCCGGACACGGCGCTCGACGCGCTGGCCGAGCGCGGAATCGTCATCGCGGAAACGTCCATATCACGACCTCCTGGACGCGGAACGATCCGACACGACCATATCCGTCCGTGTTCTATGATAACAGTTGGGTACTGTGAACTGGGGGAACGATAGCGGGCGGGAGACGGCATCGAATCGCATCTCCCCGCTCGGACGAACACGACACGAATGGAGGGATGGAATGAACGAGCGTGGGGACGCACTTACAGAAGAAACTGAGCTCAAGACACCGGAAATCGGAAGCAAAGGGCTGAAAGGCGGGGCGTTGGGGTTCCTCTCCAACGTCGTCATCGGCGTGGCATCGACGGCACCGGGCTATAGCCTTGCCGCGACGTTGGGGTTCGTCGCGGCAGTGGTCGGACTCCAATCGCCGGCGGTACTCTGGTTGGCGTTCGTCCCGATGCTGTTCATCGCGGCGGCGTACTACTACATGAACAAGGCCGACCCGGACTGCGGGACGACGTTCACATGGGTCACGAAAGCGATGGGGCCGCGACTCGGGTGGCTCGGCGGGTGGGCTATCGTCGTCTCGGATATCATCGTGATGGCGAATCTCGCCCAAATCGCGGGACTGTACACGTTCCTGCTGTTCGGCTGGCAGAGCGCGGCACATTCGGTGTTCGCCGTCACGCTCGTGGGCGTCATCTGGATTGCCGTCCTCACGGCTATCTGCGTCGTCGGTATCGAGCTTTCGGCTCGAACGCAGTTCCTGCTGTTGGGAATGGAAATCTTCACGCTCGGCATTTTCGCCGTCGCCGCGCTCGTCGAGGTGTTCACGGGATTCGGCGGCGTCGGTGCCATCACACCGTCCCTGTCGTGGATAAACCCGTTTGCGATTACGGACTGGGGAGCGCTGAACTCGGGGTTGATTCTCGCCATCTTCATCTACTGGGGATGGGATACCACCGTCTCGGTCAACGAGGAGAGCGAGAACAGCGACCGGACGCCGGGACTCGCCGCGCTGGTGAGCACCGTCGTCCTGCTCTTGATTTACGTCATCGTCGCCATCGCCGCCCAAGCCTACGCGGGCGTTCCGTTCCTCGTCTCCCACCAGAACGACGTGCTGAGCGCGTTGGGGACGAACGTTCTCGGCTTCCCGTTCGACAAACTGCTCATCATCGCCGTCCTCACGTCGGCAGCGGCTTCGACACAGACGACGATTCTGCCGACCGCACGGACGACGCTCTCGATGGCGCGATACGAGGCGATTCCGGAGAACTTCGGGAAGGTGCACCCGCGATATCTCACCCCCCACGTCTCCACGATTTGGATGGGAACGCTCTCCATCGTCTGGTACGTCGGCCTGACGCTCATCAGCCAGAACATCCTGTACGACTCGCTCTCGGCGCTCGGGTTGATGATCGCGTTCTACTACGGCCTGACGGGGTTCGCCTGTGCGATTTACTACCGCAACGAACTCACCAAGAGCGCGAAGAACTTCGTGCTGGTCGGCGTGGCTCCCGTCGTGGGCGCACTCGTCCTCACGTGGGCGCTCGTCCAGCAGATCATCACCCTGTCGAACCCGGCCGAGGCGTACACGGGTGCCATCTTCGGTCTGGGCGCGCCGTTGGTCATCGCCATCGCCTCGTTGCTCCTCGGCATCGTGCTGATGCTGTGGATGGAGTTCGTGAACCCCGCGTTCTTCCATCGCCACCGACAGACGGCCGAACCGAACTTCCTGACCGAGCGTCTTCGCCCTCGTAATCGCTAATCGTCGAGCGGCCGAGGAACGGACGACGCTCGTTCCGAAACCGGTCCGTCCTCGATTGCCCAGCGGTGGTCCGCCGGAAGGGAGACGTGGACCGTCTCGCCCGTTGTCAGCGACGAACCGCTGAACGCAGTCAACTCCCCGTCGCCGAGCGCGAGGGTTACCCTGTCGTCGCCGTCGCGCGGCGTGACGCGGGTAACGGTCGCCCGCATCGTCGGATTCGTACCATCGAGTTCGACGTACTCCGGACGAATCGCGACGTGCGTCGCGGACGGTTGGGGAACCGCGTCGTCCGGCAGGGACGACACGGGCAGGCAGTTCGACCCGGTGAACCACGCGACGAACGGCGTCGCGGGTCGGTGGAACACGTCCTCGACGGAACCGAGTTGGACGATGTGGCCGTCGCGCATGATGGCGATTCGGTCGCCGAGCGCCCGCGCAGTCGTCCGGTTGTGGGTGACGTGAATCGCCGTGACGTCCGCGATGAGGTCCTGCAAGTCGTCGCGAAGCACCTCGCGCGTGGGCACGTCCAATGCCGACAGGGGTTCATCAAGCAGGAGCGCAGTGGGGCGGATGGCGAGCGAGCGCGCCAGCGCGACGCGTTGGCGCTCGCCGCCGGAGAGGGTTTTCGGGCGGCGGTCCGCGAGGTGGTCCACTCCGAGGTCGGCGAGGACGGCGTCGGCATCGAGCGCTTCTGGGTGATAGCGCGCGCCGAACGCTACGTTTTCCCGCGCGGTCATGTGTGGAAAGAGCGCGTAATCCTGAAACACGAAGCCGAAGCCTCGCTTTTCGGGTGGGGCGGCCGTCACGTCGCGGCCGTCGAAGAAGACGTGACCAGAGTGGTCGTGATAGCCCGCAATCGTTTCGAGCAGGAGCGTCTTGCCGCTCCCGCTCGGCCCGAGAACGACGATGGTTTCGCCTGTCTCGACCGAGAACTCCGTTTCGAGGTCGAACGGGTCGGAACCCTGCGTGGTGAACGTCGCGTCGATATCGACCTCGAAGCTCATAGAAAACTCCCCGATTTCGTTCCCGTGAGCAGTCGAACGACGAGGAAGATGCCCGCGCTCATCACCAGCAGGATGAACGCGACGGCGCTCGCGCTCTGCAATCCGGAGGACGTGTAGGTGTTGTAGATGAACACCGGCGCGTGCTGTGAGACGGTTTTCTTCCCGGTGAACGGGTAGAAGAAGTTCACGCTGTAGGCGACGACGGCGATGGCACCGAACTCCGAGACGCCGCGTGCCCACGCGAGGACGCCACCCGTGACGATGCCGCGGAACGCGAGCGGCATCTGAATCCGGCGGAACGTCTCGAACGGCGTCGCACCGTGACTTCGCGCGGCGTATTCGAGGCGCGAGTTGATGGATTCGAACGCTTCACGCGTCGTGTTGACCGCGTACGGCGCGCTCACGAACGTCAGGGCCAGCACCATTCCGGTCATCGTCGTCAGCACCGACGTTCCCGGAAACAGTCCGCGTCGTCCGAACCCGAACAGGATGAGGATTCCGGCGACCGAGTGGGGGACCACGAGCGGCAGGTCGACCAAACTCTCCACGATTGCCTGTCCCGTGAAACCACGGGCGAGGAGGTAGGCGAGCGGAATCCCGAAAACGAGCGCTCCCGCCGTCGCGAGGAGCGGGCCGTAGATGGTCAGATACAGCATCGTGTGAACTTCGGGAGACGTGACCATCTTCACGAGGAGGTCCGGTTCCTGATGGACGAAGAACATGGCGAACGGCATGCCGAGCGCGAGGAGGAGGACGACGCCGAACGTCGCGACGGCCACGCCGAACCAGCCGCGATTCGCCTGCCATCCCAACAGCGCGGCGTTCCCGAGCGCGACGGCGATGTAGAGCGTGGGGTGTCCGAGCACGTAGAGCGTCCCGAACGCGAGTAGTTGGACCGTCAACACGGCCAGTACGACCGAGCCACGGCCGAGCATCGTGGTCGGGTTCGTTCGATATCTCCCATCCTCGTAGTTGGAATCGCTCATTGGTCTTCGGGTCTCTCGTGTCTACGGCAGCGCCGACGGTACTTCGAGCGACCCGACTATAGCTTGAGCGGGCCGAGCGACGATTTTGCTTCCGCGTTGTTCATGACGCCCTTCGGAACGGCGTCCTTCCCGCTCTTCGGCACGACGGCCGGGGTGACGGGTTCGAAGCCGTTGTCCTTCAGTATCTTCTGCCCCGGTTTCGTTATCATGTACTCGACCCACGCGTTCCCCGCGTCGGGGTTCTTCGCGTTGCTGGGCACCGTCATCCCGTAGGCGATGGGCGCACCCGTGTACGTCTCGTTTTTCGTCACCGTCTTCACTTTCGCGTAGTGTTTCGCGTACTTCGACGTGGCTTTCGAGAGGTCGACCGACGGCTGGAGGTTCACCGTTTTCACGTCGTGACTCGCGCCGGCGGACTGATACTCCCACGCGTAGTCGAGTTCGCCGGACTGCAACTGGCTGATGAGGTCGGTTTCCGTCGCCGACGGCACTTGCGCGTGGTCGATGAGCTTTTTCGCGGTACTTTCGTCGTACAGCGTTTTCCCGTCGAGCGGAACCGCGCCGAGTTTCATCGTCATCACGGATCGGTAGCCGTTCGGGTCGGCCGCGGGGTCGGAGTGACCGACCTTCACGTCGTCTCGCGAGAGGATTTTCCACCAGTTATCCGCCGAAATCTCGTCGGCACCGGTGGATTTGTCGGTGTACGCGACCGTCATCGCGTTCGTCGCGAACACGGCGTACCACTTCCCGTACTTCGGCACTATCTCGTCCCGGAGGAGCGTGTAATCGGACACGCCGAGCACGTCCGCCGACCGACCGAGGTTGGTTATCTTCTTCGTCGAATCGACCGACCCCGTTGCCTCCTGATTGACCTGCACGTCGTACTTCGATTCGAACTTCTTCTCGGCGGCGTCGAACGGTGCGGAGAGACTCCCCGCGTGGAAGATGGTCATCGACCCCGAGAGCCCCTTCGAACCGGACGAGGACGTTTTATCCGTCGTGCTCCCGTTGCCGGTCGAATCGTCTCCTTTCGTACTCCCGTCGCCGCCCCCTCCATCGTTACCGTTGTCGCTCGACGTACACCCGGCAAGTGCAACCACACCGGTCGTTCCCGCCCCTCGAAGCAGTCGTCGTCGCGTTATCGTCGGCTGGTTCGTCATGAATGGAACATCGTTATATCGTTCAGCATATAACGATTGCGGTCAGTCGAATGATAGAATCCGTCGATGGTTTCCCGTCCGTCGAACGCCGTCGCTATCGGGGAAGGTCAATAAAAAGGTCGGTTCGTGTGGTCAGTCGTTAGACCGTGACTGCTTTCTTCTGCGAGAGCGACTGTGGGATGGAAACCTGGTAGACCGAGGTTGCACCGTACTGCGTGGTGATTTTCACCTGTGCGGTCTGGCCTTCCGAGAGGCCGTTGCCGTCGTCGCTGAGGAGGTGCGTCGGAACCGTCAGTCGAAGACGGTCGTCCTGGCTGTTGAGCACGGGACGCGAACCGTCGGTGTCCTTGATGGGACTGATGGCGAACTCGTCGGCGTCCGGGTCGATGATGACCTTGTTGCCGGACATCGATGAGTTGTTCCCGACGAGCGTCGTCGCGTTGTCCGGGCCGATCCATTGAATCGTCGCTTGAGAGAGGTTGATATCGTCGGACCCCGACCCGCGCATGACGGTGAAGTTGATGAGGTCAACCTGCCCACTCCCGGACACGTTACCGTACACGCTGACGATATCGACGCGATTGGAAACCTGAGCACTGCTGTCCTGTCCCGTCTGCTGGGATTTGGACTGGAGGAAACCCGCCGTGTTGATGAGCACGCCCGCCGCAATCGCGGCGACCAGTACCATCGCGATGAACACGATGAGCGTCCCGATACCGACCTGACCACGGTCGTCGAGTCGCTTTTGAAGTATGTCTTTCATAGTTCTCGTTTGCCCGGTGTCGTATCGCGGGACGCCGGGCATGCATGACAATCATAACAGTACTCTTTTAAAACTTTTCGTTTACTACCAATCTAAGTTAGTTTACTCCGTGTTGAAAAGCGGATGTATTCGGGCTTAGGGCGCCATATATCCCAGTATAATTTAAATCTAGTATTTTTTCTGATGGTCTAGTCGGTCGTCCGAATCGCAATTTCGATTCGGGCGCAACCGGACTATCCGTTCGTCACTTCGAAGAGCGGGTTGGGTACCGTCCCGTGTTCCGATGCGTGCGGGCGGCCATCGGCGTCCTCGTAGCCGCAGTCGAGGAGCCGATTTCGGTTGAGACAGAGCTTCGTGAACTCGGGGCGGAACAGGTCGAACAGGTCGAATCTGTCCTCCATTTCTGGAAACTCCGCCTGATACGCCTCGATTGCGCCGCGCACGCCGGACCAGAACCGCTCCTCCGAGTAATCCGGGGTTGCCAGCGCGTCGGCGACGTATCGGAAGACGCAGACGAACAGACCGGAGAAGATGAACTGACACAACCCTTTCGGCGGTTCGGTTCGGACCACTCCGCCGAATCGAATCGTAAAGTCGTCGCTATCCGTGTTCGCTGGGGCTTCCATCGTCTCATACGGGTTTGGGGCTCACCTAAACCAACGTAAAAGCCCCGGTTTTAGGCAGGCCTAAAAGTTATCGAGTTGTACAGTTTGGGCGCATTGAAAGAATAACTGTCGAGAAGCGGGCGGTTACTTCGGGGAAGCGGGAACGGGTCGTCGGTCAGTTCTTGCCGCGTTTCGCCATCAACACCGTGTTCTTCGAACCCAGTCGCACGCTCTCGGGGAGCGACCCGTGGATGAACTGCTGGAGCAGTCCCTCCCGCGTCGCACCGAGGACCGTCACGTCGTAGTTGTTCGAGCGGTGGATTATCTCCTCGGGGGCGTGTTCAGTCCTGACGATGGTCGCACTCATCTCGGGAACGTCGTGGAGTTGGGCCTCGAAGCCTTCGACGAGTCTCTCCGCCGCTTCGCTCTCCACCTCGGTGGCGTCCGGCGGGATGCAGTGAACGATATCTATTCGAGCGCCTGCCGTCGTCGCCAGCGCGTGTGCGACATCGACGGCCAACTCGGAGTGGGTGCTGTCCGCAACGGCCAACAGGAGTCGGTGGGGCTGTTCGGCCGACGACCCCAACTCCTCGACGTACGGTTCCACGCCGAACCGCTCGACGTACACGTCACAGGTGGCGTTTTCGAGGAACCATTCGACCGTGTCGCC
This sequence comes from uncultured haloarchaeon, assembly GCA_963811185.1. Classification (GTDB taxonomy): domain Archaea; phylum Halobacteriota; class Halobacteria; order Halobacteriales; family Haladaptataceae; genus Haladaptatus. The sequence goes on from CAWEQN010000009.1 coordinate 134,234, forward strand.
GCGAAGCAACCGTTGCCGCTGTGAGGACGTCTCCCGCGTCCCGAGGAACACCGCGTCGTATTCCCATTCGGTGACCAGTTGGCGCAACGTCCTCGTCTCCTTGTGGGCGAGACAGACGCTTCCCCGAATCGAGTCCTCGAACCCGCTCTCGTCCGCCCAGTCTAGCAGTCGCTTTACGTCCCTGCGTGCGTCCTCGATAGTGTCCTCGATTCGTGACGCCCGTCCGACGGTGTCGAGCGGTGTCTGTGTGGGAAACAGGAGGATGTTGACCAGATGTACGACGCCACCCCGAGAGCGGGCGAGCGAGGCCGCCGCTCCGAGGAGTCGTTTGACGTCGTACTCTTCTTCCTCGTCCGTCTCGGTGTCCAGAATCGGAACGAGGACTCGGTACCCGTCCGGTACGCCGTCCGCCGCTTCCCCGACGAACACCATTTCGAGACTATCGTCACCCGTCCCACCGTCGGTACGGAAATCGTCTGTCGATTCGCGCGCACCGCGTTCTTCGTTTGGATCGAAAATCATGAATGGCATACGACGGGCAGACATATCAATGCATCAGCGACGCCAGAACGGGGACCACGTTGAATTTTCCCTTCGGTTCGAAACCGTATTGTCAATCGCGTTTCACGCCGTAACCGGCCCCTCCTCTTCGTCACGGACGACGACGCCCACGTTGTCGCGTGCGGTTTCGAAGTCACTGTCCGTGGCGATTCGTCCGAGTGCGTCCTGATAGCGATTCAGGGTCAGGACGTACTCGTTGGGCATCGCGTTGGGCTTTTCCTGTGGGGGCAAGTAATCGGGCATCGGCAGTAACGTTCCGTCGTCGAGGGCCAGAAAATCCAACTGGTCGAACGGGGCACCGTCGTAGTACAAACGGTACTTCGCTCGCCGGAGCGTGTCGCCGGCAGTCCACTCCTCCCACGGAGCGGACGCGGGCGTCCAGTCGCCGATTCGCTCCAGCGTGATGTCGTGATTCGGATACGCGAACGAGTCCGGCGCGTCGTCGGTTCGCCAGTCGCTCGGGTCCGAGTCGAGCACCGCTTGCTTGTGGTCGGCGTTGCTCGCCATGATACTTGGTTGCACACTATCGGGTAAATAACTGTTTGCCAGTCGATTATCGTATCTTTCCCGACAATCGATTAATTGTATTCGACTTCCGGTTTCTGCCGGAGATGATTTCCAGACAACACTTTGTACCTCGCTGGCGTAGCGGTATCCGGGGGAAAGATATGGGACGAGTGGACGAAAACAAGGAAACAGTCAACAGACTCATCAACGAGTTCGTGAACGAGGGGAACGAAGATACCGCCGACGAACTGCTCGCACCGGATTACGTGCGATACGACCCCGACGCGCCGTCGGGCACACAGGGCCCGGAGGAGTTCAAGGAAATGATCCGGATGTTCGGGGAGGCGTTTTCGGACGCCGAAGTCTCCATCGAGGAGATCATCGGCGAAGGTGATTTGGTCGTCTTCCGCGGCACCGAGACCGGTACTCACGACGGGGAGTTCATGGGTCACGAACCGACAGGAAAGACGTTCGAAATCAGCGGTCTCGCCATGCACCGCGTCGAGGACGGGCGGATTACCGAGACATGGGCCAACTGGGATATGCTCGGCATGATGCAGCAACTCGGCGTCGTTCCGATGCCGGACGAACTGATGGAGAGGGTCGAATAGCCCCTCGACGATTCCATTTTTCGGCGCGACGACGAAACCAACCGCCAACTTCCTGTTTGACACACACATAGTAGGTGACACGGGGGATGGAGAATGGGAGAAATAGCTGTCGGCGAACCCGAGGAATTGGAATCCACGCTCGAAGACGCGGAGTCGCTCGCAATCGTCTGTCACTACCAACCGGATCCGGACTGTCTGGCGAGTGCGTACGCGCTCGAATGGATAGCGACGCAAAACGGGGTGAACGACACGGACATCTTCTATCAGGGTCACATCACCCATCAGGAGATTCGGTCGTTCATCAGCATCTTCGACATCGAACTGAACGAAATCGACGACACCACCTTCGAGGAGTACGACCTCGTCGCGTTCGTGGACCACTCGATTTCCGGCACGAAGGTGCGACTCCCGTCGAGCGTCTCCGCCGACGTCGTCATCGACAACATGGAATCGGCCGGGGAACCGGACGCATCGTTCGTGGACACGCGGGCAGAATACGGCTCGACGGCGGCAATCCTCGCGGAGTACGTCACCAGCAGGGACGAGAAACCGTCCCGATTGGTCGCCTCCGCGCTGTTGTTCGCCATCCACCGCGAGCGACTGGACGACATCCGCTACCCGACCGAACTCGACTACCGAGCGGCGCTCGACCTGTTCCCGCACGTCGATATCGACCTCATCGAGGAGGTGTACGGTTCGTCGCTCACACCCGAAACGCTGGACGCCGTGGGACGAGCGATTCACCACCGAACCATGCGCGGGTCCGTCCTCGTTTCGAGCATCGGGCAAACCCCGGACAGCGGTGCGCTCCCGCAGGCCGCCGACTACCTCCTTCGTCTCGAAGGCATCCGGACCGTGCTCGTCATCGGCATCGTCAACGGCGACCTCTGGCTCAGCGCCCGGTCGTTCGACCCGCGTATCGACATCGGGGCAATTCTCAACGGTGCCTTCTCCGACTTCGGCACCGCCGGCGGCCATCAGGACCGCGCCGGCGGACAGGTTTCGCTCGGCATCTTCGCCGACAGCGACATGGATTCGCCCGCCATCAATGAGCGTCTTTTCGACATCGTGTCGGAGCGGTTCTTCAAGGCGCTGGCGCTGGAGGAGGACTAGAAATATCGGGGACTCTCACGCGTCGGTTTCGGTCCCGCTGTTCCGGCGGAGTCCCTCGATGAGCGTTCGTCGTTCCGTCAACGCGAACCCGATGGCGATGACGACGAACCCCGCGACGGTGTGGACGGTGATGGTCTCGCCGACGAGCACCCAACTCGCAATCGCGGTGACGACGGGGACGACGTATGAAACGAGTGCGGTTCGCACCGCGCCGATGCGCGAAATCAGTTCGAAGTACGCCGAGTACGCCCCGGCGGTCGCGATGAATCCCAGATAGAGAACCGAGAGCAGGAGCGCCGAACTCCAGTCGGTCGAGACGTGCTCCCCCAAACCGGCGCTCACGGCGTGGAGGAAGAGGCCGCCGAGCAGGAGTCCCCAACTGGTCGTCACGAGCGTCGGGAGCGTCGTCTCGAACCGTCGCGTGAGGACGGTTCCCAGGCCGAGGCAGGCTGCACCGGAGAGGATTATCCACGGGCCGAGTCCTCCCGCCGAGAGGAGCGTGTCGGGGTTCGGCTCCGCGACGATTGCGACGCCGACGATGCCGAGCACGATGCCGAAAATCGAGACGAAGGACAGTCGTTCGCTCGGCAACAGTACCCACGCGAACAGCGTCGCCAGTATCGGGTTGAGCGCGAATATCACGGCGGCGACGGCGCTGGGCGTGGTTTCCTGCCCGACGAAGAGGAAGACGTTCGTCGCCGCCGCGACGAACAGCCCGGCGGCACAGATGGTGAGCCAGTCGCCCGTCGTCTTCGGCCGCCAGTAGTCGTACCAGTAGATGACGGTGGGGAGGAGCACAACCGCCGCGATGTCGAGGCGACTCGCGGCGAAAAAGACCGGCGGGAGATTGTGCAGGCCGACGGAGATGGCGACGTAGGAACCGCCCCACGCCAATGCGACGTAGGCGAACAGCGCGGCGACGAAACGGGAGTTGGTCACGTACGCTCCGACAGCCGGGAGGAATAAAGCGATGTTGACGGAAGCGAGGTTGGCCGGTAGCCACCGGCTCGAAAATGCGTCGCAGACGGACGGATTCCGTCCCGTGAAAAATTGCGACAGCGCTTCCGGAAGCACCGTCGTAATCCGTATCGCAACGATCAGTCGTCGGGGTGTTTCAGTTGGTTTTCGAGTTGCTCCAGTTCTTGTTCCCGCACGGGTTGGACGTTCGTCGTCTCGTCCCGGTTTCGGTTCTTCCGGGCCGCGATTCGTTCCGCCCGTCGCCGTTGAAGCCCGTGCAGGACTACCTCCATCCCTTCCGCTTTGGTAATGACGACCACCGCGTAGTGTTCGTCGCCCGGACGCGTCGTCGCGTCGTGCGTGGGATGGCGTGGTGTGGACATAGTTACCTTCTGATTTGCCCGCAGTGTTTTATCGCACGATACGGTGGAGGGTACAGGTCGTCCTTTTAAAAGAATTGAGGCCCTATTGTCCGCGTTCGTGAAGTTCTCGGGGCTTGAAACGCGGGTTCGCGGACGTTTCATCGAGTTCGATATCAGGCCGGAAGCGTCCCCAACAGCGAATTGTAATCGACGTGATTCGTGCGGGATTGGTACTCGTGTGCGATTTGGAGGATGGAAACGTCCGAAAACGCCCGTCCCGTGAACGCCAGTCCGGTCGGGAGGTCCCGCTCCCCGAAGCCGTTCGGCACCGTCACGCCCGGCAGTCCGGCGACGTTGGCCGTCGCGCTGATGGATGGACCGCCGAACTGTCCGAAGTACTCCCCGAGCGGCGTGTCGATAGGGTTCGCGACCGTCTGGCGCGTCGGCGTCACGACGGCGTCGTACGGCGACAGCGCCTCGTCCACCTGCTCCTGAATCTTCGTCCGAATCCGCATCGCCTTCACGTAGTCCTTGGCCAGCACGACTTGCTGGCTGTAGCCGCCGAGTTGACTCGACGGCGCTTCCAGTTCGGCGACGTCGCCGCTCTCCACGAGGGTTTCGAACGCCGCCGCCGATTCGGCGTCGATAACGATTCCCGTGACACTGCTGTACGGCAGGTCGGGAAGCGAAATTTCCTCTATCGACGCGAACTCGCGGAGTTCGTCCAGCGAACGATGGTAGTTCTCCCGGACGCCTCGCTGTTCTTTCTCTCCTGCACCCGCCAAAACGGCCAAATTCAGGTCAGTCGTCGAATCCAAACCGTCCCCGAGAGGTCGCTCGACCGCCGTGTCGTCCTTCGGGTCCGGTCCGGCGATGGCGCGGAGGACCGCTTCGCAACCGTGGGCCGACCGACAAAGCGGTCCCAACTCGTCCATCGTATAGGAGAGCGTCATCGCGCCGTAGCGGCTCACGCGGCCGTAGGTCGGGCGAAAACCGGAGACGCCGCTGAACGACGACGGGCAGATTATCGACCCCCACGTCTCGCTCCCGACGGCGAATCCGACCAACCCGGCCGGGACGGCCGCACCCGGCCCGCTGGAGGACCCGCAGGTCCACGCGCTCGTGTTCCACGGGTTGCGCGTCGGCCCGGTGAACGACGCGTCGGCCTGATTGTAGCCGAACGCGCCGGCCAACTCCACCATGGCCAGCTTTGCGACCAGCACCGCTCCGGCCTCTTCGAGGCGGTTTACGACCGTCGCGTCGTAGTCGAACACTCGATTCCGGTACGGTGCCGCACCCCACGTCGTTGGCGCACCCTCCGCGGCGAGCAGGTCCTTCGCGCCGTACGGAATCCCGTGGAGTGGCCCACGGTCGTTCCCGGCCGTCAACTCCGCGTCGCGTTCGGCGGCCGTCTCCAGCGCTCGGTCGCGCATGACAGTGACGACGGCGTTGAGGTTCGGCCCGATTCGTTCGAGGCGGTCGAGATATGCTTTCGTCAGTTCCGTGGCCGTGTACTCGCCGTTCCGCAATCCCTCTCCGAGTTCGGCTATCGTGCCGAACAGTTTCTCCTCGGAGACCATCAGCAATCGTCCCCCCGGTAGGCTCGAAAGGTGAACGCCGGGTCCACGGTGTAATCGAGTTCGACGGCGTCCAGCGCTTTCGCGTTGCGGAGGTCGCTGGCGATGTCATCCCGGACGTGGTCAAGGTCGTCATCGCTCAGTTGGTCGCCAAAGTTCGCCTCGATGTACGAGAGGAGCGCGTCGGTCCCGTTCGGGGCGGGTTCCTGCTTTGCTTGTTCCGTGGTGTCCGTTTCCGCCCCGCCGGTGGAGGCGAACGCACCGACGCCGCCCATCACGGCGAGCAGTTGGAGCGTCGTCCGCCGGTTGATGTTCGTTCCGTCGTTCCGTGTTTCCTCGTGTTTCGTGGCCTGTTCCGGGTCGTCAGTGTGAGAGGAGTCGGGTTGACCCATGTCACATGCTTACAATCCACTATCGTTTATTTTTATTGCGCAATAATCATAAATTCGAGTACGTTTACAGAAGAGACCTTCGAGCGGACGAATCCCGTGAATCGGAGCGGATGTCGTTCGGACGAAAACGATGGTCATCGATTCCGACGGGAGTAAGTGAGGATGCCGGCCCCGAGCGCCCCGAGCAGGGATACTGCACCGAGTTGCTCCATCGACGGCGATTCGTCGTCGGTTCTACTCGTTTCGGGCGACGTGTTCGGGGCCGTCGTCCGACCGTTCACGGCCGACGTGCGTGTCGATGTGGTCGGCGTTGTTCGCGTCGTTTGCGCCGTCGTCGATGTCGTGGTCCCGGTGGCGACGCCGAAATCGGACAGCGCATCGCGGAGGGTGGTGATTTCGAGGTTTCGGCCCTTCGCCATTCGAATCGTACTTCGAACCCTCGACGGCGTGAGTCCTTCCTCCCTGCTGTGGCCGACGAAAATTCCGAGCGCACCGGTGTCCCGAACGTGGTCGAGGAAGCCGCCGAGTCCCTGTATCGATAGCTCCCCATCGCCTTTCCGGAACACGGTTCGTCCGAGATGATACGGGTCCAGCGATTGTCGCGGGTTGAATCCGCCGTGATGTTGGTTGGCGAGTACGTCGTAGTAGTCCGGAATCAGTTCCTGCACCCGTCCTTGCGACCGTCCGAACGGAAGCACGATGGTCGAGATATCCACACCGAATCCCTCCAGCGTTTTCTTCGAACCAGCGAGGGAGTGTCGAAGCAAGTCGTCGGTGTAGCGTTCGGTGACGCCGTCGCTCGCCGAGAATCCGGTTCGGAGCGGTTTCTCGCTCACGAGATACTCCCCCGAGGCGTCCTCGCCGCCCTCGGCGACGGCGAACGTCGTCGTCCGATGACCGTCTTCCACCACGATTTCGTCGCCGGGGACCCGACTGTGAAAGTTCGACTCGACGTACACCTTCGTGTCCCCCGGTTCGATATCCCGTGTAACCTCGATTGCCCCCAACGCTCGGTGACGAACCGAGTGGGACATGATTTCCCAGCCGTCACCCTCCATCTCCCGCAGTTGCGTCGGCGAGAGCCACGACGAGTGCCCGATTCGGTCGGAAACCGCCGCGACACATCCGGGGACGCCTTCGTCGCGGTGGACCGGAAACGTCTGCGTGTAATCCTCCTCCGGCGAATCGTCGTAGATGAACACGACCCGTCCGTTCGTCGAGTGGGCGGTCGCGGGGGAACCGAGGAGGGAGAGGCTAACCGCACCCACGGACGCACAGAAACCGCGTCGGCCGAGGGTCGGCGGTTCGGTCACTGCACTCCCCTCGCCCGAAAATCGCACTCGAATTCGGCCGCTGATTCGCCCGTTCGCTTCCTTCTCGGAGTCACGTCCGTTCTCGTATCGTAGTTCGTCGTTGACCGTTCGGCAGGAACCATCTCACGAGGCGAAACGGTGAAATACGAATTTGTTATTCGCCACCTGACAAAACACGTTTTGAGGCCTGAAACACAGTATATCGAGCCATGCGATTCGGCATCCCGTCTCTACTCACCGACAGGAGCGGCCTTCGGTCGCCGTTCGAACGTGACAACATCGGCCACAAATCAGTGGGTGGTTCGCGTCGTGCATCTCACGGAGAATGCCCGAGATTCCACGGCGGCGGGTACTGGGGGGAACTGCTGGGCTAGCGTTCGCACTGGCGGGGTGGGGTGTGGGCGACGGCCGCGCGAACAAACCGAACATCGCCGATTCCATCGTCACCTCGACGGCCGAACTCGAAGCCACGTTCCGGAACCTCTCCCCGGGAGAGACGGTTCTCATCACGGGGGAAAACGCACCCTATCGAACGACGGGATGGCTGGACATAGACGTGGACGACGTGACCGTCGTCGGTCCCGGCGTTCGAACGCTCATCAAACCGGCGGCGGACGCGAACTGCGGCGGGTTCCGAATCGGCCACCATCGTCGCTGCGAGAACGTCACGGTTCGCGGCATTGGCTTCGACGGCAACCCCGAGGAACAGAACATCTTCACGAAGCTCTGTCACGGCATCATCGTCGAGGATGCCGAGAACGTCACCATCGCCGGAAACTACGTGACGCGCACGCATCCCTATCACGAACACAGCACGGGCGGGAGCGGCATCAGCGCCGAGCCGGCGAGTCGGGACGTTCGCATCGTCGGCAACCGAATCTTCGACATCGGCGACAGGGGAATTCAGGTCGGCGGGAGACGCGTCGTCGTCTCCGGGAACGTCGTCACGAACGGCCTCGACCGCTCGATTTCCTGTGATGTTTGGCGACGGGGACGCCACCGACAGGGGAAACACATCGCCGTCGTCGGCAACGTGCTGGGCGACAACCGGGAGGGCAGTCTGGTGGGAATCGGCGGCGACCACACGCAGGGGGACGGCGGGTACGTCCTCATCTCGAACAATCTCGGCTTCGGCCACCACAAATCGTTCTGTCACCTCGGCTTCGACGGGACGACTCACGCCGTTCGAATCGACGGCAACGTCAGCACACAGGAGAAACGCGACAACTACTCCGGTATCTCGCTCGACATCGCCCACGCGAACCACATCACGGCCGTCAACAACGACCTCTACGGCTACGGCGGGCGCGGAATCAACATCACCGACGGGATTTCGGATTTCGTCGTCGCTCGAAACCGGATTCACAACGTCGCGAGCGACGGTATCAGAGTCGCCGGTGCGCGGGACGGCGTCGTTTCTCGAAACACGATTTCGGGAACCGGGCGAACGGGCATCATGCTCGCGGATGCTCGGTTCGTCACGGTCGAAGGAAATCGCCTCAAGAACCTCGACCGCATCGGACTCGTCGCCGGCGGCGGCGAGACGAATCACGAAATCGTCGGCAACCAAATCCGCGAGTTTGCCGCCGGAAAAGGACACGAAGCGGGAATGCTGGTGCAGAGCGATGGAAACCTCGTTCAGCGAAACCGCATCTACCGGAGCGGCGGGCCGGGAATCGTGGAGGGGAACGGGTCGAACAACTGTTATGACGGCAACTGGTCCGACGCGAAGCGACCGTGGCACATCTCCAGCGCGACGTCGCGCGTCCGCGACAACACCCCGGCGTTCGACGTTCACCGCGGCGTGTCCGTCGATGGGTCGGGGCACGCGACGGTGGAGTTCGAGAAACCCTACGCACAACGCCCAAAACTCACGTTCGGGCGCGTCGGCGGCGGGATTCAAGGCGTCCACTATCGAACGACGAAGGGCGGTGCGTTCGACGGCGTGCGACTCACGGCCGACTCACCGGGGTCGAGAATCGACGTGTTCGTGGAATCGGTGTAGGTCGATTGACCGAATCGGACTAAAAAATCACTCGTCCGTCGCCGGCGCTCCGGCGGAAATTCGCAGGAAGACGACGCTTCCCTCGGTTTCCTCCTCCGGTTCGTCCCACCTGTCGCGGTCCGTGGGGTGTTGATAGAACAACTCGGGTGGGACGTGTGCGCCCTTCCCCTGCGGTTTTTCGGGCATCATCACGTAGTGACCGTCCCGCGACCCGCGCAGGTGAACGCGGTAGTAGATTTCCCCGTCCCGTGCCGTGCGCTCCTCGGCGACGCGCTCTACCGTGAGCTCGCGGGGGTCCCGAAGCGGGCCGGTATCGGTTCCGACCATCACCGAATCCCCGCGTCGCAATCGGTACAGCACCGATAGTAACCCGCTCCCCGCCGCTTCCAATGCGAACTCCCGTTCTTGCATGCGGGAACTGAGGCTCCGAACGGATATAAACGAATCAGCGCCCGAACGTTTCTCCCGACGCGGGACGAACGGGAAGTATGAAGCGAACTTCGACCACGGAGGCAACCGACTGGTTCGACGTACTGATGGAAACGAAGCAGGCACAGGCCGCTTCGATGGTGCTATCGCCCGGACAATCGACCGGCGGACCGGAGAACCGTCACGAGGAAAGCGAACAGTGGCTGTTCGTCGTCTCGGGGCGCGGCGAAGCAGTCGTCGCGGGCGAGACGGTCGGTCTGTCGGCGAACGAACTCGTCTGTATCGAAGCGCGGGAGACACACGAGATTACGAACACGGGCGAGAAACCGCTCGAAACCGTCAATCTGTACGTGCCACCCGAGTACTGAAAACGGAGACGGCCCTACAACCGCTCGATTTTGATGAAATGCCGCACTGAACGGGGGTCGTCCGCTTCGAACAGACTGTTGAACGACTCGTTCGGGTCGGCCCGGAGGCGGGCAAAGCAGTCCCGGCAGACGGTTGCGGAGTCAACTGAATCGGAAGACGACGTTCGAACGGGGGCAGACCCTCCGTCGATTTCGGTGCGGACGACGCGGAGGACGGCGTCGTCTCGGCAGTGCGAACAGGCTGAATCGTCCGATTCGGACTCGTTGGGTGCTGGCGTCTCGGGAGTCATCGCTCGTCGGGACCACGACGATGTCGCGCAAGAGTATGAGGTTCGTACGATTTCGACACGGCGTAGTAGCGGGCTCCTACTGTCGGCAAATTGCCCCACGGAAGGATGAAATACGGAATCGGCCTATCGTCACGTGGGGAGCAGTGGATGGATTTTTTCGTTCCGCACAACCCCACTGCGGGAGCTAACAGGAGAGAACTCATGGCAGTCCAATCACGAGACGAGAACGTACGACCGGTTCGACTCTATCGGTTCGATGGAACGGACGTGTGGCAGGAGGGGGACGACCACGCACGACTGCGGGGGTATTTCCCGCTGTCGCCGGGGACACCGCAAGCGAGCGAGGTGTCGGGCGAGGATATCATGCTCGTCTGCATCGAACTCGATCCCGGCAACTACCTGCCGACACACCGCGACAGCAACGAGGAGTTACTGCACGTCACGGCCGGAACCGTCGAGGCAACGGTCGGCGACGCGACGACGGAACTGTCGGCCGGGGAAATCACGCTCGTTCCGGTCGGGGAACCGCACAGTATCCGCAACGTCGGGGAGGAGACGGCCCGAATCCTCGGTATCTTCCCGAGCAACGAACTGACTGCGACGTTCGAAAAGCCGCTGGAACCGTTCGGGACGAACGTCCTCACTATCGGTCCCGACGTCGGGGAGGAGTGAGCCGACACACTCGCCATCAGAGGATGACCAGTCGGCACACGCTTTTATCCCGCCCGGCCCAACTTCCGACCCATGCTTATCGCCCACGGTGACGACCAGTATCGGTTCATCACGCAACCCGACCACGCGGCGTTGGCGGGGCAGTTCGCCTCACACTGGGGGAACGACGCGTTCGAACGGCCGGCGCCGTCGGCCGCGATGACGCTCGTGGCGACCACCCACGACGACGGCTGGTGGGAGTACGACCGAAAACCGCATCTGGAGGAGGACGGCACCCTCGTGAACTTCGTGAGCGTCCCCGCCGACGCGTGGATCGAGTTCTACGAAAACGGCATCAGTTCCGTCGCCGAACTGAACCGCTACGCAGGATTGCTGGCGTCGATGCACGGGTCGGGACTCCGCCGCCGGCGATACGGGCTTTCCGCGTCGTGGCCCGACACGCAATCCCCGTTCGAGGTGTTCGTGGCGAGGGAGGAGAAACGCCAGACGAAACTGGCGGGGGAGTTGGTGGAGTCCAGCGAGGACGACGAGCAACTCTCCGACGAGGATATGACAGTGCTCACCGCACTCCACGAGCGGGGTGAAGCACCCGAGGGAACGGAAAGCCGACTGTGGTGTAACTACGAACTCCTGCAGGCGTGGGACGTCCTCTCGCTCACCTTCGGAACGACCGAATCCCCCAGTGAAACGACCATCGAGGACGTGCCGACGGCACCCGGCGAGGAAGTATCCATAACCGTGAAACCGGTCGGCGACGGCGAATTCCGACTCGACCCGTATCCGTTCGACGAGTCGCCCCTGACGGTTTCGGTGCCCGCCAGAATCGTGCCGAAAGGGGATTACGACACGGAAGACGATTTCTGCCGAGCGTACTACGCCGGCGAACACGAGGCCGTCGAGTTCACGCTCCGCGCATGATTCCGCTGTTTCACGATTTTCGCGAGGAGCGCGTGCTCGTCTTCGGCGGTGGGTCCGTCGGCTACCGGAAGGCCCGTCGCTTCGCGCGCGAAGCGACGGTGGTCGTGGTCGGAACGGAGTTCGTCGACGAATTCGGGGAAGCGGACGACCATCGACAATCGGACGAACGAGGCGCGAGCGTCTCTCTCGTTCGGGCACACGTCTCTCCCGAGGACGTGGGTTCGTGGCTCGACAGGACGAAGCCAGCACTCGTCGTCGCCGCGACCAGCGACGACGAGTGCAACGCGGCCATCGAGCGGGCGGCGAGCGAGCGCGGAATACTGGTCAATCGCGCGGACCGGAGCGGCGAACGGAAGTCGGGAAGCGTCGTCGTTCCCGCGACGGCCCGCGACGGCGACGTGGTCGTCGCCGTCGGGACCAGCGGGCGGAGTCCGACGCTGAGCCGAGAATTGAGAAAACGAATCGAACCGGAACTGGGGGGCGCGGAAACCGTCGCGGCGGTCACGAGCGAACTGCGTGAGGAACTGAAACAGCGGGAAATTCCCCCGCACGAACGGCGGAGCGCCGTTCGTGCGGTCGTGGAATCGGACGCCGTGTGGAACGCCGAGGACGAGAAAAGCGCACGGCGTGAATCGGATACGGTCGTGGAACGGGTTTTGAGGGATAGTTAGGCGTCGAACTGCTGGAGGGCGACGAGTCGGTCTTTCGCCGACCCGTCCGCGAGCGCGTCCCGCGCTCGCTCCACGCCGTCGTCGATGGAACGCACGTCGTCGCGGGCGTACAGCCGAATCCCCGCGTTGAACGCGACGGCGTCCGCGAGGTCGCCGTCGTCTTCGCCGGAGAGGACCGCTTTCGTGATTCGGGCGGAATCGATTGCCACGTCCTCGACGTCGAGTGCGTCCCCGTCGAACGCCATCGCGTGGCGGTCGGTCTCGATTTCCGCGCCGTCCCACTCGACGTACGTCGTGCGTCCCGGCCGAACGTCGTCGTAACCCTCCAATCCTTGGAACATCAGGACGCGGTCCACGTCCTGGGTGCGACTCTCCGAGAGCGTGTTGACGATTCGCTCGCCGAAGGTCGTGTGGAAGAAACTTCCGAGGTGGAAGGAGGCGTCAGCGGGGTTGGCGAGGGTTTCGACGGTGTTGACGAACGTCCGCACGCCGAGCGCGCGGCGGTCGTCTTCGAGCGCGGCGACGGCGGGGTTGAACCGGGCTTGGTCGTAGAAGCCGAAGCCGACCTCGTCCGTCATCGCGGCGCTCTTCTGCGGACCGAGGTCGGTTTCCACGCCGAGTTCCGAGAGCACGTGGCGGTAGGCACAGCCTTCGCTCATCGGCACGCGGTCGCCGCTGTGGACGACGACGGGCGTTCCGGCGGCCGCCGCGACCAATCCGGATGCGACGCCGAGGAGCGCGGTTCGGGATTTGCCGTCGTAGTTCGCGCCGCAGTCCACGGGGTCGCAGTCGGGTTCCGCGACTTCGACGGACGATTCGCGCATGGCGTCCACGAACCCGGCCAGTTCCTCGGAGGTGTTTCGCTTCCACCGATTGGCGACCCAAAAGCCGCCGAGGGCGACGGGGGAAACGTCACCGACGAGGATTTCGCCGAAGGAGAACTTCGCCTCCTCGTAGCTCATGTCGTCGGCGGATTTCGGACCGGAACCGACGTGGCCGACGAAATCACGGAACTCACGGGACACTATTCGACACCTCGCTCCGAGACGACGGCGTCCGCGAACGACGGGACGCCGACCGAGGGTGCGCCTTCGAGGAACTCGGCCACGCGGTCGCGGACGGAGACGACGTCGCCGACGACGGTGACTGCCGGTGGTTCGATTCCCACCTCGTCGCGTCGCTCCACGATGGTGTCGAGCGTCCCCGTGACGGTGAACTCCTCGTCGCGGGTCGCCTTTTCGACCATCGCCGTGGGCGTGTCGGCCGGGAGTCCGGCGTTTCGCAGGGCGGTCACGTTGTCCGGCAGGCGACGGACGCCCATCAGAATCACCAGCGTCCCGCCCGCTCGAACCGTCGCCGCTAACCCGTCCCAGTCGAGGGCGCTCTCGGCTTTCGTCGGGTCCTCGTGGCCGGTGACGAACGTCACGGAGGAGGCGTGGTCGCGGTGCGTGACGGGTATTCCGGCGACGGCGGGCGCGGCGACCGCGCTCGAAATTCCCGGAACGATATCGAAGTCGATTCCGGCACCAGCGAGGTATTCGGCTTCCTCGCCACCGCGGCCGAAGACCGTCGGGTCGCCGCCCTTGAGTCGAACCACGTCCTTGCCCTCGCGGGCCAGTCGAACGAGCAGGCAGTTTATCTCCTCCTGTGTGGTTCGCTCGCCGTCCGGGCCGGGCCGTTTGCCGACGTAAATCCGCTCGGCCGAATCCGGACACGACTCCACGATTCGGTCGTCCGCCAAGTTGTCGTGACAGACGACGTCCGCGCTGTCGAGTAGTTTTCGTGCCTTTACCGTCAGCAGTTCCGGGTCGCCCGGCCCTGCACCGACCAAATAAACCGTTCCAGTGTGCATGCTCACGTTCGTCCTCCGCGTTTCGCGCTTCGGTACCGCGCTCGGTAGCCGTCGTCGGCGTTCGTGTCGTCCGTTACGCTCGTTTCGCTCGCCTCGTCTCTTCTTTCCTCCATCTTCCGGAACTCCCGCACCTGTGCGACGAACATCGAACACGGCTCCCGGCAGGGGAACTCGCCGTTCCCGCGCGGAACGTCGATTTCGTCGTCGTCATCCGCGTCCCATTCGCGCCGCGCACGGCACTGCGAATCGACACAGCAGGCTTCGACGGCGTAGTCGAGTGCTTCCCGTCCGATGTCGTCCACGTCGGCGTACACGCCGGTTTGGCGCTCGGCCGTCTCCCGAAAGTGGGTCACGTCGAGTTCGCCGTTCCGCTCCCGATACCAGTTCGAAATCGTCGCCGGGTAGACGAACTCGACAGCCTGTAAGAGGTCGCCAGCGCCGAGGTCCGAAAGCACCCACCCAGTGGGGAGCGTCGCCGCCGTCGCCAGCGGACGGTACTCTCCATCGTCCGTAAACCGCGCCGCATCCCGCGTTTCCGCCGGGTCGGCGTGGGAATCGAGTTCGTCCGACTCCCTGCCGCGGTCCTCGACGTGCCGAAGTTCGTAGCGCCGGTCGCCGTCGTCAGTTTTGGCGGCCGTGATGGCGAGTTGCCCCCACGTCCGGGTCGCGTTGCGGTCGGGTTCATCCTCGCCGCTCTCGAGCCAGGTCACAAAGGCATCCCGGGCCGCCTCGGCCTCGCTTCGCTCGGCGTCGGCGTCCCGTTCGATGGTTTCGACCGGCGTGTCCCCGCCATCGAGCGCCGCTCGTGCTCGCTCGATGACGACGTCCGCGACGAGCGGTTCGGTCCCGACGGCACCCGAGTACCAGACCCGCTTGCCATCGACGTCGGCGGGGACGGGATACCCATTTTCGGCGTCGTCGGTCAGGCCGATGTCCTCCGGGATGTCCTCTTGAGTGTGGTAGCCGTCCGCGATAAACAGCGGGACGACGACGAGTTCGTCGCTCTCGAACTGCTCGGTCACGTCGTCTATGTACGGCGCTTGGTCCATGAACAGCGCTCGCACTTCCGCGAAGCGTTCGCGCTCCCGAAGGTTCTCGGCGTGGTCGCGGGTCGCCCTCGCACTCCGTGGGTTTCGGTCCGTTCCGTGGCCGACGACGGCCAATCCGACGCCGTCCCCGACGGACGGGTCGCCGGTCACGTGCTCGGCGCGCTCGACGATGACGTCGGCCATCGACTCGTGGGTTCCCATCGGATTCGTGTAGTGGACCGTCTTGTCCACGTCGAGGTCCCATTCGTCGGTCAATCTGAGTTCGCGGGGGAGCACCTGCTCGGTGAAATACCCCTCGCTGGTGAACAGCGGGACGACGACCACGTCGTTCGATTCGACCGTCCTGAGGACTTCGCGGAGCGACGGGGCCTCCTTCCAGAAGGCTTCCCGAACCTCCGCGAAGATGTCACGGGCGCGTATCTCGTCGGCGTGGTCGTAGACAGGTCTCGCCGACCCGGCGTTCCGGTGTGAACCGTGACCGACCAGTACGAGCGCCGTGTCCTCGGTCATTCTTCTCGTTTGTCGTCGTCCTCATCCCGGCCATCGGAGAGATGCTCCCAGATTTCCGTGCATCCCGCACCGTCGGGAACGTTCTGTAGGTGGTCGTCGTCGCGCGGTTCGCTCACTTCCTTCTCGGTGACGGGCTTTTCACTCACCGTCCGTCACCCCGCGTCCGGATGCGTTCGTTTCTCGGTTCAACAGCCGACCCGGCCGTGGGTCGATGTGTGGCGAAATCGGGGATGGTCATCACAACCCGCTATGTCGTGTATCCCCTAAATCACGTCTCTACCCGTAATTCCGGCCACTGCTCCCATCTAGCGGTAAGAACGGCTGGTATCTTCGACTCCCGAATTTCGACGGTTCGTTCCGAACGCGGGTTCGTTCTGCGGCTATCGTGCGTTCCGCGGTTTCCAACGCGTCAGGCGATTCGGCGGGGATTGCATCCGCCGATGTATTGAGGGTGTGGAAACGCGGAGCTAGGGCATGGTAACTGCGGTTCGCACGCTGGACGAGGGTGCGTGGGTCAACGTGAACAACTCCCGAACCGTCGGCGTGAGCGATATCTGGCCTCTCGCGGACCACGACGTTTGCGACTGTGAAACCGCACTGTTCCTCGTCGAAGTGTTCACCGACATCGGCGTGGACGGCCCGTGGGTGGAAGCCCGTGCAGGCGGCCAATGCATCGGCTGTGGGGCGCGAAACACGACGGGGTGGCTTCGAATCGGACGCGCCGACGGCGACGAATTTCGGACCATCGACCACGAAGCGGTCCAGCGTCCGTCGAACTCCCGCGTTCGCGAATGACCGAGCGCCCCCGTTACTACTTCTTGCGAAAATTGCCGGTTCCCCCGACCCCCGGCGGGCCTTGACGCGGAGATTGATTGTTTAGGAGTGTGCTCTGTAGGGGTTCCCATGCCGACCGACGTGGAGAAATGGAAGGACGATATCTATGGGGAAGAGATCAAGGACCATATGCGTCGATTCGCCGAGGAGGGCTGGGAAGCCATTCCGGAGGACGAACACGACGAGTGGTTCGAGCGGTTCAAATGGTGGGGATTGTACCACCAGCGCGACGGGCAGGAGAGCTACTTCATGATGCGTATCGGCCCGCCGAGCGGCTTTCTCGACCCCGGTCAGCTTCGAGTCATCGGGGAAATCGCCCGCGACTTCGCCACCGGCCCGGCCGAAAACCCGGAGTTCGGCAACGGCTACGCCGACGTGACGACGCGACAGGCGGTTCAGCTTCACTGGATAAATATCGAGGACGTTCCGGAAATCTGGGACCGCTTGGAAGAAGCGGGTCTCTCCACCCAGCAAGCCTGCGGTGATTCGTGGCGGAACATCGTCGGCTGTCCGGTCGCCGGGAAGGACGAACGCGAGTTCGTGGACGCCGTTCCCGTCATCGAGGACCTCAACGAGAACTTCAAGGGCAACCCCGAGTACGAGAACCTCCCCCGGAAGTGGAAGGTGTCGGTGACGGGGTGCAGGGAGGGCTGTGGCCAAGGCGACATCAACGACGTGGGTATCGAACCGGCCGAGAAGGAAATCGACGGCGAGACCGTCCGCGGGTTCAACATCCGCGTCGGCGGCGGACTGGCGGGCAGGGAAGCGCGCTTCGCCCGCGACATCGACGTGTTCGCCGAACCCGACGAAGTCGTCCCAGTTCTCGGCGGCCTCTCGGGACTGTTCCGCGACTACGGCAACCGCGACAACCGCCGCCGCGCCCGTATCAAGTTCCTCGTGGACGAATGGGGACCGGAGAAGGTCCGCGAGACGCTCCAAGAGGAGTACGTGGACTTCTACCTGAAGACGGCGGGCGAGGACCTCCGCGAGGAGTACTCGTACAACGCGGGCGTTCCGGACGACCACGGCCACGCCGACCACGTCGGTGTCCACGAGCAACCCGACGGTAACTACTACGTCGGTCTGAACGTCCTCGTCGGCCGCGTCGGTGCCGAGGAGATGATTGAACTGGCCGACCTCGCCGAGCAGTACGGTTCCGGCGAGACGCGACTCTCCCAGCGCCAGAACATCATCCTGATGGACGTGCCCGAGGAGAACCTCGATTCTCTATTAGCTGAACCCGTCCTTGAACGCTATAGCCCCGACCCGCACCCGTTCCAGCGCGGGTCCATCGCCTGCACCGGAACCGAGTTCTGTTCGCTCTCCATCGTGGAGACGAAGAACCGCCAAGTGCGTTTCTCGCGCTGGCTCAAGCAAAACGTCGAACTGCCCGAGGACGTGGCGAACTTCCACATCCACCTCTCGGGCTGTACCGCATCCTGCGCACAGCCCCAAATCGCGGACATCAGCCTGCGCGGCATGAAGACGCGAAAGGACGGCGAAACCGTCGAAGCCCTCGACATCGGCGTCGGTGGCGGCCTTGGCAAGGACCCGAGCTTCGCGACGTGGATTCAGGAGCGTATCGCCGTGGACGAGGTGCCCGGCGCGATTCGGAACCTCGTGGACGGCTTCTCTGCCCGACGCGAGGACGGCCAGACGTTCCGCGAGTTCGTGAACTCCCTCCACGCCGAGGAACTCGAAACCCTCGCCAGCCCCGAGGAGACGGGCTACGAGGACCCGTACATGCACAACACGAAGAAGACGTGGTACCCGTACGCCGAGGACGACGACATGGACGCCAGTCCGGCCCCGAACAGCCCATCGGTCTCCGGTGACGACTGAGATGGCCGACCGCGTCCTCTCGGTGAACGCCTACACCACGTTCGACCTGCTCGACGCCGTCGCGGAGGGCCACGGCTGGACGGACGAAGCGATGGCCGTGCTGAACGTGAAAACGCCACGAAAAAATCCGGACGAGGTATTGCTCCAACTCGAACTGGACAACACCTCGCTCGGCGAACTTCCTGCCCACGCCGAGACGGTGTCGCTCTCGCCCGACGAGGCACGGAAACTCGCGGGTGAACTGGAGCGATACGCACGAAAAAGTCGAGGACGCGGAGTAGCCTACAGATAGCACCGGAAAGCACACGAGGTACAGTGGAGCGAGTCGTTCTTCCGAACGATGACGCCGATACCGCACTCCGCGCAGGTCCCTTCGTAGGCAACTGAACCGGTTTCCGCACGGAGCATCTCGTCCCGAACGTGCTCCATCTCGGCGATTTTTCGGCGTTGTTGGTTTATCTGGCTCTCAAGCCGAACAAGCTGTTGAAGCTGTCGCTCTTTCTCGTCTCGACCCACGTCTCGTCGTCCTCGCATTTGCATGTACTGTCCACCATGTGTACGGAGGGGTGCGACGGATATTAACTAGCACTCATAATAGGCAAGGAGTTCATTACCGTTTCGCATATCCGGCGTTCGTCACGTCGGACTCCACCGGTATCGGCAGTATCGAAAAAAACTGTGTGAATCGCTGTTCATTCAGGGTTCGAGCAACACTTTCGTCACGCCTTCCTCACGGCTGTCGAATCGCTCGTACATCTCGGGTGCCTCGTCGAGTTCGACGCGGTGTGAGACCACGAAACTCGGGTCGGCGCGTCCCTGAATTATCAGGTCGCGGAGTTGGCGGTTGTACTCCTTGACGTTGCATTGTCCGGTGCCGACCTTGAGTCCCTTCTCGAAGAACTTCCCGAAGTCGATTCCGAGACGGCCCTGTGCGGCCATCTCGTCCGGTGCTCCGGGGTCCGAGGGGACGTACAGGCCGGGAACGCCGAGTTGTCCCGTCGGCCCGGACGACCTGAATCAGTTGGTTGAGCACCACGGCCGGGTTCTCCCGTGCCGCGTCGTAGGCGTCGTCGCCGACGTCGGTGTCGGGGTCAACCGCTTGGTACCCAACCGCATCCACGCCCTTGTCCACGCCGCCGCCGTGGATGTTCTTTATCTGTTCGACCGGGTCCGACTCCTCGAAGTTGATGGGCGTCGCATCGCAGTGGTCCTCCGCGAGTTGGAGGCGACTGTCGACCCTATCGACCACGTAGATTTCCGCCGCGCCCTTGATTTTCGCGCTGTAGGCGGCCATCAGTCCGACCGGCCCCGCACCGAAGATGGCGACGGATTCGCCGGGTTGGAGGTTCGCCAGTTCCGTCCCGTGCCATCCCGTCGGGAAGATGTCCGCGAGCAGGATGAACGAATCCTCGTGTTCGGTTCCTTCGGGGAGTTTGAGGGCGTTGAAGTCCGCGAACGGCACGCGGAGCTTTTCGGCCTGTCCGCCCTTGTACGGCCCCATCGCGACGTATCCGTACGCGCCGCCGGCGAAGCCGGGATTCACGTTCAGACAGAACCCCGTATAGCCGTTTTCACAGTTCTTACAGACGCCACAGGCGACGTTGAACGGGAGGACGACGCGGTCCCCCTCTTCGAGCGTCGTCACTCCGTCACCGACTTCCTCCACGATACCCATGTTCTCGTGGCCGAAGACGATTCCCGGGTCGGCGTCGGTCCGCCCCTCGTACATGTGGAGGTCCGACCCGCAGATGGCGGTCGTCGTGATGTCGATGACGACATCGTTCGGGTGTTCGAGTTCAGGTTCGTCTACTTCTTCGACTTCTACGTCGTGCGGTCCTTGGTATACGACCGCGTCCATTGACATTTCAATCCACCCCAAAGAGGGCACGCCATTCGCACGTATGTCGTTATTCGAATTGATATGGTAACTTCGGCATGAACAGAGCCGTGAAATCCCTCCTTTCCGCTCGAAACGTGTCGTACGCTTGTGGTGATTTCGTTGAGGAGGGCCATCGTGGTCGAGTGGGTACTCCGCTATCGAGCGTTTCGAAAAGGCGCCAGCGGTTCGAGCGGTCGTACCGTTCACTTACGTTCGGGTCGTCGGACGGGTCTTCTCCTCGTCCGACGCCGAAGAGACGGCGCGACAGAGGTCGATACGTTTTTCGACCGATTCGTGCCCCCAGTATCGGACGGTTTCGCTCCGCGCTTCGTACGTCAGGATTCCGTAGTCTTCCAACATCGGGAGGTGGACGTGATGGAGTCGAATCAGCGCCGTTTCGTCGCTACAATCCTCCCCCGCGAGCAGGTCGATAAGTTCGTCCATCGTAGCGATAGCGTTGTTTGCGAGATATCCACAGAGTGTACGGCGTTGCCGGTCGGAGAGAATTCGCTCTACGGTTCCGGGAGGGAGCGAACTATCGCGCTCCTCCTCCGGATGGCTTCGACTCGTGTCTAGATGTGTGTCGTTTGGTTGCTCCGAGTCGCTCATCGTTTCCTATGAACTGTTCTGACGCCACCAGTCCTTTGCCTCAATACAGAGGTATCGAACTCAGGCGATCCCCGAACGTCCCGAAAACAACAGCGTGAGGAACTTTCGCTCGGCCGCTTGGAGATGCTGGTGGAACGTCGGCGAGGAGATGTCCAGCGTCTCGGCCATTTCCTTCCCGGAACTCGCACGTGGATAGTCGAAATACCCGGCGAGATACGCCGCTCGGAGGATTTCGGCCTGTCGCTCGGTGAGCGTCTCGCCGAGTTCGTGATAGAACCCGGAGGTCGAGTGGAACGGCCGGTCACGGGACTGTTTGGAGAGCAGTTTCCCCTCCGAGTACACCGACTCGACCGCATCCAAGAGCGGTCGGACGCGGGTGTTCGCCGGGACTTCGACGACGATGCTCCCCTTCCCGTTCGTTATCGCCCCGCTCTTGAACGTAGGCACCGCGTTCGATGAGCGCCTGGGCGGTCGTCGCCGTACCGTCGAAAGCCACCTCCAGTAGGGCTTCCTCGCTCGTCTCCTGGATGATACGAGCGCGTTCGACTGCCGGGGACTCCGCCGCTCGTTCGAGAATCCGCTCCGGCGGGACGTCGCTCGCGGTGACGTAGAAGATATACGTGCCGTCGGTCGATGGAACCACGCCATCGAGGATGAACGAGCACTCCAACTCGGCGGATGTCGTGACGAAAAACGACCCCGTGTTCGTGAGCGAGAATTCGAGTTCGAGAACGCGGTCGGAGTAGAGGAGCTTCTTGCTCTCGACGGCGTTGATGGCGTGCCCGATGGTTTCGCCCAACTCGCTAAACACGTCACGTTCGCGCTCGCCGACGACCGTCGGCTCGGTGGCGTAGACGACCAACACCCCGTAGGTGGTTTCCCCGTACCCTATCGGGATGCACGCGGCCGAATGGTAGCCACGGGCGATGGCCGCCTCCCTGATGGACGACGGGAACGACGAACTGGCCCTCACGTCCTCCATGATTTGGAGCTCCCCCGTCCGAAGCGCGGTTCCGGCAGGTCCCTCCTCCGTTTCGGTGCCCTCCGTTGCGACCTCGTCGAGATACTCGTCGTCGATTCCGGCGGCCGTTCGGACGTGGATTCCCTCCTCCGCCGACGACAGCGTTCCGATGAACGCACCGCGATAGGCGTTCGAATCGGCCAATCGTTCACAGACGGTCCGTTCGATTTCCTCGCGTGACGGTGCGGCCACGAGCGCTTGGTTGATATCCCGAACGATGGCGTTGATTCGGTTCAGCGTCGTCAACTCGTCGCGCTGGCGGGCGACGTCGCGTTCGCGCTCCGCACGCGTGAGTGCCGCCTCGGTGTTCGTCGCCAGCACGCGCATCAGGTCGAAGTCGATTCGGTCGAAATCGCGCGGCGACGGGGACGCCGTGATGAACACTCCGTGTTCGCCCAGCGGTGCGACGATGGTGCTTCGCATCGGCGTCTCCCGATGTGCCACGCTGGGCGTCGTTCGGAAGTCGGAAATAACGCGTGGTTCGCCCGTCTCGAAGACGTCTCCGACGAGGTCGTCATCGAGCGAGTACGTCGGAATCCCGTCGCTCAACAGTTCTTCGACCGTATCGGTCAACACCGCCGGTTCGAGCACGTTCTCGGCTTCCGAATGGAGGTAGATTCCGGTCGCGGGCAAGTCGAGCACATCGACGGCCGTTTCCACTGCATGCCGACAGATGCGCTTGGGTGACGACGTTTCGAGCATCTCGTGTGTCGTCTCGTGAAGCGAGTTGAGCGCTTCCTCGCGTCGTTTTCTGTCGCTGATGTCGTGGAATATCCCCTGTGCAATCCGGCGGCCGTTCAGTTCGGTGCTGTTCGAGTTGATGGCGACGGGGATGCGATTTCCGTTCGAATCGGACCACGGACAGGTTGTGGTCGTCCGTCACGGGTTCGTCGAGATCATGTTGTTGTTCGAACATGTCCTGATAGCGGTCCAGTTCCCCTTCGGGGTGGAGGTCCGATTGGTGCATTCCTTCGATTTCCTCGATGGGACGGTCGAGGAGTTCGGCCGCCGCTCGATTCGCCTCCAGAATCACGCCCGTTTCGACGTCGGCGAGAAAGATGGCATCGGGCGCGGCCTCGACCAGCGTTCGATACTTCTCGGTTCGCCGTTTCGAGTTCGCTCTGCTGGCGCTTCCAGTCGGAAATATCGCGGAGGGTCGCGGTAAACAGCGTCCGGTCGTGATACTGGTGTTCGCGGAAGGAAAACGAGAGGAGAAACTCCTCGCCGTTTCGGCGCACGCCGATTCGTTCCAAGCCCGTGTGTTCGGCGGACGAGTCGACGTCTTGGACCTGTTCGCGGAACTCCGCGAGATAGTCGTCTCGATAGCGTTCCGGAAACAGCATCCGTATCGACTCGTCGAGCAGTTCGTTTACTCCGTAGTCGAACATCTGGCTGGCAGTCTCGTTCGCAAACACGATGGTTCCATCACCCGAAACGGTCACGACCGCGTCGAGCGCGTCTCGGACGATATGCTTGAAAAAAGCGGCTTCCTCACCCGTCTCCGTCTTCGACGAGCGAGGAGTTCGCCGGGGAGCTATCGTCCGAACGAAACGGTTCAGACATGGTTAGGATACGCACGGGAAGGACAAGTAATAGAGTTATTGCTCGAAATCGGACCAGTCAGATGCGAGGAGCACGCCACGAGTGGGTATTTAAGTGGCTTGTATATACGAGTAGAAGTCACTGGGGGATGGCTTGGCGTTACTATACATGAACACGCTCGTCGAAGCGGCGATTCCCGTCGCGGATTTCGCCCTCAAAGAGACGTTCGTGTCGGTCCCGGAGGCTCGGTTCGAACTGTTACCGACGATTACCTACCGACCCGAAACCGGTCCGCCCCTCCTCCGTGCGAAAAGTGACCGGGCGGTCATCGAATCGCTTCCGCACCGACCCGACGCTCGAATCGGTGAAAACGGTCGCCTCGGACGCGAACTCGACGCTCTTTACCGTCGGCTGGGCATCGACTCCGCGGTCCATCTTCGAAACGATGCTCGAAGAGGAAGTCGTCATCAGTCACGTTTCCGGAACGAAGCGACACTGGACGTTTCGACTCCGAACGACCTCCAGGGAGGCGGCGTCGAGGTTGTATCATCGGTGTACCGACCGTGGGATTTCGATGGAGATTCGACGGCTTCAACAACTGGACGGCGTTTCCGGGGAACGGATAGATTTCAGCGAAGAGCAGTTGGAAGTCCTGCAATTGGCGTTCGAACACGGCTACTACGACATCCCACGCGGAATCACGGTCGGCGAACTGGCCGACAGAATCGGCGTGTCACATCAAGCGGTGTCCGAACGTATCCGTCGCGCGCACGACCAACTCATCGGCAGTTCGATATCGCCGTAACGTCCCGTTATCGGCCGATTCCCGGCTCGGTCGATACTTCGGGACCGACCGCGAGCGCGCCGCGAACCAACGTATCGTGGGCGCGTCGCAGTCGTTCCGACACTGCCTGTTGGCTGATGCCGAGTTCCTCGGCGAGGTCGGCCATCGAACTGGTTCGTGGAACTGAAAAATAGCCGCGTTTCGTGGCGAGGGCCAACACCGCGTACTGTTCCTTCGTCAGGCCGAACTGGCCGTGTGGGAAATCGGTGAGCGGGTAGATGCGGTCGATGTTCATCGTGAGCTCCCGTTTCTCACAGTGGTCGTGGGTGCGTGAAAACGCGTCCCTGTCCGGGAACAGCGCCCGCATCTTCCAACGCTCGTTCGTTCCGTTGGCGTTGAGGATGGCACCATCTTCCTCCACGAGGATTTGAATCATGACTTCGATGGCGTCTATCCAATCCATCCGATACAGGCTCGTCCCATCGAACGTCGAAATCAGCGTCACGTTTTCCGTCGTCGGGTCGATGGTGAGTGCCGTATCGACCGCCTCGGCGTCGTCGTGGGCTACCCAGAGATACGGGAACGCGCGGTCCGAATCGTGTGCGACGAGTCGGATAATCTCGAACGAGGCGGATGGAACCGCACGAAACGTCTCGGCGAGGACGAACTCGTCCGTCGGTAGGGTGAATTCAACAATTGTACTCATTCAAACACTCCTTGAATCTGTTACTCTCCGTCACCGAATTCTCACGCGACGACTATCTACTATTGGGCTCCCGACGCAATCCATTTATACACGTTCGTACCGCTCGACTCGTTCGACGATGTCGTGGAGCAGTTGTTTGTTCACGATGTCAACGTTCTCCGAGAGCCACACACGGGGGTCGCCCCCGAGGTCGTAATCGACGATTCCGAGGAATCCGAGGCTCGGGAGATGCGTTCGAACCATGCGCTTTCGCACCTGTGTCGTATCGCCCTCTACCGTCGTTGCGACCGTTCGAGACGAGCTGTGAAAGCGGAATTGTCGTCTTCTCGTCCTGAAACAGGGCGTAGATAATGAGTCGCGATTCTTCGTCCGCGAGCACAGAAAAGAGTCGAGAGACAGAGTCCGCGGTGTCGATGACGAGCGAGGAGGTTTCGTCGGTTCCGTCTTTTCTTGATCGGGTGGTGGCTCCGATGACGGGGGCGGCGACTCTGAGCGGTTCATTCATGCTGATTACTATCAGTGTCGGTATTCTTTCTCTGGTTTCGCTTTCACCCTCTTTTAGAGGGGGTAGGTTTCAGCACTCAATCTTCGGAACGGCGGTAATCGAAAGGAACCCGACCGAGATGTGACCCATAGCATGAATAATGATTATACGTGCAGTCTACGACGTATGTCATGATGACTGGTCACAATCTGCACGATTATGACAGCGAACGGGAATCATTCGAGTGGGACGACATCTATGCGGAGGCCGACTGGAACGCACCCGAACGGTTGAACATCGCGCACGAGGTTTGTGACCGCCACGCGAACGACCGTGGAAAGGTCGCACTCTACTACGCGGGCAAGAGCGGCGAGCGCGAGACGCTCACTTTCTGGCAACTCGCGGAACAATCGAATCGCTTCGCGAACGTTCTCTCCGAGCACATCGATTCGGGGGACCGCGTGTTCTCCTATCTGCCGCGGATTCCGGACCATTACATCGCGCTCATCGGGACGCTCAAGGCGGGCGGCGTCTGGGGCGGCATCAACGAGCGATTCGGCCCGGACGGCATCGCCTATCGACTGGACGACTGCGATGCGAAGGTCGTCATCACCACGCCGGACAACCGCGACACGATGGACAAAGCGTTGGAGGATGTGCCGTCCGTCGAACGCGTCATCGTCATCGGCGAGCAACGAACCGGGACGCGTCAGGGCGACATCGACTATCACTCGGCGATGGAAGAGGCGAGCAAGGAGTTCGAGACGGCCGAGACGGGAGGCGAGGACAACGCCCTGCTCTACTACACGAGCGGGACAACGGGACTGGCGAAGGGCGTCCTCCACAAACACCGCTGGGTCGCCGGCGTCGCCGCGACCCAGCGAGTTCGCCGTGGACCTGCAACCCGGCGACTGTTACTGGTCCACCGGCGATTTGGGGTGGCTGACCGGCCCCATCAACACGCTCGGCGCGTGGTTCTGGGGGGCGACCCAGTTCACCTACGAAGGGGAGTTCGACTCTGAGACGTGGGCGGACCTGCTGGACGAGTTCCCCATCTCGGTGCTGTTCAGCGTCCCGACGGCCTACCGGATGCTCCGCGAGAACGAGTCCGTACTGGACGACGTGAGCCTCGACCTCCGCCACGCGCTCTCCATCGGCGAACCGCTGTCGGCGGGCGTGGTCGCGTGGGGCGAGGAGACGCTCGGCGTCACCATCCACGACACGTACGGCCAGACCGAGACGGGCAACATGATAATCAACAACTACCCGACGATGGAGGTTCGACCGGGGAGCATGGGGAAACCGCTCCCGGGCATCGAGGCCGCCGTCGTGGACCCGGAGACCGGCGAACCGCTCGAACCGGGCGAGACGGGAGAAATCGCCGAACGCGGGAACTATCCCTGTTTCTTCGCCGAGTACTGGAACAAGCCGGAGAAAACTGCGGACTGCTTCGTGAACGACTGGTATCTTTCCGGCGATTTGGGGCACTTGGACGAGGACGGCTACTTCTGGTTCGAAGGACGTGCCGACGACGTCATCCTGAGCGCGGGGTATCGCATCGGTCCCTTCGAGGTCGAGAGTTCGCTCGGCGAACATCCCGCCGTCGCGGAGGCCGCCGTGGTGCCCAAACCCCACCGCGAACGCGGCAACATCGTCAAAGCCTACGTCGTCCCGAGCGCGAGCGCGGAACCGTCCGACGAACTCGTCGAGGACATTCAAAATCACGTCAAGGAGGAACTCTCGGCCCACGAGTATCCCCGGGAAGTCGAGTTCGTGGACGAACTGCCGAAAACCGTGACCGGAAAGATTCGCCGGACGGAACTGCGCGACCGAACCGAGGATTAACGCTTCGGCACGAACCGGGCGACAGCCAACTCGTTGTCGCCGTCCCGTGCACCGAAGTACACCGCATCCGCCGGCGACGGCGAGGCCGCTCTCGAATTCGATTCCCGACTTCGTCGTCCCGCCACACACGTTCTCCCGTCTGCGGGTCCAGGCGCCGAGGGTATCC
Organism: uncultured haloarchaeon; assembly: GCA_963811185.1. Lineage (GTDB taxonomy): Archaea > Halobacteriota > Halobacteria > Halobacteriales > Haladaptataceae > Haladaptatus. The sequence continues at coordinate 162,103 of CAWEQN010000009.1, forward strand.
ACCCCGCTGCCGAAAATCCGGTCGAAACATAGAGGCTGTCGGAACTCGCGGCGATGGCGCCGAGATGCGTCCCGCCTCGTATCGCGTCCGACGACCAGCACGCCGTCCCCGACGCCGCGGTAAACGCGTGGAGGGTCGGCGGCGTTGCTACCGGGAGTCCAATCCGGCGTACACGTGCCCGCCGTCCACGGCGATGACCTCGACGTTTCCGGCGTGGCGCTTCCAGCGCTTCGTCCCCGTCTTCGCGTCGAGAGCGTACAGATGGCCGTCTTCCGACCCGGCGTAGACGACGCCGGCGGCGAACGCGATGTCACAGGAAACACGGCCGTCGGTTTTGTAGCGCCATCTCCGTCGGCCGGTCTCCGCGTCCAGCGCGTAGACGTAGTGTCGTCGCTTCCGACGTAGACGACACCGTCGGAGATTGCGGGGACACTCTCGGTTTCGAGGCCGGTCGTGAACCGCCACCGTCTGCTTCCCCGTCGCGGCATCGAACGCGGACAGGAACATCCCACCGAAGACGAACACCGTCTCCTCGGCCACCTGTATCCCCCCGATGAGAACGCTCGGCCTGGCGACCGATTCGGTCGTCCACACGCTCTTGCCGGTTTCCGTGTCGAGCGCGTGAAGCGATTCGTCGCTCACGACGAACAGCCGATTTCCGGCGACCGCCACCCGGGACCTCACCGGCACGTTCGCTCGCCAACGGTGCTTTCCCGTCTTCGGCGTCCACGGCGTGCACTTCGTCGTCGAAGTTCGTCGCGTAGACGGTCCCGTTCGCGACGACGGGTTTGGGGGCGGCCGCGTACCCGCCCGTCGTGAACGTCCAATCGAGTTTCAGCGGCGGCGACGGAACGCTCGCTGTCGGTATCGAGCGCGTGTTTTTCGTCCCGCCGGTCTCGCTCGGCCATCCCGCCTCTCCGGGCGTCACGGTCGGGTCGATGGCACACTCCGCTGGTGGCCTCGACTGCTTCTTCGAATCGCATTCCCAACAAGCCCGAACAGCCCGCACCGAGGGCGATCCCACCCGCCGCGAGGAACGCGCGACGGTTCATTGGTTCCCCTCCGTCGACTCGAAGGATGCTGCCGTACTCCATTCCCATGAACACCGCATCCTCGGCGGTTGCAGGACCCTCGACGGCCGCGTTTTCGTTGGCGACCGAGACGAAGTAGTCGCTATCCTCTTGATTCCCGAGGTCGCCCCACAACTTCTCGCCGGACGACGCATCGAGCGCACCAGCGCCGATGTACACCGTGTCGTCCGTGACGGCCGGTGCGCTCTCCATCGGGACTCGATGGCCCGTCATTCCCGATACCGGTGCGTGATTCACGAAGCGCCACTGTTCGGTCCCGTCCGTCGCCGAAAGCGCATAGACGTTTTTCGCGCCGATGTAGATGGTCCCGTCGTGGACTGCTGGCGCGCTCACCATCCTCTGGGTACCGAACGTGAACTGCCACCGTTTCGTTCCGTCCGATGCATCGAAGGCGTGAAGCGAGGAGTCGGAGACGAAGACCGTCCATCCGCGACGACAGGTGCACGCGGCAGTCTGCTCGTGTAGTCACCCCCGGAATATTCGTACCGCCAGCGCTCGCTGCCGTCGTCGCGGGAGAGCGCAAGCAAGATTGGCGTCGGTCCACCGACGCGTCTACCGTGTTGTCCGATTCCCGTCGTAACGTACACCGTGTCGTCAGTGACGGCCGGTTTCGCGCGTATTCGCCACGTTTTGTCGGAGAAAACGACCCGAGTGATTCGAGCGTTCGTTGTCCGTACCGCCATCGAGTTTTCCGTCCGTTCGCCGGAAGGCGTGAACCGACCCGTGGCGGTCACCGACGTAGACGTGGTCGCCGGCGACGGCGGGCGTTCCGACGGGTGCGCTCGTCGTGGTTCGCCACCGGACCGACGCCGGATGCGGTGTCGAACGCGGTCAGCGCGCGGTCGTTCGACCCAGCGAAGACGAGTCCGTCGGCGACTGCCGGCGTCCCGGACCCACCTTTCGGAAGCTTCGCCGGCCACTGAATCGTTCCCCGTCGTCGCGTCGAGTGGCGAGGACGATGCCGTCCTCGTTGGCGCTGTGTCCGCCGGGAAGTCCCGTGGCGACGAACAGCGTTCCGTCCGCGACGACCGGACTGCTCGTCAGTCCGTACTGAATGGTATCCTCGTTCACCTGCCATTCCTCTTGGTCCCACAGTTGCCACTCGGCTATCGTCGGGTCGGTTCTCGGTGCGTGCTTCGAGCGGGAATAGCCGGTGTTCGTCGCCGTTCCATGAACGACCGGCCACTCGTCCGATGGCCAGTCGAGCGACGCGGTTGCGGGGGGAGAACGGGAGGAAGCACATCCGGCGACGGCGGCGACTCCGCCGACGCCGAGACCGGCGAGGAACTGCCGCCGAGTCGGACGCTGGAAAGGCATGTCAGTCATGCCGATTTCTACGCCCCCTATATGAGCTTTCTGTGCCGAAATACGGACGTTTCGTACCCAATCCAGTCTCGTGTGAGGAGGGGGTCGCCGCCAGTAGCTTGATACTCCTGTCAGTCGATACTTCTTTTCCTCTAATCCATGTCCCAGAACAGACGCCCGATTTACATCGGCACGGAACCGGACGACGCGACGTGTGAACGCCACGGGCAGATGGAGCGACAAGCGCCGGTCGTCACCTTCGACGGCCACGTGCACGCGCTGACGAGACCCGTCACCGTCTGCAACTGCCCGGAGTGCTGCCTCGAAATCGCCCGCGAGAGCGGCGGCCCCACCCAATCCGAACAGGACGCCTTCGAGGCGTGCTGGCGACAGTTGGTGGACGCGGAGTGGCGAAACGGCCTCCAACGGCTGTTCATCGACCTCGGACGCGGCGCGGTCGAGGACGACACCATCCACATTCATGGGAAACTGGACGCCGACGAAATTCCGAACTACTTGCGGAGATCCGAGGAGTGGACGTCCGAGACGGCCGGGAAATTCGAGCGCGGAGTGACCGTCGCGCGAAACAGCCTTGCCCGATACACTGAAGCAGAGCGCGATTGACTCCGAATTTTGTGGTCCGTTTTCGTGCCGAGCGGGAGCCGACCGCTCGGAGATTCGCCATGACACAGCCGTCTATCGATCCGTCTCGGTTCGTCCTACTGCTTCCGCATTCCGGGAGCGACGAGTCCTCCAATCGACGTTCCTGCTGGTAGTTCTCGTCTTCGCCGTATGGATGCTCTGGAGAATAGCGCCGCGGTTGAAGCGTCGAATCAATCCACGGGTCGTGGACGTCGTCCTCCTCGTCGTGAGCGGCGCCGTCGCGCTCCTCATCGGACAGTACGCTTTGTCGCTCTGGCCGAGCGCCCGACCGAACACGCCGAATTTGGCGCTGCGGTCGGCGGGACTTCGAATCGTCATTACCGTCGGCGTCCTCTCGGCGGCCTACATCGGGTCGGGGATGCTCGTCCGGGCCGTGGACCGATTCACCGCGGAAACCGGCCAACTCACGGGACATCAAGGGGAGGTCTTCTCCCGACTCTCCGAAGTCGCGATATACCTCCTCGCCGCGACTGTTGTTGCTGAGCGTTTGGCAGGTGGACGTTCGTGCGTTCCTCATCGGCGCGGGGTTCCTCGGCATCATCATCGGTCTCGCGGCGAACGAGACGCTGAGCGCCCTCATCGCCGGATTTACGCTCATGTTCTCGCGGCCGTTCGAAATCGGGGACTGGATTCAGGTGCCGCTCGAAGACGGGACGACGACCGACGGCATCGTCACCGACATCACCCTGTTTTCGACGCGAATCGAGACGTTCTCCGGGAAGTACGTCATCCTCCCGAACGACCTCGTCGGGTCGAACACGCTCGTCAACTACGACCGGAAGGGGCGACTCAGGTTGGAAATCGAGGTCGGCATCGACTACGGGGCCGACCCGTATCGCGCCATCGACATCGCGGAACAGACGATGGAGAAGCTCCAGCGAGGTGCTGAACGTCCCACAACCGGATGCCGTACTGACGCGTTTTGCGGAGTCGTCGATTTTACTCGAACTCAGGTTCTGGATAGACCGGCCGAGCAGTCGCCGCCAGTGGCGTGCGACGACCGACATCATCGCAGGCGGTGAAGACGGCGTTCGACCGCGAGGGAATCAAAATTCCCGTCCCACAGCGGGAAATCGCAGGGCGCGACGACACCGGCGGGTTCCGAATCGCGAACGACCGACGCGACCGACGCGGCCGGTCGGGGCGGTCGGAACGGTCGGGCCAGTCCGAACGCTCCGAGTGACCGTTAGCCGGTCAGTTCGGGGAAAAATCGGCCGTGGAAGTCGAACGGAATCGGGTGTGGAACCTCGGCCCGCGCCAGTTCGGTGAGCGACTCGCCGTCCACGACCACCAGCGACGACCGCTCGGTCTCGGGGTCGAGCGCGAGCGTCAGGACGACGCCGTCGTCCGCACGCTCGCCGTCCGGGTTGGGGACGAAAATCGGTTCGCCAAGATAACTGCCCTCGTCCGCGAACTCCACGGCCCGACGCGTTTGGGTGTCGATTTTGGCGACCGCTTCGGGCCACGTCGTCATGTGCGGGTCGGGGGATTGGGCGTAGACGTATCGGTGCTTCCGACACCATCGATTTGGCGAAATCGTCGGGAGCGCCGTCCCGTCGTAGATTCGCTCGCGGTCGACGGTTTCCGATTCCGTATCGACGCGAAATCGTTCCAATCGGCCGCTCAATCCGCCGAACTCTCCCTTTCGAAGGTTGTCGAGGTACAGCACCTCGATGGCGCTCGCGTCCGGGACGGTTTCGAGGTCGATGACGATGTCTCGCACCGTCCTCGTAGGCGTTGGCGTGGTGGAAACCGAAGAACGCCTCCGTCCGCGGTGCGGCGACGACGGTACCGCGCCGTCGGTCGATGACGAAAAACCGCGTTCCCCGTTCCGGCTTCCACTCGAAATTTTCGATGAACGGACCCTGTGAACCCGGTTTGAGGAAGTCGAGCGGGTTCACCACGAACGGGAACTCGGTGAGGACGACGTAGTTCGGCGTCAGCGCGAAACTGTGCATGTACGCGGGTTCGTCCACTGAAATCGAGCAGATGTGGTCGCGCTCGGTCGCCGAGGGTATGGAATGGACGTGATAGTGGCAGTTCCGGCCGAACGACGTCTCGAAATTCACGAGTTCGTCCGTCACCGGGTCGCGTTTCAGGTGGGCACAGGCGAGGTTCCCGGACGGTTCCGACCCGTCGTACTGGACGTGGTCGAGCGTTTCGAGCGTGTCCGGGTCGAAGGCGACCCAGCGCGGCAGTTCCGTCAGCGCGAGATAGCTGTCGCCGATTCGCTCGGCGATGATGTTCGCGTTGTCGTACGGTTTCTCGAACAGGAACGCCTTCAGACGGTCGCGGAGCGTCGTGTTTCCCGTCGCGAACCCGCTCTCGAAGTTCCCCTCTCGGGCGGACTGGTAGGCGTCGCTGCGGAGGAATCGATTTCGGTAGGTGACGCCGTCGCCGAAAGTGAACGCGTGGAGCATCGCCAACCCGTCGAACCAGTGGTCAACCGACGAACCGCCCATCTGGAACGCGCCGGGACCGTTCCGAATCAGCGTGCCGGACAACCAGTCCGGCACGCGTTCCGGTAACGGGGCAATCGTGGTCGATTTCGTCGGTCAGCGAACGAAAACCGATGGAGGACCGTGCGGTCATTTCCTCAATGGACGGGACGATGGGTCGTAATTGTTCCCAGTCAGAGAAGGAACAAATTGCTGCCCGAAGTCACAGGAACGATACGATTTCGACCGTGATAGTTCGACCATTCGACATCGTCCGTTTTCCCTCCGCATCCGCTTTCAATCGAGTTCGTCCAAACAGTTCCCGCAGTAGTCGGCGTATTCGGGGTTCACCGCGCCACATTGCCCACAACGGACCTGTTTTCCGTGCGTCGAATTGGCCGTTCGGGACGGTTGTGAACCGCCGAACCCGAACATGGCGGCCGTTATCGGTGACTCGGGAATCGGGCCGAAGTCACCGTTCATCGTTCGGTTGACCAGGTCGTCATCGCGGAGTGCCATCAGTCCCCGCCAAAGCGCGAGAAACAGCAACGTCGGCGCGACGATAACGACGCCGCCCACGAACACTCGGAAAGCGGTTTCGAGGTTCATGGAACCTACTGGGACTCCACCGACTTAGCTCTGTATTCGACGGTGTGTCGGGGACAGGACCCATCGGGGACACATCCACCGCCGAGTATATCCGCTTCGGTGACGTATTCGGTGGCTACTGTCGAATGGTGGGTAATCGCTTCCGTTCCGCACGGTGGGGGTACATCGTCGTCGCAATCCTCGCCGTCGGAACCGCCGGAACGTATCAGTTCTCGTGGCCAGCGATTCGTGGCGCACTGGGAGCACAGGCGACGGCCTCCGGAACCGAACTCGGAACGATATTCTCGGTCATGGTCGTCGCACAGACGCTCACGGCGTTCCCCGCCGGATGGGTTCGCGACCGCTACGGACCGCGATTCCCGTTTTTCGTTGCCGGGGTCCTGCTGTTCGGCGGGTTCGTCGGAGCCAGTTTCGTCCCCTCGCTCCCCGCACTGTTCCTCTGGTTCGCGCTCGGCGGTGCAGGCGTGGGTATCGTCTACGACATCTCGATAAACACTCCCTCCCGCTGGTTCGTCTCACGGCGCGGGATGGCGACCGGCGCGGTGAGCATGGCGTTCAGCGGAACGAGTTTTCTGCTCATCCCGGTCATCAAGAGCGCGGTCGATACCGCCTTTTCGCCGACCCTGCTCGTGTTGGGCGTCGCCGCCGGCGTCGCGGCCGTCGTCGCCGGACTCGTCATTCACGACCCCGAGGAGGAGTGGGGAGCGGAAGGACGGGAGAATCGGGAAGAGGGGGAGGATGGTTCGGAACGGCACGATGCGGCGGCAAACGCGGATTCGTCCCCGGCCGACGGCCCGAACGTCACGTGGCGAACGATGGTTCGAACGCGGCGGTTTTGGCTGTTGTACGCCGTCTTCGCCGTCGTCAACGGCGTCGGTCTCATGCTCATCGAGAAGATAGTCGTGTACGCGACCCACCTCGGACTCTCGGTGACGGCGGCGACGGCGGCGGCGTCGCTGGTCGCGTTGGGACAGGCAAGCGGCGTCATCGTCGTCGGTACCGCGTCCGACCGTCTGGGTCGGGTGCGTTCGCTCGCCGGGTCGCTGGTTTGCTGTGGGGTCGCGCTCACGGCGATGGTTCTGGTGGGACGGATGGCGTTCCAGTGGGGGTTCGTCGCGCTCGCCGGGGTGACGATGTTTTTCAGAAGCCCGTCGTTTCCCATCCTGCCGGGACTCGTCGGCGAGTACTACGGCGAGGAGTACTCCTCGGAGAACTACGCGGTGATGCTCACGGCGAAATTGTGGGGCGGTATCTACGGCGGAGTGGTGACCAGCCTGCTCGTGATTCGATTGGGCTGGTCGCGGACGTTCCTGTTGAGCGCGGGCTTAGCGTTCGTCGCGGGACTCGCCGCGCTCGTGTTCCTCCGGTCGTGACTATCGCCGATTTCGTTCCACGACGGTTCCCCCCGCACCGACCGCGACTGCACGGTCCGCCCCGACCGCGACGCCCCGCAACTCCCCGCTCGCGGGCGTGACGATTCGCTCCCACTCGTTTCCGTCCTGCCGTTCGAAGACGGCGTTCTCACCGCAGACGACGGCCAACCCGTCCGTCATCGAGATGGCTCGCAGTTCCTCGTCCCCGAGGCGATTCGGCGTCCACGTTCCGCTGGCATAGCGATAGCAGACGCCGTCGTCGGCCGTCACGGAGGGACGTCCGTCGTTCTTCCTCTCGACGACGGCCACGTCGGTCAGGGTCCCGTTGACGTCGTCGATACCGATTCGCTCGAAACGCTCCCCGCCGTCCGTCGTCTCGAACACGCCGTCGTTGGTGTCACAGAGGTAGCCGACCGAACCGTCGACCAACGTCGCTGCACAGATACTCGACCCGCTCCCGGGTTTCGCGGGCGAGTCCCACGCGAGTTCGCCGTTTCGGTATCGCCCCCGGAGCACCTGCCCAGAGCCGTTGGCGAGCAGAATCGTCTCGTCGTCCCCCGTTCCGGACACTGCGATGGCCGTCCAGTTGTCGGTGATGTCCGACGGGGCCGAGTAGTCGGTGTGGCGGGACGTTTCGGCGTCGAACCGACCGAGTGCGCCGCTATCCCCGGCGACCCAGACCCCTGCGCCGTCGGCCGTCGCATCGATACCGTGGAGGTCGGCCGCGTTCGCTCCCGGCCCGTCTTCGAGCGCGAGTTCCCAGTCCTCCGTGGCTCTGCCACGGAGGACGATGCCGTTCTCACCGACGGCGTACGCGCTGTCGTCGGTAACGACGACGTCGAACAGCGTCCCGGCATCCGGCGTGGACGCACGCGTCCACGCCGGGGGTTCGGCTTCTTTCGGGGAGTCGAACTGTTCCGCGGACTCCGATTCCGGCGCGGATTTGCCGTCACAAACGTCGGGTTCGTCACGGGTTTCTCCCGCTCCCCGTCCCGTCTCCGTGTCCCGTCCGGCGGTTCCAGGCTCGGTCGCGCCTCGGTCGCTGTGCTCCGGGGACGTGCGTTCCCCTTCGATACCCGGATTCGCGCCGCGAAGATAGAGCACGACGGGCGGGAGGACGTAGATAGCGACCGCGACGACCGCGAAACCACGATTCACGAACGTGAGCGTGCCGAACGCGGTCAACCCCGCGGTCGCAACCGCGTGAATCCACGTCTTCGTGTAGCGCCGGAAGAAAGGGATAAATCGACGCTCCGAGCGGGAGTGGTCGGTCATTGCCTGCCCATCGAACTCCACGGTGTTCAGGCTTTCCGCCGAGCGCTCGTCTTCTACTTCACGCTGTGCATCAACCGGAGGAGTTCGGCCCGGTAGGCCGCCGGGTTGCGATGGAACACCTGTCGAAGCATCCGGTTCGTCGGGCGGATTCCCGAGGTGAGCAGGAGCGTCTCGCCCGGTTTCAACACCTCGAAATACAGAACCGTCTTGACGCGGCCGTCCGACGTGACGGACGGCAGGTCGTAGGCCGGCGAGTTCGGTCGCGTGATGTAGTTGCTCGCGTCGTAGTAGGCTTCGTACTCCGCGATGGCCTGTTCGTTCGTCGTCTCGCGCTCCGACGCGGAGCGCTCGCGGATGTCCGAAAAGCCGAGGCTGGTCAGGGTCTCCTCGAACCGCTGTTTTGCGATTCCGGTTACCAGCAACGGTTGGGCGAAAATCGAAACCGGGGAGTCGAACGTGACGCGCGTCGCCATGAACGCACCGACGATGCCGTCGAAACTCCCGCTGACGTATTTGTCGAGTCCCGAGGCGAGCTTTCCGTCCTTGTAGATGAGCGTGCTCGTGTAAGCGTTGCCGAGCGACGTTCCGCCTTCCCGAATCGGCGTTTTGTCCGTCCGCTCGTCTTCGAGCGTCCACTGCCGAATCCGCGGTGACGTGATGACCGGTTTCCGGTACAGGTCGGTTTGTGCGCCGGCGACCACCCCCCCGCCGACGCCGATTCCTGCCACTACTCCCCCCAATCGTTCGAGAAACAGTCGTCTCTCCATGAAGACAGAGTATTGGGAGGGACGCGCATAATCCCAACGGCCCAACAGCTTTTCGGCCAGGTCGTGTCGCCAGAACGAAAAACCGAACTACCAGTCGTCACTGCCGACCGGGTCGCGCGTCTCACAGTACGGACATCGGTTGCGGTAGCGTTCCAAATTGTGTCCACAGTATCGGCAGTTGTAGCCGCCCTCCGGCGGTTGCGTTTCGGTTTCGGATGCGGACGACGTTCCCGGCAACATTCCCGCTCGGAACGCGAGAACGCCGCCGATGACGACGATGGCTCCGACGAGCGCGACGAGGACTAACGTGTTGTTCGTTCCGGGGACGTACGGCACGTCCAGAGGCTTCTTGCCGCCGAGGACTCCCCGCCCCCCGGCGAGGAACCCGAGTACCAACAGGATTCGGAGGAGTCGCCATCGACCGGGAACCCTATTCCGCATGTTCCCACCCTCGTTTCATACGATAACTCGGGGACGAACGGAGATAAGCGCACGGGAAGCCGAAATAGATGAGCCCCGGACGATGTGTGGCACTCCCTACCCGTTCTGCGGTTTGAAGATGTCGGCGAGGCGGCCGACGAACGAGTTGTTCGGGTGCGTTCCCTCGACTACATCGTACTTGCGCTCCAACGTGCCGTCTCTCGTCAGTCGAAGCACGGTCAGGTCGCCGTCGGTGAGGAGGGTTCCGGCGTCGTCCCCGACGATGTCCCCGGACGTAGTGACGAGCGTCGCGCGTGCGCCAGCACCCGACGCGAGGGTTCTGAGCGACGCGATATCGTCCCCGTCGGGGCGTTCGTAAACCGCGCCGATGACTCGGTCGTTCAACAAGTCGTCGCTCGCGTAGATGTGGACCGGAACCTCCTCGTCCGAGGCGTCGGTGACGGTGGTGTCGATTTCGGTCCGGAGTTTCCTGTCCTCGAATGCCTCGGCGAGGGACTGGCGGGCAGTGAGTTGTTCGTCCACCCATCCAGCACCGCGTTCGCTCAAGTAGTACTGGTACAGTACCCGCTCGATGGTCTGGAGCGGGTCGGTAACGTGAAAGCACTCCCGGCATCGAAGCCTGTGTTCCGGTTTCTCGAACACGTCACCACAGTCCTCACAGACGTGTGCGGCGTCCGATTCCAGATGTTTCAACGAGTCGAGTTCGGTCTCACAGTTCGGACAGACGACGGCGTTTTCGCCGACGAACTGCTCCCGCATCCCTTCGTAGCCACAATCGGAGTGGCGATATCTGTCCGTCCGAATCGTATGCGCTGACTCACAGGACGGACAGGCCGTCGTGTACTGCATCCCCTTCGACTCACAGCGGGGGCAGATGTACTGTTTTTCCTGAAACTCGCGGTGAAGGAGGTCACGTTCGGCGAGCGTTTCGAGCACCTCGAAGGTATCCCCATCGTGTGCGTCGAGATATTCGGCCGCATCGGGGTAGGCGACCGTCCCCGTATCGATGTCGAGCATCGGTCGAATTTCGTCGAGTGATCCGTCCCGAAGGGCGCTCAGCAGTCGGACTGTACCCGGTGAACTCATGAGCGATTACAGCATGTCCATCTATTTAATCATCTCCCAAACTATAATTATTGTTTTGTAATCTCACCTATGTTTTTCGGTCGATGGGTGCCCAGCGTTTTGAGAAAGTGGTCAGAACCTCCTTTTCTATCGCCCCGCACTGGTATAATGTAGGTCACCGACTAGCAACCGACGACCATCGGCGGTACAAACGGAGGAGAACAAATGAAACCCACAGTCCGGACCGACACGACCGAGACGAGAACCCCGTCAATCGAGGAGACGCTCTACGGGCCACCACAGCACTCGACGCGGCGGAGTAACCCGGAAGAGACGTTCTACGGGGTTCCACAGCACGAGGCGGATATCGTGGTCAACGCGGAGCCACGGACCGCTCCTGCGTCCCGATATCACGGGGAAACGGGCGTGCATCGAGGACCGGCCCCAGTTCGTCTCCGGCCGACAGGCGGAGGTGATGTACCCATGACCGCAGTGAAATCCGGTGACAAGTTCGTGAGCGATTTCGTCGAATCCTGTTCCGACTGCGGACGGAACACGGTACACGAGGTCGAAATCGAGATTCGAACCGAGAACGAACACAGCGACAACGCGGCGTTCTCGCGCGAACCGTATCGCGTCAGCACGTGCTAAGGGATGTGGCAAAACGACCGCGGTTCGCATGAACAACGCACGAGGGCTCTGATGATGGACGCGACCAGTGTGGAGAGCGGGATTCGAATCCGCCCGACGACCCGCGGGTCATCGAGACGATGTCTCAACTGCGGTCGATTCGTGACGGCGCGGTTCGCCCGCGTGTTCGGGGACAACACCGACGAAGTTCACGGCTGTATCGCCTGTCTCGATAGAAGCGCAGTTCGCGCGAGGGAACGCCCGTGCGACCGAACGGCGTCGGTCGAAGGATTCCGTAAAGGTACAGCCTAGAGTGACTGCTTGTCGGTCGAATCGAGTTCGGAGTGGATATTCGTCGATAGATCACCGCCGATGCTGTCTGATTCCATAACTGTTTTCCGATAGGACGCTTCGAGTTCCGTAATGGCTGTCGAACGACAATCGACCGGTGTTCGTGGATTCGACATCGCGTTGAACGGTGGACTGGTCCCGAAACGGTCGTACGTCCTCCACGGCGAAGCGGGTACGGGGAAGACCGTGCTTGGATTGCGTTTTCTCGAAGCGGGTGCCGAACGAGACCAAACGACGCTGTTCGTTCATCTCTCCGAGACGGCGGACGAACTCCGTGAGAAAGCGACTTCGGTCGGTATCGACACGGAACCACTCTCGTTTCTCGATTTGCGGGCCGAACGGAGCGAAGAAGGTGAGGAGTGGAGCACGTTCGTGAACGATTCCGACGACTCCGAACTCGTCTCCCGACTCGCCGAGCGAATCGACTCGCTGTCACCGGACCGTGTCGTCATCGACTCGGCGACCCGCCTCCGGAACCTCCTTTCGAGTCAGAAGCGATACCGGGAGGAAGTCATCGGCATCGCTCGATATCTAAAGGAAGACGGTGCGACGGTGTTGTTCACCAGTCGAACCGACCCGGACGACGACCTGTCGGTGGTGGACGACGGACGAATCGAACTCCAACGCACCGAACGGACACGAACCCTCACCGTGCCGAAATTCCCGAAGAACACGCGAAACGGCTCTCACGGGATGCGGATTTCGGACGACGGCATCGCCGTGTTTCCCGCCCTCAACCCGGAAGTTAACGACCGGGAGTTCAACCCAGTTAGTCTTTCGTCCGGTATTCCACAGGTGGACCAACTGCTCAACGGCGGTATCGAACGGGGAACGGTCACGGTCATCAGCGGGCCGACCGGTGTCGGGAAGACGACGTTCGGGACGCAGTTCATGAAGGAAGCGGCAGGCAGGGGACAACGGTCGGTTATCTATATGTTCGAGGAATCGACCGAAACGTTCCACGAACGGAGCAAAGCCATCAACGTCCCCGTCGCCGAGATGGAGGGCGGTGATATGCTCCGTCTCGTGGAGGTCGAACCCATCAAACGGTCGGCCGTCGAGTTCGTCGATATGGTTCGACGCGAGGTCGAAACAAACGAGACTGACATCGTCATGATAGACGGTATCGAGGGGTACACTCTCTCGCTTCGCGATGAGCGACAGGACCTCGTCGAGCGACTACAGGCGCTCTGTCGATACCTCAAAAACAGGGGTATCACGGTCATCCTCGTTTCGGAACACGACTCGATGACGGGGCAGGTCAAAGCAACCGGTAAGGGGATTAGCTACCTCGCGGATAACATCGTTCTCCTCCAACATCTCGAAGTCTCCGGGGAGATGCGCAAGGCCATCGGCGTCCTGAAAAAGCGAACCAGCGACTACGAGCATCTCCTCCGCGAGTTCGAAATCACGGAGAACGGCGTCAAAGTCGGCGAGCCATTGGAGAACCTTCAAGGGGTGTTAACCGGCATGCCGCGACTCGACGACTGACTCCCGTCTGCGGAATTTTGGATTAAAAATCGGTACCATTATATCATCGCAGTGCCAGCTATCAAGTCGAACGACGTATGGGAACACTACTCACACTTTTGGGATTCTGGGAGGGAATCCGATGGCTCGGGACGACGGTACCGTTTTTCACCGTTCTCCCCGCCTTTGTCGGCATTCTCGTGTTGATCTGGATGTTCATGCCCGACCTCCCGACTCGGCCGAGGCCGATGTCGCCCGAGGGTGAGTATCGGTTCGACCCGGACGACTTCGAACCACGGTGATTCGAGGAAGTGGTCAGAACGTCTTTTAAACCATTCTTCGAACAGTGAGGTGGGAAGATCAGTCAACCGAGCAACTGAACCAATCGACAATGACGAACTCAGCACTCAACGGACAGGGACGTGGAACTCGGATACGCCCGAAATCTGCTTTGCAATCGACACAACCCCGGACGAGCGATGTCCGGACCGGGCGATTATCGCCGATATCACGCGGGACGACGCGTGGGTCGCAGTCGACGAGACGGACACGATGGTGCTGGACGCGTGGCGATAGTCCCGGAACCATCCCCGCTCTCCGTTTTCACAGTCCATCCCGATTTCGTTCGGCTCTCCGAGTGGTTCTTCCGACCGAACCCATTCGTGCAAATTCGAACACGAACGAACAACTCTGCTCCACTCCGCGCTATTCACATAATATATCGTCTGCGTCCTGCGATTTACTCGGATGCTTACTGACTATTATTCTCTCGAATCTGTTCATTTTTGAGTGAGTACTGGCGAGTTGTACGTTCGAACATGCACGAGTTTGAGCGTTTTTGCAGAACATTTATTATGGTTGTTTGATTTGGTTATGGATGTCATGGGTGATGAACACAACCAGACACGGCGTCGATTTATGCAAGCGACGGGTGCAATCGGTATCACGGGCACCACTGCACTCGCTGGCTGTACTTCTTCGAGTAAGGGCGATAACGGCGGGAAAAACGGCGGTTCCGGCGAGATGGCCGACAAAATCGTCTTCTTCAACGCGGGCAGTCTGAAGGACGACCCCGGGACGAAAAAGAACATCGAACGGTTCGAAGACAAGACCGGTATCAAGGTCGATGTCAACGAGGTTCCGTGGAGCAACCTGAAAACCACGCTCATTACGCAGTGGCGAAACGAGAGCGCGAAGGTTGACGCCTTCAACGGCCCGACGTGGTGGCTCGCGGACTTCGTGGCGGCCGACTGGGTCGACCCCCTCCCACTCACCGGGGACCACATGGACAAGTTCCCGGACAACCTCAAGGAACTCGTAATGTTCGACGGGAAGCCGTACATGGCTCCGCAACTCGGTAAGTGGGGCAACTTCCTCTACGACAAGCAGTACTTCGAGAAGCAGGGCATCTCGTCGCCGCCGGACACGTGGGACGACGTGCTCAAACTCGGCGACAAAGTCGGAAAGGACAGGTCGGCGTTCGGGTTCACGTGGGCGAACAAGGACGTTTTCATCTTCAAGCAGTTCCTCTGGCAGGCGGGCGGTCAGGTGTTCAACGACAAACACGAACCCGTCTTCGCGGACAAAGGCGTGAAGGTCTTCGACGAGTTCCTGACGCCGCTACGAAAGAAGGGACTCCTCCCGAGCGGCATCCAAAGCATGAACGAAGGGAACATCGGTGACGCGTTCATCGGCAAGAAGTTCGCTACCGTCGAAGGCTGGACGCCGCTCGGTTCCCGTGCGCTCGACGAGGGATGGAAGAAGGACCGCCTCGGCATCGCCAAACCGCCGAAAGGTCCCGCATCGCGTGCGACGTTCCAGGATTCGAACGCCATCGGCGTCTCGGCGTTCTCGAAGCGCAAGACGGCCGCGAAGAAGTTCGCGAAGTTCATGAGCACCCCGGAATCGTGCAAGACGGACATGCTCGTCGAGGGGAACCCGGCAGTCATTCCGGAGGTTTACGAGGACGACGAAGTCAAAAAGAAGTATCCGAAGGAACTGCGCGACAACATGAAGTACAACCTCAAACACGCGACGAGCGAGATTTACCGCCTGCAACCGCAGGTCGACGACATCCTCTCGTCCAACATCACGCCAGTCTTCCTCGGCAAGAAGGACGCTCACTCGGCGCTCTCGAAGGCACAACAGGATATCAAGTCGCTGTACAAGAAGAACAAGATTCTGTAGAGTCACGCTTTCCAATACATGGCAGAGAATACACGCTCGCTTCGACGGCGGCTCGATAAGCTGTTCATCCCGCTCACGGTGGGACCGACAGTCATCTGGATAGCCGGCGTCATCCTCTATCCGACGCTTCAACTCCTGTGGTCGAGTCTCTTCTACACGAACCCGATCACACAGCAAAAACAGTTCGTCGGGCTGGATAACTTCGCCTCGCTCATCTTCGAGCACGGCCACTGGTTCGGGTCGCTCAACCCCGATATCGTCCGGTTCACGAAACACACCGTCATCTACGTCGGTTTCAGCGTCACCATCTCGTTCCTGTTGGGACTCGGCATCGCGATGTTGCTCAACAAGGACCTGAAGGGACGCGGCTGGATTCGTACGGCAGTCATCGTGCCGTGGATTCTGCCCTACGTGATGAGCGGCCTGATGTGGCGTTGGATGTTCCAGACACAGTACGGCGCGATTAACGGCGTCCTCCTCGGCGGCGGCGTCATATCGAAACAGATACCGTTCCTCTCGGACGGAACGCTGGCGATGATGGCACTCATCATCGCCGACGTGTGGGTGTTCACACCGTTCATCATCATCATCCTCCTCGCGGGGCTTCAGAACGTCCCCGAACAGCTGTACGACGCAGCTGAGGTGGACGGCGCGAGCAGTTGGTCGCGGTTCCGGAACGTCACCTACCCGTTCCTCAAACCGTCGATTCTGGTCGCGCTCACCATTCGAATCATCTTCGACATTCGAGCGCTCGACCTGGTCTGGGTGATGACCCACGGTGGCCCCGGTAAGTCCACCGAAGTGTGGGCATCGTGGCTCTACCGCACCGCGATGGTGTTCGGAGACACCGGCCAAGGTGCCGCCCTTGGCGTCGTCATGCTCGCCGTGACGTTCGCCACCGTCGCGGTTCTCTATCAGGTCTTCGGAGGGACCCCCTACGAAACATGAGTACGAAAACAGATACGATGAGTCGACTGCGGCGCGGATTGAACCTGAACACGGAAGACGAGTGGCCGAGCGTGGTCCGGGAGCGGATGATCGCCTACGGACTGCTCGCTCTCTACGTCGTGGTGGTGTGGTTCCCGATTTATTACATCCTCATCACGAGTTTCAAGGCACCGTCCGAGACGCTGTCGTTCCCCATCACGTTCTACCCGCACCACCCGACGGTGTCGAACTACGTCGAAATCTTCCAGAACAGACCGTTCGGCACGTACACACTGAACAGCCTCATCGTCGCCGGAACGACGACGATCATCTGTGTCACGCTGGGAACGCTGTCGGGATACACGTTCTCCCGATACGACTTCTTCGGCAACAAGGCGCTGTTGTTGTCCATCGTCGCGGCACGGATGATTCCACCTATCGCGCTCATCGTTCCGTTCTTCGAGATAATGTCCCACCCGCCGATAATCGGCGCGGTCACGGGCAGTCTGTACGACACGAAGGTGGCGCTCATCCTGACGTACACGTTCTTCAACCTCCCGTTTGCGGTGTGGATAATGAAGAACTACTTCGACGGCGTCCCGAGTTCCTTGGACGAGCAGGCCCAGGTCGATGGCTGTTCGACGTGGGAAGGCTTCTTCAAAATCATCCTCCCGGTGGCGAAACCGGGCATCGCGGCGACGGCCATTCTGGCCTTCATCTTCTCGTGGAACGAGTTCGTCTTCGCGCTCGTTCTCACGTCCTCGAACGCCGCACAGACCCTGCCCATCGGCGTCTCCCTGTTCGTGGCGGACGACTTCATCGACTGGGCACACCTCGCGGCAGGTGGAATGATCGCGGCCCTGCCGGGCATCC
This sequence comes from uncultured haloarchaeon, assembly GCA_963811185.1. GTDB lineage: Archaea > Halobacteriota > Halobacteria > Halobacteriales > Haladaptataceae > Haladaptatus. The sequence continues at coordinate 179,568 of CAWEQN010000009.1, forward strand.
TGTTCGGCCTGTTCTTCCAACGCTACATCGTCAGCGGTCTCACGCAAGGAGCAGTGAAAGAATGACGAAAACAACCCCAACAATGCGATTCAATTCAAAGAACGGTGGTATCGATGGCTGAAGTAACGCTCGACACGCTCGAAAAGCGGTTCGACGACGTGATCGCGGTCGATGGAATCTCGCTCGATATCCCCGACGAATCCTTCACGGTGTTCGTCGGGCCGTCCGGGTGTGGAAAAACCACAACCCTGCGACTCATCGCCGGACTCGAACGCGCGACGGACGGCGAGATTTACATCGGCGACAAGATGGTGAACGACCACCGCGCCTACGAGCGGGACATCGCGATGGTGTTCCAGAACTACGCACTCTACCCGCACAAGACGGTCGTCGAGAACATGCGGTTCGGATTGGAACAACACGGCGTGGACGACGCGATCATCGAGGAACGTGTCGCCGACGCCGCGGACCTGCTCCAAATCGACGACCTACTCGACCGACGCCCGGCAGAACTCTCCGGCGGGCAACAACAGCGCGTCGCGCTCGGCCGGGCCATCGTCCGGGAACCCGACGTGTTCCTGATGGACGAACCGCTGTCGAACCTCGACGCCAAACTACGGGTGCAGATGCGCGCCGAACTCAACAAACTGCACGAACAGCTGTCCACGACGACGGTGTACGTCACCCACGACCAAATCGAGGCGATGACGCTCGCCGACCAAATCGCCGTGATGAACGACGGCGAGATTCAGCAGGTCGGCGACCCGACGTACGTCTATGCGCACCCACGAAACCGGTTCGTCGCTGACTTCCTCGGGAGTCCGTCGATGAACTTCGTCGAGGGAACGCTACAGAACCGCGACGGAACGCTCGTCGTGGACGTCGGACCGTTCCAGCACGAAGTGCCCGAATCGTACCGAAACGCACTCGACGGCAGACTCGGCGAGGAAATCGTCGTCGGTGTCCGCCCGGAGGACATCACGCTCCGGCCGGACGGCCTTCCGGCGCTCGTGGAAGTCGTGGAACCGCAGGGTGAAAAGACCGTCCTCGAACTCGACCTCGGCGACGATATCACCATCAAGGCGTCCGTCGAACCGAGCGTTCCGGTCGAACTCAACGACCGCGTCAACGTCGAATTCGACCAGCGGTCACTCCACTACTTCGACGCCGACAGCGGCGAATCGCTGACATACTCGCCACCGGACCAATCGAAGCGCGTGGAGGCAACGCCCTGACGATGGCCCAAACCATCACGTCGTGGATACCAGAACGGGACAACCTGTTAGTGGCCGTTTGCTGTCTGTTGGCCATCATCGCGGTGTACGACTATCTCGTCGGCACGTACGGTGGGACCATCGTCGCAACCGTCGGGGCGGGAATCGCGTTGCTGTTTCTCGTCCTCCTCTCCGACTGAGATGACGACCGACCGCCCCACTCCCCGCAACCGAACCGAGCGAACACGGTCTCCGACACCAGAGACGTTATTGCATCCGATTGCCTACAAATATGATGAACGATTCGCCCCTTACCCACCCCTGAGTCGGTTCATACAAACACATGTTGCCTGACGAACGGAAACGAGAGATAGCCGGGATAGTCACCGAAGAGAACGGCAGTACCGTCGCCGACCTCGCCGGTCGGCTCGACGTTTCGGAGGCGACCATCCGACGAGACCTTCGCGATTTGGAGGGCGACGGGCGCATCCAACGGTCACACGGGGGCGCGCTCCCCGTCAAAACGGTCGGCGAAGAGCGAACGTACGGACAGAAGCAAGCCCAAGAGCAGGACGAGAAACGGACCATCGGAATCCGCGCCGCCGAAACGCTCCAGGACGGGCAGGTCGTCTTCTTCGATTCGGGAACGACGACCATCGAAGTCGCCAAACACGTCCCAAACGACGTGACTATCTCCGCCGCGACCAACTCGCCGCTCGTATCCATGCAACTCGCCGAAGCGGGTATCGAGGTGAAAGTCACCGGCGGCACCCTTCGGCGTTCCACGTGGTCGCTCGTCGGGCCGACCGGCGAGAGCTTTCTCGACCGGACCAACTTCGACGTGCTGTTTCTGGGCACGAACGGTATCCACCCGGATGCCGGGCTGACGACGCCGAACGAGGACGAAGCGCGCATCAAATCCATGATGTGTGAGAAGGCAAGCCACGTCGTACTCGTCGCCGACAGCAGCAAGTTCGGTCGGCGAAGTTTCTTCCGCTTCGCGTCGTTCGAGGACGTGGACACAATCGTTACGGACGCCCCCATCCCGTCGGAGTACCGCGAACCGTTCGAGACGGCGGGCGTCGAAATCATCGAGGAGATGGGGAAATGATTCTGACCGTCACGCTCAACCCGGCCGTCGATTACACCGTCACCGTCGAGTCGGACATCGAACCGGGCGGCGTCATGCGGTCGAGCATGGCCCAGTACGACCCCGGCGGCAAGGGAATCAACGTCTCGAAATACCTCGCCAGACTGGAAGTCGAGACGCTCGCCACCGGCTTCGTCGGGGGGTTCCTCGGCCGCTATATCGAGGAACAGCTAACTCGGGGAAAAGTTCCCAACGACTTCGTGGAGATGGATATGTGTACTCGACTCAACACCACGATTCTCGGCGACGACGGCGAGTACAAACTCAACCAGTCCGGTCAGGGCGTCAAGGGCGAAACCGTCCGCGAACTCGTCGGGAAGGTACGCGAATACGACCCCGAAATCGTCGTCATCGCCGGAAGCCTCCCGCCGAACCTCGGCCCGGCGACCATCGACCGCATCGCGGGGGCCGGGCCATGGGAAACCGTCGTGGACGTGCAGGGGGACCTCCTCACCGGTATCGCGGGGGACTACGCGCTCTGCAAACCCAACCGGAGCGAACTGGCGAGTGCGACGGGCATGCCGGTCCACAGTATCGAGGAGTGCGTCGAAGCCTCCCACGCGCTTCGGGAGAAAGGGTTCGACCGCGTCATCACTTCGCTCGGTGACGACGGCGCGCTCCTCACCTCCGACGAGGGCGTCTTCCACGCGGAACCGCTTGACGTGGACGTGGTCGATACGGTCGGTGCCGGGGATGGACTGTTAGCCGGCGTCCTCTCGACGCTCGCTCGCGGGCAGTCCGACCGCATCGCGCTTCGGGTCGGAATCACCGTCGCATCCCGCGTCGTGACGGTTCCCGGAACCACCGTCCCCGACATGGACGAGGTTCGAGCGCAAGCCACCGAGATACCACTGCTCGTCGATTGACCGGCATCGGGCGGCGTATTTTCAGCTTCGTTGTCGTTTCGTTGTTTTGCTCGCTCCCTAACTGAAATCCCCAGACAATCCTATGCTTACCCAGCCAAACATACCACCAAAGAGCCGTCTAGGACTGGGAAAAGACAAATCTGTTGGCCTAAAATAACTTTAACACCCTCCTGTGAGTGGCGGCAAACGATGTCTGGTATCAGAAAATCACCAGCGATTCCCCAATCCGTTCCGAAGCTAGAAGCCGAACTCATCCGCGACGCCTACGAAACGGCCCAGAGTGGCCGTTCCGCGGATGGCGCTTCCGGCAGCGGGACATCTCTCGACCTCTCCGATACCGAGCGGCAGGCTTTCTATCGGCGGATTCTCGATGCTGGTGTCTCTAAGGAAACGCTTCGCGAACTCGGTTTCGACTCGGACGAATAGCGATACGACTTCTTTCAGTCTTCTCACTATTTCGGTTCCCCATCGATAGCGACGCGGAAAGGGACGGTCGAACGGCGAACGTCACTCCATGCTCCACCGAATCAACTGCTTCGACCCGGAGTCGGTGTACGACAGCGTGACCGTCACGCCGAGGGAGGCGAGGGCGTCCTTCGGGACTTCGAAGGCGACGGTCGTCGAGGACGAACCGTTGCCGTTCACGCCGGAGGAGACGTACTCCTTCCACGCGTTCATCGCCGAGTCGGTCATGTCGTACTCGTTCCCGTTGGCGTGGACGGTGAGTGATGCATCGTCGGGGAGCGACTGGGAGGACCCGCCGTCGTTTTCGGCCTCGAAGGTGACGAGGAGGAAGGTCGAATCGTCGTCCGCCTCTTCGGTCGTTCCGCCGTGGTCGTAGGAGTCGGACGTGTTGGCTTCCGTAACGGCGACGCTGAAGTCGTCGGAAACCTGCGCATGTTCGCCGAAGGAGACGGTTTTCGAATCCGTCGTCGTGGTTCCCGAGGAATCGGTCGTCGTCCCGTCGGAGTCCGTCGTCGTTTCCGAATCCGTCGTGGTTTCGGTGGCGGACGTCGTCTCGCCCGTGCTGTTTTTGGTCGTACTCGTCGAACTCGTTCCGGTCGTGGTCTCCCCTGTTCCGGTCGTCGTCTCGCCCGACGACGTTTCAGTGGAGGGTCCGGTGTCGTTTCCGCTGGAGTTACACCCTGCGAGGAAGAGCGTGGTCGTGGTTCCGACACCGGCGATGAACGTGCGGCGTTTCATTGCGTCTCGCCGGTTACAACTCGGAGTATATGCCACTATTGGCTGAATATATACTAATTAGAGAAGTTATTAACGGAAAGTTTGAAAATAATATCGATACCGTCGTGGTCGATTACTTATTGAACGGTGGAGAGAACGACCGTCTCCGTGTCCGTGGCACCCTCGTCGTCCGTGACTTGGAGGGAGACTCGGTAGTCGCCGCAGTTGGGCAGCGTCATCTCGATGGAGTCACCGCTCTCCTCGAACGACCCGTCGCCGTCGGTGTCCCACATGTACTCGGCGATATCGCCGTCGTCGTCCGCGGAAGCGGACGCATCGAGTGTCACCGTGTCGCCCTGTTCCAGTCCGGTGGTGTCCTTCGGCGTGGTTTCGATGCGTGCGACGGGTGGCTCGTTCTGTTCGTCGCCGGTGTTTCCGTCCCCGTCGTTACCGTCACCGCCGTCGTTGCCATCTCCGCCGTTACCACCGTCTCCACCGCTACCGCCGGTGAGTATGTCGTCCTCGACGAGTTGTTGGACGATTTTGGTGTGCCACTGGACGCGTTTGTCGAGTTTCGTGTCCTTGGAGGTCGCTTCGACGAGGAAGGCAAGGGCGTCGGCGTCACGTGCCGCCTTGTGCGAAAACAGGCCGGTCGGTTCGTTGGCGGGCGAGGAGAAGGGGTCGACGCTGAACTCGTAGCCGTCGCGCGAGACGTAGTTCTCGTTCACGTAATCGACCGCCGTGTGGGCTTCGTCGACGGCTTTCTGGTCCCACGAGCGGAAGATAGCTTGTCCGACGCCGCCGACCATGTCGCCGTCGAAGATACCGACTGATTCGTGGAGGTCGATGACGGTATCCGGTTCGTACTTTTCGACGACATCCCAGATGGCGCGTGCGAGTTCCGTTTCGGGCTCACTGTCGGTCGGGAACTGTCGGTTCAGGTCGACTCCGCCGTCTGCGACGCGCGAATCCTGCTCGACGGCCGCGGCGTTCGCCTTCGGAATCACTACGAGTCGGCCACGGGAGATATCCCACTTGGCGATTTTTCCGGCGGCCGTGTAGCCCCCTTCCTCGTTGCCGTGCATGCCGCCGGTAACCATCACTGTCGGTCCGGATTCGCTGGCGGTCGTTACGAATACTTCCGTCGCTTGGTCGGTCCCACTTCGAATCGTGAACGAGTCGCGTGAAACGTCCGCTTCGCTCTTTCCGCTCGATCCGGCAACACCGAGGCCGAGGAGTCCCGCGCAACCTGCCGCTGTCAGGAACGTACGTCGTGTTGAAGTCATACTACCCAATCGTGGGTTGTAGCGTGGGGTTATCGTTGTTTGGGTTTTGTCCAAAAATAGATTGTAGGTATTCATAATTATTCAATTATATTCGGAAATTTACTCTTAGTTCTATTATATCTGGGAAACATCCATCCGAACAGGACGAGAACATATCCGTAGTTCGGATGTTCAGTCGGGACCGGAAGACAACGTCCGTCGGTTCGGATTGCTTCGACCCGAACGATTATCCCTCGAACACGCCCGATACCAGCATGCACGTTTCGTTCGAGGACCTCGAAGCGCTGGTGGACGTCCCCGGTGCACCCGGTAACGAGTATGCCGTCGCCGACCGTTTTGCCGAACTGATAGAACCGCACGTTGACACCGTCTCGTTCGACGCGATGGGTAACGTCGTCGCCACGAGTGAGGGAAGCGACTTCGAAATCATGCTCACAGCCCATACGGACGAGTTGGGGTTCCTCATCGACGGCGTGGACGAGGACGGGTTTCTCACCTTCCGTATGCTGGGTGGCCACTACAAGGGCAACCTGCCCGGCCAACGTGTTCGCGTCGGTCCGGATGGCGTTCTCGGCGTCATCGGCCCGCGCTGTCGCCATTACATGACCAGCGAGGAAAAAGAATCCCTGTCGAACGACCTCCGCATCGACATCGGGGCCACCTCGTCGGGGGACGTCGCCGACCTGAACGTCGAACCCGGCGATTACGCGACGTGGGACGCCGGCGTCTCCCGCCTCGCAAACGACCGCGTCGCGGGACGGGCGCTGGACGACAGAATCGCACTCGCCATTCTGCTCGCGCTCGCCCACGAAGCGGACGTGGACGCGACGGTCCACTACGTCGCCACGGTTCAGGAGGAAGTCGGCCTTCGCGGCGCGCGAACGGCGGGCTACACCCTCGACCCGGACGTCGGTATCGCGCTCGAAATCTTCCCCGTAGACGACTACCCCGCCGGACGAAACGACGGTGCAAAATCGACGCTCGACGGCGGTCCGGTGGTCGAGTTCGGGGATGGGTCGTCCGAATACTTCTTCGGCGGCGTCATCGTGGACCGACAGACGAGGACGTGGCTCTGTGAGGCGGCGGACGAAATCGACGTGGACGTACAACACGACGTGATGCTGACGGGGACGACCGACGCCACCGAACTCCAACAGGTTCGTGGCGGCCGCCACGCCGGTGCAATCGCCGTCCCCTGTCGCTACACCCACTCCCCTGTCGAAACCATCTCCATGCAGGACGCGGACGAAACCGCGGCCGTGCTGTTGTCCGCGTTGAAACGGGAGTTTCCGAGTCGGGACGAGATTCGCCGTCCGCGGTAAATCCGCCGTCGTTCGCCGTTCGATTCCCGTAACGTTCACGTTCCTGCCATTCGACGGGGGAGTATGCGCCGTTTTCGAGGGCCACAGCGCGGATGGGCGAAGATAACCCTCGGTATCTCGATACTGTTCGCCGTCGTCGTTTTCGTGTTTCTGTGGGTTCAGGGGTCGCCGGTACAGGGCGTGGCCATCGGAATCCTCGTCATCGTGGCCGGTATCTGGGAGTGGCGACGGAAACGAACCGACCAGATCCGTGCCGAGCGGTTCGAAGCCGATGCGGAGGAAAATCAGCGAAAGCGCCGCCAGTGACGCTACTCCGACCTATCGCGGTCGGTCACGCGTGCGAGTCGTGAGAGCAGTTCGCCGTCGAACTCGGTCGAATCGTCCGCTGACGATGATGCGGGCATCGTTTCGACCGAATCCCCGTCGGTCGATTTTCCCCGACGCGCGCGTATCCGATTCCACAGCACGCTCACGCCACGGTCGAGGAGTCGCCCGAGGAACAACCCGATTTCACGGCCGAAAAACGCACCCAGTCGTGCGCCGTATCCGGCGGGACCGACGGCGCGACGAACGCCGTTCACGGCGTTCGGTCCGCTCATCGTCTTCCGAGTCGGCCGGGTCCGGAGATGCCCGCCCCTATCGGTTTCAGTTCGAGCGCCAACTCATCGATGTCAGCGGATACCCCGGATAGTTCGAGCGCCAACCCGCCGAGACGGAACTGTCGCTCGTGCCGCTCGTCCGTCGATTCCGCGTTCTCCCGTTTCCCATCCTCGGCCATGCTGAATCATGCCGGTTCCCCGACCGTTCAGGACACGACGGCCGCCGTCCTGTACGCTTCGGCCGGTTCGGTGGGAAAAATAGCGCGTGGAGCGAGGAACGTTCGCGCTCGACTCAGTCGGCCGACGATTCGGCCGGAACGGCGTCTTCCTCGCGGTCCGATTCGTCCATCTCCGCGTACGGGTCGAACCCCTCCGCACTCTCGTAGAGGTGGCACGCCACCTCCTCGTTCCCCTTCGACGTCGGCCTTCCGTTCGAGCGGTGGCTGAACCGAATCACAGACGTCGCCGATGTACTTCTCGCACCGATTTTTGAACCGGCATCCCGAGGGGACGTTGATGGCGTCACCGACCTCGCCCTGCAACTCCACGCGCTCACGGCCCGCCGTCGGGTCGGGCACCGGAACGGCGTCGATGAGCGCCCGCGTGTAGGGATGTTTCGGGTTCGTGATTATCTCCTCGGTGGGGCCCTGCTCGACGATTTTCCCCATGTACATGATGGCGAGTCGGTCGCACATGTGGCGCAGGAGCGAGAGGTCGTGGCTGATGTACACCACGGAGAGGCCGAACTCGTCGGTCATGCGCTCCAGCAGGGAGAGCACGCCCGCCCGCAGGCTCACGTCGAGCATCGACACGGGTTCGTCGGCGACGATGAAATCCGGGTCGATGACCAGCGCACGGGCGATGGCGAGGCGCTGGCGTTGGCCGCCGGACAGTTCGTGCGGGTAGCGGTCGAAGAACGACTCCGCCGGTTCGAGTTCCGCGAATTCGAGCGCGCGACGAACCCGCGCCCGCTGGTTCGGGATGTCGTGAATCCGGAGCGGTTCGACCACCGTGTCGTACACCGTCATCCGCGGGTTCAGGCTCTCGAACGGGTCCTGAAATATCATCTGGGCGTTCTGCCGGAAGTTCGTGAGGTCGGACCCGCTCTTGTCCGCGATGTCCTCGCCGTCGTAGTAGATGCTACCGCCCGTCGGTTCGTACAGCTTCGTCAGGCACATCCCGGTCGTGGTCTTCCCACAGCCGGATTCGCCCGCGATGCCGAACGTCTCGCCCTCGCGGAGGTCGAAGCTGATGCCGTCGATGGCGTGTACCGCGTCCTCCTCCTCGCCACGGATGGTGTTCATCAGGCTCGTCACGAGGCCGCTCCCGACCGGGAACTGCTTTTCCAATCCTTCGACGCGAACAAGCGTCTCCTTCCCGGTGTCAGTCATCGGTCACCTCCATCGACGCGTCGTTCTGCCACGTCCGCGCGTTGCTGGCGACCGAACGCAGTTCCGAATCGACGCGGTCGGTGTGATGGCAGAACGACCGCAGCTCGCCGTGCTCGACGACCGGTGGCGCTTCCTTCCGGCAGACTTCGGTCGCCAAGGGACAGCGCTCCGCGAACCGGCATCCGCTCGGCGGGTTGCTCAAATCCGGCGGATGCCCGCCGATGCTCACGAGGTCCTGTTCCGACCGACGGATGTCGGGGAACGCGCTCTTCAGTCCGAGCGTGTACGGATGGTACGGCTCGCCGAAGATGAACTCGGCGGGGCCTTCCTCGGCGAGTTCGCCCGCGTACATGACGACGACGCGGTCGCACGTCTCGGCGACGACGGCCACGTCGTGCGTGATGACCATCATGGCGGTGTCGCTCTCGCGCTGAATCCCGTTGATTCGCTTGAGAATCTGGTCCTGCATTATCACGTCGAGCGCCGTCGTCGGCTCGTCCGCGAGGATGAGCGACGGTTGGAGCACGAGCGACATGGCTATCATCGCCCGCTGGCGCATCCCGCCCGAGAACTGGTGCGGGTAGTCCGTCTGGCGTTCCCGGTCCAATCCGACGATGTCGAACGACTCGTCGATGATCTCTTGGGCTTCCGACCGACCCATCTTCGGGTAGTGGGCGTCGATGGCCTCCAGAATCTGCTCGCGGATGGTGTAGACGGGGTCGAGCGCGTTCATCGCCGACTGGGCGATGAGCGAAATTTCGTCCCAGCGGAGCTCCCGCCGCCGCTTTTCGGGCATGTCGGTCAGGTCTTCTCCCTTGAACAGGATCTTCCCGCCGTTGATGTAGCCGTTCTTCGGGAGGATGCCGATGAGCGCCTTTGCGAGCGTCGATTTGCCACAGCCGGATTCGCCGACGATGCCGACGGTCTCGCCGGCCTCGATTTCGAAGCTGACGCCGTCGACGGCTTTGACGGGGCCGTCCTCGCTGTCGTAGTAGACTTCGAGGTCCTCGACTTCGAGGAGTGCCATTCAGCGGGCCTCCGTTTCGTCCGAGTACATGAATCGTGTGTGTGTGAATCGTGCGAGCGTGAACATTCGGCGCGGGTCGTGTAATCGTGAATCGTTCGAGTACGTTCATCCTTCCACCTGTAGTTCCGGGTTGACGATTTCTTCGTAGCCGCGGCCGATGAGGAAGCCGCTGATGACCACGAGCGCGATACAGACTCCGGGCGGCACGAACCACCACCACGTTCCTTCGGTCATGGCGCTGTAGACCCGGGCGCTCTGGAGCATCATGCCCCACGAGACGCTGTTCGGGTCGCCGAGTCCCAAAAAGGACACCCCGGCCTCGGTGAGAATCGCCCACGCGATGGCAAAGGCACCGTACAGAAACGCCATCGGGAGGACGTTCGGCGCGATGTGCCGCGAGATGATGCGCCAGTTGCTCGCCCCGGACACCTTCGCCGCCTTGACGAAGGACCGCTCGCGGAGCGAGAGGACGAGCGCCCGGATGACGCGGGCGGACGTGCGCCACTGGAGGAGCACGAACGCGAGCACGATGTTCTCCAACCCCGGCCCGAGCACCGTCACGAGGACGATGACCGTCGGCAGGAGCGGAAGCCCGTAGACGAAGTCCACGAGGCGCATGAGGAGGTCATCGACGCGGCCGCCGTAGTAGCCGCTGACCAGTCCGACGAGGGTTCCGAGACCGACCGTCATCACGGCGGCGACGAGTCCGACCATGATGGCGGGACGTGCCCCGTACACCAGTTGGCTGAAGATGTCGTATCCCTGCGCGGTCGTGCCGAGGATATAGCCGCCCTTGCCGCCGAGGAAGGACGGTTTTATCCACTTGGCGAAGAGGGCGTTGGTCATCAGTCGGTCCTTCGGGCCGTAGGGCGCGATGTACGGCGCGAAGACGGCGACGAGGGCGAAGAACGCGAGGATTCCCATCGCGACAACGACCAGCGGGTCGTCGGTGAGCATGTCGAACTGCTCTTTCACCGTCCCCTTCCAGAGACGGAGGTTGCGTTGCCACGCGCTGAACTGCTCCTCGCTCTCATCGTCGATATCCGCGAATATGGAGCCGTCGCGCTCCTGATTCATCGTCTCAGTCATACGTCACCCGCGGGTCGAGGACGCCGTACAGCAGGTCGGCGACGAAGTTCATCACGATGACCGAGAGCGCGAGGACGAGGAACGTCCCCTGTGCGACCGGGTAGTCGCGTCGGAGCACCGCTCGAATCATCTCTCGCCCGATACCCGGCCAGCCGAACACCGTCTCGATGAGGACGCTACCGCCGACCGCGTAGCCGATTGCGATGGCGGCCGCAGTCAGCACGGGAAGCAGGGCGTTGCGAGCGGCGTGATTGAACATGATTTTGCGGTCGGTCAGCCCCTTCGCACGGCAGAGGTCGATGAAGTCCTCCGAAAGCGTCTCCAGCATGCTGTTGCGCATGATGAGCAGGGGGTAGCCCATGTAGTAGAACGCGAGGACGATGACCGGCGCGACCATGTGTTTGAGGAAATCCAGCGAGAACACCATCGACCAGAAGTTCTTGGGGCCGGACCCGAGGCTCGTCATCCCGCTCATGGGAATGATGCCCAACTTGGCGCCGAATATCCAGAGGACGAGGATGCCCATCCAGAAACTGGGGACGCTCCGGCCGACGAGTGCGGTGACGACCGTCGTTTTCTCGAATCGGGACCCACGATACCAGCCGGTGAGCACGCCGAGCGAGATACCGATGATGTACGCCACGACGAACGCGGTCAGCATCAGGACGAGCGTGTTCGGGAGATACGTGACGAGCATGCTCACGACGCGCTCGTGTGTCTTGAACGACCGGCCGAGGTCGAGCGTGACGAGGTTTTGGACGTATCGAACGTACTGCACCCACATCGGGTCGTTCAATCCGTAACTCTGTATGAGCCGCTGTCGCACCTGCGGCGTCATTCCGGGCGAGATGATGTACGAGGTCGGGTCGCCCGGCATGAGTCGAAACAGGAGGAACAGCGCGGTTGCGACTGCCCAGAGTGTGATTCCCAACTGCACTGTACGTCTGACGAAGAAGTCTAATTTTCCCATTTATGTGAAATTTTTGTGGCTGATTTCTGGCTGTTGTGTCGCGGTTACTTCGACTTGGATTTCGGGAAGTGGGCCATTCCATCCCCATCGAAGACGTAGCCCGCGTCTTTGAGGGTCTTCTTCCCTGCTTTTACGCCGTCTTTCGGCTGGTATTTCTTCACGTCCGGGTTGCTGAACTTGCCGAAGGATTCCCCGACGAGGTTCCACCCTTCCGTCGCGAAGCCGTAGAGAATCTGCTGGTTGATGGCCTTCTTCGGAATCGCGTTGACGGCGGCCTGCCGGACGGCCTTGTCCTCGAGCCCTTTCTGTCGCGTGTTCTGGCTGAAATGCCACCAGCCGTCGCCGGGGGCGGATTTCACGCCGATGTTCGATTTGTCCTGGTTGTCGTTGAGCTGTTTGCCGATGCGGGTGTACGGCAGGTAGTTCAGCGTCCCCTTCTTCAGCAGGGACCAGACGGTCGAACTCTCGGGGATGATGCGCCAGATACGGCGGTTGAACTTGACCGGGTGCCAGTGGGAGTCGTACTTCTTCAGGCTCAGTTCGCTCCCCTTGTCCCAGTAATCGAACTGGAGCGGCCCGCTCCCGACGGGTGCTTTGACCGTCGCTTTGGCCGGGTTGCTTCGACTCTCCCACTTGTGCTTCGGGATGATCGGAATCTGATTGGAGAACAGTTTGTGAATCGGGCCGACGGGGTCCTTGAACTTCACCGTCACCCATTGCCCGTCGACCGAGACATCGTCGTACATCTCCCGACTGCGTGGAGTAGAGCGGGATTTCGTTCTTCTTGATGTAGTCGAGCGTGAACTTCACGTCGTCCGGCGTCAAGCTCTTGCCGTCGTGCCACTTGTGACCCTTCCGAATCTTGTACTTCACCGTCTTGGTGTCGGGGCGCTTCCACTCGGTCGCCAGACTGAGTTCCGGGTCGGCCTCCAGTTTCGAGTTGATGCGGACGAGTTTGTCGTACAGCATCTCGAACTGGTGGATGAGCTTCGTCTCGTTGTTGTACCCGAGGACGCTCAGGGTGCCGAGGGTTTCGGCCCAGGAGCCCGCGAAGCTCCTTTTTGCTGTTGTTCACTTCGACGTTCGTCATCGGTTCGAAGTGGAAGTAGCCGGCGATGTGGTCGGTCCATCCGCTGACCTGGTCGGAGTTGTACGCCACGATGTTCGGCATCTGGACGATGGGATGCATCGGGACATCCTCGTTGATGGTCTTCTGGATGTCGAACAGCATGTCGATACGCTTCTGTTCGTCCTTGATTTGAAGCTGTTTCATCAGCTTCGGGTCGAGGTCCTTGTTGGTGTAGCCGGTGAAGTTGCCCTGTCCTTTCCCCGTGTTCGAGGAGTGGAACTGCTCGGGCATCCGACGGCCGGGGTCGATGCCGAGACCACGGGACCACGTCGCAAAGGAGTAGTTGAACTCCTCCGTGATTTTCGTGTACAGCGTCCCCCATTCGAACACTTGTACCTTGGTGTCCAGTCCGACCTTCTTGATCTGTTCGCCGACGAGGTTGATGGCGTCGTGGCGTGCGGGGTTGTAGTTCGCGGGGTTGTTGAGGTACGAATACGTCGGTAATTTGTCGCCTGCGTTCTTCGACCCCCCGTCGTTTTTATCACTTTTGGACCCACTACAACCGGCGAGAGCGGCCATACCGCCGACTCCTGCCGCCGTCGTCGTTTTTAGAAATTCACGTCGCTTGACATCCATGTTACCACTTGCCATTTGTCACAGTCCCTCAAGAACTCCTGGTATAAAAATAAAATTGATGTGAATTTATGAATTATGGCGGATAACTCGAATTCGAAGAAGGAATTGTTAACTCCATATGGTCGGACGATGTTCTTATAAAAATCGTGCCGAAAACCGGACGGATGGTGAGGTAACGGCGTACGGAAGCATCGACCGGTGTTTCGAGCAGACGCCGGTTACCGTTTCACGCGTGTTCCCGATAGCCGTCATCGAACACAGGTCCGATGGCGAGACGGTCACGACCCCGTCCGTAACCCCGTTCGTGCGTTCACCGTCGTCGATGCTGTAACCGAACCGAATCGGAAAGGACAGGGTCTGACTCGTCGCCTCGTCGGCGAATTCTGACGGCGTCGTCGCCGCGATGTCCTTGGCGTACTGGACGCTCGGCGGCATCGAACTCGCCCGTTTCGTCCGCGTCGCCTCGTTATCGATTCGCGGCGTTTCGACCGATTCGACGTACAGGTCGGCACCGTCGAGGAGCGATTCGAGGGAAGCGTCCCCCCGGGCGACATCCACGTGGCGGGTGTGGATTCGCGGCGGACGCTCGTACCCGACGCTCGGGACGACCGATCCCATCGGTACGGTCCCTTCCTCGATTGCGGACGCCGTATCGTGGAGAAAGTTCCGCACGATGCCGTCGGACACCAGCGTCACCGGCATCGTCGGTCTCCCCTCGATATCGTACGCCAGCGCCCCCCACGACCCGGCGTGGACACAGTCCTCGATGTCGAGCGCCGGCGGTCCGAATCGGTCCCCGACGGCGTACGGACTCGACCCGAAGTAAACCGAATCAATCTCCAGATAGTGGGTGAACCCGTGGAACAGTTCCGCGGCCGCTCGTGGGCCGAACACCACTTCGATGCTGTCTCCGATTTCCACGGCGCGGTCGCACACCGGCCACTCGGACCGCCGTCGGACCGCCGACGCCATCGAGTCGAATCGGTCGGGGAGCGAATCGAGGAAGGCGGCCCCGGTGGTCGTCGCCGAAATGGCGTTGAACCGGTTCCGCGTCCGTCGGAGCGACGACGGCATCGACCGACGCCCGTTCGAGCGACGTGCGCACCGTCGTTCCGGTCGTCGTCAACAGCGTCGTCCGGAGTCGTTCGTCGCGGTACGAAACCACTGCCCGGTCGAACGGGAGTCCGGCCAGCGACTCCGCGAAGGCGGACCGGACCGTCACGAGTTTTTCCTCCGCCGTTCGGTCCGAAAGCGACCCTCCGGTCGTCCATCCCGGATGAACCGCCTGATGGAGGGTTCCGGTGTCGTACTGTGCCGGTTCGTTCTGGTCCAACACCCGCGCCGAGCGTATCGACCGCTCCACGAGGTCTTCGAGGTGCGGATTCGGAAAACGAGGTGGTGAATCGGTAGTCGGCGCTCCCGTCCGCGAACACGCGCCACCAGACGCCCACGTGCGAAAGGTCGTCCGCGAATCGAACCTCGGCCGTGGTCGTGGACCCGGTGGTTTGGTCCCTATCGAGACAGCCGACTTCCGCGAAGGCGACTTCGTCGTCGGATTCGAACCGCGAGAGCACCCACTCGGCGGCGTCGAGGCCGTCCGCCGCGCCGTTCGTCCCGTCCGTCGTCTCGTCCATGACGGTCCTCTCGGTGGGCGTTACGTATAATTTGTTCCACATCTGCGCGGATTTCTCCGAACCAAACGTACATCGTCCGCCCCACCAATCGTGAACTCTACCGCGAACTATGGCAACATTACACACGAAGCTCGTCGGCGATGCGTACACGAGTACTCACCACTGGAATCTGCTCTGTGACCTCGTCGACCTCGACAACCGGATGGCCGGACAGGACGGCGAGGCCGAAGGGGCGGAACTGGTAAAAGAGGCGTTCGAACGAAACGGTCTCCGCGAGGCCGCTATCAACGAGTTCGGAATCCCTGGATGGTGGCGCGAATCGAGCGCGCTGACCGTCGAACACGGTCGAGTACACGAGTTCGGCGCACAGCACGAGACGGTCGCCCTGCCCGGTACGCCGAGCGGCGACGTGGAAACCGAACTGGTCGATGTCGGCTACGGCCTGCCCGAGGACTTCGAGGAGGCCGACGTGGAGGGCAAACTCGTCATGGCCTCCAGCATGACCCCCGACGACTACGGGCGCTGGATTCACCGCGCGGAGAAGTACGGGGCGGCGGCACGAGGCGGCGCGGCCGGATTCCTCTTCCGCAATCACATCGAGGGCAACCTCCCACCTACGGGAAGCATCGGGAAGGAGGACGGCCCCGGCGACATCCCCGCCGTCGGCGTCTCGAAGGAAGTCGGCGACCGACTCGTTCGATACTGCGGGAACGGCGAGACGGCCGCCAGACTGACCGTGAACTGCCGAAACGAACCGGCCACCTCCCGTAACATCGAGGCGGTCATCGGCCCGGACACCGACGAGGAGGTGCTCGTCACGGCACACGTCGATGCACACGACGTCGGCGAGGGTGCGAACGACAACGGCGTCGGGACGGTACTCGTCGCCGAAATCGGTCGCCTGCTGGCCGAGATGGAAGACGACCTCGAAACGCGCGTTCGCTGTCTCGTCTTCGGGTCCGAGGAGGTCGGCCTGTTCGGCGCGTACCACTGGGCGGACACCCACGACATGGACGCCGTGAAATGCATCTTCAACATGGACGGTGCGGGCTACTCTCGCACCGCCGACGTGTACACCCACGGGTTCGACCCCATGGGCGAGGCGTTCGCCGAAGTGAGCGAGGAGTTCGACGTTCCCGTCGAAATTCACGACGGAATCCGCCCGCACAGCGACCACTGGCCGTTCGTCCAGAAAGGCGTCGCCGGGATGCAAGGCCGCTCGATTGCGGGCGAAAGCGGGCGCGGATGGGGTCACACGCACGGGGATACGTTGGACAAACTCGACGTGCGTGACCTCCGTGACCTCGCCGTCGTCTTCACCGCAGGCGTGTGCAAACTCGCGGAGGAAGACCGGAAAACCCCGCACAAGTCCGTCGCGGAAATCCGCGAGGCGACGGTCGAACAAGGGTTCGAACCCGGAATGCGGAACTCCGGTAACTGGCCGTTCGACGAAGCGAAACCGGCGGCGGAGGCCGACCGATGACGGTTCGCCTCGATTACGAACCGTACGACCTCGGCGGGATGACGTGGGAGGACGCCGAGACGGCGATTCCCGACGCGGATTTCGTCGTCCTGCCGACCGGGAGCGTCGAACAACACTCTATCCACCTTCCCGTGACCGTCGACACGCTCCGGGCGGAATCGCTCTCACGAGAAATCGTGGAGTCGGCACCCGACCACGACCTGTCGATGGTCCGGTTACCGACGCTCCCCTACGGCTACTCCGAACACCACATGAACTACGCCGGGACGGTCACGTTGTCCGGCGACACCTACCAGCGCGTCATCGTGGAAATCGGCGAGTCGATGGCGAACCATGGTGCCGAACGGCTTCTCGTACTCAACTGCCACGGGGGGAACCGCGCACCGCTCACGCTCGCGGCGGACAGAATCCAGCGCGACCACGGGGTCAAAACCTCGTTCGTCCACTGGACGGACTTCGCCCGCGACAGGCTGAAAGAGCGCTTCGGCGAGGAATGGGGTCACGCGGGGGACCACGAAACGAGCGCCATCGAATTGTTCTACCCCGACCTCGTCAAAACGGAGGAGAAGGAACCGCAGGTCAGAAAGGCCGAGTTCGAGGCCCGTCAGTACACCTACTTCGACGACATCACGGAACAGGGCGGACTCGGCGACCCGACGCAAGCCGACCCGGAGTTCCTCGAAGAAGTCGTCACGGAGACGAACGAGGATATCCTCTCCGCGCTGAAATCCGACATCGAACAGGAGTAGCGGCGGTTAACGTTGCGGAACGGCCGGTGCCGCCCGGATTTCGAAGCGCGTCCCGTCCGTTCCTCGTCCGAGGTCGACCGACCATCCGTGTGATTCCACGAGACTTTCGACGATGGCTAATCCGAACCCGGTTCCGTTCTGCTGGGTCGTATGCCCCATTTCGAACACCTTACTGCGCATGGATTCCGGAATCCCGGTTCCATCGTCCTCTATGTAAAATCCGTGTTGTGTCGCGCCGACCGTGATGGTTTTTGCATCGCCGTGTTCGATGGCATTCCGGAGGAGGTTTTCGAAGATGTGGGCGACCAAGTCGGGATAGCAGTCGAGAACGCGGTCGTCCGTGCAGTTCAACGTCGTCTCCCCGGTTTCGACGTTCGACCACGCCGTCTCCGCCACGTTACGCAACCGTACCGGTTCCCTGATTCTCCCCTCGGTACCGTACTGCATCAGCGTCAGCGCGTCGTCGATGATGGCCTCCATTCGCAGGAGGGAAGAGAGGATGTCGTCCAGATAGTTCGATTCCTCCCCGTTCATCGCCAGCATCTTCGCCGACCCTTGTGCGACCGCGAGCGGGTTCCTGAGGTCGTGTGAGAGGATTCGGGCGAACTCGCGGAGTTCCTCGTTCCGTCGTTCCGCTTCGAGTTCCGCGATTTTCCGCTCGGTGATGTTTTCGTGGGCCACGACGACGTACTCGTCGTTCGTCTCGAACCGACTCGCGTGCATCAGAAACCAGCGTTTCTCGGTCGGGGAGTGACACGGATATTCGAAGGAGAGTGACTCCCGCTCGTCGGACAGAATTCCGCGCAGTCCGCGTGCGGCGGTTCCTGCATACTCGTCGTCCGCACGGTCACAGATTTCGATGTAGTTGTCGCCGACGGTGTCGGCAGGTGGACGGATGTCGTTTTCCTCTCCGAACTCCCGCCACGCTCGGTTCGAGGCGACGATGGTGCCATCGCCGTCCAGAATCGCGACGTTGAGGGTGAGGGCATCGAGTGCGGGACCGACCAATCGTCCGGGGATTTGCATCTGGTTTCATTCCACTCACGAATCTGATGTATACTTTCTCCTTCAATGAGCCATCGAGGTATGGCGTCGGCGGAAAGTAACGCCAAAGCTACGAGAGTTGGTCGTCCAGTCCCCACTCGGTCGCCCGTCGTTCGGCTTCCCGCCGTGCCTGTTCCCGGATGGCTGCGATTTTCTCCTCGTCCTCCAGAAACGCCTCCACGGCGCTGGTCGGTTCCGTCTCCGGTTCGCCAGTCGGATGCTTCGGTACGCACTCCCGCGTTTTCGCCGCCAGCGAGGGGTCGCCGGCCAATCGCTCGGCGGGCATTCCGGGAGGAATGTGTCGCTCGTCCGTATGAAAATCCGTTTCGCGTTCGTTCGGGGATTGTCGGTAGAGTTCGACGCTGTACGGGCCGGGAACGGCGAGGTCGGCCACGGCTTTGGGACCGCCCCGCCCGGTACCGGTGTGGTGGGCCTGTATGGGGACCCCATCTTCGAAGCTCAACACACCGTGGCCGTCCGCATCGAGGAGGAGCGAATCCTGCGGTTCGAAGACGGCACAGCCGGTGAGACGTCGTTCGAGTGCGGTCGTGAGCGCTATTGCGGGGTCGGTGACGACGCGGGAGCGAACGAGTTCGCCGCGCGGGCGAGTCATGGCGAATCAGGGATGACCGCGCTTCGGAAGCGTTTGGCAACGCGCTTCGATTCGCCGGTACGGACCTCGAGGGTATCTGCGGCGTCGCGGTAAGCGCGCGCGGCCGCACTCTCGGGTGCGTGTGCGAGAAGCGGTTTGCCTGCCCGCCGTGCCGCACGCGCGGCCTCGTCGTCGGGAACGACAGCGAGCGTCGGCCCGTCGAAGTAATGCTCGCTTTTCTCCGCTATCGGGTCCACCATCTCGTCCTCGTGCACCTTGTTGAACAGCACGCCCGCCGTTCCGGTTCCGTAGGAACGGGCGTACTCTTGGACTTTCAGGCCGTCGCTCAGGGACGGAATCGTCGGTTGGAGAACGACGACGATTCTGTCGGCGAGAACGATGGGGAGAATCGCGCTCTTGCTGGCGAGCGTGGCGGGCGAGTCGAGCAAGAGCACGTCCGTTTCGGCCGCCAACTCCGCGACGACGTTTTGTAGCTTGTCGGGGTCGGCACGTTCGAACGCCGAAAGGCTCGTCCCACAGGGAACGACGCGCATCCCGAACCGTTCGTAGACGGCGTCCTCGACCGGCGCATCACGGCCGTCGATGAGCAAATCGTGGAGCGTCGTCTCCGCGTCCGTCAAGCCGGTATGAAACAGCAGGTTCGCCATTCCGGTGTCGGCATCGACGACCGTTACGTCGTACTCCTCGGCTAGCGCCATCCCGAGCGAGAGCGTACTCGTGGTCTTCCCAGTGCCACCTTTGCCGCTCGCAACCGCAAACGCCTCGACCATCGTGTAAACTCCAGTCGTCATCCATTAAAAATACACCCAATTCGATGGGCGAGAAACGAAATCAGCATCGTTCACTGTTGGAACACAGGGGCGTCGGTGTAATTGGAGGGCCCGACGCACGAAATCGCCAGCAGGGTTGAACAATGAGGTGGCACCGATCAGGGGTGCAGAGGTATCCTGATCGGTCGGCAGTGACAGGATGCGTACCGACACGACAGCCGACAACGTGTCGCGGTTTGTCGTGTTCCCGGTCCGGTCGGGTGGCGGTAACCAGCGTCGGGAGCCGTTCGTTTGTATCGGCGATTCGTGTGAATCTTACGCATCCAAGCGGCGATTATTTCTCCCATCGTCTAAAGACTTCCCTTTTGATTGACAGTATGTTGATTATGGCCGTTCTCAAACGAACTCCGATACCGTTTTCAAACAAATGTGTGATAACATACCATATGTGTCCCCACGGTAACGACCTCACATCGCCACCGCTCGCACAGGTGTTCGTCTATCCTGCACGCATGAAATTTCTCGCCGTACTCGCGGACGACCCGGATGAGAGTTTCAGCGCGACGGAGTTGGTGGACCATGCCGGAACTGCACCGAGCACGTGGACGAGCCATCGTGATGACCTGCTCAACCTCGAACTGGTGGAGACGGTCGATGCTGACGGCCGACACCCGGAGTACACGCTCGCGACGACGACACACGCGAGGCTTTTACAACGGTTATCCGACGAACTCGACGACGTTATCCACGGACTCAAAAACCCTCTCTCGGACGCTATCGGCGGCTTTGCTCAATGAGAACGTGCCTCATGAATTAATACATTTATTCAATATTACTGTAATTAATACTTTCGCAGAATTATTATAAAAATTACAATTCATTTTGATGGTATTGTTGAGCTGTGATGCCACAAGACCAACGCGCTACGCGCCACGCTAACCGAACATCCGCGATTGATTGGAATACTGTTCACCCTCTCCCTGTTGGTGATGCAGTTCGGAGCGGTGGTCGCATCAGGTGGGGGAGCGAACGGCGGACCGTAACTACTCCGAATCGGACAGTCGTATTTCATTACTCCAGCGGAGTTCACCGTCCATCTCGACCGGAATGGCCTGTTTCGAAAGCTCCGTTTGGAGTGACTCTGCCTCCAGTGTCAGCGTCGTCACTGGTGCGGAGCCCAGATACCGCTCTCGTGACCAGTCGTGATGGAAATTGATGTGAGTGCCGAGTCCGAACAGATAGGTCAAACAGACGCTTATCTCGACCTCGAACCGATTATCGTCAGTTCGCTCTATCTTCAGGTATCGTGGGTTCCCCTTTCCGTTCTGAAGGAGTGATATCCCCCCATCGCCTAAGACCGTGTACTGGTAGCCGTGCACTGCATGGCGCTGGGCTATCGACAACGCGGTTCGAAGCGTGAGCCCACAGTTCAGCAGTCGAGCCAACATCTGTCCGAGTTCCGTCGCCATCGGGTTACCGACCGGGGAGAGCGTTACGACGCCGCCTTGGCTCCCCTTCTTGACGAGTTCGTGACCTTGTTCGTACGATTGGCACGCGTTCAACAGGAACGCGAACACGCCGACTTCCGGAATGGACTGCGCATCGAGTGACCCATCGGAACAGAGGAATCCGTTCTCGTCTACGTGGCCGATGTAGTGGATGAAATCCGCTGGTTGGGCCAGCAGGTCCGCGAGTTCGTCACGCGATAAATCGTAGTGTGCGACCACGTCGAAATCGAGCATGTCCTGGAGACCGTAAATCTCGCGAACGACGTTCTCCTCCATCATTCCCTCGTCGTTACAGACGACGTGGATGGTGATGGTGTCGGAAGAGGGACGACGGTCGATTCGCTGTCGAAGCGCGCTCAGCGTCGAGTTTGTTGACTTTCAGGGGATATCCCGGTCCCGCCCACGCCTGCTCGGCGACGTTCGGCATCGGATCCACCTGAAATATGTCGTGTTCGTCCACCGTTTCCCACCCGCTCCGTCCGCGAGCCACTGTACTGGACATCGAGGACCGGAAGAACTCCGTCTGGGCATCGGACATCGGTTTGACTGCTTCGGGGGTCGGTTTGTCCGGAATACGGACGAGCGCGAGGTCACGGGCGAGATACGGTAGGTACTCGATATTGTTCGCCGTTGGCGTGAGATCGACACCCAACTGCCAGTTCGGAACGAACGGTTCGAGCGTCTCGAACGGTACCGAAAGATACGCCGCGAGTCGTTCCGGGAGCGGGGTGTCGTACAGTGCGGTAAAATCGAGGTCAACCAACGGTTCGACTTGCTTTCGCTCGTGGAGTTCTATCCGGTAATACCCCTCCGTCCGGGTCAGACAGTCCAGAAAAAACGTCTGTCGGAGGACGCGGTTGACGGTTTCGACGTATCCCCCGGAACCGACGAGGGAATACTCGAACGACCCGGCGACGAGACGTGGCTGGTTTCCGGGAACCACCGTCGCGCCGAGGTAATAGGCGAGCGGCGCAATCGGATAGACGTACTCGGGGTCGGGTGGGATAACCAGTTCGACACCCGAGTCCACCGGTTCGATGGCGGCAGGTGCGGAAAATTCGTCACCGCGTTCGATGAGGGGTGGATGGCCGCGGAGCGTGGGAAACGACCGCTCCGGCGAGAGTGACTTGAGTGCCGACCCGAACCGTGAGAGGGCACCCATCACGTCCTGAATGTCGTCCGTCACGGTTATCGTCCCCGCTGGTCGGTCGTGAAGGAGCGCGCACCGACGTGAACGACCGTGTTTGACTCGAATGAGAACGAACGGCCTTCTTTTCCTCGTATTTGATCCGCATCGAGCTATCGAGAATCAGATATAGCTTCATCGGCGTCGTGCTCAGCTCGACCAGATACGCGTCCGAACTCGAAGGAACGGTCCTGTTCGTTCGAGGTTTCCGTCACCATCGTTCCGTCACGCCGACGAATCGTCATGGGGACCGATTTCGGCACTTCGAGAACTGTCGTCTCGATTTCGACGGCGGCATCGACCGGGAAGTAAAACATCGACGTGTCGGCTGGCATCAAATCGACGGGGTCCGACGTAAACAAGGCAAACCGAACGTTTTCGATGGGGTCGTGGATGTCGAGACCGTCACGCTCGGTGTGCCGTCGAAACTCCATTATAGTTGTATTTCTCGTTTCCTACGATAGTTCTACCCAGTGCGTCGTCTCGTCGAACGTCGGAACGTGCCATCGCTGTTCCGCCCGCCCCGGCCGCTTCCGCAGTTCGATACGAGCGTCGAACAGGGGCGACAACTCGTCCACCAACGGGTCGTCGTCCGGAACGCGAAGGTGATAGTGTGCCATCCCGTGAACGCCACGAATCAGTGCGGTAATCCCCCGTAGGAACTGCGTGAGGGTGACGAGGTCCTCGTTCGTCTCCAACACTTCGACCGAGTCGAGACCGAGACGTAGTTCGGCGGGCGTGAACCCATCGTTTCGGTCGTTGTGAACCTCGATAGCCGAAACCAACGCCGAACGAAACGATTCGCGGTCGATGGCCGTCTGTTGGGTAGCAGTCGAGTCGACGACCATCGACGCACGGTCCGACGGTCGCCGGTCGATGACCCGTGTGTGCGGCCCGTTCGATGAAACCGGCAGGTACGATTCGGCATCCACGGTCGTCGGGTTAACGAGTCCGAGGATTCGCGTTCGTCTTCCCTGTCCGAACAGCGTTTGGCTGAACTCGGCGCTCGTTTCCTCGGGAACCTCGCCCGTCACGAGGAGATTGCTACCCCTGACTTTCAGCCCGGACAGCCACTCCTTGAACGTCACGTGTTGGACGGTGGAACCCTCGCCCGACTCGTTCTGGAATTCGAGGCGAGAAGTCATTGGTAAGACGAACGTTCGCCGCTGAAATAAGGTTTCTGGGAACGTCGTCGTTTCCAGTGAGAAACGGTCGAACGACTGCATCTGCTTCGGCGAATCGTATAAGTCGCTCGCCAGCGTTCACTTTTCGGTGTCCGCGTCGGAACCGATCGCCATCGAGGAACTGACCAAGTATTACGGGGACGTTCGCGGCGTCGAAGACCTGACGTTTTCGGTCGAATCCGGTGAGGTGTTCGGCTTCCTCGGCCCGAACGGCGCGGGAAAATCGACCGCGATACGAGTTCTCCTCGGCCTCCTGCGACCGACGAGCGGAACCGCTCGGGTGCTCGACCACACCGTCACCGAGCGGACGAGGACCATCGAGGAACGAATCGGGTACGTCCCCGGCGACGCGACGATTTATGGAAACGTCACCGGAGGGGAACTGCTCGATTACTTCGCCGCGCTCTCCGGCGACGAGCGCCGCGAGGAATTGCTCGACCGGTTTCCCGTCCCCATCGACCGGAACGTGAAGACGTACTCGCGGGGGAACCGCCAGAAACTCGCGCTGGTGCAGGCGTTCATGCACGACCCGGACCTGCTCATCATGGACGAACCGACGACCGGACTCGACCCGCTCGCACAGAACGCACTGTACGAGTTACTGCTCGAAGAGCGCGAACGCGGCGTCACGGTACTGTTCTCGACGCACGTCTTGAGCGAGGTCCGGAAGGTGTGTGACCGCGTCGGCATCATCCGCGACGGCCGACTCGTCGCGCTGGAGGACATCGGCGAACTCCTGCGCAAGAGCGGGAAAATCGTCCGCCTCGACCTCATCGAGAATCCCGACCCCGACGACCTGCTGTTCGACGGGGCCATCGACAGTACCCGGGACGAGGACGGCTACTACCGACTGGTCGTGACCGAAAACTTCGACGGCCTCGTGGACGTGCTCGATAGCTATTCGCTCCGTGATTTGGAGGTCGAGGAAACGTCGCTCGAAGACGTGTTCATGCAGTTCTACGGCGGCGGAACGGAGTCGTGATGGAAGAAAAAGCGCCATGTTCGAGATAACCAACTTCGAAACCGGGCGGCGCGTTCGCGGAACGCTGTTGCTGTCGGCGTCGCTCGTCGTCTTCATCGTCCTCATCGTCGCGTTGTACCCGTCGATTCAGCAGTCCGGCGTCAACCTCGACGCCTACGTACAGAACCTACCGGAGGACGCCCGCCGCGCGTTCATCGGCAACGTCGAGAGCATCACGACCATCGACGGCTACCTCGCCTCACAGTTCTACCAACTCGCGTGGCTCCTCGGACTCGGCGTCTACTACGCCTACGCCGCCGCATCGAGCGTCGCGGGCGAAGTCGAAAACGATACGCTCGATTTGGTCCTCGCCCATCCGGTCACCCGAACCCGCCTCGTCGTCGGCAAGTACCTCGCGCTCGTCCCGAGCATGCTCGTCGTCAACGCTATCAGCTTTCTCGCGGTGTACCTCGGCGTGCGATTCATCGGCGAGTATCTCGACCCCGCCAACCTGTTCGCCTTGCATGCCTACTCCGTGGTCTATTTCCTCGCGTGTGCGAGTCTCGGCATGCTCGCGTCCGTCCGATTCGATACGGCCCGCCGCGCTCGCACCGTCGCCGTCGGCGGAATCTTCGGGATGTTCCTCGTGGACACCACGACGTTCAACACGGATTACGACTGGATAGGGGATTTCGCCTTCACGCGCTACTTCGACGTGGGTAAGATTCTCACCGATGGCACGATTTCGCTCCACGATTTCTCCGTCCTCGCCATCGCCACCATCGGTTTGTTGGTCCTCAGCGCCGAACTGTTCGAACGACGCGACGTATGAGTGGTTCGGAACGACGAGATGTATTTCGTGATTTTGTGATTTCAGCAATTGAGAACAAGGCCCAGAATGCCCCGCTCGCGCGAAGTTTAGTCGCTGTGGAGGCCCTGTCTGTGCGGGCGTTGCGGAGAGCGCAGATATCTTGCACAACGATTGCGAGCGGACGGGGGCTTTCGGGGCAGTCTTCTTCCCAGTAACTGCAATCTCAAAACAATCAAAAACGACATAACGAAGCGAGTGATGGGGACCTTCGATATCGATTCTCCTACAACTCTGTCCTCATCTTCGCTATCGTCGTCGAAGCCACCACAACCCACCGAAAACTAGCACGACAACGACTATTGCCACCGAAATCACCGACGACCCCACACCCGATTGTTTCCGGACCGTCACCGGAACCGCGTACGGCCCGGCCTCGCGTCGGTCGCCGTTCGGCGTCTCGTAGGAGATGGCGACGGCGACGGGATGGCGGTCGGGAATCGCCTTCCCGCTCACGGTCAACTGGAAGGACGCCGACGACGAATCACCGGGACCGAGCACGCCGATGTAGGAATCGCTGTCGTCGCTGGATAGCGGGTCCGAAACCAGCAGTCGTGCCGTGACGTTCGAGAGGCGCTTTCCCGCGTCGTTTCTCACTCGAACGCGAAGGGTTCCGCTCGAATCCACGGTAAAGTTCGCGTCCGTCGCGGTGACGACGAACGGTTCGCGCCGGGGTTTGACTCGAACAGGGACGGAAAGCGGGTCGCTCACGCGCCGAACGCCGCTTCCGTCGCGATACGCGAGTCTGCCGGTGAAATCGCGCGGGCCGGGGTTCGTGGCGTTCGTCGCGTCCACGTCGAACTGAAAGCGTCGGGAACTGTTGTTCGGAAGCGTCCCGAGCGGGAACTGGGTTTCCTCCGGCCGAAGGGCGGTTCCGTTGGAGGGGGCGAACACGAGCGTCGCGTCATTGAGCGTCCGGTTTCCGGTGTTCTCGACGCGGCCGGAGACGCTCCCCGTGTCGCCGACGCGGAGCGTGCTGGTGACGTTCCGAACTGCAAAAGAGGGCTTCGTTTGGGGGCGAATCCCGATGAACAGCGGGTCCGAAAGCCGTCGCTCGCCGGTTCGACTGTCGTAGGCGACGCGAACCTGCGCGGTGACGTTGCGAGCATCCGTGTCCGGCCCGACCTGGAGCGGAAACCGGACGTACTTCGTATCCGTGCGCAACCATTCGCCGACCGACGTTTCGGCCGTCGTGGCGTTGTTCCCGAACCGAATGCTGGGGTCCGTCGAGTTGACGATGACGCTCGCGTCGAACGCCCCGACCGTTCCCGCGTTCCGGATGGCGAGCGAAAGCGTCCCCGTCTCGCCCGCGCTGGCGTTGACCGTCGTATTCACCACGCGGAATCGAGGACTGCGCTCCACCTGCACCGTAACGTACCGAAGCACGGTTCGTTCGCCGGAATCGGTCGTGTACGTCACTCGAACCGGGAGGACGTACTCACCCGGCGTCGCCCGCTCGCCGACCCGGATTCGAACCGGAACTGACCGCTGTGTCCCCGGCGGCACCGTCCCGACCGGAACGCGGTTCGACAGCACTCGAATCGGCGTGTTCTCGTCCCCGACTTCGAGCGCCGCGGTGGTGAGCGTGGTACCGCCCTTCGCCCCGCTTCGGTCGTTCGCCACGACGAGTCGTAGTTGCATCTCCTGCCCCGGAGCTACCCGGTTGTCCGGAACGAAGACGGTGATATCGGAGCGGTTTCCGCTCCCCTGCACCGCCACCCCCGCCCCCGATAGCGTAGTACAGACGAGAATCGCGACCACAACACACCCCACACGCATGGAGGGCATACGACGCTATCTGACAAATCACTGACGGCGACGGCGAGCGGGAGCACTCGTCCTCTCGCCCAAACGGTTTTCAGGACGTAGGTTGAGGACGTTCCAATGCCAGTCCAACCGGATTACGTCAAAAAGGTAGCGAGCGTACTCTTGGAGCGATACCCCGAAGCGTTCACGGACGACTTCGACCGGAACAAGGAGAGCGTCACGGTGCTCACGAACGTGGATTCCAAGAGCGTCCGGAACAAAATCGCGGGATACATCACGAGACGGGACGGTGAACCGCCCCGCACCGTCGAGTGAACGATTTTACGACGGACTTGACACGCCGGTTTCTCCCTCGACGGGGGATTCCCGGAGATAGACCAGCGTGAGTCCGACGAGAAGGACCCCGCCGACGACCGCGACGGTGAGGATGGGCGAGTAGGCGTCGGCGAGGATACCGCCGGCGAGCACGAGGGGAAGTCTGACCAGCGCGTACACCATCGACGCGGCGGAGAGGACGGTCGCGCGCCCGACGGTTTCCGAGTTGTCGTTGATATACTGGTTAACCAATGGATGGAGGAGCGCCCGCGACCCGGTTCGGACGAAGAACATCGGGAGCGCGAGGATGGGCACGAACACGGGTGCGACGAACGAGACGCCGAGAACCAGCGGGACGAAAACCGTCGTCGCCCGAATCCCTAATCGTTCCTCTATCGTGCCTGCGTGGTAGCTCAACACGGCGGAAACGAGCGTGAATCCGGCGTACAGCGGTCCCATGAACTCGACGGGAATCGACAGCGCGCCGGTCGCAATCGGCTGAACGTAGCTCTCGACGGCATCCGTTCCGGCGAAGAACAGGGCGACGTACGCCACGAACGACCGGAGCGGCGATTTCGACAGATGGCGACGGATGACGCGAATCGCACCGAACGGCGAGAGGGTGTCGTGGTCGCCATCGACGTAGCCCCGGGTTCGCGGGAGCGAGAGGAGGACGAGCACGCCGGTGCCGTTCAGAACGCCCGAGGCGAGGAACGGTAGTCGTGGGTCGAGTCCGTACAGCACGCCGCCGGCGAGGACGGTCACGACGGTGACGGCGTGGTTGACCGCCATCCCGCGTCCGCGAACCCGCGCGAACTGGTCGGTTCCGAGTTCGTCGCGGAGGAACTCGTAGAGCCACGCGTCGCCGCTTCCCGACCGAAAGACGAGCGCGAGCGTCCACAGGACGTACAATCCGGCGAGCGCGAGGAA
Source organism: uncultured haloarchaeon (assembly GCA_963811185.1). Classification (GTDB taxonomy): domain Archaea; phylum Halobacteriota; class Halobacteria; order Halobacteriales; family Haladaptataceae; genus Haladaptatus. The sequence continues at coordinate 208,381 of CAWEQN010000009.1, forward strand.
CGACCGAGCGACCACGAAGCCGAAAATGGAGAGCGTCATGCAGATGGAACTGACGACGAGGCTGTTCCGCCAACCGATTCTGTCGCCGACGTAGCCCGTCGGAACCTCGCCGATAATCGTCAGCGACGAATAGAGCGTGCTCAGCAAGGCGATTTGCGTGTAATCGAGGTTCCGGTAGAGGAGAAAAAGGGTGAAAATCGGCGAGAAGAACCCGAAGGAGACGGTGGCCTGATAGCAGTAGTATTTGTACACTGCCGGCGGCCGCGACGGGAGCGACATCGTGTTCGAATTCGTGTACGAAGGAGTTCCGGTAAAGGGTTTCCTGAAACGGATTCACGTAGAACTTTTGCCACGACGGGGTAGATTCAGGCGGATGGAAACCGTAGTTCAAGCTATGCAACTGTATGCCGCGATGCGGAACGGACTGTTCGTCACGGACGGTGCCGAAACGTCAGCGGTGCGGTTGACGGACCACGATTTGGAGTGTGTCGCTGCGACCGACGAACGGACCTTCTGTGGCACGTTCGACGCCGGCCTCTTCCGAAGCGAGGACGGCGGCGAGTCGTTCCACTCGGTCGGCGAGGAAACGATTCGTGAATCGGTGATGTCGCTCGCCATCGACCCGACGGACCCGGACACCGTCTGGGTAGGCACGGAACCGAGCGCCGTCTATCGAAGCACGGACGGCGGCGATTCGTGGGAAAAGCGGGAGGGGTTGACCGACCTGCCGTCGGAACCGAACTGGTCGTTTCCGCCGCGCCCCCACACCCATCACGTCCGGTGGATAGAACCCGACCCGTACGACCCGGACCATCTGTATGTGGGTATCGAGGCCGGGGCGCTCGTCCAGACCTACGACGCGGGGAAAACGTGGGAGGACAAAGTACCGACCGCTCGCGTGGACAACCATTCGCTGACGACGCACCCGGACGCACCGAGGCGGGTCTGGTCGGCCGCCGGGGACGGCTACGCCGAATCCGAGAACAGCGGCGAGACATGGGAATACCCACAGGAGGGACTCGACCATCGCTACTGCTGGAGCGTCGCACTTCCGCCCGACGACCCGGACACCGTCCTGCTCTCCAGTGCGACCGGCCCGCGAAGCGCTCACAACGTCGATTCCGCAGATTCCGCCGTCTATCGGAAGCGCGACAGCGAACGGTGGGAGCGACTCGATGGGCTTCCGACGGGCGAGGGTGTCACGAGAACCGTGTTCGAACGCGGCGCGTCCGGCGGTGAAATCTACGCCGTCAACAACCGCGGCCTCTTCGGCACCGAGGATGCGGGAACGACGTGGGAAAAAGCGACTCCGGAGTGGCCGAGCGAATTCGAGCGAATGACGGCGCGCGGGTTGGCAGTCGTGGACGATCGCTGAGGTCGATACTCAGTTCGGCACGACCCGCCGGTCGAGGAAGTTGGCGACGAGTTCCATCGACCGAATTTTCTGCTGGATGTCGGAGCTGCCGTGTCCCTCCTCGCCGAGTTCTTCGTACTCGAAGTCGCCGTTCTTTCCCTCCTCGAAGCCGTCCTCTTCCAGCGCCTCGCGGAACAGTCGGGCCTGTGAAACCGGGACGCGGCGGTCGTTGACGCCGTGGACCATCAGGAGCGGCGAGTCGAGGTTTTCGGTGTACTCGACGGGACTGCGTTCCCGGTAGAGGTCGTGGTTCTCCTCCGGGTCGCCCAGATACTTCTCCATCAGGCCGGTTTGGAAGTGGGGCATCGTGTTCTCGTGCATATCGTGGAGGTCGGTGACGCCGACCCACGCGATGCCCGCAGTGTACAGTTCCGGATACCGAACCATCTGCCAGTACGCGCTGTAACCGCCATAGGACCCGCCGTACACCACGAGTTCGTCCCCGTCTACCCAATCCTTGCGAGCGAGCCATCGTGCTCCCTCGGCGACGTCGTCCTGTTCGGCACCCCCCCAGTCGCCGATGAGGCTGTTTTTGAACTCGCGGCCGCGTCCCGTCGAACCGCGATAATTGATTTCCAAGACCGTGTAGCCCCGGTTGAGGAAGAACTGCGTTCGCCGTTTGAAACTCCGAAGGTCCTGTGCCGCCGGACCGCCGTGAACCTTCACGACTGCCTTGGACGGGCGTTCGCCGGAATCGTACAGCAACCCGCCCATTTCGGTCCCGTCGTGTGACTCGAACGTCACGTACTCGGCGTCGGTGAACGTCTCGGGGTCGATGTCGCCGTAGACCGGTTCGATGAGCGTCTCCGTCTCGCCCGATTCGACGTCGTGGACGAGCAGTGCGGGTCGCTGTGTCGGCGTTGTCCCTTCGACCAATACGCGGCCGTCGCCAACGATGACGGCGTCGCCGTAACTGGTGAACGAGGCGACACCCGTCGGCAAGTCGAGTTCCGTCGCGGTGCCGTCGAAATCGTACACTACCGGAACGACGGCGGCACGTCGCTTTCGAAGCGCGAGGAAGACGCTTTCGTCCGGGAGGAACGCGACGGCGTCTTCGACGTGCTCGCCGTTGCCGAACCACTCGACCGACTCCGTTTCGAAGTCGTAAACGCCACAGCGCGTCTTGTCCTGTGCGTTGTCGGCGACGAGGAGTTTCGTCCCATCCCCGGACCAATCCACTGAGTAGCTTTCGCTTCCATCGGTGCCGAGTTCGAGGTTGCGTGGGTTCGACCCGTCGGCGTCGGCGATGTACACGTCCATGTTGGTCAAATCGTCCGACTCGTTGGTCACGTAGGAGATTCGGTCGCCGTCGGGACCGTACAACGCGAAATAGGCACCCAACTCGTACTCCGTAAGTTGTTCGCTGTCGCCCGTCTCGCGGTCGTGACGATAGAGGTTCATCTGCCCGCCGACGCTACTCGTGTAGAGCAGTTCCCCGTCGCGAACATCGGTGAGTTGACACTGCCCGGAGTCCTCGACGACAGGTTCGGTGTTTCCGTCGAGGTCCAGCTCCCAGATATCGTTCTGTTCGTCCCCCGCGTCGTCCAGATGGAAGTAAATCCCGTAACCGTCCGGTGCCCACATGAGCGGGTGCCGCGCGTTCCGGGGAACCTCGCCGTCGCTCACCTGTCGCATCTCGCCGGTTTCCACGTCGATAACGTGGAGTTCGTTTCTGCCGCTCCCGTCGTAGTAGACGGCGACCTGCTCGCCGTCGGGCGACGCGACCGGATTGTTGAACTCGGGGAGGCGTGCGAGTGCTTCGAGCGAGAAATCACCTGTCATCGAAGTAAACTGTGTCGTGTCGATTTATTACTGTTTCCCGAATCTCGGTTCGGTATTCGATGTTACAATTATTGGGGGAAGTATCGTGAGCGCTTGGCGTAGTCGCTCGTGACCCGGCAAAAAAGAATCGCCCGTCGGTGCTCGATTACTCGACGGCGGCCGCGACTATTCGAGGTCGAAGCGGTCGAGCTTCATCACTTTGCTCCACGTGTCGGCGAAGTCACGCACGAACTTCTCCTCGCCGTCGTCGGCTCCGTAGACTTCCGAGACGGCGCGGAGTCGGGAGTTCGACCCGAAGACGAGGTCGAAGCGTGTCGCGTCCCACTCGACTTCGCCCGTCTCACGGTCCCGTAGCTCGAAGACCTCTTCGTCGTCCGAAACCGGTTCCCAGTCGTGGTCCATGCCGAGCAAGTTCACGAAGAAGTCGTTGGTCAGCGTCCCCGGTTCGTCGGTGAAGACGCCGAGGTCGTTGTCCTCGTAGTTCGCGCCGAGCGTGCGCATGCCGCCGACCAGGACCGTCATCTCGGGCGCGGTCAGGTTCAGCAGTTCCGCCTTGTTGACCAGAATCTCCTCCAGTTCGCGGTCGTGCTCGTCGCCGAGGTAGTTACGGAACCCGTCGGCGTCCGGCTTGAGCGCGTCGAAGGAGTCGACGTCGGTCTGTTCCTGCGTGGCGTCCGTCCGTCCCGGTTCGAACGGAATTTCCACGTCGTATCCGGCGTCGGCCGCGGCCTGTTCGACGGCCGCGGAGCCGCCGAGGACGATGAGGTCGGCGAGCGACACCTTCGTCCCGTCGGACTGCGAGCTGTTGAACTCCTCCTGAATGCCCTCCAAGGTCATCAGCACGCTCTGCAACTGTTCCGGCTCGTTGACCTCCCAGCTCTTCTGGGGTTCGAGGCGGATGCGCGCGCCGTTCGCGCCGCCGCGCTTGTCACTGCCGCGGAACGTCGACGCCGACGCCCAAGCCGTCTTGACCAGTTCGGAGACGGACAGTCCCGAATCGAGGAGCTGTTGCTTGAGTTCGGCGACCGCTTCGTCGCCGACGAGTTCGTAGTCGGCGTCGGGAAGTGGGTCCTGCCAAATCATCTCTTCGTCCGGGACTTCCGGGCCGAGGAATCGGGACGCCGGCCCCAGGTCGCGGTGGATGAGCTTGTACCACGCCTTCGAGAAGGCCTCTTGGAACTCGTGGGGGTCGTCCTGGAAGCGCTCCAGAATCTCCCGGTAGTCGGGGTCCTTCTTGAGCGCGACGTCGGTCGTGAGCATCATCGGGTCGACCGACTCGTCGGGACTGTGAGCGTCCGGGACGGTGTCCTCTGCTTCCTCGTCGACCGGTCGCCACTGCCACGCGCCGCCGGGGCCTTTGTGGGCTTCCCACTCGTGGTCGAGCAGGTTGTTGAGGTAGCCCATGTCCCATTGGGTCGGGGCGCTGGTCCACGGACCCTCGATGCCGCTGGTGATTGCGTCGGTTCCCATGCCTTCGCCGTAGCCGTTCTCCCAGCCGAGGCCCTGGTCCTCGATGGGCGCGGCTTCAGGCTCGGGGCCGATATACTCCTCGGGGTCGGCCGCGCCGTGGACCTTCCCGAAGGTGTGACCGCCGGCGATGAGCGCGACCGTCTCCTCGTCGTTCATCGCCATGTGGTCGAACGTGTCGCGGATGTTCGTCGCGGAGCCTTCGGCGTCCGGTTCGCCGTTCGGGCCCTCCGGGTTCACGTAGATGAGGCCCATCACGGTGTTGCCGAGCGGGTCTTCGAGGTGCCCCTCCTCGTTGAAGCGGTCTTGGGACGTCGTCTCCCACTCGTCCTCGGGACCCCAGTCGACGGCGTCGTCGCCCTTGAACGAGTCCTCGCGGCCGCCGGCGAAGCCGAACGTCTCGAAGCCCATCGATTCGAGCGCGACGTTCCCGGTCAGGACGATGAGGTCGCCCCACGAGAGCGCGCGGCCGTACTTCTGCTTGACGGGCCAGAGCAGGCGGCGGGCCTTATCGAGGTTGACGTTGTCCGGCCAGCTGTTGATCGGGGGAAGGCGCTGTCGTCCACCGGACGCGCCGCCGCGGCCGTCTCCGGTGCGGTACGTCCCTGCGCTGTGCCACGCCATCCGAATGAACAGCGGCCCGTAGTGACCGTAGTCGGCCGGCCACCAGTCCTGTGAGTTCGTCATCACGTCTTCGATGTCGGACTTCACCTCGTCGAGGTCGAGCGACTCGAACGCCTCGGCGTAGTCGAAGTCCTCGTCGAGCGGGTTCGCGGCCCGACCGTTGTCGTCGAGGAGCTCCACCTGCAGGTGGTCCGGCCACCAGTCGTGGGTGTCGCCCAGCGTCATCGGGCGACCTCCCCGGCGCTCGTGGTCAACGTCGGCTTCGCGGCATCGTTTCTCTCGCAATCAGGTGCTCCCGTGGCGTGTTTGGGTGTATCCTCGGACATTAACTGGCTCTCCTGTAAGTGAGACATAAGAGGTATTGTTTATAAATTTGCCGCTTATGTTTTCCATTCACTTCCTTCACTTCCACAATCACCACTCTATATTCCAAGGATGGAAATTATTTTTTCCAAATTAGCTAAAACAGACAGCTCCATTTACACATCCTCCCCGGATATACTTCTCGAAGTACCGGTGTGGCCTGTTCAAGATCCCGCAATTATACGTTTTCCGCCCCGAAATCGTGGCAGACGCCACGTGAAACGTCACGTCCGTCATGGAACGGATACACCGAGTATGAGGGTAACGGCCAACGGAGCGGGACTGACCGCACGTTCGTACCAGCGCGTTAGGAATTCCGGTCCGGATTATCGGGAACTGATCGGACGTTCGGTCGTCCTGTGCTCGCCGTCGAGCGTATCGAACAGTTCCCGGAGGTCGGTATCCGGACCGTCCCGCCGAAGCACGTCGATAGCGCGGCTACGCGGTCGATGCGGCGCTTGGCCCGGTCGTAGCGCGCCTGAAGGTCCACTTTGGCCTCGGCGAGGGCGATTCGGCCGTCGTGAATCGCCTCCCGCGATTCGCGGAGCGTCGAAACCGTCTCGCGTATCGAATCGAGTGGCATGCGTTCGACAACGCCGTCACGAAAGTAGTACTGCTGGCATACACGTCCCGCTCGGTGCGGCTGGCCGGGAGAGTTTTGCCGTCCGGCGTCGTGCAGAGTTCGATGTCAGAGTACGAAAACGACGTTCTCGTCTCGGCGGATTGGGTGGAAGACAACCGGGAGGCGTTCGAGAGCGACGACCCGGACTATCGACTCGTGGAAGTGAACAGCCCCGAATCGCCGGAGGGCGATTTCCCGTCGCGCTACGACGACGGGCACATCCCCGGCGCGATTGGACTGCAATGGGACGAGGACCTCTCGGACGAAACCGAGCGCGATATCCTCAAGAAGGAGGACTTCGAGCAGGTCGCGGGCGACGCCGGCATCACCGAGGATTCGACCGTCGTGTTCTACGGCGACGGCTGGATTCCGAACTGGTTCGCGCTGTACGCCTACTGGGAGTTCAAGTACTACGGCCACGAGGACGCCCGCGTACTGAACGGCGGGAAGGATTACTGGGTCGAAAACGACTACGAACTGACCGACGAGGCGCCCGACCACTCGGCACAGGAGTACCACGCTCGCGGGCCGTTCGAGGGTATTCGGGCGTACAAGGACGACGTGGACAAGGCCATCGAGTCAGGCCTGCCGCTCGTCGACGTGCGCTCGCCGGAGGAGTTCACGGGTGAAATCATCGCACCCGAAGGCCTACAGGAGACGGCCCAACGCGGCGGTCACATCCCCGGCGCGAGCAACGTTCCGGTCGCGCAGGTCCTCGCCGACGACGGCCTGTTCAAGTCGGCCGACGAACTGCGCGAACTGTACGCCGACCACGACGTGGACGGCGAGGAGTCCATCATCGCCTACTGCCGCGTCGGCGAGCGCTCGTCCATCGAGTGGTTCGCGCTCCACGAACTGCTCGGCTTCGACGACGTGCGCAACTACGACGGGTCGTGGACCGAGTGGGGGAACTTGGTTCGCGCACCCATCGAAACCGGCGAGGAATAACCGGATTCTTTTTTCGACCGACCACGAACCACGACCATCTCCGACGTTCACGACCTCGTTTCCGACCTGTACGGCCATCTGGAAGCCACGGCGTCCCTGCCGGTCGCCACGCGCCCGAGTCGGTATCTCGGCGAAGCCCAAGCGGTCGTCGGCGACGCGAGAGGCGCACCCGAATCGGTCGTGAAAAAGCGCGTCTCGCAAGCGGCGGAACTGCTCTCGCACGTCGAGGGACGGGTAACGAGGAGGCCGACGAACACGTCGAACGCGCGCGGGCGTTGGTGGAACGACTGTCCTCGGAACTCGAATGATTTCCTCGGACTCGGTCGAGATTCGACAGCAAGCTCTGTCGCTTCGGGAGGCTTTAACACACCTCGTTACCCATACTCACAGTTATGAGCAACAGCACGGAGAAAGACGAGAGACTGCGAAGCCGAGAAGTGACTGAAGGTCCGGAACGCGCGCCGCACCGGTCGATGTTTCGGGCGATGGGATTCGACGACGAGGACCTCTCCTCGCCGATGGTCGGCGTGGCGAACCCGGCGGCCGACGTAACGCCCTGTAACGTCCATCTGGACGACGTCGCGGGGTCGGCCATCGACGGCGTGAACGCGGCGGGCGGCATGCCCATCGAGTTCGGCACCATCACGATTTCGGACGCGATTTCGATGGGCACTGAAGGAATGAAGGCCAGTCTCATCTCGCGCGAGGTCATCGCCGACAGCGTCGAACTCGTCGCCTTCGGCGAACGGATGGACGCCCTCGTTACGGTCGCAGGGTGTGACAAGAACCTTCCCGGAATGATGCTGGCGGCCATCCGCACCGACCTGCCGAGCGTGTTTTTGTACGGCGGTTCCATCATGCCCGGTGAACACGAAGGACGGGAAGTCACCGTCCAGAACGTCTTCGAGGGCGTCGGCGCGGTGTCCCACGGCGACATGACCGAGGACGAGTTGATAGAACTCGAACACGACGCCTGTCCCGGCGCGGGGTCCTGCGGCGGGATGTTCACCGCGAACACGATGGCGACCATGGGCGAAATCCTCGGCTTCGCCCCCCTCGGGTCCGCCAGTCCGCCGGCCGAGTCGCCGGAGCGCTACACAGTCGCCGAGCAGGCGGGCGAACTCGTCTTGGACGCGGTGGAGAACGACCGCAAACCCTCGGACATCCTCTCCCGGAAATCGTTCGAGAACGCCATCGCGGTGCAGGTGGCGATGGGCGGTTCGACCAACGCCGTCCTCCACCTTCTCGCGCTCGCCGCGGAGGCCGGCATCGAACTCGACATCGACGACTTCGACGAGATTTCGCGTCGGACGCCCAAAATCGCCAACCTCCAACCCGGCGGTACGCGGGTGATGAAGGACCTTCACGACGAAGGCGGCATCCCCGTCGTCCTCCGACGGATGCTCGACGCCGACCTGATTCACGGCGACGCCATGACCGTGACGGGTCGAACCATCGAAGAGGAACTCGACCACTTGGAGTTTCCGGGGAGTCCGACGCCGACTTCCTCCGCCCCGTGGACGACCCGTTCCACGAGGAGGGTGCCATCAAAATCCTGAAGGGCAACCTCTCGCCCGACGGGTCGGTGCTGAAGGTGACCGGGGAGGACGCGTTCCACCACACCGGTCCGGCCCGCGTCTTCGAGAACGAGGAGGACGCCATGGAGTACGTGCAGGAGGGCGACATCGAGTCGGGCGACGTTATCGTCATCAGAAACGAAGGCCCGCGCGGCGGTCCCGGCATGCGTGAAATGCTCGGCGTGACGGCGGCCGTCGTTGGACAGGGCCACGAGGACGACGTGGCACTGCTGACGGACGGCCGGTTCTCCGGCGCGACCCGCGGCCCGATGGTCGGCCACGTCGCCCCGGAAGCCCGCGCCGGCGGCCCAATCGCCGTCGTGGAGGACGGCGACGAAATCACCGTCGACATCCCCAACCGCGAACTCTCCGTGGACCTCTCCGACGACGAACTCGATGCGCGATTTGACGAGTGGGAACCGAAGGAACCGCAATACACGACGGTGTACTGGCGAAGTATGGCTCACGTTCGGCTCCGCCGCGAACGGTGCCGTGACGAACCCCGGTGTGAAACGCGAGTAGCGTCCCCTCGGGCGAACGCCTTCGTAGCGCTCGTTTCACACAAAACGGTAGATGTTCCTCGGGAACCAGTCAACACGAACTGGCGGCTTCGTAGTAGCCTTCGGCGGTCTGTTTCAACCTTCTCGTGTAGACCGTTTCATCCGCATGGTCACTTCCCCCTCGTGAACCCGGAGACGAATTCCCAGATGATTCGGCTGGCGTCAGGTCCGCCGGGGGCAGTGAACTCGCCGCCGGAGATACCGCCCGACCACGCGTGGTCCATCCCCTGAACCTGCCAGTGTTCGACGAGTGAGTTACCGTTTCCGTCGTGGTACTCGGACACGGAATAGTCCAAACTCGGTCCCCGCCCGCTGTAGGTCCGGTGAGCGGTCGTATCGACGCCCCCGTCGTCGAAGCCGTCCGAAGCGAGGTCGTTGGTCTGAATCGCCTGTTCGCCGTTTATCGGATAGACGGTGGTGTCCGCCGTCCCGTGGAAAACGATGGTCGGCAGTTCGCTCGTGGTGCCGTAGATGTCCATCGCGTCGGCTGCGTCGGTTCCCTTCAGTTCGGGGTCCGGGCCGCCGTAGCTCATCGCGTACGTCCCGCCGGAAGCGGTATCCGCGGCGTCGTACTCCAGTCCCGAGTGAACCCCACCCACCGCGTAGATATCGGCGTGCGTACTCCGCGAGCAGGTTCGGCACCATCGCCGCGCCGGCCGAGAGTCCGGCGACGTAGACGCGTTCGGGGTCGCAGTTCTCGGCGTCGATGGTCGTTCGTGTCATCCCGGCGATGACGGCCGCCTCGCCGTGGCCCCGCATCGTGTTCGCATCGTAGAACCAGTTCCAACATTGGGCCGGGTTCCATGCGTTGTACTGGTCCGGGTAGATGACGACGAACCCTTCTTCGTCCGCGATTTCGTTCATCCGCGTCTCCCGCCGGAACTGGTCGGCGTCCTGTGAACAGCCGTGAAGCATCACCATCAGCGGTGGGTTCGACCCGACCGAGTCCGGGACGTACCGCCAGTAATCGAACCCGTCGTAGTAGTGGTCCGTGTAGCTTCCCGCCGCCGCCGTTCCCGTACTTCCCAATACGCCCGCTGTGGCCACCGTACCGCCCACCGACCGCAGGAGCGTTCGTCTGTCAATTTTCATGCTATGAAGTTTTGTACAAAAAAGGCCAAGAAAAATCTAAGGGTGGAAAAAACTCAAATATGGTCCGTGAACAGGGGTCGTTACCGTCGTTCGTGCCGATGTGAACAGCCGAGCGCCGTGTGTATCGCGCTGACGAGCGTGTTACTGGGGTCCTGAGAGAGCTCCCAGCACATCATCCCGCCAAAGTCGTTATCCCTGACGTACCGCGATTTCTCCATGAGCGAGTGTTTGTCGTCGTAGGTGACGAAGGTGTCGTCCGCTTCCGAATAGAGCCACGGGACGCGCGCCTCGTGGTGCCAGTGATACTGGTAGTGTGGTTTCGTCTTCAGTTGACGGATGGAGTGATACGATTCGGTGTCCGCGCCGTCGAACGGCTGAAAGAGGCCCCGATTCTCGTTTTTTACGTTTTCGAAGACGAAGCCGTAAAACGGCGTCCCGAGGACGAGTTTCTCCCGCGCAATCGGCTGGTCGGCCCAGTACTGCATCGCGTGGTCAACCGTGAGCAGTCCCTGCCAGTACGTCGGGTCGTCGTACGGCGCGTACAGCGGCGCGTTGAAGTTCGTCGCGGCACTCCAACTCCCGTAAAAATTGTAGTTCATCACGTTGATGAAATCCAAGTAGTCCGCTATCGTCCCCACTTCCAGCGGGTCGATGTTCGAGGGGATGGGTGCTGCGGCCATGCTGAGTTCGTAGTGTTGGCCGTCCTCCTCTCCGGCCTCGTCCAACTGCGTGCGGAGTTCTTCCAGCAACAGCGTGAAGTTCTCCGGGTCGTCCTCCCGAACCGACCCGTCCGGGTACTCCCAGTCGATGTCGATGCCACCGAAGTTGTACTTCCGGAGTTGCTCGACGGCCGTCCGCGCGAACCGCTCGCGACCGTCCGCGGTCGAGGCGGCGGTCGACATGTTGTCCCCGAACTCCGAAATCGTGAGCATGAACGTCGTCCACGGCCGTTCGTGCGTTATCCTCTCGAACTGTTCGAGCACCTCGGGCGCGGAATCCCCCGTGACGGCGAGTTTGACCTCGCCGTTCGCCTCCGTTTCGAGGAACGCGTAGTTCAGGTGCGTCAGTTTGTCGTACGGCACGTCGTGTGGCGTGTAGTCACCCGCCCACGACGGGTAGTACGCGACGACGCGCTTGTCCGGCCGTCGTCCGTGATGGTGGTGATGATTTCGATGCTCTTCCCTCGCTTCGGCCGTGTTTCCGAGCAACCCTAGCGTCGTCACCGCACCGGCACTCCGTAGGTATCGCCGCCGTCGCACGCCTGTATTTTGAGTCGGCATCAACCGTAGCAATAATCCGTATTATAAATAAATACATACCCTATCTTAGTAATTCTATACAGTCCATTCAGTCGGGGACATCTATCGAAATCCGGAACGCAAAAAACGGTGGTTGTCCCCGAATCCCGGAAACCAGCACCAAGTATAAACGGCGTACGGGCCGTATTTCGAAGGGAGTTGGGCGGAAAATCGGCACCCGAAACTGAGCGCACGCCCACGGAGTTCACCATGCAACTGAACCACACCAACCTCACCGTGACGGACGTAGAGACGACGGCGGAGTTCTTCGAGGAGTACTTCGATTTGGACAAGCGCGGCGGAAGCCCTGCCATCACGATTCTCTCGGACGACAACGGACTCGTTCTCACCCTCATGCAGGGACGTGAAGGTGAGGAAATCGAGTATCCGAGCAGTTTCCACATCGGCTTCTTCGTCGACGACAGGGAAATCGTGGACGAGAAACACCGCCAACTGAAAGAGGACGGCTACGACGTGACCGACGTCAAGATGCGCCACAACACCTACGATTTCTACGTCGAAGCGCCCGGTGGGTTCTCCATCGAGTTCGGGGCGAGATAGGTCGAATCGGGCTATTCACGCGTCGTGACCTTTCGCACCCAACCGACCGCACTCCCGAACGGCTATGTCGACATACCGCCAAATTAACTGGGTGAGACGTACATGAACGGGTTATCCGGGAAGACGGCGCTCGTAACGGGGGCGGGGTCGGGTATCGGACGAGCGTCCGCGTGTCGCTTCGCCGAGGAGGAGGCCAACGTCGTCGTCGCCGACATCGTCGCGGATTCCGGCCGTGAAACGGTCGATACCATCGAGGACGCAGGCGGTGATGCGATGTTCGTCGAAGCCGACGTTTCCGACCTCGCGTCGGTCGAACGAATGGTCGATATCGCGGTCGAAACCTATGGGACCCTCGATTTTGCGCATAACAACGCGGGAATCCTCATCGACTTCGTCGAGACGACCGGCATCGAGGAAGGTCACTGGGACAGACTGCTCGACATCAACCTGAAAGGAATCTGGGCGTGCATGAAGGCCGAACTTCCCGTGATGAACGCACAGGGGAGCGGTGTCATCGTCAACACGGCGTCCGAGGCCGGGTTGGTCGGAATGGGCGGGCTATCCAGCTATTCGGCCAGCAAACACGGCGTCGTCGGCCTGACCAAATCGACTGCACTCGAATACGCCGGTCGCGGCGTCCGAATCAACGCGATTGCGCCCGGTCCGACGAAGACGAACATCCAGTCGGGCTTGCTGGGGGGTCCCGGTAGTTGGTCGTCGATGTCGTTCCGGGACCGTCTCCGGACGGCCCTGAAGCTGGTTCGAACCGCGATTCGGACGGTTCGGTCGGATTTCGACACGTCGGCCATGCGCGACGTTCCGATGGACCGCATCGCCGAACCGGAGGAGATGGCCGGGGCGGTGGCGTTCCTCTGTTCGTCCGACGCCTCGTATATCACCGGGCACGTACTGCCCATCGACGGCGGCCAAGCAGCCGACTGAGTACGACGTTCGATATTCCAGTCACGGTCGATTTCGTCGGCTTCCATCACGGGTTGACTGATCGACGCTAAAACTGCTCGTGCTTCGGCAGGTATCATTCGTCGGAACCGGAGGTCTCGGTGCTGTGATGAATCGTTTCTCACCACGGCGAGGGGTCATCGAGAACCCTTCTGAGACACACCGTTCCGGGTAACACGAGGAAAAGAAGCGCGACGACATCATCGAGGGTAGCAACTGGGACGGTGTAGTACAGCCAGATGCCGTAGAATACCGCACTGAAGCAGACGAGCACTCCAACCGCGAACAGAATCTTTTCCGTTGCTGTCATATTCTCCACAGTGTCCTGGGGAGTATAAAAATGCATGTACGCGACGAGCGTTTCGCTCCTAGTAGTAGAATATCGCCCGGAACACTAACCTCCAGCCTCATTCCGTGGCGGCGTGCCGAGTCGGCTGGCAAACCCTCGTGCCGGGCGGGCGAGAATATCGCCAACTTTCGACGGCTGAACCGTCGAAGCGGGTCGCGTCAGTAACCGCGACCGACTTCCGAGCCAGTTGGCCCCGACTCACGGGCGGTGATTTTTTGGAGTTCACCAACTCACTGAACTGTCGCACACCCGGGTTCTCCGCTCGGTCATCGCTCCCGAAGTGGGAGTACTCCGGCGGGGACTAAGGTGTGCATCGGTTGGTAGACAACGGCCGGATAAGGAGTTTCGGGTTCGGAAACTGCCGGTGAATCAGTACGTGTACTCGTCTTCGGCGACCTGCACGTACGTGCCGTTCCGGTAACCGAACTTCGTCTTCTTGTACTGGGCCATGAGTCTCCCGGCGCGAACGCCGGACGAGAGCTTCGACGTTCCCATTTTTCCGATTCCGGTGCCGTCGTCGTTGAGGAGTTTGTTCACCATCGAGAACGCCTTGTCCCAGTCGTCCGGGCCGTATTCCTTCACGATGTCCGCGAAGGCGATGTTACGCAGGAGTTCCTCGCCGATGGCGTCCTTCCACTCGTCGTTGTACGATTCGATGTCGTCGGTCGCGGCGAGCTTTCCGGCGATTTTGCCCGACCGAACCGCGACGTGGTAGCCGCCTTCGTGGAACGCGCTGGTCGTCCCCATCGCGCCGCCGGCGACCGCGATTCCCGCTTCGACCGGCGATTCGATGGGCCGCGTCGAGGAGATGGGGTACGTTTCGGTTCCCTTCGATTTCCCGCGGTCTTCGACGAGCGGGAAGTCCTTCTCGATGTCGTACTCGTCGCCGTACTCGCGTTCGAGGAGGCGGCGGATGTACTCTCCCGGACGGGGGATTGCCTCGTCGTCCGAGCGAAGGAGGTCGTAGGAGTCGGGGTCGTCCACGTCGTCCAACGTCATCCCGATGGGCATCGTGAGACCGACGCGGGCCACCGTGCCGTCGTTCGGGAAGACCCACGGATAGGCCGTCTCGCCGGGGATGACGCCCCACCAGAACTTGATGGCAGATTTCTCGAACACCTCTTCAGGGAACTCCCGGTACTCCTGATACGCGATGTGGTTCGCTTTCGGCGGGCTGAGGTAGTCGCTGATGGAACTGCCCTCGGGCATGAACTGGTCGAGCGTCCCGAGCGTAACCCGGCGCTGTGGTCCGTCGGCGAGCACGAGATGTTTCGCCTCGATATCCTCGCCGTCCGCGAGTCGGAGTGTGTGGCGGTACTCCGCATCGAGGTCGGTTTCGGCGCGCCTGACGCCGACGCCGACGCGGTACTCCGTGCCCGCCTCCTCGACGCGCTCTCGCAACCAGTCGTCCATCCGGGCGCGGAAGAAGGTGAATCCCATCTCCGGGTACGACGCCTCGATACCCGTACCACGGAGGCTGACGGCCTCGTTCGGGCCGATGAAATCCGCACTGTCGAGGACCTGTAGGATGACGTCGTCGGGAATCTCCCGATAGTCCTCGTCCATGATGTCTATCCAGTAATCGAGCATTCCGGCGGCGTCGGTCGAATCCGGGCCGAGGAACTCGCGGTCTTCACGTGGAACGCCCTGTTCGAGGACGACGGCGCTCGCACCGTGTTTCCCGGCCTGTTCTCCGGCCGCCATCCCTGCGGGGCCCCCGCCTACAATCGCAACATCGAATCGCTCCATATTCCTACGCTACTCAAGGGGGGATACTAAATTCTTAGCCTTCCCATCGCGGAAGTCGGTCGAGAACCGAGGTCGAAAACCGTACTCGCCCGCCCACGCCGCGGTACTGTTTTGGGGATTCCGCCCACAGAAATCGTATGGCGGAGTTCGAACACCTCGTCGTCGAACGAACCGACGACGTGGTACACGTGACGATGAACCGACCGGAAACGCACAACTCGATGAATCCCGCGATGGCGGGCGAACTGCGGACGATTACGGCCGACCTCTACGAGGACGATTCGCGGTGTATCGTGCTCACGGGAACCGACGGCGTGTTCAACACGGGTGCCGACCTCTCCGTCCTCTCCGGCGACGCGAGCGACGGACGAACACTTCGGAGCATCGCATCCTCGCTCCATCGCGCCATCGAAAACCTCGCACGCGCACCGAAACCCGTCGTGACCGGCGTAAACGGCGTCGCGGCCGGCGGTGGGTTCGGCCTCGCGCTGTCGGGCGACATCGTCCTCCTCGCGGAGGACGCTCGATTGGAGTTCGCGTACCCGCGCGTCGGCCTGACCGGCGACGCCGGTTCGACGTTTTTCCTCCCGAAGCTCGTCGGCCTCCAACGGGCGAAGGAAATCGCATTGCTGGACGAACCTATCGTCGCGGAGGAGGCCGTCGAGATGGGATTGGCGACGGAAGTCGCGTCCGACTTCGACGAACGACTGGCCGAACTCGCCGCGAAACTCGCCGACGGCCCGACGAAGGCCTATGGCGCGACCAAGCGACTGTTCAACCGCAGTCCGGGGCGGGACCTGTCGGCACAGATGGCCGCCGAAACGGACTCCATCGCCCGAATGACCACGACGGCGGATTTCGAGCGGGGACTGGACGCGTTCCTCGGCGACGGCGAACCGGAGTTCGAAGGAAACTAATTCGGTTTCGGGTGCGGCCGACTCGTTCCGTCGTCGGGGTCGATTTGCAGGTATTTGGCGAACAGGTCCGCGACCCGCGAGTAGGCGTCGAGGACGTTTTCCTGTCGGGTAAAGCCGTGCGGTTCGCCGTCATAGCGTCGGAATTCGTACGTTTTACCGTGTTTTTCGAGTTCGGCGACCAACTGCTTGGACTGGCTGATGGGGACCCTGCGGTCCTCCTCGCCGTGGAGAACGAGCAGGGGGGCATCGATATCCGGAACGGAGCAAATCGGACTCGCCTCGCGGTAGTTCTCGATGTCGGTCGCCGGGTAGCCGAGTTCGCGTTTCATGAGTTGCCAGCCGACGTCGTCGGTGTCGTCCATGAACGTCTCGTAATCGTAAACGCCGTAGAACGCCGCACCGGCGGCGAAACGGTCGGAGTGGCCGAGCGCGTTCACCGTCATCAGGCCGCCGCCGCTCCCGCCGAAGATGCCCGCTCGGTCGCCATCGACCTGCGGATAGGCGTCCGCGAGGCCGTCCACAGCGGCGATGACATCTTGAAGGTCGCCGTCCCCCCACGCGAAGTCGTTCTCGTCGCGGAACGTCCGTCCGAACCCGCTCGACCCGCGATAGTTGGGTTCGATGACCGCGTAGCCCTGGACAGCGAAGTACTGGGCGCGGAAGTCGAAGCCGTAGCCGTCGTAGGCGGTCGGCCCGCCGTGCGGGTGGACGATGCACAGAACGGAATCGTCGTCGGCCGAGTCGAATCCGGGTGGGAGGAACACCATCGCGTGGATTTCGGTGCCGTCGGTCGATTCGTAGGTGATGTGTTCGGATTCGACGAATCGGTCCGCGAACCCGACCGGCCGACCGCCGGAGATGCGCTCGTCGGCCGAGCAGTTACGCACGTGGTACGGTTCGGTTGGCCCGCCGACGACCGCCAGAACGTCGTCGCCGTACCATTCGGGGAAGTAGCGGTCGCCCGGCGTCGCGGTGAGCCACTCGGTTTCGCCGTCGAGCGTGACGGTCACGATGTCGGTGTTGCCGTCCGAGACGGCGGTCACGGCGAGCGTCTCGCCGTTCGGATGCCACGCTGGTGCACCGAACTCGACGCCCTCCTCCGCGAGCAGTTCCGACTCGTCGCCGTCGGAATCCAGCAGGTAGACGGCGTTGTAGCCGGTTCGGTCGTGGACGAACGCGAGTTCGTCGGCGTCGGAACCCGGGCGTGGTCGGGGTGCAAAGGCGTTGATATCCTCCTCCGAAAAGACGACGTCGAGGGAGCCATCGCGCGCGACGCGGACGATTTCCGTCGCGCGGTCCTGCAAGTCGCGGTGGCGGGCACGGATGGCGTAACAGTCATCAGCCGACCAGTTCGGGTCGGCGTAAAGGAACTCGTCGTCGCGGAGCAGTTCGAAGCGGCTTCCATCGGCGCTCGTGACGGCCAGCGCGCCCCGCGAAGGGTGGTCGGTGGCGAAGGCGATGTCCTCGCCGTCGGGGCTGAAAGCGGGATACGAGTCATCGCCGTCGTGGTGGGTGAGTTGCTCTTTCTCGCCAGTCTCGACATCGACGGTCCAGAGCGAGAGCGACCCGTCCGCCGGCGACGTGTAGACGATTTTCCCGCCGTCGGGGTGCCAGTCGAACCACTTCGGGTCGATGTGGGTGTACCGCATGGCGACTGCCCCGTGGCCCGTCAAGCGGCGGGGTTCACCGCCGTCCGTCCTCGCCACCCAGAGGTCGGTTCGGTTCTCGCGCGTGACGGCGAATGCGATTCGGTCGCCGTCGGGTTCCGGACGAACTTGGGCGACGTTGTCGGCCAGTGCCGCCTCCTGGAGGGCGGTGTCGGCGCTCGTGTCGCGCATGTTGCGTCGATACATAGACACACTCACACACGGTCCGGGCTTATACGTGCGGGAGTCGGTAAGCCGTGCTTCGAACCGAAATACTCATTCTCCCGCTCGGGGAGGGTTGTGCCATGCAGGCAATCATCAATGGAGACGTTCGCACGGTCACGGATGCGGGAACCATCGAGGGCGGGACCGTGCTGTTCGAGGACGGGGAAATCGTGGCGGTCGGTGCCGAAGGGGACGTCGACGTACCGGACGACGCCGACGTTATCGACGCCCACGGGAAGCCGGTGACGCCGGGACTCGTGGAGGCACACAGCCACGCCGGGATGGGCGAATGGGGAGAACCGGAAGACGGCGACGTGAACGAACTGTCGGACCCGGTGACGCCGCACGTCAACGCACTGGACGGTTTCCATCCGCGCGACGAACATCTTCAGCATGCCTATCAGGGCGGCGTGACGACCGTCAGCGCCCGGATGGGGAGTGCGAACGTGGTCGGCGGCATCATCTGCTCGATGAAGACCTACGGGGACATCGCCGACGAGATGCTGATTCGGGAGGACGGCATGAAGGCCGCGATGGGCGAGAACCCGAAGCGATTCCACGGCGACCAGAAGGACCGCCAACCCACGACCCGACCCGGCATCGCGGCCACCCTCCGTCAGGCGTTCATGGACGCCGAGGACTACATCGACCGCCGGGAGAAGGCCGACGAGGACGGCGACCCGTTCGACCGCGATTTGGGCATGGAAAACCTGTCGCGGGTCATCGAAGGCGACCTCCCGCTCCGCGTGCACGCTCACCGCGCCGACGACATCGCCACCGTGTTCCGCATCACCGACGAGTTCGGCATCGAGGACCTGTCCATCGAACACGCCACCGAGGGTCACGCCCTCGCCGACGAGTTCGTGAAACGCGACGTGCCCGCCATCGTCGGCCCGTCGTTTTACTCCGGCGCGAAGTACGAACTATCGAACATCACCTTCGAAACCCCCGGCATCCTCCACGACGCCGGCGTCAAAATCGCCATCCAGACCGACGCGCCCGTCCTGCCACAGGAGCACCTCGACGTGTGTGTCGGACTGGCGATTCGCGAAGGACTTCCCGAGGAAGTCGCACTTCGGACCGTCACGCGCAACCCCGCCGAGATTTTGGGTATCGACGACCGCGTCGGAACGTTGGAAGCGGGGACCGACGCCGACATCGTCGATCTGGGACGGCGAACCGTTCGACATCACCGCCGACGCCGAGCACGTCTTCGTGGACGGCCACCACGCCTACGATTCCGAGCGCGACGACCGCGACCCGCGCGAGGAGTACGCCTGGTGAGAGTCCCGTCGAAAGCGGCATACCGTCGGAACGTTCGAGAATCCGGCGGATATCTACCGCGTTCAGTGTCCGCCGGAGGCGAGATGTAACCCGACGATTCCGACGACGATGACCCCGATGAACGCGATTCGAAGCAGGTCGGCGGGTTCGTCGAAGAGGACGATGCCGAGCGTCGCCGTCCCGACCGCTCCGATTCCCGTCCAGACGGCGTAGGCGGTGCCGACGGGGAGCGTTCGGAGGGATTTCGCCAGAAGGGCCATGCTGATGACGAGGGCGACGACGGTGAAGACGGAGGGCCAGAATTTCGAGAACCCGTCGGAGTATTCGAGGCCGATGGCCCACGCGACTTCGAACACGCCGGCGACGACGAGCACCTTCCACGACATGGTTCGACTTTTCGACGGGCGGGGCTATGTCTTGTGTTTCCCAGTCTGCCGAAACCCGTGGCTCTTTATGAATTCCTTTTGAAGCGTCTACGGAATGAGTGCCGACGAGGTTGACCCGGAGGAGTTGGGGGAGGAAGTGGAACGACCGATGTATCGGTTGTTCACCGAATACGGGGGCGACCACTACCACTGGTTCGTTATCGGACTGGTCACGAGTTTGCTGTCGCGGTTGCTGTCGCTCGTACCGCCGCTCGTGCTCGGCGTCGCGATAGACGCGGTGTTCCGCGGGACGGATGCATACGACCTCTACTTCGTTCCCCAGTCGTGGATTCCGACGACACAGATGGGGCAGTTCTGGTTCTCGGCGGAAATCATGGGCGTGGCGATGGTGCTCGCGGCGTTCTGTAACTTCGCGCGGTCGTCCAGCCTGAACCTGTTCTCCCATCGCGTCAAACACGAGGTGCGGACCTCGACCTACCAGTGGATGCAGCGGTTGGATATGACGTTCTTCGACGACCACAAGACGGGTGAGTTGATGAGCGTCCTCAACAACGACGCTAATCGCCTCGAACTGTTCCTCGACAACATGATGGGGAGCGCCGTCCAGTTGCTCGTCCTCATCATCGGTATCGGCACGATCCTCTTCCTGACCAACCCGCAACTCGCGCTCGTCACGATGGCCGTCATCCCCGTCGCGGCGCTGTTCACGTGGTGGTTCATGAAGCGCATCGAGAAGTTCTACGCCGGACGTTCGGTCGTCGGTCGGGAACTTGAACACGCGACTGGAGAACAACCTCGCCGGAATCGAGGTCATCAAAACCACCGGAACGGAGTCGTTCGAGGACGAGCGCGTTCGGAAGGTCTCCTACGATTACTTCCGCCGGGACTGGCAGGCGCTCCGGATGAACTTCATCTACCGGCCGGGAATGCAGTTGCTCACCTCCGTCGCGTTCGCCGCGACGTTCGTCGTCGGCGGGCTATGGTTCCTCTCCGGCCCGCCACTCGGCTTCTCGGGTGAAGCACCCCAGCGTCGGCGACCTCGTCATCTTCCTCATCTTCACCCAGCGCATGGTCGAACCGCTCACGCAGATGAGCGAGGTGGTGGACCGATACGAGGACGCGAAGGCGTCAGCGCGGCGCATCTTCGGCCTGCTCTCGATTCCCCCGGCCATCACTAGCAGTCCCGATGCTGTATCGTTGGATGCCGACTCCGTGGACGGCCGTGTCGAATACGACGGCGTGGACTTCGCCTACGAGGACGACCACGAGGTCCTCTCGGACGTGACGTTCACTGCTGACCCCGGCGAGACGGTCGGCCTCGTCGGCCCGACGGGTGCCGGGAAGTCCACTATCTGCAAACTCCTCCCGCGCCTCTACGACGTGACGGGCGGCGCGATTCGGGTGGATGGCCACGACGTGCGCGACCTCACGGTCGAGAGCCTGCGCGAGCACATCGGCTACGTCGGGCAGGACACCTTCCTCTTCGACGGCACCGTCGAGGAGAACATTTCGTACGGGGCGTTCGACGCGACACACGACGATATCGTGTCGGCCGCGAAGGCCGCCGAGGCCCACGAGTTCGTGACGAACCTCCCCGACGGCTACGAGACGCGGGTCGGCGAGCGGGGCCTGAAACTCTCCGGCGGGCAACGCCAGCGGATTTCCATCGCCCGGACGATTCTGGCCGACCCCGAACTGCTCGTGCTGGACGAGGCGACCAGCGCGGTGGACACCGAGACGGAGATGCTCATCCAGCGCAGTCTGGACCGACTCACCGAGAACCGCACGACGTTCATCATCGCCCACCGCCTTTCGACGGTGAAGGGTGCGGACACCATCCTCTCGGTCGAGGAGGGGAAAATCGTGGAACGTGGAACGCACGAGGAACTGCTCGACAACGACGGACTCTACGCCAACCTCTGGCGCGTGCAAGCCGGGGAGATTGATGCCTTGTCCGAAGAATTCGTGTTGGAAGCCTCCCGCCGGGCCAGCGCGAGTCAGATGCGTCCGGAGTAGCAGTAGTGGGTCGGTTTTGGTTTTTTTGCGATTGCAGTTATCGAAGGGGTAGCGTCGAAAGCGAGCGGCCATGCCGCGAGCGAGCGGAGGCAGTTGCGGTCTTCATTCCCGCCCGGTCGTCGTAGTTACCATAACGCCAAACACTCCGTTCGTAACGAGCGGACGGGCGTTTCCGAACCTTCAGCGTAGCTACTCCTACAAAACTCACGCAACCATCGAACCAGTGACTTTTTTCGGGGTACCCCACCCACTATCGGATAATGCTGACCGGAGTGAACGTGGCGTTGGGGGTGACCGGAAGTATCGCGGCGGTGAAAGTGGTCGAACTGGCACACGAACTGCGGAGGCGCGGCGCGAACGTCCGGGCCGTGATGTCGCCGAGCGCGAAAGGCATCATCAACCCGTGGGCGGTCGAGTTCGCCACCGACAATCCCGTCGTCACCGAAATCACGGGAAAGGTCGAACACGTCGAACTCTGCGGCCGAGAGGGCTGGGCCGACGTGTTCCTCATCGCACCCGCGACGGCCAACACCGTCGGGAAAATCGCGGGTGCCATCGACGATACGCCGGTTACGACCTGCGCGACGACGGCGCTCGGTGCGGACGTTCCCGTCGTCATCGCCCCCGCCATGCACGAACCGATGTACGACCACCCCGGCGTCCTCGACGCCATCGAACGCGTCGAATCGTGGGGTGTGGAGTTCGTCGGACCCGCGAATCGAGGAGGGGAAGGCGAAAATCGCCACGGAGGACGCCATCGCGCTCGACGTTGCCCGCGCGACTACGCCGGACCTGTTCGACGGAAAGCGCGTCGTGGTCACCAGCGGCGCGACCAGCGAGGCCATCGACCCCGTGCGAATCCTGACGAGCAGGTCGTCCGGGAAAACCGGCCGGGCAGTCGCTCGCGCTTGCTACGTCTACGGTGCCGCCGTCACGCTGATTCACGACGGACCGGCCGTCCCCTACGCCACCGTCGAGCAGGTCGAAACCAGCGCCGAGATGCTCGATGTGGTTCGTCGCCACATCGACGGGTCTTCCGGCCGACGCCCTCGTCTCCGTCGCCGCCATCAGCGACTACACGGCCGACAGCGCGGACGAAAAGATTCGCTCCGGCCAGGAACTCTCGCTCGACCTGCATCCCACGCCGAAACTCATCGACACGGTTCGGAACGAACATCCCGACCTCCCCATCGTCGGGTTCAAGGCCGAAACGAGCGGTGACGACGGGGAGATGGTCGCCGTCGCCCGTGAAACGTTGGAGCGTGCCGACCTCTCGTTCGTCGTCGCGAACGATGCAGGCGTGATGGGCGAGGACGGAACGAGAACGCTGTTCGTTCGGGAGAACAGCGTTCGAGAGTACAGCGGGAGCAAAGCCGAACTGGGACTCACCGTCGCCGAAGAACTCGCCACCGAACTCGCGGCGGAGTAACGGCGCAACTTGCGGTCGTTCTTTTTCGACGCCGAAGTCCGCACGGCGAACCCGTCGTCTTTTGGTGGTCGGCCCAGAATGGAATCCCATGAACGCGGACGATGTCGCCGAACTCATCGAGGCAGGATTGGAAGACGCGGACGTGACGGTTACGCATCCGCGCGGTGTGCACGACGAGGACCACCTCGCCGCTCTCGTCATCTCGCCGGCTTTCGACGGGAAGACACTGGTCGAACAGCATCAGATGGTGTACGACACGCTGGGCGAGCACATGACCACGGACATTCACGCGCTCGAACTGAAGACGTACACGCCCGAGGAGTACGACGGGTAAGTCGGCCGTTGCTCGACTGGTCGCGGAGTTCGAAGGCTGACGGCACCAAAAGCATGGGGATATGGTCAACAGCTACTGCGACCGCCGTAGTCGGTGCGTGTACACGTGGCAGTCACCGCGTAGAAGTTGCAGTTCGGATGGTTCTCGACGTTCGAACGAAAACGACCCGAAACGGAGAACGAGGAACGGAAATCCGAGTTAGCGGTTCGGAAGCGTCGCTTCTTGGTCGAGACGGCGGTTCCGAAGCGCTTTGCCGGTTTCGGTGTCGAACAGATGAACCGCTTCCTCCGGAATCCGTGCCACGACTTCCTGTCCTTCTTCGACGCTCCGCATGCCGCTTAGCGTGGCGACGAACGTCTGGCGTTCCTCCATCGTCTTCGATTCGTCGGCGTTCGCGAACCGGAGATAGATGTTGTTCTCGTTCCCCATCGGTTCCACGACGTCCACGAACGTTCGGAAGTCGTGTTCGTCACTGCCGTTGGAAACCAGTTCTACGTCCTCCGGACGGATGCCGAGGGTTACGCGCTTCGAATCGTCGAGTTCGTTCGCCGTCTCGGCCGACAGCGCGTACTCGAACTGCTCGCCGACGAGCCTATCGCCCTCGCGCTCCATCTCGAAGAAATTCATCGACGGTTCGCCGATGAACCCCGCGACGAAGAGGTTCGCCGGTTGGTGATACGCCTCGATGGGCGTCGCGACCTGCTGGAGTTTTCCGTCGTCCAGAATGGCGATTCGGTCGCCCATCGTCATCGCCTCGGTCTGGTCGTGCGTGACGTACACCGTCGTCACGTCGAGGTCCTCCTGGAGGCGCTGGAGTTCGGTGCGCATCTGCGACCGCAGTTTGGCGTCGAGGTTCGACAGCGGTTCGTCCATCAGGAACACTTGCGGGTCCCGAACGATGGCCCGGCCGAGCGCGACACGCTGTTGTTGCCCGCCGGAGAGTTCGCCGGGTTTTCGGTCGAGCAAGTCCGACATGCCGAGCATTTCGGCCGTTTCCTCGACGAGCGAATTCATCTCGTCCTTTTTCATGTCGGTGGACTCTTCGAGACCGAAGCGCATGTTCTCCCGCACGGTCATGTGGGGATACAGCGCGTAGGACTGGAACACCATCGCGATGTCCCGCTCGCCCGGTTTCTTCTCGTTCATCCGCTCGCCACCGAGGCGCATCTCGCCGCTAGTTATCGATTCCAACCCCGCAACCATGCGGAGCGTCGTCGATTTCCCACAGCCGGATGGCCCGACGAGTACGAGAAACTCGCCGTCGTCGATATCCACCGTGAAATCGGAGACTGCGACGATTTCGCCGCCGCCGCCCTCACGGAACACCTTCGTCACACCGTCCATTTCGAGGTTCGTCATTGTGTTATCACCCTGTTGTGCGAACTGCTATCTGTTATTCGGACGTTCGTTACTCGTCGCGTACGGACGTTCATGTTGCGACCCCCTCCGCGAACTGGTCGCCGAACATAATGTACACCAGCAGCGTCGGGAAGGCGGCGATGAACGCGCCCGCCATTCGGATACCGAACCCGACGTTCGTAAGGCTCGCGCCGAGTTGTGCCAGTGGAATCGTCACCGGTGAGGCCGGTCCTGGGCCCATCACGACCAGCGCGAACAGGAGGTCGTTCCAGACCTGCGTGAACTGGTAGATGAGCGTCACCGCGAACATCGGGCCGGACAACGGCAGAATGATTCGGCGGTAGATGCCAAAGGCACTCGCGCCGTCGAGTTCCGCCGCCTCCAACATCTCCGTCGGGATGTCCTTGTAGTACGTCCGGAACAGGAGTACCGTGATGGGAATCCCGTAGGCGACGTGCGAGATTATCAGTTCGATCAGTTGACCGTACGTCCCGAACAGGTTGTGAATCGGGAAGTAGATCGCCCAGAACTGCGAGAGCGGAATCAACACTGCCTGATACGGGATGAAAATCCCGGCGATGAACAGCGTCAGAAACGCCGCTTTGTGCCGCCACGAAAGGTTCGTCAACCCGTACGCTGTGACGCTTCCGATGAACGCCGACAGCACCGTCGCGGGAATCGCCAGAATGAAGCTGTTGATGAGTCCCGAGACGAGTTGGGAGAACGCATCGCTCCAGTGGACGAACGTGAGTCCCGACGGTCCTGGCGGGAAGTACGGAAGCGAACCGAGCGCATCGGACTTGAGTGACGTCATGAGGCCCGTCTCTATCGGGAGGAGATACAGTATCACCAATGCGATTACCGTCGCATAGAGGAGGATACGGGAGTATCCCATCTCGGATAGATTGCTCACATCGAATACGGACGTGTCGCTCGAATCGGTTGCCATGGTTACAGCTCACCTCGGTTGTACTGGTACACGAGATATGGCGCGATGACGACGAGCGCGAGTAGGAACAGCATGATACCGATGGCCGCCGCGTACGCCGTGTTGTTCGGCGACCCGAACGCCTGTCGCACCATCATCGTCGCCAGAATGTCCGACCCTTTCGGCGGGTAGTACGACCCGGTCAGCGAGTAAAGGAAGTCGAACGCCTTCAGCCCGAACACCATCAGCACGACCGAGGCGCTGATGGTCGCACCTTTCAATTGTGGGATGACGACCCGTCGATACAGTCGATACGTCGAAGCGCCGTCGACCCGTGCGGCCTCGAAGTGGTCGTTCGGAATCGCGCGCAGTCCGGCGAGGTAGACGACCATCGCGTAGCCGCTGAACTGCCAGACGAGCGCCAGAACCACCGACCCGAGGACGATACTCGGGTCGCTGATCCAGTGTGGTGGGTTTTGGATTCCCACCCCGCGGAGGATGACGTTGATGGGTCCGTCGCTGTAGTTGTACATCCAGAGCCAGAACTGTGCGGTGACGACGAACGATAGGCTCATCGGGAGCAGATAGATGGTTCGGAAGGTGTTCTCGAACCGTATCTTCTGGTCGATGAGTATCGCTAGCCCGAGTCCGACGAGCAGGCAGAAAACGGTGAACACGACGAGTAACACGAACGTGTTCTTCGTGGCCGCGATGAACGTCGGGTCACCGAACGCACGAGTGTACATCTCGAAATCGAGATGCGAGTACGTCGGTGGGACGAAACTGTTGTAGTCCGTCAACGAGACCAGGAAGTTCCAGCCGATGGCACCGTAAACGAAAAATCCCATCACCAGAAACGGTGGCAGCCAAAACGGGAGCGACCGGAGGAAATCCGGGCCCATATCGAACCGACTGGACGTGTTCTCCGTCGCGGCTGTTCCCCCGTCTGTGCGAAGGCCGTCGTCGTTCCCGGTCAGTTTTCGGTATGTGTCTCTCAATTTGTCTATCATAATAACAACATGGACTGAGGGGGTCGGTCGCTCAGTTCGACGAGGACGAAACCGCGTCCTTCCACTTCTTCGCGACCGTATCGGCCGACGAGGCCTTGTACGACGAGAAGTTCTGCGAGACGGCGCTTTCGAGCTTCGCCTGAACGCTCGGAATGACGGCGAGGCCGTGTGCGACCGACGGTGGCTGTGCCTTCGATTTCTTGAAGGCCTTGTACTGGTCGGATTGGAACTCGGGGAACTTCTTCATCGACACGTCGGTTCGTGGCGGAATCGAGCCTTTCTTCGAGTTGAACCGTACCTGTGCATCCTTGGTTCCGGCGTATCGGAGCCATTTCTTGGCGGCATCAGGTGCGGGCGTGTTCTTCGGGTACACCCACGAGTCCATGTTCATCGCGTAGTATCCCTCGGTACCGGGGAAGGCGACGTAGTCCCAGTCCTTCTTGTACTCGAAACCGTCGTCGGCGGCGTACATGCCGGCGACCCAGTCACCTTGCTGGATGAACGCTGCCTTCCCGTTCATCACTTTCTTGTTGCCTTCTTTGAACCCGATTGTGCCTGCGTCGTCCGAGAAATATTTGCTGTAGTCGGCGAGGGTCTTGAACGCGTTCGCGATGGGTTCCTTGCCGATGGAGCCGTCCATGAACTTCTGGTAGCCATCCCAGCCTTGCTGACCGAGGAAAACCGCGCCCCAGAGTTGAAGGGTCGTCCACGGACTCTTGGTCGATTGAGCCATCCCGACGGCGTTCGTGTTCTTGTCGACCTTCTTCATCGCGTCGGTCAGGTCCTTCGGCGTCTTGAGATCGCCCGGACTGACACCTGCCTTCTTGAGAACTTTCTTGTTGTAGAAGACGTTGTTCATCCGGTGGATGTTCGTCGGAACACAGATGTACGTTCCATCCGGTTTTCCGGCGTTCTTCGGCCCCTTCGCGTAGGCCTTCTTCATGTTGTTCTTGCTCCAGACGGAGTCACCGATGTCGCCGAGGATTTTACCGCCCTTCTCCTGGAACTGGAGCAGGTTCTTGCCCGGCCAGTCGGCCCAGCTTCCCGGTGGGTTCTGTTTCTTCAGGCGGTTGTTGATGACCGTGTTGAGGGTCGTGTTTCCGCCGCCGCTGATGCCCTTGAGTTTCGAATCGACGTCGGGGTACTCCTTCTGGAACCCCTGATACATGTTCTTGATGGCTTCCTGCCCGTCCCCGGGGCTCCATCCGTGCATGAGCAACAACTGCTTGTTGCCGCCGCCGCCCATGAAACTCGAACAGCCGGAGAGACCGGCCAGACCGGCCGCACCAGTTAGGCCAGTTGCTTTCATATAGCTACGCCGCGATAGGGTATTAGATTTTTTACCTGTCATATCTACGTATCATCCACGTCTACCCTTACCATTTATCACGGAGTACTTAATCATTTTTGGATTACTTCTCCACCGAGTGAATATTTTCGATTTTTGTTTGTATGGAATCAATATCGGCCTAGCCGTCCGAAACGAAACTGGACCCGTTTCGATGGGTTTTACGCCCGCCCACATCGACCCCTCAAACGCATGAACGACGAGGATTATCGAATCGAGGAGGACAGCCTCGGGGAGATGAAAGTTCCGGCGGACGCATACTGGGGCGCACAGACCCAGCGCGCGGTCGAGAACTTCCCCATCTCGGGAATCACGTTCGGACGACGGTTCATCCGCGCGCTTGGTGTCGTCAAGAAGGCGGCCGCGCAGGCGAACCGCGACCTCGGGATGATCGAGGACGACGAAGCGGACGCCATCATCGAGGCCGCGGACGAGGTCATCGCGGGCGAACACGACGACCAGTTCCCGGTGGATATCTTCCAGACCGGGTCCGGAACGTCCTCGAACATGAACGCGAACGAGGTCATCGCCAACCGGGCCGCCGAAATCTACGGGAGCGAAATCGGCAACCGCGTGATTCACCCAAACGACCACGTCAACTTCGGCCAGTCGAGCAACGACGTGATTCCGACCGCGATGCACGTCTCGGCGCTCGAAGCCGTCGAAAAGGACGTTCTCCCGGCCCTCGACACCCTCCGCGAGGCCCTCGCGGAGAAAGAAGCGGAGTACGACGGCGTGGTGAAGACCGGCCGCACGCATCTCCAGGACGCGACGCCCGTGCGCGTCGGACAGGAGTTCGGCGGCTACCGGTCACAAATCGAGAAAGGACTCGCGCGCGTCGACTACGTGCGGGAGCATCTCGGCGAACTCGCGCTCGGCGGAACGGCGGTCGGGACCGGACTGAACACCCACCCCGAGTTCCCCGAACTCGCCGCCGACTACATCAGCGAGGAGACCGGCGTCGAGTTCCGCGAGGCGGACAACCACTTCGAGGCGCAGGCCGCCCACGACGCGATGGCCGAAGCACACGGCGCGCTCCGCACCGTCGCCGGGTCGCTCAACAAGATAGCAAACGACCTGCGACTGATGGCGTCCGGCCCACGCAACGGACTCGGTGAAATCGACCAACCGGAAAACCAGCCCGGCAGTTCCATCATGCCCGGCAAAATCAACCCCGTCGTCGCCGAAGCCGTCAATCAAGTCCACAAGCAGGTCGTCGGCAACGACACGACTGTCGAGTACGGCGCGGCGGAGGGACAACTCGACCTCAACCTCTACAAACCCGTTCTCGCCCACAACTTCCTCGAATCGGCCGAACTCGTCTCGAACGCGAGCGAGGCGTTCGCCGACAAGTTCGTTCGAAAACTGGACGTCGACGCCGAACACTGCGAGGAGAAAGTCGAAGGGAGCATGGCGCTCGCTACCGCCCTCAACCCGCATATCGGCTACGACAAAGCCTCGAAAGCGGCCAAAGAGGCGCTCAAGGAAGGGAAGACCATCCGGGAAGTCGTCGTCGAGAAGGGGTACCTGAGCGAGGAGGAAGCCGACGAAATCATCGACCCCGAAGCGATGACCCATCGCGGCATCCTCGGACAGGACGAGTAGGTCGGACCCCGTTTTTGGAGACCGGTGTCGAAAACGCGATTCTGACTCGAAACGCGGTCCCGACTCGAAAGACGGCTTAGAACAGACTGGTGAAGAAGGACACGACGCCTTCTATCAGGGAGACGAACCCGCTCCAGAGTTTCCCGAAGAAGCCTTTGCTTCCGCTGGACGGCGCGCTGGTCGTGGTCGACGTCGAAGACGTCGTCGAACCGCCGCTGGCGTTGTTCTCCGTCGTCTTCTGGGTCGTCGTTTTCTTGGTCGTCGTCTTCTCGGATTTACACGCTTTCGAACTGATGGTCACCGGTTTGTTCATGTTCAACTTCGTGCGTGTGGGGTTGTTCACGTCACCCGACAGTACCTCCCACTCCTTGATCTTCCCCTGATACACGCTGTTCTTGTTCGCTTCTCCAGCCAGAACGGCTTTTTCGTTGAACTGCGGGTTGATGGTGATGTTGAAATCGTTCCCCAATCCGCGATAGGCCATCCCGTCAGACCGGCCTTCCTGCCACGTCCAGCTGACGTTCGCGCTCGCGGATTCCTTGCCGTTCCAGTTGCGGTGTTTCGAGTAGTCGAACGTGTCCATATTCGTCTGGGCGTCGTACTTGTCGTCTTTGACGACGAACTTGCCGTGAACGGGAAGGTTCGTGATGCGGAACGTCACCGCACCTCCTTTCCCTTGGTCGATCTTGTCGTGGATTGCGACCAGGCTGAGTCCTTGCGGGCCCTTGTAGAGAAAGAGGATGCTGGTATCCTTTCGCTGGAGGTTTTGAGTCCCGAAGGAGGCGTACTTGTACGACGATGGGTCCGTGTCGGGCGTACGGTAGTCATAAAACTCCTGTATCGGTAGCCCCGTCATCGAGAGAGGTTTGATAGGAATGCATTTCCCGTCCTGTTCGATGGAGTACTGGGCATTGTTCCCCGACTGGGCATCTGCCGACGAGACGCCCCCGAGTATGGCGGTCGAGGCGACTGTCGCCTGAACGAATCGGCGGCGGTTGATAGTGGGCGAGTTCTCGGTCATGCTGTCCACGAAAGGTACGATTTCCCGGCGTCTTTGTTCCATGCCGACTGACTGAAATCAGCGCCAGCCGAACGAAACGGTAGGCCGGCCATGCTTCCCCGGTAGGGGTGATATTCCGGCACGATTGGGGAGACATTCCCTCACAGGAGTACGAGTCGGTGCTTGAACACGGTTTTTCGGGGGAACGGGGGGTATGCCACGCCTACTTTTATACGCTATCCGTCCGGTCGTGTACGTATGGAGACACTCAACCCCCGCGTTCGCATCGGTTGGTTCGCGGGCGTTCTCATCACGACGGCTATCGTTGGGGGGCTCCTCGTGGGAATTCGGCGGTTCGTCGTCACGTTTTCGCTCTCCCTCGTCGCCGGTGGTATCCTCATCGTCGCCGTCCTCGGTGTCGTCTACGTCGTGTTCAACTATCGGGCGTGGCGGTTCGAAATCCGCGACAACGACCTGTATCTCGAACGCGGTGTTTTCACCTGCGTCACCACAGTCGTTCCGTTCGTTCGGGTCCAACACGTCGATACCCAGCGCGGTCCAGTCGAACGATTTCTCGGACTGGGAAGCGTCGTCATCTACACCGCCGGGTCGCGCGGAGCGGACGTGACGATTCCCGGCCTCACCCCCGAACGGGCGAGCGAGTTACAGGACCGTCTTCGGAATCTCGCGGTCGAAAGCGAGTACGAGGACGCCGTATGAAGTTACATCCGCTTTCGCTCCCCTACCGAATGGCCACGCGCGGCGTGCGAGTGCTCTCGACGGTGCTGTTCGCCGGAATCGCCGCCGTTGGCGCGGTGCAATGGATGACGCTCGGCCTGTTCGGCGGTCTCCTCCTCCTCGTCCTGCTCGCCATGCTGGGGTGGGAGTTCGTCTATCATCGACGGTTCGAGTACGAACTCACGAACGACTCGCTCGATATCGACTCGGGCGTTTTCTCGCGCCGCCACCGGGAGATTCCGCTCCGCCGGATTCAGAACGTGGACATCCACCGAAACGTGGTTCAACGTATCGCCGGAATCGCGTCGCTCGGACTGGAGACGGCGGGCGGCGGAAAAACGGAGGCGAGCCTCGAATACGTCGCTTACGAGGAAGCGAGACGCCTTCAACGCGAGATTCAACGCCGGAAAAGCGGGAACACGGAACGCGAGGAGTCGTCGGGCGAGTCGGACAGTCGGGACACGTCGAACACCGATGTCCTGTACGAGATAAGCGCCGAGGAACTGCTGTTGCTTTCGGCCGTCTCTATCGAACCACGAGCCATCGGCCTCGTCTTTCTCGTCGCCCCGTTCGTCGCAAACAGGATGGATTCGTTCGGGAGCGCCGTGTTCCTGTTTGGCCTCGCACAGATAGCGTTCTCCGCGCTCGTCCTGTGGGTGAGTAGCGGGGCCATCACCTTCGCGCGTTACTACGGGTTTCGGCTGACACGCGTCGGCGACGAACTCCGCTACGAACGCGGCCTGCTCCAGCGCTACGACGGGAGTATCCCGCTCGACAAAATTCAGACGCTTACCCTGCAGGAGAATCCAATCATGCGCCGGATGGGATACGCTACGCTGTCGATCGAAACCGCAGGCTACGCACCCGGGAGAGGGTCGTCCGGGGGTTCCCAGGCGGCGGTTCCGCTCGCCGTCCGTGAGCGCGTCCTCGTCCTCGCACACTCGCTCGAATCGTTCGACGACCCGACGTTCGAGCGCCCACCGCGCCGAGTCCGGCAGCGGTACGTCTTTCGGTACGCCCTCATGGCCGCCGTTCTCACCGGAATCGCGTACGGATTCGACCGCGTTACCGGTCTCCTCGATTTCTGGTACGTGCCGGTCGCACTCCTCGTACTGGCACCCATCGCCGGCCAGTATCGGTGGAACCACCGCGGCTATCACGTCGGGGACGACCACGTCGTGACGCGCAACGGCTTCTGGCGGCGAACGACACACGTCGTTCCGTACTACCGAGTACAGACCGTCATCCAACGTGAGACGCTCTTTCAGCGCCGATGGGATGTGGCGACGGTGATCATCGACACTGCGAGTTCTATCGGCTTTCGAACCAAGAACGCACACGCGGCGGACGTTGACGCATCCGCTGGGAGCGAACTGCGCGAACTCGTCGCCCGTCGTCTCGGACGTCAGGTGAAACGAAATCGACGGGCGAGACGGCGAAAAAACGAAGGGAAGCGAACGGAATCGGCATCGAGAAACGAATCGTAAGGGAGCTTACTCCCCGTCGGAGTCCGATTCGGTCGCATCCTCGATGATGAATACGACCCGTTCTACCGTGTCGTCCTCGGAGTACACGGGCGCACCGTTGATGGAGAAGAGACGCAACTCACCGTCGGGAACTTGATATCGGACTTCGACGCCACGAACGGTCCTTTCGTCCTCGAAGACGCCCCTCATGGGATGGTCGGCCTCCGAAAGCGGAGTGCCATCTTCATCCGTGACCTCCCACTCGTCGGAGTCGTAACGCCGGTTCGTGATTTCCGCCTCCGACATCCCCAGCATCTCGACCAACCGCTCGTTGACCCGCTGAATCTCCCCGTCGACACCGAGAATGATGATACCGACCGGACTCGTCTCGAACACTCGTTCGAGCAGTTCTCGTTCGCGCAGATGCTCCTTGCGAATCCGGGTTTGGGCGGTGATATCTCGGAAGAAAACCGACAGTCCTTCCGTCGATGGGTAGGCGTGTACCTCGAACAACATTTCCAGCGGGTCGAAGTACGCCTCGAACGTCGTCGATTCCTGCGTTTTCATCGCCTCCCGATACTCCTTCTCGAACATCGAGTTGACCGACTCGGGGAACTCGTCCCAGACGACGTTGCCGAGCAGATCCGGCTCCGGTCGGTCGAGCAACTCCTCGCCATGCGCGTTGACGAACGTGAACCGCCAGTCCGTGTCCAACGCGAAAAACGCGTCCGTTACCCGGTCGTAGACGGTGTCCATCCGTCGCCCGTATTCTTCCGCCGCCCGCTCCGCTCGATATCGACTGACCACGTTTTCGATGCGGTTTGCCAACACGGGGTATCTATCCGGGCCGCCTTTCTGCAGGTAGTCGGTGACGCCGGCGGAAATCGCCTCGCTGGCGATTTCCTCGCTTCCTTTGCCGGTGAAAAGGATGAAGGGCAGGTCCGGCGAACGGTATCGAACGGCCTCCAAAAACTCCAAGCCGTCCATGGAACCCATGTCGAAATCGCTGACGATGCAATCGACGGTAAGGTCGTCGAGTCGCTGGATAGCGTTCGATGGTTTGGTCTCCGTATGTACCTCGATGTTCGGAACGTACTCCGACAATAGCGCTTGAGAAAGGCGTAATCGTGCTGGGTCGTCATCGACGTGGAGAAGACGTATCGGCTCTTCCTCCGTGGCATTCCTCGACGCGAGGAACTCGGTCATATATGAACTACTGTAGGCTTCAGTTTTATATTTACTGGATGCCCCAACGAAGCAACACTTATATATTCGTAAAATCGCCCCACGGAGCACACGATATCACAAGATACAACTGATATTTTATTCTTTTAATCCTTTTATTATGAAATGATGATTCGGCGTCGCTCATCCGCCTCGAAACCAAAACCTCGCCGAGCGGCTTTTCCGGAAACGCTGTCGGTTCGTCGTCCCGACTTCCGACCACGAACGGTGACACTATGTGGGGCAAACTCGTCCGAACTGGTCGGTTTTTTACCCCTCCATATCCCATGTCCGACCAATGAGTGAGTACGACTACGAGAACCTCGGTCTCGTGGCGGGGCTGGAGATTCACCAGCAACTCGACACCGAGGAGAAGTTGTTCTGTGGCTGTCCGACCGAACTGCGCGACCCCGAGGAGTCGTCCCGAACGTTCACCCGGTACCTCCACCCGACGCGGAGCGAACTCGGCGAGATAGACGACGCCGCGCTCGAAGAGAGCCAAATCGACCGCGAGTTCGAATATCTGGGCTACGACACGACCTGTCTCGTGGAAGCCGACGACGAACCGCCACACCGACTGGACGAGGAGGCCCAACAGGTCGTCCTCGAAATCGCACAGCTACTCGACATGAGCGTAATCGACCAGGCCAACCTCATGCGAAAAATCGTCGTGGATGGGTCGAACACTTCCGGATTCCAGCGGTCCACGCTCGTCGCCACGGACGGGCAAATCGAAACCAGCGACGGCCCGGTCGGCGTCGAGGACCTGATGTTGGAAGAGGAGAGCGCCCAGCGCATCGAGGAACGTGAGGACGGCGTCACCTTCAGCCTCGACCGACTCGGCATTCCGCTGGTCGAAATCGGCACCAGCCCGGATATCAGTTCGCCGGAACAGGCCCGTGAGGCCGCCGAACGAATCGGAATGCTACTGCGCTCCACCGGCCACGTGAAACGCGGCCTCGGCACCATCCGACAGGACGTGAACGTCTCCATCGCCGACGGCGCACGCGTGGAGATGAAAGGGGTGCAGAGTTTGGACGACATCGACGACCTCGTTCGGTTCGAGGTCGGGCGACAGGTCGAACTCCTCGAAATCCGCGACGAACTGCAGTCCCGCGACGCGGCGGTCGGCGAGGTTCGGGACGTGAGCGACGTGTTCGAGGGAACCGACAGCGGCGTCATCAAGGGCGCGCTCGACAGCGGGGGCAAAGTCACTGCCGTCCCCCTGTTCGGGTTCGACGGCCTCGTCGGCCACGAGATTCAACCCGACCGACGCCTCGGGACGGAACTCTCCGACCACGCCAAGCGTCACGGCGCGGGCGGCATCTTCCACACCGACGAACTCCCCGCCTACGGCGTTACCGAGGACGAGGTCGAAACACTTCGTGACGCCGTCGATGCGGGGGACGAGGACGCCGTCGCCATCGTCGCCGCCAGTCCGGAAGTCGCGGACGGGGCCATCGACGCGGCGGCGAAACGCGCCGAAGTCGCCATCGAGGAAGTGCCGGAGGAGACCCGCGGCGCGAACGAGGACGGCACCTCGCGCTACCTCCGCCCGCTCCCGGGAGCGGCGCGGATGTACCCCGAAACCGACGTGCCGCCGGTCGATTTGGACCCCGCCGAAGTCGAGACGCCCGAACTCCTGACTGAAAAGGTCGAACGCTACCAGTCGGAGTTCTCGCTCGGCGCGGGACTCGCCGAACAGGTCGCCTACGGCCGACGGATGCCGTTGTTCGAGCGAGCGGTCGAAACCGATGCCGACCCGACGTTCGTCGCCGGGTTGGTCGAGAGCACCGTGACGGAACTCCGGCGCGACGACGTACCGGTCGAGAACCTCACCGACGACCATTTCCTCGGCGTGGTCTCGCTCGTCACCGACGGCGAGTTGGCGAAGGAAGGGGTCAACGACGTGATGACGGTCCTCGCGGAGAACCCCGAACTGACGGCCGAGGAAGCCGTCGAGGAGGCCGGACTCTCCGGCGTGGACGACGAGGAGGTCCGAGAGGCCATCGTCGAAGTGGTCGAGCGCAACGAAGAACAGGTCGAAAACGAGGGGATGGGCGCGTTCTCCGGCCTGATGGGCGAGTGCATGGGAAGCCTCCGCGGCAAGGCGGACGGTGACCTCGTGAGCCAACTCCTGCGGGAAGAGATTCAGAAACGGGCATAACGTCCGAACCCTATCACGTTTTAACGACTTGCATTTGCAACCGCTTCGGGTTTGATGAATCTACCTCTTCGTTGCAACTACAACCGTATAATGGAGGACCAATCAGCGAAGCAAACGACAGATACGCTCCGTTCGGACACGAACATTCTCGAAAATCAGATACAGGAGGGGTTGATAACGCTCGAACATCCGCCGAGCGGACAACTCCTCTCCGCAGTCACGTGCGGACTCGACATTGGTATGGGGCCGTTTTTACTCACCGTCATGTTGTCCACGACGGCGACAGCGTTCCCGGACCCGTTGACGAAGAGTATGATGGCACTGACATACACGTTCGGGTTCGTGTTCGTCATTTTGGGACGCTCGGAGTTGTTTACCGAGCATACGACGCTAGCGGTTCTTCCCGTTCTCGACGGGCGACAAACGATTCGTAACCTGGCGATCGCATGGGTGCTCATCTGGCTCGGAAACACCATTGGAGGGACCGTGTTTGCGGGGTTGAGCGTTCTCGCGGGGTCGTCGCTTCACCTCATCGAACCGCACGCGTTCCGAGAAGTCGCAAACACATTCATCGACCTTTCACCGACTGGCGTGTTCGTCGGTGCCCTGTTCGCCGGGTGGCTGATGGGACTCTTGTCGTGGATTCTCACGTCCGTCCGGGACACCATCAGTCGGGTAGCCGTCATCGTCATTACGACGTTCACCATCGGATATTGTCACTTACCACACTGTGTAGCCGGGAACATCGAAGTCATCGCTGGAATGCTCTCCGGTGCCCACATCTCTCTCGGACAGTGGGCACAGTTTCTCACGATTACGACCGTCGGAAACGCCATCGGTGGCGTCACCTTCGTGTCTGTACTAAAGTACAATCACGTGGTTCGCGGGGCCGATGAAAAACAGGTGCCGGATGCAACCGTCGAGCAGGATCGAGGGGTCGGAATCAGCGGCGGCGAAGATTGAGGAACACTTCTTTTCAGCTGAGACGGGATACAAAGCGGCGTAAAACGACCCTTCTATCGATCCCGTACGTGAAACGACGGCGGTTCCGACCGTGGTGCAGTCGTCTCGATGAAACGAATCAGTGGACTCGCCACGAACGCAGTCAAACTCGCCAAGAATACCGGCACGATGCTGGCACCGTCGGTCAGCGCGATGGCGATGAGCGCCGAGGAGAGGGGAGTCCCCGTGACCGCCGAATTGAACGCCGCCATCCCAGTGAGCATGGCGAGTACCGGTCCGACGACGGGAACGACAGTCGCCACTGCACGACCGACGAGCGCACCCATGAACATCTGTGGGACGATGAGGCCACCTTGCCAGTTTCCGTTGACCGTGATGGCGGCGGCGAGCATCTTACCGAGTAACGTAGCGACGAGAATCCACAGCGGGAACGACCCCAACAGCACGTCGTTGATGTGTTTTCCGCCGTAGAAGTACGTTAATGGAAGCGCGTAGCCGAGAATACCGATCCCAAGTCCCGCAACCGTCGTACGGACGTACACCGGTGGTGACCAACGGTTGAACAACGTGCCGACGAGGGTGAACAACCGCGTGTACACGACAGCGCAAACGACGCAGACGAGACCGACACCTAACGCGATGAGGAGGTGACGAGTGGTGAATTCACTGATGGCGCTCGCGCGCCAGGCCGGGAAAAAGGAGATACCGCCGAGGCACACCATCGTGAGATACCCCGTGAAACTGGCGACGAGCGTCGGAACGATGGCCTCGTAGTACTCCATTCCCCTGTCGTGTGGTAGTTCGAGCCAAAGCAGACCGCCGCCAATGGGAGCGCCCAAAATCGCACCGAATCCCGCTCCCATCCCCGCCAACGTGAGGACTTTTCCGGCGTTCCACTCCCCCGAGGCATGGGCGATTCTGGTACCAAGCGACCCACCGACGGCACTCATCACACCCTCCGGGCCGGCGCTCTGTCCCGCGAGCAGGCCGATGAAACCACACGGAATGATGGGTACGTTCTCGGACAGCGGTACCGATCCGTCGCGATGAAATCGCCGAATCAGCGTCGAGAGCGTGCCGGGATAAAACGTAAGATACAGAATCGCGCCGATGACCACACCAGCAACTGTACTGATGATTATTCGGTAGTATCCTGCGGTGAACGTCCCCCATAAGTGGTGGAATACCCATTTCCATGCCACGCGAAACGCCGCCGCGAAGAGTCCGACACAGATTCCCAAAACGATTGCGACAAACAGCAACCTGTTGAACCGACGTTGTTCCATGACTGTTATGCGCTAGGAACAGCCACGATGTGGTGATTTTCGATTCGTACCGTCACTCCCAAACGGCGAAATCCGGCACGTCGGGGTCAGAATATCGTCGTACATCCATCGAATAGTTCCACCCAAACCACTTCGATCACGTTGGCGACGTATCCATGGGGAAATCACGACTTCGTGTCGCCCTCGATGGTGGTGAACTTCACCTGCACGGCGACGTTTCCACCCACTTTTGCATCGATCCGTCGTTCCAACGTTTTCGCCAGTTTCGGATAGCTCTTGTCCGACGTCCGAATCACGGTGACGGTGACGACGTTCGACGTCGGAAGGCCGACCCCGGCGTTGTACTCCGTGGAGATGTCCGCGACTTTCAGGTCCTTGTAGTCGTCCGAGACGGTATGATGAACCTCCTGGTGGACGGTGCGCGCAAAGAGGACTTGTTGGGCGGTGGCGACGGTCGTTCCGATGACGAACAGCACGATGAAACCCAACGCGAGCGTTCGAGCGACGCGCTTGGCCGAAATCGGCGTTGTCCGGAAGTTCGAGAGGTTCGGCTTGTAACCGAGATACCGCAGGACTACGGCGGCCATGATGTTCACCGCCGCGACGTTCACCGCGAGGAGGACGAACGCTCCGGCGGCGAGCACCGGGTTGCCCCACGCGATTGCGATGCCGAGGGCCGCTGCCGACGGCGTAATCGCGGCCGCGATGGCGACACCGGCGAGCGCGACGGGAAGCGAGGTGGCGAGCGCGAAACCACCGGCCGCCCCGGCCACGAGTGCGACGCCGACCGAGAGCAGTCCCGGCGTCATAAAGAGCGTGTACTGGGTACTCTCGGTCAGCACCATGCCGGGCGGGACGAAGGCGAGCGTTTTCACGAGAACGGCAAACCCGGCCGACCCGACGACGGCGACCAGCACACCGAGAAATTGGGATTTGAGTCCGTTCGTCAGTTGGTTCGGCTCGTCACAACAGGCCCCGGCGGCAACCGCCAACGCGGTGCCGAAAAAGGGGGCGATGACCATCGCGCCGACGACCGCTTCCGGGGAGTTACGGAGCAGTCCGGCGGTGGCGATAATCGTACTGCAAAACGTCATCGCGTAGTACGTCTTCCGGTTGGGATTGAGCGCCCGCGCCTTCGTCACCAGTTCCTCCTTCGGCAGGGTGTCGTCGCTCTCGTCGTCCGTTTCGGCGTACCGTTCCTCCAGTTCGTCGATATGCTCCGTCGTCGCCGTTTCGGCCTCGGTGACGACCGTGTAGGCCGTCTCCTGAATACCGGCGTCTTCCCGCAGTTCGTCGAGCAGTTCGTCGACCGCTTCCGTCGGAATCGGAAAGAGAAGGAGCGTCGACTCCTGCCGCTCACCCGCTTCCTCGACGATGGCGTAGTCGATGTCGTTGTCGTCCAAGATATCGAGCGTCGCGCTTCGTCGCTCGTCCTCGACGAGTAGTTGTATCAACCGCACGACTGGGCCGACGAATGGTGAGGTAAAAGCGATAGTGGCTGAGTGGGGTGCCGGGACGTTATCGGTTGGTCGTTCGCCGAATCGCGGAGATGGCCTCGCGTGAAACGACCGACCACCGTGGTTCACTGAACTGGCGGGATAGGGTGTACGCACAGGCGACGAGGACGAGCGCGAAGGCCGCGTCGGTCAGCCAGTGAACGCCGAGGTAGAGCGTCGAGACGACGATTGCCACAGCGAGCACCGCGATGGTGTAGGAGTAGGTCGTATCCGATTTTCGGGCATAGAGTGCCGCAAGTACCGCCAGTCCGGTGTGGAGGCTGGGGAAGGATTTCACCAGCGTGTCGGTCGAGAAGATACCGTACTGGATGGCCGGGCTGAGTTGATACATCAGCGGTTGTACGGAGGTCAGATACAGCGACGACACCTTCACCGGGAAGAAGACGAAGAACGGAACGGCCAGTATGACGAGGATGACGTAGGCCAGTGCGTAGCGGTGTGCCTCTTCCTCGTTGTGTGCTTTCAGCTTGAAGTACGTGAACAGTACGACGAACGGGAGGCCGACGAGATACACCGCGGTAAACGCCAGCGTCAGGGGTCGGGAGGCGACGGACTGAAACGTCGCAACGGTCGCTCCCTCGATAGCGTAAACGAACCCGGTGAACGTCCGTCCGGTATGGAAATGTAACGCGACCGTATTCACGACTTCGCTCACGACCCAGGCGACGCCGAGGTACTTCCAGTCAGTTTTGAGAAAATCGAGGAAGAGGGTTCTGAGTCGCTCGTCTGGCAGAAACAACTGCTTGCCGACGAGCATGACCAATACACTCGGGACAGCGACCAGAAGCGTAAACTGCGTCCCGAGTGGGAGTGAATGAAATTGGAGGGGCGGAAGCATCGCTACACCGTACTCTAGCGACAGAATATAAAGAAGTTATGTATCGTTTTGCCTCGTTCGAGGGGAATCCGACGACGCTCGCTTGTTCGCTCGGCGAACGATGCCACGCAGTGTTGCGATTTCCCGCCCAGTGGGGTGTGCTCGACCCAACAATCTGCGAATCATTCGCATGTTTTTGTCGTGCTTTTCCGTCGGTTGGCCGACGGTGTTCAGCAGGTCAGCGAACGCTCCGTAAAATCCCTCTATCTCCGCTTCCTCGGCGCGTTCGCGCTCGACATCGGGCAACTGATACTCGTCCACAGTGAGCGTTCTGAGTTCGTAGAGAGTGACGGTGGCCGCTTGCCCGAGGTTCAACGCCGGATATTCCGCGCTGGCGGGAATCGAACACACCTCGTCGATGCGCGAGAGTTCCTCGTTCGTCAACCCGTTCGCCTCCCGGCCGAAGATGAGGACGGTGTCCGTCTCCACCTCACGGAGGTTCTCGGCCAGTTCCCGCGGCGTCGTGAACGGAAACCGGACGTGATGGCTGGCGTCCTCGTTCGTCGTCGCCGTCATCCCGACGGTGTGGTAGTTTTCGACCAGTTCGTCGAACGTGACCTCGTCGTAGTTCGGGAGAACGTCCTCACGGGCTTGACCGGCAAAGCCGTAGGCTTCGCTGTCTCGTCCGAACTCCGGCGGGTCCACGAGCTTCAGGTCGTCCAAACCGAAGTTTTTCATCGCGCGTGCGATGGTGCCGATGTTGCCCGGCGTCTTCGGTTCGACGATGGCGACTGCGGGTTTCATATGTGACGCTCCCCGTCGAATCGCCGCCCGCAAGGTCCGGCGCTCACACTACTCATTACGCCATCGTAGCAACCGGACGGACAAAAAGAGCGTGTCTGTAAAGGTGTGTGCTATGCAGTAGCAACGCTCGCGTTAGCGACCGTGATTTCTATCGAAAACAGTCCGAACGAGCATCTGCATCGTTATCCAAACGTCCGTGGGAAGTATCGGTGAGATAGCCGACTGATTTTCTTCGAATCCATCCGAATTTTTATTAACATACACACAAATTACGCATCAAACAATGCCGTCTTCAGGGATTTCGTTTCGGGGTGGGAGTGGGTCGCCGGAGTTCCACGAGGTGCTCGGCGATTTCAAGCAACGAGGATGTAATATTCTCGTCACCGGACGGGTTTCGGAAACGACCACTAACCGAACGACGATGCAACTCCTCGGGGCGTCCACCGAGGAACGAAAACGCGTGCTCGTCCTCACCGATACGACGGCACAGTACGCGAACTCGAAACTTCCCGGCGGGACGAACGCAGACGACTCGGACGTGTGGGTCATCGACTGGGGTGACGACGAGCGGTCGGTGTCGGGGTCGGTACCCGGACCGGTGGCACCGCGACCGGCGAACTCCCCCGAGGAGTCAATTCGTGAACTCCGGAGCGATATCGTCACCGCCGTCAGCTTTTTCGACGAATGGGCGGACGGGTTGTCGTCCTCGGAACTCCGTCTCTCGCTCGATTCACTCATCAAACCGCTCGAACGGTGTGAGCAAGCGACAGTCGAACGGTTCCTCAGGACCATCATGGCGCTCGTGCATGGCGTTTCCGGGATGGCACATTACCATCTCCCGGTTCCGACCTCCAACCCGGTCGTCCAAGAGTTGACGCCGATGTTCGACGCGCGTGTCGAACTCCGCCAGACGAACGGTCTCGTTCCGGAACAGCGCTGGCACGTTCCGGAGTACAATCAGACCACCAATTGGGTTCGTCTATGACTCACGACGAACGAACGAACAACGCGCCCGTGTTCGAATCGAACCCGGATGCGTCGGGCATTCGAATCTGGGACCCCGTCGACAAGGGTAGTTTCGTGTTTCATACCCCCTCGCCCGTTTCCCTCGAACGAGCCGATACCGACGGCTTTCCCGTTCCGATCGACTCCGCAGTCGAACTACGGACGAGCAGGCTCGAAGTGCCGGAACGGGTCGATTTCAACATCATGGATTCGAACGGTTCCGTCCGCACCCTCGTAAACCCGTGCGATGGTGACTGGCACTCCGAACAGCGGGTCGAGTACGCCGAAATCCCGACGTCGCCGATGAAGATATACATCCACCTGGACTGCCCCCTCTCTATTCGGGAACACGACGGTGGTGTTCACATCGAACTGGGCGTCGAACGGACGATTTCCATCGGCAGTCGGTCGCACAGCGAATCGCCCGCCGGGACGATCACTGTCTCCGACGATATCGAGGACGTAATGCGTGCGGTCTCACTGTTCGGATCGGCACTGAAAACCCTCACACCCGAACGGTCGTTTCCCACCCTTCGTGGCCACCCGCCGCTCATCAAACGCGGTGAGGAGTTCTCGGCACCCTCGAACATCGTTCGGCCCGAAACGGGGATTCGGTTGGTACTGCCATCGAAGCGAAAGTACGTCTACGCCGCAACGTCACTCGCGTACTATCTGGGAGCGGAGGTGGTTCCCGGTGATTCGCCACGGCTCGAAACCCCGAATCATCAGTATCCGCTGAATGGAACGGGAGGATTCGACGGATTCGAAGCGGAAGTGTCCCGCGTGTTCCAACACGTTTTCTTCCTCGATTGTGTCATCAGGGACGAAGGCTCGTACAACGTCCCGGTACAGGAACGAGAAGAGGTCGAACCGCGCTTGGACTTCGACTGTTCCCGTCTCTACGAACGGTCGTTGGCGGAACAGGTGGACGCCTACCTCGACGTTCCGTTCGACGTTCCGGAATCCTACCTTCCCAAATGGTGCTTGACGACGGATTTGGTTCCGTCGGAGGCGAACGTCGGGGCGCTCCCGTTCATCGCGGATGAACTCTCGTTAGTACGGTGTCCCACACCAACCACCCACGTCCAGTCGACGACGCAACATCCGGAGATCGCTGATTTCTGTCGAAGCGTTCAGACCACGTCCGAATCGAACCAAAATACGCTCGCCGTCAGTCCCCAACCGACGATGACGAAGGAACACGTTTGGATTGGCGATGGCGTTCCCGTCGGCGGCAACAAGGCGACGGTCGATTCCTATCGTCGTCGCGTCGATTACGAACCGTCCGAGCGCTCGACGATTCGGGTCCAAATCGTCTGCAACGACCCGAGCATGAAGAGTGAAGGAAAGGTACGGGAGCAGTACAGTTTCCGGGATACGACTCGCCACGAGGTGGACATCGCTTACGATTTGACCGTCGAGGAACTCCGAACCGTGTTCGCCACCGAAATCGATTATCTACATTACATCGGCCACGTCAATAACGACGGTATCGAGTGTGCCGACGGCGTCCTCGATACCCGGACGTTGGACACCGTAAACGTCGAATCGTTCCTCCTCAACGCTTGTCGGTCGTACGAACAGAGCGCTACGTTGGTCGAGAAAGGCAGTCGGGTCGGTGTCGCAACCCTATCGGACGTCTCCAACGAACCGGCGACGAAAATCGGCGGTCTACTCGCTCGCGGACTCGGGTCCGGGCTCTCGTTTCGGAGTGCTCTCTCCATCGCCCAGTCGGAGACGCTCTCCGGCGACCAGTACGTCGTCATCGGGGACGGAAGCCTCACCCTCTGCCAACCGTTTTCGAGAATCACGCCGATGCTGTTCGTCGAGACGGAAGAAGATGGGATGTTCACGGTTCGTATCAAACCGTTCTATTCACCACGCGACAGTGCCGGTTCGATGTTCGGGTCGGTATGGGACGACAGCATAATACATTACCTCCGGTCGGACTGGATCGGAAACTTCCTCTTGGCAGCGGACACGCTCGACGAGTCGTTG
This sequence comes from uncultured haloarchaeon, assembly GCA_963811185.1. Classification (GTDB taxonomy): domain Archaea; phylum Halobacteriota; class Halobacteria; order Halobacteriales; family Haladaptataceae; genus Haladaptatus. The sequence goes on from CAWEQN010000009.1 coordinate 253,219, forward strand.
GAGGAGGAGTCGATGCCAGTCAAATACGACGGTGACCTCTACTGGAGCGAGGACATCACCGTGGCGGACCTGCACTGAAAGGGCCGATTTTTATGCCTGCGCTTCCCCTCGTTCGGACATGCAGAACGTTTCCGCCGCGGAACTCGGAATCGGGCCGGAACACCCGCCGCGAATCATGGGTGTGTTGAACGTCAGCGAGGAGTCGCCGTACGACCCGAGCGTGTACGACGACCCCGCCGACGCCGCGGCGTACGTGGACACGGAACTCGTCGCGGAGGGTGCGGACATCGTGGACGTCGGTCTCGAATCCGCGAACAAACGGTTCGACGTGCTCTCGGCGGCGGAAGAACTGGACCGCCTCGATATCGCCCTCGAAACCATCGAGCAGGTCGAAGGAAACCCCGTTTTCTCCATCGAAACCCGGTATGCCGACGTGGCGGATGCGGCGCTGTCGGGTGGCTTCGACATGGTAAACGACATCTGTGGCTTCGCCGACCCGAAGATGGCGACGGTCTGTGAGCGCCACGACGCCGCCGTCGTGAAGATGGCGAGTCCACCGGATTTGACCCGTCCCGGCGCAATCGAACGCGTGGACGACATCTACGACGCGCTCGCGTCCGAACCACTGACGGAGAAGACCATCCTCGACCCCGCGTTCGGCGGGTGGAGCGAGGAAAAGACGCTCGCCGATGACCGGGAAACGTTTCATCGCCTCGGCGAGTTTCGAGAACTGGGACGGCCCATCCTCGTCTCCATCAATCGGAAGAACTTCTTGGGAGATGTCGTGGGCAGGGACACGGACGACCGACTCCCGGCCAGTCTCGCGGCGACGTCGCTGGCCGTCGAACGCGGGGCGGACGTGATTCGAACCCACGACGTGGCCGAAACCCGCGACGCCGCCATCATCGGCCACGCGTTCGGCCGAGACCGGCAATGAATTTCACCGAGTGGGAACCCGTCTACGAGGCCATCCTCGCCGACTTCGGGTTTCCACGGGGGGAAGACGAACGCGCCCGCGACGTCCTCGCCGACCTCGCGGTCCCGTTCGACCGCACGAAACTCGACGCGATGGCCGGGAGCACCGTCGCAATTGCCGGGGCAGCCCCGTCGCTCGCCGACGAACTCGACACGGTGCGGGCAGCCGATTTCGTCGTGACAGCCTCGACGGCGACCGACGTGCTCCTCGATGCCGGACTCGACGTGGACTGCATGGTGACGGACCTCGACAAGAATCCCGAGACGGCACGGGAGTTGACCGAACGAGGGGTTCCGGTCGCGGCACACGCACACGGCGACAACGTTCCCGCAATCCGCGAGTACGTTCCGACGTTCGATGTGGAGAACGTGCTGGCAACGACGCAGGCGGAACCGCGCGGTCCGGTCGAGAACGTCGGCGGGTTCACGGACGGCGACAGGGCGGCGTTCCTCGCCGACGAGTTCGGCGCGGCCGAACTCGTCTTCCTCGGGTGGGATTTCGACGACCCCGACGTGGAGCCGATGAAGCGAAAAAAGCTCGGTTGGGCCGAGCGGTTGCTGTACTGGCTGGAGCGTCGGCGTAACGAGCGGTTTTCGGTGCTCGACGGTCGCCGGGAGGGAATCGACCTCGATATCGACGCCGACACCGACCTATTTGGGTTGGGGCCCTAAACCGCCACACGATGACCTCCGAGAAGGACAAGATGCTGGCGGGCGAGCTGTACGACCCATCGGACCCCGAACTGGTCGAAGAGCGACGACGAGCGAGGAAGCTCACGCGGAAGTTCAACGAGACGAACGTGGTGGAGACGAAAGAACGGGAGTCGTTGCTTCGGGACCTGTTCGGTTCGGTCGGTGACTCGCCCCACGTCGAACCGCCGTTTCGCTGTGATTACGGCTCGAACATTCGCGTCGGCGACGGTTTCTACGCGAACTTCGACTGCGTGATTTTGGACGTGTGTTCGGTCGAAGCTGGGGGACAACTGCTGGCTCGGGCCGAGTGCCCACATCTACACGGCGACCCACCCTCTCGATGCGGAAACGCGCGTCGCGGGACCCGAGTACGGCAAACCCGTAACGATGGGGGACAACGTCTGGGTCGGCGGGAGAGCCGTCATCAATCCGGGCGTCGAAATCGGCGACGATGTCGTTATCGCCTCCGGAGCGGTCGTCACCGACGACGTTCCGGACGACGTCGTGGTGGGCGGCAATCCGGCGACGGTCGTCAAGGAATTGGACGAGTAAGAGGGACTCGAACAGCTTTATTTCATCGCACGCCGAGTGCTACCGCATGACGCACGATTGTTCGTTCCTCCGCGACCTGCCGCTTCCCGACGACCGGTTTTCCTTCGGTGACTCACATCGGACCGAGCACGCTGGCGATTGGGGGACGATGGAGGCGGACGAGGTGGAACCGGACGCGGTCGTCTGGCCGGAATCGACCGAGGAGGTATCGGCGGTCCTCGCGGCGGCGGACGAACGGGGCGTTCCGGTGACGCCCTTCGCCGCCGGGACGGGATTGGAAGGAAACGCCGCGCCGACCCGTGGCGGCATCAGCCTCGACATGACGCGGATGGATTCGGTACTGGACGTTCGGCCCGACGACTTTCAGGTGGACGTCGAACCGGGGATTTTGGGGAAAGAGGTGGACGAAACCGTCGCCAAACACGGGTTGTTCTTCCCGCCGCTGCCGTCGTCGGGTGACATCTCGACCGTCGGCGGGATGATAGCCACCGACGCGAGCGGGATGAAGACGGTGAAGTACGGCGAGGTCCACGATTGGGTGCTCGAACTCGAAGCCGTCCTCGCGGACGGGTCGGTCATCTCGGCGGGAAGCAAGGCGGTCAAAACCTCCAGCGGCTACAACCTCAAGGACCTCATCGTCGGGTGTGAGGGAACGCTCGCCGTCGTCACCCGTGCGACCCTCGAACTCGCCGGGCGACCCCAACAGATTCGCGGCGGTCGGGCGGTCTTCGACTCGCTCTCGGACGCCGTGGACGGGATTTCCGACGCGGTTCGGTCGGGCGTGGACGTGGCGAAGATCGAACTCGTCGACGAGACGAGCGCGACGATGGCGAACGCGTACACCGGGTCGTCGCTCCCCGACGTACCGATGGTGTTCGTGGAGTTCCACGCGAACCACGGCATCGAGGACGAAATCGAGTTCTGTCGGTCCGTGTTCGAAGCCCACGGCGTTTCCCAGTTCGACATCGCCGAAGGGGAAGAGATGGACGAACTGTGGCAAATCCGACGGGAGATGGCCTTCGCGGTCGATGCCTACGACCCCGACCTCTCGCCGCTTCATCTGGGTGACGTGACGGTTCCCATCAGCAAGTATCCGGACATGGTTCGACTCGTTCGCCGACTCGCCGACGAGTACGACCTGCTGATTCCCTGTTTCGGCCACGCCGGGGACGGCAACCTCCACTACAGCGTACTGGTGGACGAATCCGACGACGAACACGTGGAGCGTGCGAAGGAAGTCCAAACCGAAATCGTTCACACGGCCATCGAGTGGGGTGGTACCTGTACGGGAGAACACGGAATCGGACGGGGGAAACGCGAATATCTCGAACTGGAACACGGTGCGGAGAGCGTCGAGGTCATGCGCCGGATAAAGCGCGCGCTCGACCCGAACGACACGCTCAATCCGGGCAAGATGTTCCCCGAGACGGTCGGTGGTGGTCGAATCGAGCGGTGAGAATCAGCAATCGAAATCGAAGTCGAAGTCGAAACCGCGTTTCGGCACTTCCCGATAGCGTTCACGTCCGGCAGGCGTTCGCGTCTGCACGAGGTAGGTTTCCTCGGTGAGGTCGTACACCGTCTTTCGTCGTCCCGAGTCGGTCGTGTCCGTCACCCGCGAAACGTCGGCGCAGTTCGAAAGGTGGTCGCCGAGTCGCCAGCTAATCGCAGTGCCACGGGATGCCGTCCCGGTAGGAGGGCGATTCGCTTCGGACGCACGTGTGCCGTTCTGCCATTCCCCACGCAAATCCATATCAACTGAAACGATATAAGGTGATAAAACGATATCGGCATCGGAACTGTCACGGGAATTGTATCGTGTCGAAGAAAACGACAAACGGGGTTTTACGGGTGGGAACTGTAGGACTCTGAATGGACTCAGATAGCGTCCGTCAACAGTGGGCAGAACGGTCGGGAGAATACTCGCCGGACTACTACGCCTACTACGGGCCGAACGAGACGAGTGAACTACTGTGCGCTCGCCTCGATTCAGCCGTCGAGTCGGACGCGACAATCCTCGAACTCGGATGCAGTTCGGGTCGCCACCTCGCACACCTCCACGACGAGGGGTACGAGAACCTCCACGGCATCGAAATCAACGACGAAGCGCTCGCGGTGATGGAGGAGAACTATCCGGCACTCGCCGAAGACGGGACGTTTTACATCGACGCCATCCAGGATGTGCTTCCCGAATTCGACGACGGACAGTTCGACGTCGTGTTCTCGGTCGAAACCCTCCAACACCTCCATCCGGATGACGAGTGGGTGTTCGGAGAGTATGCGAGAATCACTGACCGCCTCATCACCGTGGAAAACGAGCGAAAAGTGAACGATGACGACGGGGAAGTCGATGGCGAAGAAGCCGATGACGACTTCTCGTCGGAAACCCCCGTGAGCTACGTCCGGGACGAGTTCCCGCTCTATTTCCGAAACTGGAATCGCGTGTTCACCGACCGTGGTTTCACCGAAATCCACTCCGAACCGGCCGACCGGGACGTTTTTCGGGAGTTTCGTGTCGACGGCGGAAATCCCGCGTCCACTCAATCGTGAACCAGCACGTCCACGACGCTCGGCCCGTCCCCTTCGAGGGCCGTCTCTAAGGTCGCCGCGATATCGTCGGGAGATTCGACGAGATAGCCGCTCGCGCCGTGACTCTCCGCGTTTTTCGGGATATCGACCGGCGGTTCGAAATCCATGCCGACGTACTCGTGGTCGTCGTCCTCGCCGCCGAACAGTTTCAGCGTGTTGTTCTTCAGGATGCGGTAGTTGCGGTTGTCCGAGACGACGACGGTCACGTCCACGTCGTAGCGCGCCGCCGAGTAGAGCGTGTGCGGGTAGTAGAGATACGACCCGTCGCCGATGAATCCGACGACCTGCCGGGGGTCGTCCCGCTCGGATTCCGCGATACCTGCGCCGATTGCGGCGGGCAGGCCGTAGCCGAGTCCGCCACCTTTGTTCGAGATGTACGATTCCCGGTCCATGGGCCAGCGCAGGAGCATGGCGTACTTCGCGGTGACGCCCTCGTCCACGATGTACGGGTCCGAGAGCGTTTCTCGAAGGGCGTCCACGAGTTCGGCTTTCGACGCACGCGGGTCGTCGGTGCCGTCCCCTTCGCCCATCGACGCCATCTGCTGTCGGGCGAACTCCTTGAACCCCGCGACGCGTTCCAACCGTCCTTCGAGTTCATCGTCCCCGATTTCGACTGCCTCGGCGAGTTCGTCCATCACGAGACCCAAATCGCCCGTCACGGCGACGTCGGCGGGCGTGTTCTTCCCGACCTGCCACGGTTCGTCGTTCAGGTCGATGACCGTCGCACTCTCGGGTACGAGGTCCCCGTCGTGGCGCGTGAGGGTCGTGTTGGTCGAACAGCCCGCGAACACGACGGTGTCGCTGTTCATCGTCGCGGCGGCGATGTCCTCGTCCGGCGGGATGTGGGACACCCACTGGTCGTGCGTTCCGGGGAAATCCACCTCACAGGCCAGAATTTCGGCGTGGACGCGCGCACCGGTCGCTTCCGCCAACCGGACTGCGGCGTCGAGCGAGTCGGTGCTCGAATAGGCATTATGCCGCGGGATGTGGTCACCGACGACGATGACGGGGTCCTCGGCGTCTTCGAGCAGGGCGGCGGCGTGCGCGATTGCGGCCGGGTCGCCGCTTCCCGGATTCTGAATCCGACCGAGTCGCTCGGGTTCGGCGTCGGTTTCGGCCATCATCACGTCCAGCGGGAGCGAGAGGAAGACCGGTCCCGTGGGAGGCGTCTGTGCCACGCGGAACGCCCGCCGGAGCATCGTCGGGAGGGCGTCCACGTCCGTCACCTCCGCGCTCCACTTCGTGAACTGGTCGGTCATGGCGAGCACGTCGCCCGAGAGGATAGGCTCCTCGTGGCGGAAATCGAGGCTGTGTGCACCCGCCGTGACGACCAGCGGCGCACCCGTCACCGACGCGCCGTAGAGGTTGCCCAATCCGTGGGCGACGCCCGGCGCGACGTGCAGGTTGACGACGCCGACCGGACTGCCGTTGCGGTTTCCGTCGGCTTGTGCTCGATAATTCTTCGTGCTCGCGTATCCCGCCGCCATCCCCACCGCGATGTCCTCGTGCGGTGCGAGGACGTACTCCAACTCGCTTTCCCCCAGCGCTTTCATCACCGGGAGTTCGGTCGTTCCCGGATTGCCGAACACGTGCCGAACGCCGTAGGATTCGAGCGCGTCGGTGAACAACGCCGCGCCCGTCCGTGTGTCTGCCATGCCAGTGTCTGGTCGCGAACCACCAAAGGATTTCTGGACGAATATAACGGTTTCAATTCGAATTTCCTGAATGTGGGGCGTGGTACCGCCCCTTCGAGAATTTTCAAGTGTACCCGCACACTACCAGCGCTACCAACTGAACACAGGTGTTCCATCTCGAATGATTCCGTCACGATATCGAAACTCGGTGCTGTTCGCCCTGCTCGCGGTAATCTGGGGCTCGTCGTTCGTCGCCATCAAATCCGGCTTGCACGTCTTCCCACCCGTGCTCTTCGCGGCATTCAGGTACGACATCGCGGGCGCGGCGCTGCTGGTCGTCGTCGCCGCGCTCGGAATACGACAACGACGACTTCCAGTGGCGACCGACCACACGAAACGATTGGACGCTCGTCGGCATCGGCGGGACGTTCATGTTCGGGGCCTACCTCGCGCTCCTCTTCACCGGCCAGCAGTACGTCACGAGCGGCGTCGGTGCGGTCGTCCTGAGTCTGAAACCCGTCGTCACGCCGCTGTTCGCGCTGGCGCTCCTGCCGAACGAGCGATTCGACGCGCTCGAAATCGCCGGGGTCCTGCTCGCGCTGGTCGGCGTGGTCGTCGTCGCCGACCCCACCTCGCTCGGCGGTTCGACGTTCGGTATCGTCCTGCTCGTCGTCGCGGCGCTCATCTTCGCGTTCGCGTCGGTAGTGACCCAACGAATTCGGACGACGCTCCCGGCGCTCACCCAACAGGCGTGGATGATGGCCGTCGGCGCGCTCGTCCTGCACGCGACGAGCGCCGCCATTCGCGGGTGGCCGTCCGTCTCGCTCACCCGTCCCGCGCTCGCGTCGCTCGCGTATCTCGCGTTCGTCGCCAGCATCGGCGGCTACATCATCTACTTCGACCTGCTGGAACGAATCGGCGCGAACGAGGTCAACCTCGTGAACTACGCCGTCCCGGTGGCCGCCACCCTCTTCGGGTGGCTTCTCCTCGGGGAACCGATAACCGACTCGACGATTTCGGGCTTCCTCGTCATCGTCGCCGGGTTCGTCCTGCTGAAGTGGGCCACGCTCAAACGCGGCGTCGTCGCCGTCCAGCGGCCGTCTCGGCGCGTTCCTCACGGTAGCTCGGAAACCGTCGTCGTCTCCGGAAACGCCTACTATCGTTAGTCAGGTTCGCGGCAGGGACTGCGTCCCCGTAACGCAAGCACAACGGAACCAACCCCCGATTCCTCTCGTAGCGCGCTGAGCGCCGAAAAACGAAGCCGCGTCCCGATTTCGTCGCCCGAACGTACAAGTGCGAACCCGTCGTCACGAATTCCATGACGAGGAGCTACGATTGCGAACGAGACAGCACCGGCGGGAGGCGGTCCTAATGCCCATCGAAGGGTGGCGGCGGCGGGAGGATTTGGAGGGTGGCAAGCAGATACGAATCTGGTTGCGCGACGACGACGCCGAGGAGTTGTACGTCGAAAACCTGACCTACCGCGACGAGGGCTACGCCGTCTATCTCTACGACGTGGAGGACGACGAGTGGGAGACCATCGCCGAAACCGATTCGCGCGCGGACGCCGTCGGAAAAGGCGACGGAGTGGGCCAGCAGTTAGGAGGGAACGATAATCGGCGTACGAATTCGCGTTCGTAAAACGGGAACGATGATACGGCGATAGTTCGGATACCGTTTCGGTGGCAATACAGGAGTGGCCCCCGGTAGGCCACTCGTCGCGGTTGCACTCTCCTATGAGACACGTTTGGGACAACTGGTGTCCCGGCTGAAAGGAACACCCCTACCCACAAATCATCAGTTCCCAACTCGTTTGGCGGAGTCAGGGAGCCAACGCGGTCATGGTCTCGCGTGCGTCCTCGACCGTCGCGCCACGGGGGAACCCGACCGCGACCGCATCGACGCCGTCGATGCTGGCGAACTTCTCGAACGTCTCACGGGCACGCTCGGGCGTACCTGCGGCGGCGAGGTCGTCCAGCAGGCCGTCGTTCACCAGTTCGGTCGCCCGCTCCTTGTCGCCGTTCGCCCACGCCGACGAGATGTCGTAGGCGACGTCCTCGTGTCCCTGTCGGGCCAGCGAATCGCGGTAGTACGTTCCCATCCCGCCGATGTAGAAAGCGGCGTGTTGCCGAGCGAGGTTCCGGGCGCGCTCGCCGTCGTCCAGCGCACAGCAGGTCAGCGAGAGCGTCACTTCCACGTCGTCCACGTCGCGGTTTCCGAGGTCCGCACCGCGCCGTAAGTCGTCGACTCGGTCGGCCATCCCGTCCGGCGTAAAGAGGGTCGCGTGCCACCCGTCGGCGAATCGCCCCGCCAGTTCCACCGACTTCGGTCCCATCCCGGCGGCGTCTATCGGCGGCGGCGTCTCCGGCGGGTCACACCGCAGTCTGAAGCCACCGAGCGTGAAGCAGTCGCCGTCGTAGTTGACTGTCTCGCCGGACAGTACCTTCCGGACGATGTCGATGGTTTCGCGGGTACGACGGAGCGGGCGGTCGAACTCCTCGCCGTGCCAGCCCTGAATCACGACCGGTCCACTCGGGCCGATACCGAGACGGAACCGTCCGTCGGAAACTTCCTGTAGCGTCGCGGCGGTCTGCCCGAGGAGCGCGGGCGACCGTGAGTAGACGTTGACGATGGACGGTCCGAGGCCGATTTTTTCCGTTCCGAGCGCCATCGCGGTCAAACTCGTCACCGCGTCGCGCCCCCACGTTTCCGGAAGCCACGCATGCTCGTAGCCCAACGCTTCGGCTTGCCGTGTCAGTTCCACGAGGGTATCGACGCTCGGTTGTGCCGCGACCGGGAGATGGACCGTCCTCTTTGCAGGCATCGCCTACGAATGGTTCGCGTGGGCACCTATCGATGTCGATATTCACGATTTGCGGGTTTCCGTGAGTTGTTTTCGGACCCGATCGAACGCTCCTCACGCGCCGAAGGAATTCGGTTCGACGCTCCGTGACCGGCGGAAACTCGCGAAGTGAAGGGACGACTAGCCAATAGCCGACGAGCAAACAGTACCCCACTGCGGAGAGACCGATGACCGTCGCGCTTCCGTATCCGTCCCCGAGTGAACCACCGACGAGATACCCAAGTGGACCGACGAGGGCGACGAGGCTTCCGACCGTGGAACTCACTCGCGCGAGCAGGTCGTTCGGAACGCCGGTCTGAATCGTCGCGCTGACGAGAACGTTGTAGATTCCGATAGGGATGGTGGTATCCGCGACACGGGGAAGTTCAACTACCACTTGACGAAGCTCTGTGAGTACTTCGTCCGACAGACCGACTCGGGGTACGAACTGGGCCACGCCGGAACGCGGGTCATCACGGCGGCGAGTTCGGCGGTACCGGGCGAGTACGATGACACGACGTGACGAAGACGATGGTGTCCCGTCTGCGGCGAGCGAGAACTGCGAGAAGTTGTTCCACGTCCATCTGACGCCGGGACGGTTCTGACCGGTGGAAACCGAATTCGGTTTCATACTCCCCGAAAGATAGCCGAATACGGTTTCTGCGTAACCATTTATCGTGTCATCCCGTCCTTCGAATCGATGAGTGAAGTCACGCTCGGAAACGACACGCGGTTCGAACTCACCACCTCCGACGTGACCGGCGCGGTCGGCGACTCGATTACCGTTCTGCCCATCGTGGTCGCCGCGGCCGCGCTGACCGACCTCCACCTACCGACACTGCTTCTCGGCTTCGCCGCCTTCCAAATCGTCTGGGGAGTCCACTACGGTCTCCCCATTTCCGTCGAGCCGATGAAAGCGCTCGCCGCGCTCCTCATCGCTGGGTCGCTCACGACCGGAGAATTTCGTGACTGCCGGCATGCTGGCTGGCGGCGTCCTCCTCGTCGTCGGGACGACGGGAACTCTCTCCCGAATCACGCCGTACGTCGGCGAACCCGTCGTTCGCGGGGTTCAGGTCGCCGTCGCGCTCCTGCTGGCCCGAACCGGGTTCGACCTCGGCGTGGGGAACCTCCCCATTGCGCTCGTCGCCGTCTGCATTACGGTCGCCGTCGTGGCGCTGGGCTATCGCCGGGCGAGCGCGTTGGTCGTCCTCGCCTTCGGCGTACTTCTCGCAGCGGCGAACGCCGGGATGCCGTCGCCGCATCTTCCCCACCTCTCGCTCGGGTTCTCCCCGACGCTCACCGAAAACTCCCTCTCCGCGACGGTCGGCCAACTGGCGATGACGGTCGGCAACGCGGCCGTCGCCACCTCGCTCCTACTCGGTGACTTGCTCGATGCCGACGTATCCCCGGACGAACTGGCGACGAGCATGGGAATCATGAACCTGCTCGCGGTGCCGTTCGGCGCGATGCCGATGTGTCACGGGAGCGGCGGCGTCGCCGGGAAGTACGCCTTCGGCGCGCGGAACGCGAGCGCCAACCTCGTCCTCGGCGTGCTGTACGCGCTGGCCGCGATTTTCGCGGTGTCGATCGTGGCCGCCTTTCCGCTCGCCGTGCTCGGCGTCGTTCTCGCCGTCGTCGCACTCGAACTCGGCCGCTCCGGTCTCGACACGGACGACCCGTGGTTCGCCGTCGGAATCGGGGTACTCGGCCTCCTCACGAACGTCGGAATCGCGTTCGTCGTCGGCGTCGTCGCGTGGGCGATTCGGAAGAAAGTATAATCCGGTTACAGTTTGTGAATTCGGTATGGACGACCCCTCGGAACCCTTCGGGCCGAACCGGCAGAACGAGGTGTACGCCGGTGGCATGCTCGCCGACCAAACCCCCGACTTGCCCGCCTCCCCCGACGAACTCGCCGAACTCGCACGCGAGAAGCTTTCGCCGGAAGCGTACGCCTACGTCGCGGGGTCGGCCGGGTCCGAGAGCACGAAGGACGAAAATCGCCGCGCGTTCGACCGCTGGCGCATCGTCCCCCGGATGCTTCGGGACGTGTCGGAGCGCGACCTCTCGGTCGAAATCTTCGGCCGGACCCTCCCCGTCCCGGTCATGCTCGCCCCGGTCGGCGTCCAATCCATCATCCACGAGGACGGCGAACTCGCGGCCGCGCGGGCCGCCGCCGACCTCGACGTTCCCCTCGTGTTGAGTTCCGCATCCTCCGAGACGATGGAGGACGTTTCCGAGGAATTGGGCGACACCCTCGGCTGGTTTCAACTGTACTGGAGCGCCGACAGGGACGTGGCCGCGAGTTTCCTCTCGCGGGCCGAAAATGCGGGCTACGAGGCCATCGTCGTCACGCTCGACACGCCGATGATGGGGTGGCGCGAGCGCGACGTGGACCACGCCTATCTCCCGTTCCTCGACGGCGAGGGCGTGGCGAACTACCTGAGCGACCCGGCGTTTCGCGACCTGCTCGATTCGCCGCCGGAGGAGGATATGAGCGCCGCACTCTGGCGGTTCACCGAACTGTTCGGCGACCCGTCGCTCTCGTGGGACGACTTCGAGTTCCTCCGCGAGCACACCGACCTCCCCATCGTGCTGAAAGGGAGTACTCCACCCGGACGACGCCCGCGAGGCGGTCGAACGCGGCGTGGACGGTCTGGTCGTCTCGAACCACGGCGGACGGCAGGTGGACGGTGCGCTCGGTGCACTCGACGCGCTTCCCGATGTCGTGGACGCGGTCGGCGACGAAGTTCCGATTCTGTTCGACAGCGGCATCCGTCGCGGTGCGGACGCCGTCCGCGCAATCGCGCTCGGTGCGGACGCGGTCCTGCTCGGTCGCCCCTACATCTACGGCCTCGGGATTGCGGGCCGGGACGGGGTGCGGGAAGTCCTGCAGAACTTCCTCGCCGACCTCGATTTGACGCTGGCGTTGTCCGGACACGCGTCGTTCGAGGAACTCTCCGCGTTCGACCCTCCGCGAAATCGAGCGGTAAGCGGTTCCGACTGCTACCCGGACTCCCGGCGAGGAAACCCTTTGGGGGTCGCGGCCGTATCGAAGACGAGTATGGGGGGAGAAAAGACGATACATGGGAGGAGAGGATTCGTACGACATCGAATCGTGGGAGCCACGGACGCGGATGGACAGGCTTTCGTTGCGGTTGTACGGCTTTCTCGCGGGTGCGACTCGCGGCGTCACGCTCGCGCTCGCGTTGGCGTTCGTCGCTCATCGAACTCGGATTGGTTGCGACGACACTCGTCGACCGTCCGATTCTCGGCTTGCTCTCGTTCGTCTCCATCGTTCCGGCGCTCCTCCTCGCGCTCTACATCTGGCGTGCCGACCCGACGGAGCGGGAACCGGTTCCCACGCTCGTCGCCACCTTTCTCCTCGGCGTGGTGTTCGCCGCCTTCGCCGCCATCATCAACACGCTCGGAATGGGCGTTCTGTCCGGCGTGGGCATCGAAACGCTCGCCATCGTTCCGTTCTTCTTCCTCGTCGTCGGGCCGGTCGAGGAGACGGTCAAATGGCTCGCCGTTCGGTTCCACGCCTACCGAACGCCGCACTTTCGGACCGCCGTCGACGGTGCCGTCTACGGCGCGATGGCCGGGTTGGGTTTTGCGACCATCGAGAACCTGACCTACGTCGTCGGGTCGGTCGGCGTCCACGGCGGCACCGCCGTCACCGTCTCGGGTGTCGCAGTGGCGCGTGCCATCGTCGGCCCGAATCACGTCCTCTGGGCGGCCATCTCGGGCTACTACCTCGGTCTGGCGAAGATCGTCCCCTCGAATCGCGGACCGATAGTCGTCAAAGGAATCGCCATCCCAGCGCTCCTCCACGGGTTTTACGACTCGACCGCCGGAATCGTGACGAACCTGCTCGCATCCACCTTCGGCGGCGACGTGCTGGCGTGGTTGCTGGTGTACGTGCTCGTCTTCTCGGGTCTCGTCGCCACCTACCTGTTCCGGAAGATTCGGCGGGCACGCGAGTATTACGAGGACCAGGTGCGGTTGGGATGGCTGTGAGGGCTATAATCGCATTTCTCGTCGGCCGTGCCGCTCTTTAGTCTCATCGTCGACCATCAGCCATGGTCACCCTCGGCGGAGTAACGGGAATCGGAAAGCGGGTCGCCTCGGACTTCTCGGAGAAGAACGTGACGCTCATGGCGGCGGGTATCGCCTACAACGCGTTCGTCTCGCTCGCACCGATACTGTTGCTCCTTCTCATCGTCGTCACGGTCGTTGGCGGGGGCTTAGAGGACCAGATTCAGCAAATCGCGACGAGTTCACTTCCCAAACCTATCGCCAACGTCGTCGTACAGGTGTTTCAGTCCAAGGCGTCAGCGACCGGCGCATCGCTCATCGGCCTCGTCGTCCTCGTCTGGGGGTCGCTGAAGATATTCCGTGGTCTCGACACGGCGTTCTCGGAGATTTACGATACCGATGCCCAGAACTCGTTCGTCGATCAGGTGCGGGACGGACTCGTCGTCCTCGTCGGACTCGCGGTCGCGATAATCGCGACCGTCCTCGTCAGCATCGCGTTCAGCGCGTTCTCGGACACCGTCCCGTTCATCGGATTCCTGACGCCGTTGGTGCTCGTCGCGGGCTTGATTCTCGCGTTCTTCCCGATGTACTACGTCTTCCCCGACGCGGATTTGAAATGGAGAGAAGTCGTTCCGGGAACCGTCTTCGCGGCGGTCGGGTGGGCCGTACTCCAAGCGCTCTTTCAGGTGTATCTGGCCTCCAAGGGAAACAGTTCGACCAGCCTCTTCGGCGGCGTCATCGTCATCGTAACGTGGCTGTACTTCTCCGGCCTCGTGCTCCTGCTCGGTGCGGTCATCAACGCCGTCATCGGCGGGTACTCCGACGTGGCAAGGGACCCCGACGAAGTGGAAGGCGGAACGACCGACCGCGAAGCGTCGTTGACCCGCGACGAACTCGCGGCGTACCTCCGCGACCTCCGCGAGGGGGTTACGGGTCGCTACGAAGGGATGCGTCCGGCCGCGGGTGGCGACCGAACCGCGTTCTCCCGGCCGGCGGGTCGCATCGACCTGACCGAAGGGGAAGTCCACACGGACGACGGAACGGAGCGGTTCGTGACGCTCCGCTGGCGCGTCCCGTCGGACGAAACGGACGATGAATCGATGACGCCGGAGAACACCGACGCCTCGTAACTGCTCGCCGAGTCGGTCGAATCAGTCGCAAAAAGGTCGACAGGGGCTTTTCTGCCGATGTTACTGCTGTTGCAGTTCGAACTTCTGTACTTTTCCGGTCGTCGTCCGGGGCAGTTCGTCCACGAAGACGACTTCGCGCGGGTGTTTGTACGCCGCGAGGCTGTCGAGGCAGAACTGCTGAATCTCGTCTTCGGTCACGTTCGCGTCGGGGACGGTCACGACGAACGCTTTGACCGTCTCGTTTCTGCGCTCGTCCGGAATACCGACGACGGCCACATCCGCGACGGCGGGATGCTCGAAGAGGAGTTCCTCGACTTCGCGCGGGTAGACGTTGTAGCCTGCCGTGTTTATCATGTGTTTCTTGCGGTCCACGACGTAGAAGAAGCCGTCCTCGTCCCAGTAACCGATGTCGCCGGTGTGGAACCAACGCTTTCCGTCCCGCTCGGTGAACGCCTCCGCCGTGGCATCCGGAAGGCCGGCGTAGCCAGCGCATCACGTTCGGTCCCGCGATGACGATTTCGCCGGTCACTTCGTCCAGTTCCGCGTCGTCCTCATCGAGCGGTCCTTTCTCGACGGGCGGCAGTTCCTCGAAATCGTCGCTCACGATGCGGGCGCTGACCCCCTCGATAGTCCGCCCGATACTCCCGACCCGACGGCCCTTCTCGGGCGTGTTGAAGTGGGTGACGGGACTGGTCTCGGTCAGGCCGTACCCCTCGTAGATTTTTGCGTCGTACAGTTCCTCGAACCGGCGGAGTACCTCGATGGGAATGCCGCCGCCACCCACGCCGGCCAGTCGCAGGGACGAAAGGTCGAAATCGGCGGCGTTCGGTTGGTTGATGATGTCGTTGTACATCGCGGGGACGCCGTGCATCAGCGTGAGTTTCGCGTCCTGAATCAGCGACAGTGCCTGTTGGGCGTCCCACGTCGGGAGCGGGTAGAAGCTACCGCCGCTGAACAGGGTCGCGTTCATACAGACCGTCATGCCGTAGATGTGGAACAGCGGGAGGACGCCCAACAGCGAGTCGTCCGAACTGATTCCACCCGGTGCGAGGGCCGCAGATCCGTGGGCGTTCGAGAAGAGGTTTCGATGGGTGAGTTCCACCCCTTTCGGCGTCCCTGTCGTGCCACTGGTGTACGGTTGAACGGCGAGGTCATCGTCGTCGCGTGGTTCGACTTCCCCGTCCCCTTCCGCGAGGAAGTCACCGAAGAACGTGCCTTCTCCCGGCCCGAGCGAGACGACGTGCTCCACGTTCGTTTCGTCCCGAACCTCCTCGACGAACGGGACGAGGTCCGGAAGTGTCACGACGACTTTCGCGCCGCTGTCGGCCAGCAGGTGACTGATCTCCCGCGTACGATACTGCGGGTTCATCGGGACCACGACGCCGCCCACTGCGAGCGTCCCGTGGAACGTGATGACGAACTCGGGCGTGTTGGGAAGGTAGATGGCGACACGGTCGTCCACCCCGACACCTCGTTCCTCCAACCCGGCCGCGAACCCGCTGATTTGCGCCCAGAGGTCTTCGTACGTCAACTCCCTGTCGTCGGTGACGATAGCCAAATCGTCCGGTTGTTCGGAAACCGTGTCCCTCACCGACGTGGTAAGATTTACCATGAACAACTGTAAGGAGGGAACCCTCATAAAACATCATTGGAAAGTGCTGTCAGGGGTTCGAGGTAAAACTCGGCAGTCCGGGGACGAACCCTACAAAGTGGGTTCGCTCGTTAAGAGGGTCGTCGTCGTCTCCCAGCGCATGCACGTTCATTGGCACCGCCGTGACCTCCGGGTCGAGGACAACCGGGCACTCTCGATGGGGGAAATCGTCCTTCCCGTGTTCGTCTTCGACGACGAGGTCCTCGCCCACGCGGCCCCACCTCGGGTGTCGTTCATGCTCTCGGCACTCGAATCGCTCCGCGACGATTACCGCGAACGCGGCGGCGACTTGTTGGTCGTCCACGGCGACCCGCGCGAGGAACTGCCGCGAATCGCCGAGGAGTGTGATGCGGATGCCGTCGTCTGGAATCGGGATTACTCCGGGTTGGCGAAGGTGCGCGACGCCGACGTTCGGAACGCGCTGGACGACGCCGGAATCGAACACCAAGCGTTCCACGACGCACTCTTCCACACGCCGGGTTCCATCACGACGAACGAGGGCGAGTACTACTCCGTCTACACCTACTTCTGGAAGAAGTGGCGCGACCGGGACAAGCACGCGCCGTTCGACGCGCCCGACGAACTCGTCTCGCCGGAGGGAGGTACTGTCGGAGGGCGAGGATGCAGACGAGATTCCGTCGCTCGCCGACCTCGGGTTCGAGGAACCGGAAGGGAAGATTCCGCCCGCCGGGACCGAGGCGGCCCGCGACCTGATTTCGAAGTTCTGCGAGCGGGACGTGTATCGGTACGACGACGCCCGCGATTACCCCGCCCGCGAATCGACCTCGCGCCTCTCGCCGCATCTGAAGTTCGGCACCGTCGGAGTTCGGGAACTGTGGGAAAAAACGGAAGGGGCGAAAAACGACGCCGGGAGTGCGAGCGACGCCGACTCCGTCGAGGAGTTTCAGGGCCAACTCGCATGGCGGGAGTTCTACATGCACGTACTGGACGACAACCCCGGCGTCGTCGTGGAGAACTTCAAGGACTACCAGTACGACATCGCGTGGCGCGACGACCCGGACGGCGTGCAGGCGTGGAAGGACGGCGAGACGGGCTATCCCATCGTGGACGCCGGGATGCGCCAACTACGCGAGGAGGCGTGGGTGCACAACCGCGTTCGGATGATAGTCGCCTCGTTTCTGACGAAGGACCTGCTGGTGGACTGGCGGGAAGGCTACGACTGGTATCGGCAGAAACTCGTGGACCACGACACCGCGAACGACAACGGCGGATGGCAGTGGGCCGCCTCGACCGGTACCGACGCCCAACCGTACTTCCGAATCTTCAACCCGATGACGCAGGGCGAACGCTTCGATTCGGATGCGAGCTACATCAAGCGGTTCGTGCCGGAGTTGGAGGATGTCCCCCCGGCAAAGATTCACGAATGGAACGAACTCGACCCGGACGAACGAGAGGAACTCGCGCCCGACTATCCCGGTCCGATCGTGGACCACTCACACCGGCGGGAGATGGCCATCACGATGTTCGAAAACGCACGGGGGTAACGAGGTACGCTGAAAAGTGGCGCCAGTAGCGCTCACAACCCAGTAAGACGTGATTGAACGGTGATTAAGCGTTCCCGTAACTTCCGGTTGTTCGATGGTACTCGTCGTTGACCATCGGGCGGGACACGTGCGATGATGGCGGGTATCCTCACAACCCGGAGGGTAATCGGACGGACGACGGATAGCGAGCACCATACCCCGCTCAACGATGGCCGGGATTGAAGTGGGAATCCGCCGACGAGCGACGACGAGGGTAACACCCACCTCAGGTGGTGAGTGGGAGGTGGGACCCGTGCCCAGGAGATAATCATGCAAAAAACGATCAAAATACTGCTCGTAGCGGCCATGGTCGGCAGTTTGTTCGCAGTCGGTTTCGCGGGCAACGCCGCCGCACAGCGAGGGGACCGAGGGGATTCACAGTACAGTGGCCAAGTCGCGGTTTCACACGTCGACCAAGACCAAGGGTCAATCCAGTACAACCGTAACCACCAGGAGTGACAATTACGCGGTTTCCGCCGCGGTAGAGTAGGATGGACGCGATGGTGGTTCCACGGATGCTGTCGCTCGAGACGGCCGTGACAGCGGTGCGGAGTCCGGCGACGCAACCGCGGTTCAGTGGAGCGCCCAGAGCAACTGGCAACTCGCAGAACGCGTGGTCGAACGCCGAGAATTGGAACTCGCAGAGAAGACGACTAAACCCTCGGTCATCGACGTGACCGGGATTTCGGCGAAGCTATTTTTACCGCTCCGTTTCAAACCGTCGCCTCAACACTTAACACCACGTCCGTTGACCCATTTTCGGGGGTTACCAATGGCAACATACGAACTACCGGACTTGCCGTATAGCTACGACGCGCTCGAACCGAGTATCGACGCGCACATCATGGAACTGCACCACGATAAACACCATCAGGGCTACGTGGACGGTGCGAACGCGGCGCTCGACAAACTCGAATCGATGCGGAACAGCGGCGAATGGGGGGACGTGAAAGGCGTCGAACGCAACCTCGCGTTCAACCTCTCGGGCCACATCAACCACTCCGTCTTCTGGGAGAACATGTCCCCGGACGGCGGTGGCGAACCGGGCGGAAACCTCGCCGACGCGTTGGACGACCAGTTCGGGTCGTTCGACGACTTCAAGACCAACTTCTCGGAAGCCGCGAAGGGTGTCGAAGGCTCCGGGTGGGGCATGTTGCTCTACGACCACGTCGCGGGGATTCCCATCGTGAGCATGGCCGAGAATCACCAGAACCAGTCGCCGATGGCCACACCACTGCTCGTACTGGACGTGTGGGAACACGCCTACTACCTCCAGTACGAGAACAACCGGGGCGAGTACGTGGACAACTTCTGGGACGTCGTCAACTGGGACGACGTAGAGGAGCGCTACGACGAAGCGAAGAGTAGGTAACGGTCGGACAGTCGCTCTAAAACCGGACTATTTTGCCGGGATATCATGGTATATGTTAGCTAACATCTCCTCAAGGTTTAACAAGCTAAAAGGAGATATGGTTAGCGGAGGTAATACATATATGCCAGAAAAATCGAACGCGGAACTACCACCGCTCCCGTACGACTACGACGCGCTGGAACCGCACATCTCCGAACAGGTGCTCACGTGGCACCACGACACGCACCATCAGGGCTACGTCAACGGCCTCAACAGTGCCGAGGAAACCCTCGCGGAGAACCGCGAGTCCGGTGACTACTCCAGCACGGCGGGTGCGCTGGGTAACGTGACCCACAACGGCTGTGGTCACTACCTCCACACCCTCTTCTGGGAGAACATGGACGAGAACGGCGGCGGCGAACCCGAAGGCGAACTCGCCGACCGCATCGAGGAGGACTTCGGTTCCTACGAGGGATGGAAGGGCGAATTCGAGGCCGCCGCGAGCGCCGCAGGTGGCTGGGCACTCCTCGTTTACGACCCCGTCGCCAAACAGCTTCGCAACGTCAAAGTTGACAAGCACGACCAAGGCGCACTCTGGGGTAGCCACCCGATTCTCGCGGTGGACGTGTGGGAGCACTCCTACTACTACGATTACGGTCCGGACCGCGGCGACTTCATCGGCAACTTCTTCGAAGTGGTCGACTGGGACAACGTCGCAAAACAGTACGACAACGTCGTGTCGCGGTACGAATAGGGCCGAACGCACCGATATTTTTTGACCCTACCGAGAAGCGACTGCTATCTCTCGTCCGGGGACACCATCGGAACCTCGTAACCGGACGCGATGTCGGTGACGTGTTGAAAGAGCGATTCGTAATCGTGGCCGCCGGGTTGCTGGTCGAGGCTGGCGAATATGCCGACCTTTCGCTCGTCGTCGTCGAAGAACATTCGGAACTGCTCGAAGTCGGTGAACCCCCTGACCGTGTACCGGTAGGTGGCGTAGTAGAGTTGGTCGTACGTGTCCCGGGTGATGAATCCGAACCGTTCGTTGTCCACGAACTTCTCGACATCGACGGTGTCGAGTTTGTCCGCGACGTCCTCACGAAGAAAGAGCATCTCGAAGTCGCGTTGGTCGAACAGCCAGATGTCCCGCAGATAGTGACCGCCGAACTCGGCAAAGGCCGATACGAGCGCCTTTTTCGTCTCGCTTCCCGATTCCTCGTCCATGTCGTTTTCTATCTCGAACGCGCCATTATAAAAACTTGGATATAATGCTCGTTCATTATATTTGTGTACTTGGACGCGAACCGATAGTCCGTCGGCGCGTGTCGATTCGTGACCTTTTACGCTCGGACGGACGTAGGGACCGATATGCCGAAGCCAAAAGACGATTTCGACCAATTGTACCCGTGTGACTTCTACGAACCGGACGAACTGCTCGACGAAGACACGATGTACTCGGTCTACGAAATCGCCCGCCTCCTGCAAGGTCTCGATGCGGACGCGGAGATAGACGTGGAAACCGAGGAAGTGCTGTTGGATTGGGCGATTCCGTGGGTGATGCGCAACTCCGAGGACCTCGTCGTCGCCGAACCGCCGAGCGACGAGGAACCGGGCTACTACGGACTGAAGGAATGACGATTCTCGTCGCCGGAAGCGACCGCGTGGACGCCGGAAAGACGACGTTCACGGTCGGGCTTCTCGCCCACCACGACGCGGTCGGGTTCAAACCCCGCGCGGGCAACGACTTCTGGTTCGACCACGACGACGCCAAGCGCGCCCTCTCCGAGGGGCGACTGTACGGTAAGGACGCCAAGCGACTCGCGGCGCGAGCGCGGGCACTCCCGCGCCGGAGGACCTGAACCCGGTGCACCGACTCTGGCGACCCGCACCCGGCAAGGGAAAGGGGATGCTCGGTCAGTCCCGCCGCGAGTTCCTCGTGGACCGCGTCGGCGAAGGGTTCGTCGTCAACGGCACCGTCTCGCTTCCCGAGGCCGTCCGGGAGAACCTCCCGCTCTCGGATGCGGTCGTCGTGGATTCCCTCGAAGAATTGAACGACCAAACCGAACGGCGATATCTCCCGCACTTCCGGAGCGCTGGCGGAGCGCATCCGAAGCGAAGACCGGGCGGTCGTCGAATCCTACAGCGACATCGCCATGCCGATACGCGGTATCGAGTTCGACACCGTCGCCGTGGTCGAACCGCGCCGCGTCCGAGTCTACGACGGCGCGCGTTACGCGAAGGCGTGCGAAGTCGCGGACAACAGCGTCCACGACGGAACGATGGAGAAGCGCGTGGAGGACGTGGTCGAGTTTGCTCGACCCCGCCGAAACGATGACGCTCGAACCGCTGGCGAAGGACGTGCGGAACGACCCCGAGAAAGTCGCGTCGGCGTACGGGAACGTATACGGAGGCGTTTCTGTAACTCGCCCCTCCACTCACCGCATCCGCGCCGCCTGCGATGCGAGTTCGACGTCGTTGATACGGGTTCGTCGTCACGCTCGGCCCATGGCCGACGTGCATCTCGTCCAAGTCGTCGTCTATCGTGTCGATGACATAATCGATGCTCTCGATGAGGACTCGGCGGTCGCCCTCTTCGAGGTCGGTGCGGCCGAAACCGCCGTTCTGGAAGATGAGGTCGCCCGCGAACAGGATTTTCGGGGAGTCAGCGTAGAAGCAGAGATGGTCGTTTTTGTGTCCCGGCGTGTGGAGTGCGAGGTAGTCGTGGTCGCCGATTTTCACGGGTCCCCGTCCTCGATAGCGACATCGACGCCGGGTTGGTCGGCGTCGAAGCCGAACGCCTCGACGTCGAAGGCGTCCTTCACGGTCTCCAGATTGCCGATATGGTCGGGGTGGGTGTGCGTGATGATGACCGCGTCGAGGTCGTCTACCGCTTCCTCGACTTCCGTCACGGCATCGAAGTTCGACCCCGTATCCACGAGGACGGTTCGCTCGCCGTCCACGATGAACGCGTTGCTGGTGAAGGCCTGCACGCCCGCCGCGATGTTTCGAATCATATTCCCTGATTTGGGTGGCGGGGGCTTCGGGGTTTCGTTCGACACGGGGAGACGGAATCATCCCTCGTATCGATGGTTGGCTGTTCGATGGCAGTTTTCGGGACGAATCAGGGTCGCATGGAAGAACTGGGGGTCCGTGCCCGGAACAGCCGAAACAGCTGATTACTCCGAAGCCGAACGGCGTCTAGACGGTGGACGGTTATCTCGGACGACGGTAGCTCCTCGGTCACTCCTCCGCGAGTTCGTCGAGGAGCGTTTCCAAACTGTAGCTCTGAAGCACCCGATGGGAGTCACGCAGCGTGGAGATGACGAAGGTGGAGTTCGTCCGGTCGACTTCCTCGATGCGCTCGAAATCCCCGATGAGGCGTTCGACCATCTCACGCCCGGTGAGGTGGGCAATGACGATGAAGTCGGTTTCACCCATCGTGAAGTACGCCTGTGTGACGCCCTCGATATCCAGTATCTTCTCGCCGAAGTCCGAGTACGGTCCGGTGTAGTCGGCGAACACCTCCACGACGACGGTGACGCCGAGTCCGAACTGTTCGAGGTCGATATCGTACAGGTCGTTTTCGATGACCCCCGCCTCGCGCAGGTTGTTCAGTCGGTAGTGAATCGTCGAGACGGGGATGTCGGTCTCCTCGTGTAGCTTCTCCGGACTGCCGGTCTCCAGGTCCGAGATTGCCTTGAGCAGGGTAACGTCGCGTTCGTCCATCGATTTCGAACTATACATCGACCATACTTAATATCTCGAGTTCGAGGAGCGGTCGGTCACGACGGCTGGGGAGCGATTCCGAACTCGCCGTTAGTGAACATGTGTCTATAATGATTCAATGGTAGGAATAGACTCCAACTGGCTCAATAGATATTGTATGAGATTCAGTCTCAACGCAGTTCGTTGTAGAAGGGTTTAACAATGAGGGTCGATTAGGATTGAATAGAAATCTATGAATTCGACGAAACTTGGAAGATATCTTCCGATGAACGGAGTGATGTTTGCATTGTTGGCCCTCTTCTGGGGCGGCTCGTTCGTCTCTATCGACGTTGGGCTTCAGCACTTCCCGCCGCTCCTGTTCGCGGCAGTTCGCTACGACGTGGCCGGTCTGCTCATCCTCGGCTACGCGGCGTTCACCACCGACCGCTGGAAACCCCGGACTCGCGGTGACGTGCTCGCTCTCGTGACGATAGGCGCGTTCATCATCGCGGGCCACCACAGCCTGCTCTACCTCGGACAGGAACACGTCCCCGGCGCGCTCGCGGCGGTCATCGTCAGCCTCTCGCCGGTTCTCACTGCTGTCTTCGCCAGCGCTCTCTTCGCCGACGAACACGTCTCTCTCCTCGGTGCCCTCGGTTTGGTCTTCGGCGTCGCCGGTGTCGCCATCGTCGCCAACCCCACCCCCGCGAACCTCCTCTCGACCGACGCGGTCGGAATCGGCCTCGTCTTCCTCGCGGCCGCGAGTTTCGCTTTGGGTTCGGTGCTCAGCCAACCGTTCGAGACGAGCGTCTCGATTCCCGCGCTTCAGGGCTGGTCGATGCTGTTCGGTTCCATCCTCATCCACGGCGTCAGTTTCGCCAGCGGTGAATCACCCGCCGCCATCGACTGGTCGCTCCCGGCCGTCGCATCGCTCGCCTACTTGGTGCTCATCTCCGGCGTCGTCGCCTTCCTCATCTACTTCCACCTGCTCGACTCCATCGGCGCGACCGAACTCAACCTCGTCGGCTACCTCGAACCCGTCGTCGCCACGCTCCTCAGTTGGGCGCTGTTGGGCGAACTGGTCGCTAATACCACTATCATCGGATTCGCCGCCATCTTCGCCGGATTCGCCCTGTTGAAACGCGACGCCCTCTTCGACTTCGTTCGCATGGCTTCGCCGCGCGTCGATCGTGCGTAAAATCGCGATTCGAGGAGGAGACGTAGTTGAGCTGAACGAACTATTTTCGACGCTTTCGCGAAAAGACGTTCCGCAGGTACTCGAAAACCACGTCTCCAATCAGCTATCGTTCCCGCAATCAGTTCCGCAGTCGGACTGCGCCGCGTTGGAAAACGAGATGGTTGGGGATGATGAACTCCTCGCCGTCGTTTTCGATGTGAGTGACGAACATATCTATCTCTTGGACGATTCCCTGATTGCCGGCGACGCGAATCTCGTCGCCGATGCCGTAGGGCTGGTTGAGTAGGAGATAGATACCCGCCGCCGAAGAACGGAGGAGGTCCCAGAAGGCCACTGCGCCGAAAACGATGGCGGCGAGGACGTACGCGCCGAAGAGGACGAGTAGCGTCAGGACCGCGATTCCGATCTGACTCAGCGCGATAAGCGAGGCGATGTAGACGATGCTGTATTTGACGATTCGCGGGATGACGTTGACTTCGGGGAGTTTGACGCTCCGAAGTCGCTCGCTCACCAACAGTTCCGCCCTGTCGGCGACGATGAACCCGATGATGAACACGAGCGCCGCGACGAACAACTTTGGCGTGAATAGAATTATTTGCCAGAACAGTTGCGTGCTCAGCGGCAGTTCGGCCGTGTTGAGCGCGAGGAGAATCGTGACGCCGTAGATGAACCACGAGGTGAGACGGGCGATGAGTGACACCGTCGTCGTTCCGAGACTGCGGGCGGTACGCTCGAACGGCGTCCCTTCAACGACTTCGGGCAGACCCGCGGCACGGAGGATACGCATGTTCAACCGACCGAGCAGGTAGCCAGCGATGCCGCCAACGATGAGGATGAGGATGGCGAGGACGATGCGATACTCCTGTTGGAGGAGTACCTGCCACTCCACAGCCATCTAATAAGCCTCCGGATCGAGTTCCAGAATTATCTCACCGCCCTTGAACGCCCGAACGAGGCCATCACTCTCCGAGAGGACGATGGCCGTCGCGTTCGTATCGCGGGTAATCGCACCGCCCGCCATGTGGCGTGCACCGAGTCCTTTCGGAATGTCCACGCCCTCCGCCGACGGTTCGAGATAGCGATAGGCCGAAACTATCTTTCCCGAATCGGAGATGACGAACGCGCCGTCGAGTCGGGAGAACTCCTTCAGCATGACGTTCACGATGGGGTCGCCCACGTGGACGTGGCTCTTTTCGAACGGGTTGTACGACAGCGGTCGGGACTTGTTCATCACTTTGCCCGCGTCGCCGACGACGAACAGCGCGCCGACCGGTTTGCCTTTCTGCCCTTTCTTGCCGAGTTCGATGGCCACCTCGAACACGTCGCGGATGACGCCGGGGTCGGCCCGCGAGTTTGCGAACAGGTCGTAGATTCCAGAGTGGGCGTCCTCGTCCGCTCTGGTCTGAGTGACGGTGTCGAGTCCGTCGCCGAACATGCTCGCAACACAGGTCAGTTCGTCCCCGTCTTCCGCGAATCCGTTGTCGAGTGCTCCCTCGATACCGAATCGAATGCGATCCTTGACGCTGGTGAATTCGAGTGGGAGTTCCACGAAGTTGGTCGCGCTGACGTTGTTGCTCGGCGCGACGACGACCACATCGGTGTCGTCGAGTTCCGCGAACCGTTCGTAGTACGACCCACTCGGAGAGAAGAGAAACACTGCGTCGACACCTCCGACGAGGTCCTCCAGAAGTTCGCTCAGGCTAGCCATTACAGAAGGGCACTCAATCACCGAAGAAAAGGTTTGTGGGGGTATATGTCATCAGAAATCTCTTTTTGCGGACGTGTCTCTCGTCGTTCACTGGAGATGTTTCGCCGATTTTAACGGCACCCGTATTCGATATTTTACATACCCATGTCCGCTGCCGGGTCGGGCACGGGCAAATCGTTCGGTCGAACGCCAAGCAGTTCCGCCACATGGTCCAACGCCATGTCGAACCCGTAGTATCGTTCGAGTTCCGGACTGTCCGTCGTTTTCCGGACTTTCAGCATGCCGTACCCTTCGAGATTCTGTGCGACCGCCACAGTCCGTCCCTCGCGCGCGAATTCGAGGACGCGCTCGTGGTCGGTTTCGAAGTAGCGGGCCGTGATTCCGTCGGCAGAGAGCGTGGTCATGGTCGGCGATTCGAGGGGAGCACAGTCGAAGCTATCGGTTCCAACCCGAAAGCGACGTGAGTCTCGATACTCGATTCCCCTCTATGACACGCTGGCACCAGAGCGGCACCCGCCGCGACATGTGCATCCTTCTCGTCGAGGCCGGGGAACTCCGTGGCCAAAAGCTCAAGACGAAACTCGAATCGCGCTACGACAAGCAACTCGACCCGAAGCGATACTACGCGACCTTGGAACGCCTCGTCGAGAGCGGTCACGTCGAGAGACGGGTCGAAGGGTTGTACGACGTGTACTCGTTGACCGCTATCGGGGAAAAGCGACTTCAGGAGCAGTTCGAATGGATGCGGGAGTCGGTAGCGGAGTAGCCGTTTCGTGAGCGCAACGCCCCGGTAGCCGTCGCTCGGAAATTCCGGAGATATCCGACAGCAACACACCACCCGAAGGGTTGCGGCGAGGTGACGGGTAATTCTCAAATCTTAAGAGACAGGGCCGACAACCGGCGGGTATGATTCCACTCGAAGCAGTTCCAGCAAACTCCGCAGGCATCGTCGTTCTCGTAGTCGGATTGGCACTCACCGTCGCGTGGATAGCCTACTTCTACCGTTAGGCGTCCGTCTCCTCCGGCGCTTCGACTCGCTCGCGCAACCACTCGACGGCGTTCCGGACGGTTTCCTCGTCCGTTCCCTCGATTTTGACGCGCACGTAGTTCCCCGGATAGCTCCCGACTTTCACGTCGAACCGCTCCCGCAGCGTCGCGAACCGGTCGAGGAGCGCGCTCTCGGGTTCGCCCGCCGCGACGGTGCCGGTGAAGTACGGGTCGCCGTCGAACTCGTCGGCCACGCGCTCGAACATGGCGTGCATTTCGTCCGGGACGCCGGGCAGGACGTAGATATCCTCGATTTCCGCGCCCGGGGCGACGCCGATTTCGTTCGGGAGCATGCGCGACCCCTTGGGGAGATGGGTCGTTCCGGTCGTCAGGTCGGCGTGTGAGTAATCGGAATGCTCCGCTATCCACTGGACCGCTTCCTCGTGTTCCTCGACGGGGACGCCGACGGCCGCCGCGATACCGTCCATCGTCATATCGTCGTGTGTCGGACCCAACCCACCGGTGACGATGACGGCGTCGTACTCGGCACGCGCCTCGTTCACGACGCGGGCGATATCGGCCACGCGGTCGGGGATGACGAACACTCGTTCGACGGTTACGCCGCGCTCGGTCAGTCGCTTGCCCAACCACGCGGCGTTCGTATTGACAGTGTCTCCGGAGAGGATTTCGTCTCCGACGGTTACCAACGCAACTCGCATACCGAATCGTGGGGCGCGGCGAAGAAAAGTGCTCTTACATCCCGGGCGGCGGCCCGTCGCCCATGTCGTCGTCGGAGATGTCCATGTTCAGTCCCATCTCCTCGCGTTGGCGTTCGAGTTGCCGAATCTGGTAGCGGTAGTACACCAGACCGCCGAACCCGACGAGGAGTGCTAGCGCGACGATGCCGGCGAATATCCACTTGTCGCGGCCGAGGTAGTAGCGCACCGAGATGCTGTCGGCCTTGACCGGGTCCGACCAGACGATGTGCTCGCGCCCGTTCTGCATGCTCGTCTGGTAACTACCGGGGCGCACGTCGCTCAGCAGGAACGTATCGACGTGCATCCCCCGTGGGATGGTCACTTCGTAGGTCCGGTCTTCGAGGAAGGTCGGGACGTAGAACGTCTTTCCCTGCCTCGATGCCGTGTACGCCAACTGTCCGCGACCCTTCGGCGGTCGGATGATGGTCGAGGATTTCGTCTTGTGCACCGAGATGTGGTCGGCACCGACGACGGTCCCGTTCGGATATCGGAACTGTACGGCGGAAATCTCGACGGGGGCTTCCTCGCCGAAGGACTCCTCCTGATGTATTTCGAGCGTGTCCTTCTTGTCGAGGTCGTAGACAGCCTGATACTGGTGGCTCGTGACGTTGTAGCTCACGTCCGCCGAGGAGTGCCAGTCGTACGTCGCGTTCTCGTTGAGCCGTTGCTGGCTGATGTTCCCCGGACCGAACACGGAGGAACAGCCTGCACTGATAGCGAGGAGGGCGAGCAGGCCGAACGCGAGGACGAACCGTTTCCTCATGGAATTACACAACGAATTTCGGCCGGGATGTAATCGCCAATGCTGGCGAGTAGTCCCGGTGCGTCGGTCTCCTCCCGACAGATGATGCTCTGTTCCAACACGCCGAGTCGTTCGACGGTGACGATGTCGTGGGCGTGGCCCGCGCGGTTGACCGTCGCCCGAACTTCGCCACGCGTCGCGCTGTTGACGTTCACCCGTCCGGTGCCACGCGTCCAGTCGAACAGGCGGTCACGCTCCGCGTCGGAGAGGCGGGAGGAACCGTCTTCTGCGTAGACGAAGCTCATCGGCAGGTGCTGGACGAGACCGAACCGTTCGACAACCTGCTCGGGTTTGCCGGGACCGAGTCCGAGTTCGGACGCCGGAATCCGAACGTCCTGTCCGGCGTCGAGGACGAACCCGTCGTCGTCCCACGATTCGAGCGTTCCGATGTAGGTTTCGCCGTCGCGCAGGTGGGGCGTGACTTCGCCCCACTCCTCGCCGAGGACGTTCCGGGCGACGACTTCGTCCTCGCCCTCCACGGTAACCGAGACGAACCCATCGCGGCGGACGCCGATGTCGAACTCCACGTCGAGGTCGCCGATCGCGTTCGTTATCAGCGATTCGAGTCCGTCGAGTGCACGTCGCTTCGCGTCGCCGCTAACGTACACTTTTGTTGCAAGTACGACCATTATGCACCGAGTGTTTCGACGTTGAGTTCGTCTTCGAGGTTGTCGATGCGCTCTTCCATCGAATCGACGAGCATCGAGTTCTCCATGGATTCGAGCGGCGACCCACATTCGGGGCACTCGAAGCCGAAGTCCATCGCCTCGCCGAATTCGAAGCGGAGCGAGCAGATTTCACAGAGGTAGAACTCGTGGGTGCGCTCGTACTCCTGCCGTTGGTCCAGTGCGCTGAGCAGTCGGTGCATCTCCTCTTCGAGGTTCTCCGGAATCTTGTCGTACTCGAACGTCCAGAGGTAGGTGAGCCATCCCGAATCCTCGTCGCGGAGGCGTCGGTAGGTCGCGAGGTCGTTCTCGTAGAGGATGAACAGCGCGCGTCGAACGTCGTTGAGCTCCAGGTCGAGTTCTTCGGCGAGTTCCTCGTCGGTGACCTCACCGTCCGGCGGCGCGGCCGCGACGGGCATTCCTTTCGGTCCGACCAGTTCGTGAAGATATTTCTGAATCACTGGGTCGCTTAGTAGGTCCTCGAAAGCCATTGATATGTTATACCGGGTTGTTCATCTGTTTAAAACCATCGGGAGCGGGTTGCGAGGTTGCGCCGGAATCGCGCTCCTCGCGGACGAAAACGAACCGGAAAAACGCTCGCTATTGACGGCGGAAAAACGTTCGTCGATGGCGGACTTCACAACTCGACCGAAATGATTTTTGATTGTCGTGACGGATGAGATTCCCCATACTGAGTCGATTTTATGCTTCCACAGTATCTTGAATATCAGCCAAAACCACAAGAAACTTAACCTACCAGTGTTCTGAGTGTGACGATGCAAGTCGGGATAGACCCTCAACAACTGGGACTCCAACTGGGGAGCGGTGCCGTCATCGGCGGCGTCATCGGATTCGCTGCAAAAAAGATAGCAAAGCTCGTCGCGGTTATCATCGGCCTCGAACTCGCTCTGTTCAAGTTCCTCGAATCGCGCGGCATACTGACCGTTGACTGGGATAAGCTCTCCGCAGGACTACTGAAAACCGGTCAGGCCGCTGGAAACAGTTCGCCGCCCTCGTGGGTGACGACGGTTCTCTCGACGCTCTCGGTCAGCGCCGGGTTCGCCGGCGGGTTCATGGTCGGGTTCCACAAAGGGTAATCCTACCACTCCTGACTGTCGCCGCGCCTGTATCGCTCCCGCAACCGATAGCCGGTTACGTCACCCGACTCCGACAAGGCAATCGCGTACTGTCCGAGGATATCTTGGGTATCCGGAACCGCGCTCCGTTCTACCATTTCGACGACGACTTCCCAGCCGTCGTCGTCCTCGGTGATTTCGATGATGCCATCGAGCGGATGGCCGACCAAATCGTTCGCGACGTCTTCGACCGTCTCGCGGACGGCCATCACGTCGAACTGGCCGTTTCCGCCGTCGCCCGATTCGTCCGCGTTCGATTCGTTTTCGTTCGACTCGTCCGCATTCGAATCGCTCTCGTCCGATTCGTCTCTCTCTGATGAGTTCGTCTCTTCCTCGTTCGGGGAATTATCACTCACGTCTTCGTCCTCGTCTTCGTTTCCGGACCCGCCTTCTTCGTCGTTATGGCCGTCGATAGTCTCGTCGTCCGGACCGTGTTGATAACAAAAACCGTCGTCCTGTGCCGGACGAGTGCACCGCTCGCCGCCTTCGGTAAGCGCCCGACACTGGTCTGCTTCGGACATTGTTTCTCAAGCCGTACTTATGACGAACTAGCCTCGGGTGACGCGACTTCGACCTCTTCGAAGTCCACCTCGTCCTCCGAGGATGCCCGTTCTAACTTTGCCATCTCCTTTGCGTAATGGAGGAACGTATCGACCGATGCGACGACGACACGCGCCTCGATGGTCAGGACTTCAATCCCGACGACGGAGATGCGCGCCCACACGTCGATAACGACGCCTTTGTCGAGAATGCGGTCGAGAACGTCCGCGAGACTCGAAGAGTTTGGGTCTGCTTGTACCATAGTTGTTCACGGGAACCGAATCCCTATGTTGGGTAGTGCAGGCGAACCGTATTTGAGGGTTAGGGCCGAGCCTGCAAGTTACTTTTAAGCACCACCGCGACGGATGCCGGTTTCCGTCACGACCGCGAAATCGCTCGTTACGGGCGTATGAGTTATACGACTCGATAACGACACGTTTTGCGGGGAACGATGACCGAACGAACGGGCGACTCCGAAGGGGGAGAGTTCGACGATGTACTCACTCGACTGTCCGAAGCCGTCGGGGAATCGGACGATTCATCGGAGCGTGCCGAAGCGAACGATATCGAGGAAATCGTCGAAGACGACGAAATCGGTCTGTACGAGGCAAGGGACGTGGGCCGTGCCATCGCAAGCGACCTCATCGGGTCCCCGCTCGACAGCATCATCGAAGTCGGGGAACAGGGGGACGACGGCTGGCGGGTCGTCGCGGAAGTGGTGGAGCGAAACTCGATTCCGGACACACAGGACGTTCTCGGCCGATACGTCATCAGCCTCGGACCGGACGGTACCGTCCAAGGCTATGGGCGGGCGGGCCGATATCGCCGTGGCGACACCGGCACGCAGACGGAGATTTTCGGGGCCGAGGAACGCTGACGCTGAATGGGGGAGGACATGACTGAAGAAAACACGGTACGAAAACTAGTAGAAGAAAACATGGGGGACGAACTGAACGCCGAACGAATCGTGGACGCGCTCACCGAAATGGAGAGCGAGGACGGCCAAGCCATCGGTCGGGACCTCGGACGGGTCGTCGGCTGTGGGCTCGGTATGCTCGTCGGACGAAAGGTCGGCGAGTCGCTCGGGAGCCGCCTCGAACGTCGACTCGAAGCCGAAAGCGACGACGAGGAAGCTGAAAAGGAAGACGAACCGTCGCGGGAACAACTCATCCTCGAACGGGTCCAAGAGGTCTTGGAAGTGAGCAAGGAGGAAGCACGGGAGATACTCGCCGCCGCGAGCGGTATCCGCGGAAGTGGATCGGACGACGAAGGAGAATCAGAAGCCGAAGACGAGCGGACGGCGGACGACGCCGACGAGGAAGACGAAGCAGAATCAGGCGACGAAGCAGAAGCAAACGGGGAAGCAGAAGCAAACGGGGAAGCAGAAGACGAATCCACCGAGGAAAGCGAATCTGAAGGGGAATCGGACGGAGCGGACGAATCGGCGGTCGAACTCGACCAACTCTCGAACGACGACCTTCAGTCGTTGGCGAACGACCTGATGGACGAACTCGACCGGCGGAAGGCCGCCCAGTAAGGGAGATTTCGGGACACCCGTTTCATCCAACGGTCGGGGACGGGAAGCCAAAACCGGGGAAACTGGCACGAACGCGGCGCATGCTTGCACTCTCCGCCACACGACTTATCAACGCAGGTCCCGTCAGTTTCCAGTCGTAGGAGCACCGTCTCCATGAAACGATGAGTTCGAACCGATACGTCTACGGGGTCGTCGAGAAGAACGATTTCGAGTTTGACACCGATGCTGTCGATGATGCTGACCGAGTGTACACGGTGACGTACCGAACGCTCTCGGCCGTCGTCTCGGATATCGACACGACCGACCCCGAACGAACCGACGAGGATAGCAAACGCCACGACGAGGTCCTCCGCGAGGTCCTCGAACGTGACGACGTGGACGCCGTCGTGCCGATGCAGTTCGGTATGGCGTTCAAGGACAACCGCACCCTGAAAACCGTTCTCCGGGGTGCTCGCCGAGCGTTCACGAAGGCGCTCAACGAAGTCGATGGACACGTCGAACTCGGCGTCAAAATCGTCGCTGGAGAGGACGACGAGTCCGACCGCGAGGCGATTCGGGAGGCAGTCGGCGAGCGACTGTCGGCCATCGCCGAAAGCGAGACCGAGGACGACCTGTTCAGCGACCGGCTCGTCCTCAACCGCTCGTATCTCGTTGCCGCGGACGACCGCGAGGCGTTCGCCGAGGAGGTCGCCGAGATACGCGAGGAGTACGACGAGTTGACCGTCCAGTACACGGGGCCGTGGGCACCGTACAACTTCGTGGACATCCACATCGGAGCACAGCAATGATCGTCGTGGACGACCTGCTGTTCAAGCCGCTGGTGTCGATGGTGGACGTTCTCCACTCGCTGGCGGTCGAGGAGATGTACGATATCGCCGGCATTCACGACGAACTCAAGGAGACGCACATGCTGTACGAACTCGGCGAGTTGTCGGACGAGGAGTACGAGGCGCGAAAAGCCGACCTCGAAACGCAACTCGACGTTGCGGAAACGGCCCACGAGCGGTTGCGGAACGGGAAAGTCGAGGTGAAACGATAATGGGACTCATCGAACGGTTGGTCAGATTGGCGAACGAACTCTCGGACGACGACGGGCCACGGACACACGCGGGCGAACGCGGTGGCTCACGAGGTCGAATCAACTACGGAATTTCGGTCGACTCCGTCACATCGGGACGACCGCAAAAGCAACGAACTCAGCCCCAACAGAGTCAGCAACGGTACTTGACGAACGCGCGGGAGGTGGACGACGAACTCGTCGTCACCATCGACGTTCCCGGCGTTCCGAAGGACGACCTCGGAGTCACGTTCGACAGCGAGACGAACGTTATCGAGATACGCGACGACGAGCGGCCGATAAAACGGCTCGGACTCGAATGGGACGGCGCGGAGGTCAGGGACGCATCGTACAACAACTACATCCTCGAACTACGGATCGGACAGGAGTTACCCGATGGCTAAAGACGAAATCGAAACGTTCCTCGATGAGGTGGGGGCCGGACTCGACCGACTCGTCTCGGCGTTCATCTCGGCGGACTCGTTCGACTCGGTTTCGACGGAAGCGGAGAATCTCTGGAACGTACTGGACGAGGGCGAGGACGTGCTGGACGAACTCGACCTGAGCGACCTTCCGGACATCATCGAACTGTCCGAACTTCCCGACGTGGTCGAGGTGGAGGACACGGATGACGCCATCGACGAAGGTGACGCCGGGGAAGTCATCGACGTTCGAAGCCTCATCAGCGCCATCAAGTTCCGGGAACTGTGGTCGTCCACGGACGTTCGAAGCCTGTGGGAGGAGAGCGACGAGTTCACGGACGCCCTCGAAGAAATTGGCATCGGGGACGACGACCCGGACGACCCGGACGACGGCATGATGGAGATGGACGACGACCTCGAAAACGAGATGCAGTCCGAACTGTACGAGTCGAAACTCCAGTCACAACTGCAAGAGAGCGCGGACGAATTCCGCGCAGGGACTCATCGAGACCCGGAACGATCTGAAGGAGGTCAAGAAGGAAAACCAATCGAAGGGAGGGCTCGGTCAACCGTCGTCGACGAACCCGTCGGCGTACTCCACGATGTCCGCGTCGGGGTCCACCGAGGCCAGCGTCGCGCGCTATTCCACCGTTCCGAAGAGCGGCTGGCACTCGTCGAGCGAGGGGTCGAAACGAATCTACGGCCATCGATTCGAGGAGGAGGACGATGAGTGAAACAGGACCCACCCGAAGCCAGTCCGACCTCGCGGAGATGCTCGAACTGCTGTTGGACAAGGGCGTCGTCATCAACGCCGACATCGTGGTGACCGTCGGCGAGACGGAACTCCTCGGCGTGAAACTCCGCGCCGCCATCGCGTCGTTCGAAACGGCGGCCCAGTACGGCCTCGAATTCCCGGAAGGTACCGACATGAAGCGCGTCAACGAGGCCGCCGGCGTCGAGGAACTGCCCGAATCCGAAACCGTGACCGTCGGCGTGTCGCCCGACGAGGAAGCGGACGCCGAAGCCGAGGACGGCGAAGAGGAAGAAGAGGACGAGAAGGAGACGGAAAAAGCGGAGGCGAAAGCGGAAGCGGAGGCCGAACGTGACGGGGATTGAAATCGACGGTGACGACGCCGGAAAGGGACTCGTCGCGCTCGTCATCACCGTGGTCGAACTGCTGGTCGAAGCGATGGAACGCGAGGCCGTTCGGCGAATGGAGTACGACGACCTCACGCCGGAGGAAATCGAGCGACTCGGAACGCAGTTGGCGGCCATCGAGGACGAACTGGAGCGTCTGAAGGAATCCGAGGGCATCGAGGAGGGCGTGGACAACCTCCGTGGTGACTTGGACGACCTGATTTCGGACGCGCTGGTCGATATCGCGGACCGCGAACCCGGCATGGAGGGGTTCGGTGGCTGAATCGACGTTCGAGGAGGGACGGTACCTCTACTGTGTCGTGAACGTCGAAAACGGTGTGAGCGGTGGAAGCGTGACTGATTTTTCCGAAACGGGTATCGACGGCGACCCCGTCTCGGTGCTCGTTCACGACGGTTTCGGTGCCGTCGTCCAGTCCTGTGACTCGCCGTTCGATTCCGACGACCTCGGAACGGTTCAGGAGTGGTTGCTCACCCATCAGTCGGTGGTGGACGCCGCCGGTGAAACGTTCGGCACGCCGCTCCCGTTCCGATTCGATACGATTCTCAAGGGCGACGACGACGCGGTCGTGGAATGGCTGTCCGACCAGTCAGAAACGCTCGAGACCCATCTCGACGACTTCGCTGGCCACTGGGAGTACCGCGTCGGCGTGGCGTGGGACGAAGCGCGCGTTCGGGACGAACTCGAATCCGACGACGAGCAGTTAGCCGAACTCCGCGGGAAAGTCGAGGAGGCGAGCGAGGGAACCGCCTTCCTGCTCGAAAAGCAGTACGACAACCGGCTTCGTGACCTCCGCAGAGCGCGACAGAAGGACCTGACCGCACGGCTCCGCGAAGGACTCGACCCCCTCGTGCGCGAGTTCGACGTGTTGGATTCGAGTCGTGGGGTTCTCGACTCCGATAGCTCGGACGAAGTCGTGCAGGTCGCGTTCCTGGCACACGAGGACCGCGAGGAAGACATCGGCGAACTACTGGACGACGTGGCGGCCGACCCGGGTATCGAAATCAGGTTCACCGGCCCGTGGCCGCCCTACTCGTTCGCACCGGAGTTAGATGCATGAAACCGACAAAAGACGACCACGCCGTCGTGGACTTGCTCGACGTGATTCTCAGGGACGGCGTCATCCTACAAGCCGACGTGGTCATCACGGTGGCGGACATCCCGCTCGTGGGACTCAGCCTCCGGGCCGCCCTCGCGGGCATGTCCACGATGACCGACTACGGCTACTTCGAGGAATGGGATGCCGTCCAGCGGCAACTGGCACGCGCTCCCGACGACCATCCGTTGCTCCCCGACGACGGCTGAGGCGACCCGGGACGGTTCCCACTGATAAGGTCCCTGAACTCGCAACCAGCGCCGGTACCCGGAAGAACGACAAATTACGAACGCGATGACAACGCAAATCACCGACGACGACGAGGGGAAGAAAGTCGTGGACAACTCCGGCGACCAAGTCGGCATCGTCTCGGACGTTCAGCACGGCACCGCCCACGTGGACCCCGACCCCGGTATCACCGACAAGGTGAAGTCGAAACTCGGGTGGGGCGACCGGGACGAGGACACCTACCCGCTTCAGGACGAGATGATCGCGTCGGTCACCGACGACGAAGTCCGACTGCAAGCGTAAGTCGTCGTTCGGACATCTCACTTTTCCTTCTTCGATTGCGGCGGATTCGACCCGATGGAGAGCGACGAGGTCGGCGTCACGCGTCGTCCGTGAACCAAATCCCCGAAGACGATGTCGGCGAACTGCACGAGCAGTACCAACACCAGCGGTCCGAGGAAGATGCCGTACCACCCGAACAGGACGCCGCCCAGAATGTAGGCGAACATCACGAGGCCCGTGTGGGTCGTCCGTCCGGAGATGTACGGTCGGATAACCGTCTGTGGCAGGAGGTCCAAAAGCAGGAGCGAGACGAGGAAGAACACGAGCGGAAACCAGAGTAGTTTGGAATCCACTTCGAGCGCTTCCCATCCGAAATACAGCGTAAGCGGGACGTACACCAACTTTCCGACGACGAGGGGGACGAACGTGGCGAGGCCGGTCAGCAGGGCGAAGATGGTTGGCAGGGGAAACGCGACGCCATCGGGGGCGATTACAGCGAACCAGTTGTACAGAATCGTCGCCGCGACACCCACCAGCAGGACGGTGAGGACGTTCCCGAAATAGACGATCGAGAGGTCGCTATCGACCGCCGAGAAGTACGCCACGACGGCGCTCTCCTCGCCCATCTCGCCACGAAACCAATTCGCCAATCGGTTCCCATCCCGAAGCGCGAAGAAGGCAAAGGAGATGGACAGAAACAACGTGAGTAGGCCACGGGAGACGATGCCGAGCGATTTGATGGCGCTGGTGAACTCCCGCCAGACCGTACGAAAATCGGACGTGAGCAGTCGCTGTGGATGAGCGAGCAAGGTTGGAACGCGATGTCGCGCCGGGAATCAGATGGGAGTAGTAGGTTCCGACCGCCGCTCCGGAAAACGCACTGAGTTCTCGGACGCCGACGGCGACGGTGTAGCCGACGAGCGCGAGCGCCGGAAGCGAGAGCAAAAAGAGTGTTCCCGCCGCCGCGAGCGTCTTGGATTCGACGTATTCCGCCACCCGTCGGTATATCGGGCGGGACCCGTAGTAGACGAACAACCCGAGGACGAGCGTGCCGACGAACGCGTAGGCGACGAACACGAGCGCCGCCGTCAACGCGATGGCGAGCAACCACCACCCGATGCGCGACCGCTGTTCCGGTAGTTCCATCGTCATCGATACACGACGGCCGCACAAAAGGGTCTGTCTGCCCGCAGGGTGTCGTCTATCGCGTCTGGATGTCGTCTTCGTCCTTGACGATTCGCGTCTCGGCCTCGCCGCTCGTGTTCTCGTTCACGAGGTCGTAGAACTCGTTTTGCATCCCCGCGGGGAAGGTCATCACGCCGACCCACGAGCCATCGTTCTGCCACTCCTCGCGCTCCAAGTCGCCGAACTGGCGAATCCGTGCCTGTGCGCTTCCGGCGTAGTTCGCGGGCACCTGCACCGCGATGGTCACCTCGTCGAACCGAATCGGGATGACCGGGCGAAGCGCGTCGAGCGCGTCGTCCACCTGCTGGTCGACGGGCGTCATCGGGTCCACCGAAAAGCCGGCCTGCTCCAGCGCGCTCTCGATGCGGTCCGGCGGATGGGGTGCGTTGTCCATCTGCGGGTTGACCGCGTTGCGCGTGATGCGGTTGACCAACTGCTTGTGCTTCTGTTCCTGCATCTCCTTTCGCTGTTCGGCCGTGATCTGAATCTCCCCGCGTTCGATGACCTCGGGGATGATTTCGAGCGGGTCGGTCGTCCCGAAGACCGTCTCCAAATCCTCCTCGGCCGGTCGGTCCCCGCGACTCGCGTTCTCGAACACGTCTTCGGCGGCGATGATGTCCTCGATGTCGCCGTCGAACTCGCCGCGTTTCATCGCCAGCGCCGCGTCCGGGTCCACGAGAACTTCGAAGCGTGCACCGTGTGATTCGAGACGCGCCGTCACCGCCTCTTCGAGTGATATCATACCCGAAGGTAAACGCGCCCACCTAAAAGATGTTTCCCGCGAAAACCGTCTAATTTACTCTTCCGGCTCGTTCGTCGTCCTCGGATTCGAGGAGGTCGAGTTCGTCGAGGTAGCCTTCGACTTCCTCGTCGTCCAGCATGCGGAACTGTTCGCTCTCGACATCGACGGTGGCGAGACCGACACCGGTCGGCGAGAGTTCGTCGTCGTTGACCGTTCCGAGGCCGCTCAGGGCGAGGTCGATACCGGCGTCCAAGTCCATCTCCTCGCTGTAGTTCGATTCGAGGTAGTCCTGAATCTCGCCACGGTCGGAACCGACGGCGAGTGCCTTCCACTCGTACGGCGTTCCGGACGGGTCGGTCTCGTAGAGGCGTGGTTCGCCGTTCTCGATACCGCCGATGATGAGCGCGACGCCGAACGGTCGTGCGCCGCCGACCTGCGTGTACTGCTGGATGTGGTCGGTGACTTCCTTGGTCAGCGTCTCGACGCCGATCGGTTCGCCGTAGCGCAGGTGGTTGACCTGCGACTGGCGGCGTGCGAAGTCGATGAGCTGGCGGGCGTCGGCGACGTGGCCCGCGCTGGCGATACCGATGTGGTCGTCGGATTTGTGGAGCTTTTCGACGCTCGTCTGCTCCATGAGCGGCGAGCGTGTGTGTTTGTCCACGGCGAGGACGACGCCACCTTCGGTTCGGACACCGATGCTGGCGCTTCCTCGTTTGACGGCCTCTCGTGCATATTCGACTTGATAGAGACGGCCGTCCGGGGAGAAGATCGTAATCCCTCGGTCGTACGCCTGCTGTTGGGCTTGTCCCTGCATAGTATCACTCGAAATCGAGTTCCGTCGCGCCTACGAACGAGTCATCGACCTGAATGTCGAAGACGCCATCCCGAACGACGGCGGGCCGTTTCTCGTCCGCGAACACGACGCTTCTCTCGCCCGAAAGTTCCCTGCGGCGACCTAAATACTTTTCTTCACAACCTCGTACCGTCCCGCTTATACCACGGACGAAGATGCCGACGGAATCGCCTTGCACCTCGCCGATACACGCCAGCACCGCCCGCGCCTCGTCGGTGTGGCCCCGTCGAACCCGCACCAATGCCTCGCCGTCGCCGTCCTCGAACTCGAAGTTGAAGACGGTCAAATCGGCGTCAGCGCTCCCCGCGTCCCCGAGGAAGTTCTGCGCGGCGAACCAGATGCTCCGCTGGAACGACCGGCGGTCGATGGCCGCATCGGGCCAGCTTTCGAGTCCGACCGCGAGATAGCGCCAGTGGGGCCTGATATGTTTCGGGAGATGTTTCATTCCGGGTCTCGGTCGTGAGTTGGTCGTCGGTGGATTTGAATGATTTGAATGTCGCGTTCGCGACGAGTCGTGGCTGATTTTACTGTGAGCACAACTACCGAACAGCAATGAAACCGCCCCGCAAGCTCACGGGACCCTCGCTCGCGTGACTGGGTGGAAGCGTTCGAGCCCCGGTTTTCAGTAACTGAAATCACGAAACCGAATCCAACTCACAGCGAGCGTGGAGCGGATTCGCCACGTTATTTCCGAAGGATGAGTCGGAGCACGTCGCCGTCGGCGAGTTCGTGTTCCACGCCGACCTGCTGTTCGTCGTGTTTGGCGCTCGGGCCGCTGACGCGGGCGAACCGGAACCGTTGGCCGAGTTCGCCGCCGAGGTAGTTACACGCGTCTTCGATGGTGCTCCCGTGCGGGAGGACGAGCGGTTCCTCGTAATCGACGCCCCGGCCGGGTTTGTCCATGAAGATTCGCATGAGGCCGAGTTCGGTCCAGATTTTCTCCCGGAGCGCGTCGAGTCCCTTCTCCTTCTCGGCGCTGATGAACACGGATTCGTCCGGGTCGATGTCGTGGTCGCGGAGTTCGCCGCGGACTTTTTCGGCGTAATCGTGTTCGATGAGGTCGACCTTGTTTACCGTGACCATCGACGGGATGTAGACGCGGTTGTCCATGATGCCGTCGATGAGGCGGTCGATGTCCACCTTCTCGCGGAGCGTGACGTTCGCGTTGACGTACCCGCGCTCGCGCAGAACCTCTTTGATGACGTTCTCCGAGATGTCCTGGTCCGCGCTGGACGTGACTCGGATGCCGCCGCGTCCCTTCTTGGCGATGGAGATGCTGGGCGGCGTGGAGTCCAACCGAATCTTGTTCTCGTACAGTTCGGTTTTCAGCCGGTCGTACTGGTCGATTTCGAAGACCGAGAGGACGAAGACGACGAGGTCCGCCGCACGAACCACGGAGAGGACTTCCTGTCCGCCGCCGCGTCCGTGTGCGGCACCTTCGATGAGCCCGGGAACGTCGAGGAGTTGAATGTTCGCGCCGTTGTACTGCAACATGCCCGGGTTCACGTTGAGCGTGGTGAAATCGTACGAACCGACTTCGCTCTCGGCGGCGGTGAGCGAGTTCAACAGCGTCGATTTGCCGACACTCGGGAAGCCGACGAACGCGACGGTCGCATCGCCCGTCTTCTCGACGGCGTATCCCTCTCCGCCACCGGCGGAGGACTGGTTCTGTAGCTTTTCCTTTTTCTCCGCGAGTTTCGCCTTCAGCCGACCGATGTGGCTCTCGGTGGACTTGTTGTAGGGCGTATCCGAGATTTCCTCGCGGAGTGCTTCGACTTCCTCCTCCAGTCCCATTAGCAACACGTCAGCCGTGACCGCCGAAAAACTTGTTCCTTCGCGTCAGCAGGATTCACTCCGACAATTCGACACGTTAATAGGTTTCGGCCTGGCACATGGTACGAAGGCAAATGCCGGACCCTGCCCATCTCCGCGATAGCACACAAATCGTCCTCCACCGTGACACGCTCGGTGGGATCCGGAACGAACTCGAACACAACTTCATGTTGACCATCACTTCGATGAACGACGAATGTGGTGAGTGGTTCCGCCTCATCGGCAGTCCGGTCGAGATAAAGAACGCGAGCCAATTTTTGGGACGACACGGCGTCAGCCTGCCGTAAACGGTTTCCAAGGGCCGCGTGTCGTACCCCCGACGGCCGAGTGAACTATTCACACCCGTCGAGAGTCAATCACACCGTTCGTGGACGCCGCAAAAGAAAATCCTTAAAACTCCGGCGAGATTTCGGGTACGTATGGTAGATACGATAGAAGTACTCGTCCCCGGTGGACAGGCCAACCCCGGCCCACCACTCGGCCCGGAGCTCGGCCCGACGGCGGTCAACGTGCAGGAAGTCGTCAACGAAATCAACGAGCAGACGGCCGCATTCGACGGTACGGAAGTGCCGGTCACCGTCTTCGTCGAGGACGACGGCAGTTTCAGCCTCGAAATCGGTGTTCCGCCGACGGCGGCGCTCGTCAAGGACGAGGCCGGATTCGAGACGGGAAGCGGCGAACCCCAGAAGGATTTCGTCGCCGACCTCTCCATCGACCAAGTGAAGAAGATCGCGGAACAGAAGAAACCC
Organism: uncultured haloarchaeon; assembly: GCA_963811185.1. GTDB lineage: Archaea > Halobacteriota > Halobacteria > Halobacteriales > Haladaptataceae > Haladaptatus. Next base: position 294,854 of record CAWEQN010000009.1, read on the forward strand.
GACCTCCTCGCCTACGACACGAAGAACGCGGCAAAGGAAGTCGTCGGAACGTGTGCCTCGCTCGGCGTCACCATCGAGGGTGACAACGCACGCGAGTTCAAAGCCAAAGTCGACGCGGGCGAGTACGACGACGCGCTCGCAGCGTAATCGGTTTCTTCTTCATATCCACAACAGTATCGCCGAGTAGCCGCCGGCACCGAGCGTGAACGCCCAGAAGCGACTCCGGCGTTCTTCGGGCAGTTCCTCCTTGATGACGTTGAGGATGACCCCGCCCGCGAGGAACGCAAAGAGGGTGTTCACAACGGCTTCGTCCACGTGCGTAGCGATACCGATTCCCCACCCGACGACGACGGCGACGGCAAGCACCCAGCGACCGATTCGGTCGTAGGTGTCCCGATGATGGTCCCGAAAGCCGTAATCGTTGACGACGAAGTGGAGTGCCATCGCCGTCGCGTACAACAGGAGGCTCGTGGTTCCCGGTTGCTCCCGATGGACGAGCAGGTAACCGATAAGTGCGTTGTACGCCGTGAACGCACCGACGTGAATCCAGAAGACGCTCATGTTCGTCGCCGAATTCGCTCCCCGTTCCGAACGGTCCCCACCGTCACGCCCGGATTCCTCCGCGAGTCGTTCCAACCCGTAGAACAGGGCAAACCCGGAAAGCGCGACGAGATAGACGTGGCGTTCGAGGAATCCGGCCAGAAGCGGCACCGATTCCAGTATCGTCCCGCCCGTGAGTTCGGGGAGGATGTGGACGAAGACGTAGGCGACGGACGCCCCGCCGGCAATCGAGAGCCAGTAGTTCCGCGGCATTTCCCGAAACGCGCGTACCTGTCCGGCACCGAGGTGGACGGACGCGAGCGCGACTGCAACGATTCCGGTGAGCAACGTCGATGGCGTCGTCATCAGCACTGTCGTTGTCGTCGTCGATGGCATCGTCATCAGCATCGCTATCCGCACGGTATTCGTGCCCAAACCGCAAACCAATGGTGGCTCGACGAGGTATTTCCCCCGAAATGGTTCGACGGGTTTAAGTTCCGCATGCGTCAAATTCGGGTGAGACAGGCATGACCTGTTTCACTGACCCGTAGGAGCATTCCTGCGTACTACGGAGGTGAACGATGGCAAATAATGAGATAGAGCAAGCAGTCTCTCGCGCACTCGAGGACTCCCCTGAGCGGAATTTCCGCGAAACGGTGGACCTCGCGATCAACCTGCGCGACCTCGATTTAAACGACCCGTCGAATCGTGTCGACGAGAGTATCGTACTCCCGTCCGGAACCGGCCAAGACACCAAGATTGTCGTCTTTGCGGAGGGTGAAACAGCCCTTCGTGCGGAGGACGTCGCGGACGACGTTCTCTCGGGCGACGAACTGGAAGACCTTGGCGACGACAACGACGCGGCAAAAGACCTCGCGGACGACACGGACTTCTTCATCGCCGAGGCGTCGATGATGCAAGACATCGGTCGATACCTCGGTACCGTCCTCGGTCCGCGCGGTAAGATGCCGACGCCGTTGCAACCCGACGACGACGTCGTCGAAACGGTCAACCGGATGAAAAACACCGTCCAGCTTCGGAGCGGCGACCGACGAACGTTCCACACGCTCGTCGGCGCGGAAGACATGTCCGCAGACGACATCTCCGAGAACATCGACGTTATCGTCCGGCGTCTTCACTCCAACTTGGAGAAGGGGCCGCTCAACGTCGATACTATCTACGTGAAAACGACGATGGGCCCGTCGGTGGAGGTTGCCTAGAATGTCCGCAGAAGCCGAGCACAAAACAGAGCACATTCCGGAGTGGAAGCGTGAGGAAGTCGCTGAGCTGACGGATTTCGTCGAGAACTACAACAGTGTCGGCGTCGTCAACATCACCGGCATTCCGAGCAAACAGCTCCAGAACATGCGTCGCGGTCTTCACGGAAGCGCGGAACTCCGCGTCAGCCGTAACACGCTGGTGAAGCGCGCACTCGATTCCGTCGGCAGTGGTTTCGACGATTTGGACGAGTACATCTCCGGCCAAATCGGCCTCATCGGGACGAACGACAACCCGTTCGGCCTGTACAAGGAACTGGAAGCCTCGAAAAGCCCGGCACCGATTTCCGCCGGCGAAGTCACCCCGAACGACATCCTCATCCCCGAGGGTGACACGGGCGTCGACCCCGGACCGTTCGTCGGTGAACTCCAGCAATCCGGAGCATCCGCGCGTATCATGGATGGCTCCATCCACGTGACCGAGGACAGCCTCGTCGCGGAGGAAGGCGACGAGGTTTCACAGGAACTCGCGAACGTCCTCGCGGAACTCGGCATCGAGCCGAAAGAGGTCGGTCTCGACCTGCGCGCCGTCTACTCCGACGGCGTCATGTTCGAGTCGGACGAGCTCGCCATCGACGTGGACGAGTACCGCACGGACATCGAGACGGCTGCGGCCTTTGCCCGCAACCTCTCGGTCAATGCCGTGTACCCGACCGAGCAGACCGCACCGCTACTCATCTCGAAGGCGACTGGCGAAGCCAAGAGCCTCGGCCTGCAGGCCGAAATCGAGAGCCCGGACGTCGTGCCGGACCTCGTGAGCAAAGCGGACGCACAACTGCGCTCACTCGCCGCACAAATCGACGACGAGGACGCGCTTCCCGAGGAGCTTCGCGGTATCGAAGCCCCCGCAACGGACAGCGCGGCCGAGGAAGATGAATCGACTGACGAAGAAGCAACTGACGCCGAGCCTGACGAAGACGATGACGACGACGACGAAGACGAAGACGGAGGAGCAGGCCTCGGCGCAATGTTCGGATAACTACTAACCATGGAATACATTTACGCTGCACTCATCCTGAACGAATCGGGCGAAGAACTCAACGAAGAAAACCTCACCAACGTGCTCGACGCCGCTGGCGTCGATGTCGAGGAATCCCGCGTCAAGGCGCTCGTCGCCGCACTCGAAGACGTGGACATCGAGGAGGCCGTCGAACAGGCCGCCGCCGTCCCCGCTGGTGGTGCCGCATCCGCATCCGCTGGCGGCGCTGACGAAGGCGCTGCTGACGAAGCCGAAGAAGAGGAAGCCGCGGAAGAAGAAGAAGACGACGACGAAGACGAGGAAGCCGGTGGCGAGGGCCTCGGCGAACTCTTCGGCTAAACGCGACGACGCAAACTCGAAGATTTTCTTTCGCACGTGACTCCGCCAGCGACGGCACTGGATGCGAACCCGAGACGGTGCCGTATATGAAGTTCACTGACCGCAGTTTCTCCCGTTTGAGGGTTGTCCTAGGGCTCGAAATAAACTGAAATAAATCATTTTCACCCTGCTACTAGCTCTCGGAGAACACAATCCCGGCAGTTTTTATTACCCCGGGCCGTAGGTGGGAGCAGACTGGGCAACTCGCGGGTGTGCGGCATCCCGCTGCGCGCGAGTGCCAGACCGACGTGCTGTAAGACGCCGGGGTCTGACGCTCGCGGCCCCGCGAGTATTTCAGTGAGCAACGCAACCGCCACGTCGCGTGGTGTTTCAATGCTTGAGGAAAGCAAACTATGGAAATCGAAATTGCAACAATTGGCGGCTACGAAGAAGTCGGGCGGCAGATGACTGCCGTTCGCGCGGGTGACGATGTAGTTATCTTCGACATGGGTCTGAACCTGTCGAAGGTGCTGCTTCACGATAACGTCGAAACCGAGAAACTCCACAGCCTGGACCTCATCGACATGGGCGCGATTCCGGACGACCGGGTCATGTCCGATTTGGAAGGCGACGTGAAAGCCATCGTTCCGACCCACGGTCACTTGGACCACATCGGAGCGATCAGCAAGTTGGCGCACCGGTACAACGCGCCCATCGTCGCCTCCCCGTTCACCATCGAACTGGTGAAACAGCAGATTCAGGGCGAGGAGAAGTTCGGGGTCGAAAACGACCTCATGAAGATGAGCGCGGGCGAGACGATGCAGTTGAGCGACGAAGTCGAACTCGAATTCGTCAACGTCACTCACTCCATCATCGACGCCATCAACCCCGTGGTTCACACCCCCGAGGGTGCCATCGTCTACGGACTCGACAAGCGTATGGACCACACGCCGGTCCTCGGCGACCCCATCGACATGAAGCGCTTCCGTGAAATCGGACGCGAAGGCCCCGGCGTTCTCGCGTACATCGAGGATTGTACCAACGCGGGCCGCAAGGGTCGAACCCCGAGCGAATCGGTCGCTCGTCGTCATCTCAAGGACGTACTGTACAGCATCGAGGACTACGACGGCGGTATCGTGGCGACGACGTTCTCCAGCCACATCGCCCGCGTGAAGAGCCTCGTCGAGTTCGCCGAGGACATCGGACGGACGCCCGTCCTACTCGGCCGCTCGATGGAGAAGTATTCGGGCACCGCGGAACGCCTGAACTTCGTGGACTTCCCCGAGGACCTCGGCATGTTCGGCCACCGGAAATCCGTTGACCGGACGTTCAAACGCATCATGAAGGAAGGCAAGGAGAACTACCTCCCAATCGTGACCGGCCACCAGGGAGAGCCGCGCGCGATGCTGACCCGAATGGGTCGCGGCGAGACGCCGTACCAGTTGGACGACGGCGACAAGGTCGTCTTCTCGGCTCGCGTCATTCCGGAACCGACGAACGAGGGCCAGCGCTACCAGTCCGAGCGCCTCCTGAAGATGCAGGGCGCACGCATCTACGACGACGTGCACGTTTCCGGCCACCTCCGAGAGGAAGGCCACTACCAGATGCTGAAGGCACTGCAACCGCAGAACGTCATTCCGGCCCACCAAGACATGAAAGGCTTCGCACCGTACGTCGACCTCTGTGAGTCCCAAGGCTACCGCCTCGGTCGTGACCTTCACGTAACCCGGAACGGTAACCTCATTCAGCTGGTGGAGTGAAATGACAGACGCGAGTACGGAATCACGCGAAGAACTCGTCACGGAAACAGTCAGCGAGCGCCGCGAACTCGTCAACGCCGCTATCGAGGAGGAACTCCCGATAGTCGAACCGGAGCGTCTCTACGAGGCGTCCCGCTACCTACTCGACGCGGGTGGGAAGCGACTCCGACCGACGGTCCTTCTGCTCGTCGCTGACGCACTGGCGGATGTCGAACCGATGTCGGAAGCCTACCGGAAATTCCCGGCACTCGACGGCACCGAGTTGGACGTGATGGCCGCGGCGGTGAGTATCGAGGTCATCCAATCGTTCACGCTCATCCACGACGACATCATGGACGACGACGACCTTCGTCGTGGCGTCCCGTCGGTTCACCGCGCGTACGATACCGAGACGGCAATTCTGGCCGGTGACACGCTCTACTCGAAGGCGTTCGAAATCATGCTGGAGACGGGAGCGACGCCGGAGCGCTGTGTCACCGCACTCGGCGTACTCGCGTCCACCTGTACGAGAATCTGTGAAGGACAAGCACTCGACGTGTCCTTCGAGGAGCGCCCGGACGTGCTCCCCGACGAGTATCTCGCAATGATCGAGAACAAAACGGCCGTCCTCTACGGCGCGGCGGCGAAAGTTCCCGCCGTGCTTCTCGGTGCCGACGAGGAGACCTGCGAGGCGCTGTACCAGTACGGTATCGACGTGGGGCGGGCGTTCCAGATTCAGGACGACGTGCTCGACTTGACCGTGCCGAGCGAGAAACTCGGCAAGCAACGCGGGAGCGACCTCGTCGAGAACAAACAGACCATCATCACGCTCCACGCCCGCAGTCAGGGCGTCGACGTGGATTCGCTGGTCGAAACCGAGACGGTCGGCGACGTGACGGAAGCCGAAATCGACGCCGCAGTCGAACGACTCGAAGCGGCCGGGAGCATCGAATACGCCTCCGGAAAGGCACAGGAACTCGTCCAGCGCGGCAAGGACCACCTGAGCGTGCTTCCGGACAACGAGTCACGCTTCCTGCTCGAACAGATAGCCGACTATCTCATCGAACGAAGCTACTGAGATATCTCGATTTTTTCGGCTCCCGAACGAGGAGCGACGGCGTTCCCGACCCGCGTCGATTCGCGGGAGTTTTGAGACGGGCGGGAATAGAAATCCGTAATGGACGACGAGTTACGGACGCGAATCGAGACGGAGGCGGAGAAACACGCGCTGTTCAACGCGCTGAAACACGACAGCGACGCGGACGTCGGTGCCATCATGGGGTCGCTGATGGGAGAAAATCCCGAGTTCCGCGAGCACGGTGGTGAGGTTCCGGGAATTGCTGGGAAGGTCGTCGCGCAAGTGAATGCGTTGGACGCCGACGGTCGGCGTGACCGACTCGAAGAACTCGATGCCGACCTCGTCGTGGAACTGGAAGCGGAAGACGAGGAGGACGACCAGGTGCTTCCCGACCTGCCGAACGCCGAGGAGTACGATGAAATTCGGATGCGCTGTGCGCCGAACCCGAACGGCCCGTGGCATATCGGTCACGGCCGCATGCCCGCCGTCATCGGGACGTACAAGGACCTCTACGACGGCGAGATGCTGGTGCGCTTCGACGACACCGACCCGGAGACGAAGCGCCCGGACATGGACGCCTACGACGCGATTTTGGCGGATATCGACTATCTCGGCTTCGAACCCGACGAGGTCATCAAGGCCAGCGACCGCCTCGAAACCTACTACGACCACGCCCGCGACCTCATCGAAAAGGGCGGCGCGTACACCTGTTCCTGTTCCGGCGAGGAGTTCTCGAACCTCAAAAACGACGCGAAACCGTGTCCCCACCGCGACAAGGACGTCGACACGACGATGGCCGAATTCGAGGACATGATTGCGGGCGAGTACTCGTCCGGCGAGATGGTGCTCCGCGTGAAGACGGACATCGAGCACAAAAACCCCGCCCTGCGCGACTGGGTGGCGTTCCGAATCATCGACACGCCCCACCCGCGCCCGGAGGCCGCCGACTACCGATGCTGGCCCATGCTCGACTTCCAGTCCGGCGTGGACGACCACCTGACGGGGATGACCCACATCATCCGCGGTATCGACCTACAGGACTCCGCGAAGCGCCAGCAGTTCGTCTACGACTACTTCGGCTGGGAGTACCCCGAAACCATCCACTGGGGGCACGTGCAGGTGGACGAGTACGACGTGAAGATGTCCACCTCGACCATCGGCGAACTCATCGAGAAGGGCGAACTCGACGGCTGGGACGACCCGCGCGCTCCCACGCTCCAGAGCGTCCGCCGCCGTGGCATCCGCGGCGAGGCCATCCGCGAGGCGATGGTCGGACTCGGCACCTCCACGAGCAACGTGGATTTGGCCATGAGCACCATCTACGCCAACAACCGCGAGTTGGTGGACGACGACGCGCCGCGCTTCTTCTTCGTGCGCGAGGGAGTCGAATACCCGCTCATCGGCGACTATCCCGAAGCGGCGGAACCGCCGGTCCATCCCGACCACGAGGACCGAGGCACCCGCCACATCCCGCCGGGCGAGGCCGTCCTCATCGAAGCCGAGGACATCCCGGACCACGGCGACCGAATCTGGCTGAAGGGTCTCGGTTGCTTCCAGCACACCCGCGACGCCCTCCAGTACACCGGCGACGACATCGGCGCCGTCCGCGAGGAAGGCGTGGACGTGATTCACTGGGTGCCCGCCGAGGCCAACGTCCCGGTCCGCATGCGAACCATTGAGGGCGACGTTGAAGGGTTCGCGGAACCCGATTTCGCCGAAGCCGAGGTGGACGACATCGTCCAGTTCGAGCGCGTTGGGTTCGTGCGAGTCGATAGCGAGGCGGAAAGCCGAGCGGACGGCGAGACGCTGACGTACTTCGCTCACGAATAGGCGAATCCCGATTTCTCCTTGAAACAGCTGTAAACGAGCCTCATCCTTCAGTTACACTTTCAGCTCGACGTGGCGATTTGTCAGTGCTATCACGAAATGAGGACCATGGAATACGAAAAACTCGACTACCTTGGCGTCGCGGTCGATGATTTGGATGAAACCCTCGATTTCTTCGACACACTCGGTTTCGACAGCGACCGGTACTCGGAGACGGAAGCGATGGTGACTCCGGCGGCCGATTCGGCGTATCTCTATCTCTTCGAGACGGTGAAGGATGGTGCGCCGGGTCGTGACGAGGATTTCCGAACCAATCCCGTCGGTCTCGATCACGTCTCGTTCAGGGTCAAAGACGTCGATGAGACCTACGAGACGCTTCGGAACCGTGGCATCGACTTCCTCTTCCCCGTGACGAGGGAAACATGGGGCCTCCGCATCGCAGCCGTCAACGACCCAAGTGGGAACCTGATCTATTTCGTCACGAAAATATGAGATCGGTTCGCACACGTGATCCGTGAAAGTACCGGTATTTTCACTTCCTCCGTTACTCCCAATCCACGTCCTCCAGCGGTTCGGCGACCACGCCGTCCTGCTGTGCCAACACTCGCGCGTGACTCGTGCAGACGAGTTGGTTGTCGGTCCACGGGATGTGGAGTCGGACTGCCGCTTCGTTTTCACAGCCGTTTTCGGCACACTCCATTGGAAGAATACGACGGGACGGAACCACATGACAATAGTGATGATACGGGTGAACTCATCAGCCGGTCTATTATAAAAGGGTTTCAAGAATAACCCTGCGTTTCAGGGACGTTGCGGGACTCTATTCCGTATGAACGCTGCTGAGTTGGTGGAAGGTGCCGATTTCGTGTACGAAATGGACGACCGACGAAACCGTCACGGAAGGAGTCGTCACCGCCGTCGCGGTGATGACGAACACCGAAGTACATCTGATGCCGCCGCTTTACGAGACGATCAATGCAGACGCACTCAACGAACTGTTCGCGGACAGGGACGGTGGGAGGAGGCGAACCGAGCGGCAGGTCAGGTTTACCTATTGTGGGTGTGAAGTAGTCGTACTCAGTGACGACCGCGTCATCATCGAGGCGGACGTTTGATGCGGGAATTCGTCACAGGGAACGGAGAACGAACCGAATGAGCGTCATTGCCGAATTCACGATTCCCACCGAGGAGTTCGCACTCTCACAGACGTTCGACGCGATTCCGAACATGGCCGTCGAAATCGAACGAATGGTCGCCCACCCAGCGAAGCGAATCCTCCCCTACCTCTGGGTGTGTGGCGGGACGACGGCCTCGGTGGAAGCGGAGCTTCGGGCCGACCCGACGACGGTTGCTGTGACGAAACTCACCGAGATTCCGTACGGGTCACTGTATCGTATCGAATGGTCGGACGAGACGCAGAAAACGGTCGAGGACGTTTTGGAACGTGACCCGGTCATCCTCACCGGTACCGCCGCAAAACAGGGATGGGATTTTCAGATGCGATTCGAACACAGAGAACAGATCTCGAAACTCCAGTGCGACCTGAGCCATCACGACGTGTCGGTCGAACTGAAACGGTTGCACACGCCGGAGACGCCGACGGTGGACGGCCAGTTCCTCCTCACCTCGAAACAGCGGACGGCGCTGAACTCGGCGCTCGATTCGGGCTACTTCGAGGTGCCACGAAAGACGAACCTGAGCGAGTTGGCCGAGGAACTCGACATCAGCCAGCAAGCCCTGTCGAAGCGACTCCGGCGCGCTCACCAGACCGTGAGCCGTCACATTCTCACGACAGGGCCGGACGAAATCGCGGATGACAGACTCGATTAATCCAAATATCGTTCCTTCTCTTCCAGCGCGGCTTCGTTCCCGTACGCATCGACCAGCGGGCGAAACGCCGCGCCCAACGCACGCATCGCTTCCCCGGGTGAGTGAAAGCCGAGTTCGTCCGCCACGGCGGGCCAGCGGTGGGCTTGAAGCACCTTCAGAACCAGCAGGCGCTCCTGCCGGGGGGAAAGCAGGTCGGAAGTCGGTCGGGTCGGCGAACTGTTTCACGACCAGTCTTCGGAACGGCGCGGGGCCGTGGTCGAACTGACCCGGACCGTAGGCGCTCGCGGCGACCAGCGTCCACTCCCAATCGCTGAGGGAGAGGGAAACCTCGGCGTCGGTTGCCCGCAACGATTCGCGAACCACGTCGGGGTCCATGTCGGCGAGCGCATCGGAGAGCACCGAGGCGATGCGCGCCGCGAACCGTCGCGCATGGCGGTCGTACAGTTTCTCCCCGACGGGGGAAATCGGGTCGAACATGAGCGCCGAATACTCCCCGCTGGCGTCGTTACGCGTGGTCGAGAGCTGGACGGTTCGATAGCCGTTCTCGCGCCAGAAACCGCAACAGCTCCGGCGTCGCGCCGAACCCCGTACCGAGCCAATCGAGGTCCGAGAACTCCCGGCGGATTTCGGCGAGCAGACGGGACCCGAGTCCGGAAGAACGGACGGCGTGATGGGTGGCGATTCGCATGACCCGCATCCCGGTGGGGATTCCGGCGTCGAAGTCCCGGAGTTGCGTCGTCAGCACGTCGGGGAGCATGTTGCCCTTCACGCGCCCGCCGTCGTACATGTGTTCGCGCACGTTCGTCGGGAGGTTCCCTTCGCGGGCCAACAACGCCACGCTGACGACGTGCCCGTTCCAGCAGAGCGCTCGTACTGCGACGTTCGGTGCGTCCAGTAGTCGGGCGAGGTCGGCGGGTTCCGTGCGATAGTGGGCGAGCACGAGCAAGCCGAACGTCTCCCGTAGCAGGTTTTCGTCGCCGAGCAAATCGTCCGCATCGAGCACGCGATACGCCGCCCCGTCGGGGTTCGCGCCGGCGACGAGCGGATCCACGGCGGGGCGTGCGTCGAGCGCGAGCGCGCGAAACGCCCACACCTCGACGGGGTCGCCCGGCGCGTACCGAATCGGTTCGACCAGATTCACGTCGGTCACGTCGTGGTCGCTCCCGTCGAGTCGGTCGCGGAAGCGCACCGAAAAGCCACGGCCGGCACCCTCGTAGCCGTGAATCGTCGTGGTGAAGGCGACGCGGGGGAACGATAGAAATCGCTCCAACATCCGTACCGGGAGCGCGGCGGCCTCGTCCACGAAGACGATGTCGGCGTCCGCCGAAACCGCGTCGGTCGGTTTCTCGAACCGAACTCGTCCCCCGGACTTCGTCGTAATCCGCGTTGGCGGGTCGTGGTCGGCGTCGACGAGTTCGTCCAGCGTGTCGAGAAGCGCGGCGGCACGAACGAACACTTCGCGGGCGCTCCGGTAGCTACGTGCCGTCACGAGCACGTCCTCGCCATCGGCGGCGAAGCGGCCGGCCGCGATTCCGGCGGCGCTCGATTTTCCCCGCCCCCTGTCGGCCTCGACGACCACTGCGCTTTTGGGTTCGTGGAGCGCCTCGAAGGCGCACACCGCCGACACTTGGTCGTCGGTGAGACAGGAGTCGATGGCCGCAGTGGGGACGGATTCGGGCGTCGATGGCCTCGACGTCACCGGCGACGTTCCCTCGAACCCAGTCAGTCGCGGTGCGGGATTCGTCAACCCGTCGTCCTCGACCGTACCTGAATCCACATCGACGATGGCGATACCCCGGTGGTCACGGAGCAGGGAGACGAACCGCCGCCGGAAGCTCCCGGTCACGTCCCCGATGTCGAACGGCGGTACCGCGAGCGTCGCGTCGAACTCGTCGCGTCGGGTCGGCCACGCGTCGAGCGGCGGCGTGAGGAGGACGAAGATGCCGCCGCCGTCTACCGCGCCGACGACCCGCCCCAGCGCGTTCGGTTGGAGTTCGTCGTGGGCGTCGAAGACGACCGCCTCGTGGGTCGTGCCGAGGAGGTTTCCTGCGCGGTTTTGACTCACCTGTTCGCAGTCGAGCACGCTCCGGGGACCGACCTGCGTGGTTTCTTCGGAGGAAATTTCGGCCGCGTGGAGGGCGTCCCGAGCGACCTCGTAGCCCTCCTCACGGTCGCCTGCAAGAACGAGCAGTCGTCGCTCGTTGGACTCGATGGCCTCCTTGCGGAGCGCAGTCACCAATGACGAGACGTTCACATCCGTGGTTGGTCGGTTCGCCGCAAGGATGTTTCTCTTCTACGGTGGCAAAAGATAGGAGTCGCGACGAGGTGGGGTTACGTGATGGCGTCAACCCGCTCGCATTCCGTGCGCGGGGACCTCGCCGGATAGGATAATCATCCCTTCACGTAAATGCTTTCTGGGTATTGTCAATGGAAGAAAAATTCCGTCGCCTACCCCGCTAGCGTCGACCCGGCGTAGAGTGCGACGACAAGCAGAATCCACACCGCGTCCACGAAGTGCCAGTACATCGTGATGGTCGTCACCGACGTGTCCCGTTCATCGGAAAACTGGCCGTACAGCGCACGGACGAACAGGACGCTCATGAGGACGATACCGAGCGTGACGTGAAGCCCGTGGAGGCCGGTCAGCCCGAAGAAGGCACTCCCGAACACGCCCGAGGTGATGGTGAACCCCTCGCGCGTGATGAAAATCATGTACTCGTAAATCTGACCGCCCAGGAAGACGAGTCCCAGCAGGACGGTCAGACCGAGAAAGACGATGAACCGTTGTCGATGCCCGCGAAGCAGGGACATGTGTGAGTAGTGGAGCGTGACGCTACTGGAGACGAGGACGACGGTGTTGACGAGGACGAGTAAACTCAGCACGTCCGGAATCGGCTGGCCGGCCGGCGGCCACGTCCCGACGCGGATGAAAAAGTAGTAGACGAATCCCGCGCCGAACGTCGCCACTTCTGTGCCGAGAAACAGGGTCATTCCCCAGCGGAGTTTCGACCCCGAACTCCCTTCGTACCGCCAGTACTGGTCCACGAAGCCGTGATACAGCCAACCGTAGAGCCCCACGAGGAACACCATCACCCCGAGGACGAACAGAATCGGGCTGATGAACGTCGGAACGTAGCTGTTCCCGCCGTGGCTCAGGACGTACAGTCCCGCGCCGACGTAGAGGCCGATGATTCCCAGTGCGGCGATGAACGGCCACCACGAGGCTTCGCCGAACTCCTTCGGCCAGTCGTCGGGCGCTGAAAAGTGCTGTTCTTCTTCTTCGACTACCGTTTCGGTGCTCATGCCCGTCCCCCACTCATGAACCGACGTACGCGTCGAACTCACAAAATTGGAGTTCGGATTCGTCGGAGACGTTTCGGCGGGGAAATTGTCCGGCCGAAGGATGAATTGAAACGTTTTTGTCATCACTCCACATCAGGGGGAGTATGCCCGGTCCCGTCTTCTGCTCAGGCGAACGCGTCGAACTGAGAACGACCGAACGTGAGGACATCGAATTCATTCAACGTGCTCGAACGGACCCTTCCATTCGCACGTCGCTCGGATTCGTGCGGACGCACAACCGCGAACAGGTCGAGGAATTTTACGAGAACACAATCACGGCGAACAGCAGTGATTCGAACTTCATCGCCTGTGTCGACGGTGAACCGATAGGTGAGGTGAACCTGTTTCACGTCGAACGCGACCACGGCGAAATCGCCTACTGGCTCGATTCCGACCGGCGAGGCAAGGGATATGCGACGGAGGCCGTCTCCCTCCTCCTCACACACGCCTTCGACACCAGAGGGCTCCATCGCGCGTTCGCCCGAATCGGGGATTTCAACGATGGGTCACAGGACACTCGTGGAGCGGTTGGGATTCGAACGTGAGGGGCGGCTCCGCGAACACACGTTCTGGCACGGGGAGTACCACGACACCCTGATGTACGGCCTCCTCCGCGAGGAGTGGGACGGCGGTTTCGAGTCGCATCAATAATCGCCGGAAATCGCGGGATAGGAGCGTGTGCGCCTGCATGGCACCCCGTCGCGGATTTGAAAGCGTTTTTATGGGGGCATACTCTACTGGAGGGTACAACCTACGCGGGGTTGATGATGCTCCTAGCCGCACAGGACTCATCCGGCAGGGGAGCCTGAGCCAGCGCGTAGGAGAGGTGAACAACCTATGCCAGTATACGTCAATTACGACGTCCCAGCTGACTTGCAGGACCGAGCGCTCGACGCGCTCGAAGTCGCACGGGACACAGGAAGTGTAAAGAAAGGAACGAACGAGACGACCAAGGCTGTCGAGCGCGGCAACGCCGACCTCATCTACGTCGCCGAAGACGTGACGCCGGAAGAAATCGTCATGCACCTGCCCGAACTCGCCGACGAGAAGGGAATCTCCTTCATCTTCGTCGAGACGCAGGACGATGTCGGTCATGCGGCTGGACTCGAAGTCGGCAGTGCCGCCGCCGCCATCGTTGACGCTGGCGAAGCCAGCGACGACGTGGACGACATCGCCTCGAAGGTCGAGGAACTGCGGTGAGGTGGTAGACGATGAGTGCTGAAGAGACCGGAAACGAGGATTCCACCTCGGCCGAGGTCATCGAAATCGTCGGTAAGACGGGGATGCACGGCGAGGCAATGCAGGTCAAATGCCGCATCCGCGAAGGCAGCAACCAAGGGCGCATCATCACTCGCAACTGTCTCGGACCGGTCCGAGAGGGCGACGTGCTCCAGTTGCGAGAGACCGCACGTGAGGCAGACTCCATCGGAGGACAATAATGCCACAGACACGAGAGTGTGATTACTGCGGAAACGACATCGAACCCGGAACGGGAACGATGTTCGTCCGCGTAGACGGAACGACCATCCACTACTGCTCCGCGAAGTGCGAGAAGAACGCCGACCTCGGGCGCGAACCGCGCGACCTCGAATGGACCGAGGCCGGCCAAGCAGAGAGTGGTAACGAATGAGCGAACGAACCTTCGTGATGGTCAAGCCCGACGGCGTTCAGCGCGGTCTCATCGGGGAAATCGTCTCCCGATTCGAGGACCGCGGTCTGAAGATGGTCGGCGGCAAGTTCATGCAGATCGACCAGGAACTCGCCCACGACCACTACGGTGAACACGAGGGCAAGCCGTTCTTCGACGGCCTCGTCGAGTTCATCACCTCCGGACCAGTCTTTGCGATGGTCTGGGAAGGGCAAGACGCGACACGACAGGTTCGCCGTATGATGGGCGAAACCGACCCAGCCGACTCCGCCCCGGGCACCATCCGTGGCGACTTCGGTCTCGACCTCGGCCGAAACGTGATTCACGGTTCGGACCACGAGGACGAGGGCGCGAACGAGCGCGAAATCGGCCTGTTCTTCGACGAGGAGGAACTCGTCGATTACGAGCAAGTCGACGCCGAGTGGCTGTACGAATAAGCCACCGACGTTCGATTGGATTTCATTTTCTATGCGTTAGTCAGTGAGCGACGGCGTTCCCGTTCGAACTACCCGGTCGTCAACACGAACGTCAACAGGAATCCGGCCGCGGTGGCGAGTGCAACGAGCGGGCCGCCCTCGTCGAACGCCTCGGGCATGACGGTCGCGGCGAGCGACGCGAGCACCGCACCGCCGGCGAACGCCCGGATGAAGGCGAGCAGTCGGTCTTGAAACCCGGCCGAGACGATGCTCCCGATGACGACAGCGGCGGTCAGCAGTCCGGCCACGAGCAACCAGAGGCCGATGATGTCCCGCTTCGAGTAGTCCTGCCCGCGCATATCGGTCGCGCCGTTGAGCGACTCGGGGAGGTTGGACGCGAAGATGGCGACCAGCAGGGTGAGGTAGTGGACGTGGCCCGCCCCACCGATAGTGACGCCGAGGGCGGTGTTCTCGGGCACGCCGTCGAGGGTGACGCCGGCCAGCAGGGCAAATCCGGATTGGCTCTGGGCGTAGCGGTCGATGAGCATATCGGCACCGACGAACACCGCCGCACCGACCATCAGCCCCGAACCGGCGTACCACGGCCCGCCCATATCGAACGCCTCCTTGAACAGGTCGAAGGCCAACGCGGTGATGAGCGCGCCGCTGGAGAACGCCAACGCGGCCGCGACGATGTCGTCCGGCGGCGTCCAATACGCGCCGAGCGAACTGCCCATCACCAACGCACTGGAGGCCAACACACCGACGACGAGCGATGTCGGAAACAACACGGCGTATCGTTCGATATGGTTTTTGTTAGCAGTTCCGGCCTTTCGAGTTAGTTTAGCGAGAAAAGAGGGCCACAAAGTAGTCGTTCGAACGCGCGGTCGCTGAGGATATGGGACACTGTATCGCGTGCGGCGAGGACCTGATAGAAGTCGTGGAAAGCGACACGGACGCGAAGTTCAGCGACGCGACCGTCTGGGAATGTTCGGAGTGCGGCGCGATTCTCGGCGTGACGGAAATCGGCGTGTGAGCACCGAACATCTCTCGGCAATATTTGCCACAAACATCCTCGTCACGGCGATTGCTACCGATAGACACTAGTCGAGGGGGAAGCACGATGAGCGATACCGAAACACCGGAAAGCGAAGCGCACGGAGAACACGAACATCACCACGACGTGGAAGGGCCGGGCTACGCCACGCCGCAGGCCGCCATCGAGGAGGCCGAACGCGAGGAAATCGCGTACGTGCCGTCGCTGTACGTCGGGACGGACGTGGACGCGCCCGACTTCCTGTCGGTCGTGGACGTGAACCCGGAGTCCGATACCTACTGCGAGGTCATCGACCGGGTGGAGATGCCGAACAAGGGGGACGAACTGCATCACTTCGGGTGGAACGCGTGTTCGTCGTCCTGCCACGTCGAGGGGTTGGAACGCCGACACCTCGTCGTTCCGGGACAGCGTTCGTCCCGACTGCATATCATCGACACGAAGAACCGGGAGAACCCGGAGATAATCAAGGTCATCGAACCCGAGGAGGTGTACGAGTACGACCTCTCGGCACCGCACACCGTCCACTGCATTCCGGACGGGGAAATCCTCATCTCGATGCTTGGGGACAAGAACGGTGACCTGCCGGGCGGGTTCCTCGAACTGAACGACGATTTCGAAATCGAGGGGCGCTGGGACCCGCCGGGCGAGATGGGCATGAACTACGACTTCTGGTACCAGCCACGGCACAACGTGATGGTCTCCTCGGAGTGGGCCGCGCCGAAAACCTACTACCCCGGCTTCGACTTGGAGGACGTCGAGGCGGGCAACTACGGCCACCAACTCCACTTCTGGGACTGGCAGGAGCGGCAACTCCAGCAGACCATCGACCTCGGCGACGAAGGAATGATTCCGCTGGAGGTTCGCTTCCTTCACAGTCCCGAGGCCGTCCACGGCTACGTCGGCGCGGCGCTCTCCTCGAACATCTTCCACTTCTACGAGCGCGAGAAGGAGTGGTTCGCGGAGAAGGCCATCGACGTGGAGTCGCGCGAACACGACGACTGGGACATGCCGGTGCCCGGCCTCATCACCGACCTCGTGGTGTCGATGGATGACAGATATCTGTTCTTCTCGAACTGGCTCCACGGCGACGTGCGGATGTACGACGTGAGCGACCCGGCGAACCCGCGACTGGCCGACCAACTGTGGGCCGGAGGGCTGTTCGGACCCGCGCCACCCGACCGGCGAGGATGACCGACCCGTCGTCGCCGGGCCGCAGATGCTCCAACTCAGCATCGACGGCGAACGCCTCTACTGGACTACTTCGCTGTTCTCCACGTGGGACAACCAGTTCTATCCGGAGGAAAAAGAGGAAGGCTCGGTGATGCTCAAAGCCGACGTGAACCCGCGCAAGGGGACGATGACGCTGGACGAGGAGTTCCTCGTGGACTTCGGCGAGATGCCGAACGGTCCCGCCCGCGCCCACGAAATCCGTTGGCCCGACGGCGACTGCACCAGCGACGTGTGGCAGTGAGCGAAGCGGAACGATATCGAGTCGAACTCGACTGGCGGGGCGGTGAGGACGACTGCGGTGGCAGGATGGAAGTCGTTCACGCAATCGACGGCGAAACCGTGTTGCAGGCGGCCGAACGTGACGGAATCGGTCTTCCGTTCGGCTGTCGAACCGGCGCGTGTGCCACCTGCACCGGCCGCCTACTGTCTGGCGAAATAGAGCACGAACGCGAACCACGGGCGCTGAAATCGGATTCCGTGACCGACGGCTACGTCCTGCTCTGTATCGCCTGCCCGAAAACCGACTGTCGAATCGAAGTCGGAACCGCGGTTCACTCTGACCTCGTGACGAACCCGTGGAAGTAGGTGAGAAAGGGCAGGAGTGAAGCGGTAAGAACGGTATTTATATCGACTAGCTCACATTTTGAGGTATGGATGACGATATCACGCGCCGAACGCTCGTCGGGGCGATTCTCGCCGGGACGGCCGTTGGCGGCGCACTCTCACCCGTCGGGAGCTATCTTCGGCGGTTTGCGCCGTTGAGCGGGGAAGCGTGGGGGCCGGCGACGGACGACACCAACGGGAGCGTCGAGAGCGAGTACGGGAAGGCGACGCTCCGATACGACGGGGAGGGCGTGCCGAACATCACCGCCGAAAACGAGCGGGCGCTGTACTTCGCGGTGGGGTACGCACAGGCGCGGGACCGACTGTTCCAACTGGATCTGCAACGACGACTGATGCGCGGGCAGGTGTCGGCCGTCGTCGGCGAATTGGCGGCCGATTCCGACGAGTTCCACATCCGGATGGATTTCGCGAGGCGCGGCGGAAGCGACGTGGAACCACGTTTCCGACACGGAAACCGGCGAACTCGTCAGGGCGTTTTCGGCGGGCGTGAACGCTCACATCGAGAACGAACCGCTCCCGCTGGAGTTCGGCCTGTTGGAGTACGAACCGGCGGAGTGGACCCCGCGGATACGATGCTGATGGAAAAACAGATTTCGTGGGAGCTGACGGGGAGCTTTCTCACGCTCCGGAAGGCGAAAGTGGCCTCGACGCTCGGCCCGAAGGCGGCCAAGGAGTTGTATCCGGAACGACTCGACCACGATTCGCCCGTCATTCGCGGGCAGGACGAGGGGAAGTCGGCGAAAGACGTTCGACCGACTCCTCGAACGGCATTCCGGACCCCGACGCCGTCGGAACGCCACTGCTCGAGTGGCTGGGAAACTTCGAGCGCGACCACGGCATCGGGTCGAACAGTTGGCTCGTGTCGGGGACGCACACGGCGAACGGGAAACCGATCGTGGCGAACGACCCGCACCTGACGCTGATGGCACCGCCGGTGTGGTACGAGATGAACCTCTCGCAGGGAGACACGCGCGTTCGGGGCGTCACGTTTCCCGGCGTTCCGTTCGTCGTCATCGGAGAGAACCACGCCGGGGCATGGGGGTTCACGAACGCCGGCGCGGACGTCATCGACTTCTACCGGTACGAAACCGACGGCGACAGGTATCGCTACAAGGGCGAGTGGCGCGACTTCGATACCGAACAGCGGGAAATCGAAGTGGCCGATGGGAAGAACAGGACGACGACGGTGAAAAAGACGGTTCACGGTCCGGTACTCGAACGCGACGGGTATCGCGTCGGCGTCGCGTGGACGGGCCACACGGCGACCGAGACGACGTTAGCGATTCACGAGTACAGCACGAGCAACGGGGTGGACGACCTGCGCGCGGCGACGAAGCGGTTCGACGAACCGACCCAAAACCTCGTGTACGCCGACCGGGACGGCAACACGCTCTACTACACTACCGGCAGGATTCCGCGGCGGACGGTGAACGGCAAACGAGTCCGCGGCGACCGAATCTTCGACGGGTCGGCCGGGGAAGCCGAATGGACGGGATTCGAACCGTTCGGCGTCTCGACCTGGGAGGGGTTCGTCCCGTTCGACGAAAAGCCCCACGTCACGAACCCGGACCTCATCGCGACGGCGAATCAGCGAATCACGGAGGACCCGTACCTGTCGGAAGCCTACGCCAGTCCCTACCGCGCCCAGCGCATCTACGAACTGCTGGACGAGAAGGCCAAATCCGGAAATATCGACGTGACGACGATGGAAGGAATACAGGACGACACGCTCGACAAGCGGGCCGAATCGCTCGTTCCGACGCTGGTCGAGGCGGCGACGAGGGAAAGACGGAACTCGAATCGGCCGTCGAGACGCTGTCGAACTGGGACTATCGGATGGAACGCGACTCGCGGGCGGCCCTGCTGTTCGTCCGCTGGTTCGACGCGTTCCGCGAGGCGACGCTCGCCGATACGTTCGAGGAGGCCGGGTTGGACGAAGGATATTACCCACGCGATTGGGTGCTGGCACATCTCCACGGAAGTCGGTGGTTCGGAAGCGACGGACGAAAGACGACGATGGTCCGAGCGCTCAAGCGAGCAGTGAAAACGGTTGCGAGGTCCGATAACCACGTCTACGGCGACTACAACACGACGGAAGTCATCACTCACCCGTTCGACCAGTCGTTCCTGAACTACCCCGCGATTCCGACAGACGGGTCGAGTCACACCGTGAACAACTACCGCAAGGAATCGGCGGTCGGGAGCAGTTGGCGGATGCTCTGTCCGATGGAAGGCGATTCGGAGGCCATCCTGCCGGGCGGCAACTCGGGCGACTACTTTTCGGACCACTACCACGACCAACTGAAGCGCTGGGCGGATACGAAGTACAAACCCATGACGCACGAGATTCGCGGGGATGTCGCCGTCGAATTCGGAGGGAACCGATGAGCCGACTCGACGAGTTCCGCGCCGACCCGACTCGACGACTGCTGTTGGTCGCCGTCGGCGCAGTCGTCGGACTCGCGCTCGCGTGGTTTCACTGGGTCGGCATGCTGGTCGGCGGCGCGTTGGTGAGCCTGCCGACGATGAACTGGAAACGCGGCGTCCTCGCCGGACTCGGGTTCGGCGTACTCACCTTGGTCGTTTTTGCGGCTCTGCTCACGCTCCACGGTTCGCTCGGACGGCCGTCGGGATGGGGCAAATCACGGCGCTCGCCGTCGCAATTCCGCTCGTCTTCGGCACGATTGGCGGACTGGCGCGAGCGCTGTTGTAGAACTCGTAGAGGAATTGCTCACGCACGCGCCAGCAGTTGCACCCACGACTCGGTGGCATCGACGCTGACCGAATCGACGGTGAATCCGGCCTCCTCGGCCATCTTCGTTAGCTCGTCGGGACGGTAGAGCGTGAACGAGCGTTCGTCCATCTCGTACACGTTCCCGTCCATCTCCCCGTCGCCGTGTTTGACCGAGAGGAGGAAGATGGCCTCGGGTTTGAGCACTCGATTGAACTCCGCCAGCGTCGAGGGCGCGTCTTCTCGCGGAACGTGGAGAAACGACGCACACGACCAGAGGCCGTCGAAGGAGTCCGATTCGAAGGAGAGACAGCGCATGTCCATCCGCGCGAATCCGGCGCTCGGCGCGATGTCCCGCGCCGTCCGGAGAAAGTTCGGCGTGAGGTCGACGCCGACCACCGAATACCCGCGGTCGGTGAACGTCGCCGACTCCCACCCCGGTCCACAGCCGATATCCGCGATTCGGGTGTGGGCGTCGCCGGTTTCCCTCTCGACTGCCGTCAGAAACCGTTCGACCAATGCCTCGACGCCCGTTCTGTCCGCGTTCCGTTCCTGATACTCGTCTGCAACTGCCTCGTAGGTCCCAATCGTGTCCGGGTCGGTCATCGTGTGAGCAGAACGATGGGGAGCAGGGGTTTAGTTGTCACTGCCGATGGGTGTGAGCGATAGCAACGGCCAGCAGGCAGACTGCTCGAAATGGAAATAATCGAAGAATGCACCGGACGGGATTTGAACCCGTGCCTTGAGCTTGGAAGGCTCAGGTCCTGCCACTAGACAACCGGTGCGTACAATACCCGGTCACGCGGTTGCGTGCATCCGAGTGTACTCCCAAATTGTGCACCCCGGCTTAAGGGTGTTACTGTTTCCGTCCGCGGACGACGGCATAGCAGTTCCCGCTCGAAATCGACACGTCTTGCGGTTTCAACGCACTCGCATCGAGGTCCTCGCGGAACTCCTCGGGCGAGTAGATGTGATAGAAGCGCGGGACGGTCTCGCCGCCGGGAAGCGTCCAATCGACGGTCGTGTCGAACCCCTCCTCGCGGTCGAACTTGTCGTGGGCCGTGCTCCACGCGCTGACCAGCGCGGTTCCGTCGGGTGAGAGGACGCGAGCGAGGTCGTCCAAACTGCCGACGCGGGCCTCGCGAGTCGGCAGGTGGTGGAGCGTGGCGACGTACACCGCGAGGCCGACGGACGCGTCGGCGAGCGGAATCCGTGCCGCATCACACTGCACCAAATCGAGGTCGAACTCACGCTCGGTAGCGCGTTCGCGGGCCTCCGCGAGGAGGCCCGCACTCACGTCAGCGCCGACGACTCGGTCGGCGTGGTCGGCGAGCAGTTCGGCGTGGCGGCCGTTGGCACAGCCGAGGTCGAGGGCGATTTTCCCCGTTCGGCCGTCGAGAAACGATTCGACTTCCGGCCACGCGTACTCCCGCGTTTTGGCGAAGTGGGCCGCGATGCGGTCGTAGGTCGCCCGCACGTCGTGGCTCGTCGGTTCCATACCCGAACTCGGGGGGCGGGAGGGAAATGTCCTACGAGAAGACCACGAACTCGATGACGAGGAAGGCGACGTAGGCGACCGCGAGCATCACCGTCGCGTGCTTCGCTCCGTCCCGAACCGTCCCCTCTCCCATCTTTCCCCCGACGAAGCCGGAGAAGACGGCTTGGACGAGCGCGGTGTGGAAGAAGACGACCGTGTAAGCGTGAATACTCACGGTATCGATGTTTCCGAGGCCGCCGATGCCGACCGGACTTCCGTCGGCGTTTCCGGACGGAAGGTTCTGGAGCGCGGGGACGAGGATAGCCGAGAGCACTCCGATGATGACGAGGAAGATGAAAAACGAGAGGTAGATGATGATGAGGTAGGTCAGCATCTCGTCCTCGCGCTGGCGCTGAAGCCGTTTGGACTCCTGTGCGTCGTCCGCCGCGATTCGGAGGACGCGTCCGATGTCACCGCTCGCGTGCATCGCGTTCGTCACGAGCGATACCACTCGCGTGACGGTCGGCGTGTCGATTCTGTCCTCGAACCGTCGGAGTGCGGTCGCGGTGTCGGTTCCCCACTCGATGTCGCGCGCCATGCGCGACAGTTCCTCGTTCAACACGCCGAGGTCGCTGTTCGCCACCCGACGGAAACTGTCGACCACGGTCATCCCGGCCTCGTTGACGCTGGCGAGTCGGTCGAGCATGTCGGGAACGGCCGCCTCGATGGCTTTGAGACGACGGCGACGCTGCCACTGGACGACGGCGTACGTCCCCAACACGAACAGCGCGGCTTGTATCACGACGTCGTCCACGGACGGGAGCGTCGCCGTCCCCGAGGTGAGGTCGGGAAGGATTCGAACGGCCACCGAAAGCAGGGCGAGCGGAACCGTCAGATACAGCAGAGTGTCCGGGTTCTCCCGCACGGTTCGGAGCGGTTCGGCTATCGTCGTTCGAACCCCCTCGAACCGGTCGTAGGCGCGCAATCGCTCGGCGTTCGACACCGTCGTTCCGCCGTCGCTCACCGTCCGGCCCGCGTCCGGGTCGCTCACTCGTCGAACCGTCGGAACGGTGTTCGTGGGGGCCGCTCGGTCCTCGCGACTGATGCGGAGCGATTCGGTGATGCTGTCGAGGTAGACGACGAAGCCGACGTTGCCGAGCGGAATCAGCAGATACGTCATCAGGTAGAGAAACGAGAGCGTGTCCGCGACGCCCATCAGCCCCATGATGACGAGAATCGTAATGAGCAGGAGGGGGCCGACGACGAACAGCGACACGTACCCCTCGGCGAGAACCGAAAGCAGTTCGAGAAACGCCTCCTGTTCGGCTTTCGCGTCGCGTTGGTAGCGCTCGTACTGCTCGCCGAGGTAGGCCGGGAGACTCTGGCCGCTCTGGAGGACGCTCGCCACGTTCTCGCCGAAATCATCGAACTTCTCGCTCGGGGACTGACGCGACATCTGTTTGATGGCGGTCAGCACGTCGAGACCGAACAGGTCCATCGCTTTGACGCCGACGGCGATTTCCTCCGCGGCCTCACCGTAAACGTCGCGGTTTCGTGCCAGTATCCGCATGATGGCGGGCATCCCCATTCCGCTTCGGGAAAGTGCGTACGTGAACGCGACCGTTCGCGAGAGACTGCTGTCGATTGTCCGTGCGCGAGCGTTTCCCCGGTATGCCGGCATTTCCCACCGTAGCCAGTAGGTCAGAATACCGCCGAGAAGGCCGACCGTCGCACTGCTGAACAGCAAGAGGACGAACAGATGTCCGATAGGGAGCGAGGGTACGGCGACGAGGTTGGCGAGAAACGCCACCTTCGCCGGAAGTTCGCTCCGGAGCGTGGCCGGAGACACGGAGAGAACCGTCAGCACGAACGCGGCGACGTAGACGCCGAGGATGCTTCCCGAGATGGCGGCCAACGTGGCGTACACCCACGTTTTCGACGCGTACAGTCGGTACGTCTCGCCGACGTGTGCCGCACGGAGAACGTCTTCGCGCCGGTTCCGTCGCCGCCCGCCTTCGCGGACGTAGGTGCCGAACGTCAGCAGGGCAAATCGCGTGACGGTCCGATATGCCGTCGCGTTGATGGGCGAGAGCGCAACGGGTGCGAGCAGGGCGAGTGCGAAGACGAGTGGGAGGTAGTTCAGCAGTCCCATCAGTCGAACTCCGCGACGGTCGAATCGATGGTTCGTTCGACGTTCGAGACGACGGTTTCGGGGTCGGCATAATATTCGTTGACCATCGCGGTGAACCGGCGGAAGTCCGAAATCCCGTTCTCGCGGAGATACTGGAGGACGAGCTTTCTGTCCCGGAGTTCGGCGAGCAGGCGCGACTGTGTCCAGCCGTGGTCGCTCCGAATCTCGTCCAGCACGTCGCTGTCGCGTTTGCGGAACGTGTCGTCGGTCGCGTTCCCACGTGAAGGCCGTCGTGTAGTCCAGGTCCCCCGTTCGCTGGTCGATGCCGTTGATTTCCGCGAGCGCTTGGTTCCGCCGCACGCGCTCCTCGCCGACGTAGGTCAGCGACTGGATGGAGAGGATGTCGAGCGACTGTATCATCGCGCGCGGCACGTTGATGGGTTCGTTTTCGAGGCGGTTGATGACCGTCTGGACGCTGTCGGCGTGCATCGTGGAGTAGGTCGTGTGCCCGGTGTTCATCGCCTGAAACAGCGTCATCGCTTCGTCGCCACGAACCTCACCGACGACGATGTACTCGGGACGATGGCGCAGGGCCGAACGGAGCAGGTCGTACATCGTGATGTCGTTCCCATCGTCCAACCGGTCACGGGTGACCGACGAAAGCCAGTTGTCGTGATACAGCGTCAACTCGCGGGTGTCCTCGATGCTGAGCACCTTCGAGCGGGGCGGGATGAACATCGAAATCGCGTTCATCGAGGTGGTCTTTCCGGACGCCGTCCCGCCGGCGAAGATGAGCGATTTGTTGTTCTCGATGGCCAGCCAGAGGTAGGCCATCTGGTCGAGGCTGAACGTTCCGTAGTTCACCAAATCCACGGGAGTGAACGGTTCGTCGGCGTACTTCCGGATGGTGAACGCCGACCCGCGCGGCGTGACTTCCTTGCCGAGCGCGAGTTCCGCACGACTGCCGTCCGGGAGGGTCGCTTCCACGACGGGTTCCCCGACGCTGACGTGCTGGCCCGACTGCTGGGCGAGACGGACGACGAGGCTGTCGAGTTCCGCCTCGGAGTAGACGATGTTCGTCTCGATATCGTTGTACTCGTCGTGGTAGACGAAGATGGGGAGGTCGTAGCCGTCACAGGAGATGTCCTCGATATGCGGGTCGTGGATGAGCGGGTCGAGTTTGCCGAACCCGCGAAACGAGCGAAAGAGGTAGTAGAACAACCGGAAGAACGTCGCCGTGTCCACTTCGACGCCGTACACTTCGAGCAGTTCCCGCAGTTCGTCGCGGAGGACGGTTTCCGCCGTCTCGTCGCCCATCTCTCGCCGGTAGATGAGCGACTCGCGCAGGTCCGAAAACAGCCTGTCCAGCAGTTCGGCCTCGAAGTCGTCCAGTTCGGGTTCGACGACGTGATACAGATACTCGTTCGCCGTCGAGTCGTAGTTGACGGAGACGAACGCGAACGGCGCGTTCACCCAGTATCGTTCGATTTCCTCGTACCCCGAAACGCCGGTGAACGTGATGAGTGGGCCGTGTGTCGCCGGGTCGTAGTCATCGACCACGACCGTCGAACCTCGAAGCATCTCGGCAGTGCGTCGAATCGTGTGTCGCAACTCGCGCACGCGGACGGTCAGTTCGTTGAACGCTAACCCCGACATGTTTGTTGAGTGTCCATCGCGCGTCGGTTCCGACAGGCGTCCCCGTTTACCGATGTTCTCCGCGTGACAGACGTATCTTGTCACGCTCATTGGAGTGGGAGTACTTAAATCAATGGCTGGACAGGTTCAGCGATGAGAACAGTACGTCGGCGAGGATTGTCCGTCCGTTGAGAAGAGAACTCCCATTTCGGTGCATGGCGTTACGTTCATGAGACGCGAGAACGTAGGTCGGGGTACGGAATGAGGCGCGATTATTTCACATTGAACGTCGAAAATATCGACTGGGTCGAAGCGGACGGGACGCCCCAGAAACCCACGGTAATCATCGATTTCGAGGGACCGTCCGCCACGCTTCGGGAGCGGCTTACCGGTCCTTCGGGGAACCTCCTCGATGCGGGTGAAACGGACGTTACCTTTCGGCTACAGGCCAGTCTCGACGACCCGACGGCGACGGGCGTCGTGAGCGTGACGAATCGAACGACGGGTGATTTCATCCTCGAACTGAACGAAGACGCGGACGACGTGCTCCGATTCATCCGCGCGGCACGCGCCTACGGCGACGAAACTGACGAGTCGGACGGTCGCTATCACGTCGATATCGCAATCAACGGCGACCACGTGGTCGAATACGACAAGAGTACGTTTCTCGTCTACAACGACGCTGGCAACCTACTGCGCCAGCACAGTCTCATCCCGAGCGGCGTCGAACTGTAGACTTTTTTTCGCGCCTTCAGAACCACGGAGCGATGACGCCGGTCATCACCGCCACGATGTAGATTCCCGCGAGCGCCGCGAGGATGATGATCGTCCCGATGAGATAATCGAACAATCCGTTCGGCGTCGTCAGTTTCGGCAGGTTCATGTCAACGTCTACGACGGTGGTCGGCATATCGTTATTGGGGACGTCGTGAGAACCCCGGGAGAGATGGAATCGTGAGAACCTAAGTACCAGGGTACGAAGCCTCTCGTATGAACTTGTTCGGAACTGCGGGTATCCGTGGTGATGTCGTCGAGCGGGTGACACCCGAACTCGCGCTCGCCGTCGGGCGGGCCGCAGGACGACAGGGCGAGGAGTTCGTCGTCGCCCGCGACGGACGCGAAACCGGTGCCGCACTGGCCGCCGCGATGGAAGCAGGGTTGGAAAGTGCCGGGGCGACAGTTCGCCGTGCGGGCCGACTTCCGACGCCTGCGCTCGCATTCGCATCGCAAGGTCGCCGCGGGGTCATGCTGACGGCGAGCCACAACCCCTCGACCGACAACGGCATCAAACTGTTCGACGACGGGCAGGAGTACGACCGTACCGCCGAGCGTGCGGTGGAAACCGGCGTCGAAGACGACCTGCCGCCCAAACCGTGGGACGAGTGGGGCGAAAGCACCAACGAGGACGTACTCCACACGTATCGGAAGGCGGTCATGGAGTACGCCCGGGAGTACGGTGCACCCCTGAACGGCGTCCGCGTCGCCGTCGATTGTGGCAACGGGATGGGAAGCGTGGCGACACCCCAAGTCCTCCGAGCGCTGGGTGCCCAGGTCATCTCGCTCAACGCGAACGTGGACGGACATTTCCCCGGCCGACCGAGCAAGCCGACGCCGGAGACGCTGACCGACCTGTGTTCGTTCGTCGCCGACGGCGATTTCGAGTTCGGACTCGCCCACGACGGGGACTCGGACCGAATCGTCGTCGTCAACGCGGACGGCGAAGTCGTCCACGAGGACACCATCGTCGCCATCCTCGCGGAACACTACACGCGTGACAGCGACGCGGCGGACCCGGTCGTCGTGACGACACCGAACGCCTCGGCCCGAATCGACGAACGGGTTCGGGACGCCGGGGGGCGAGTCGAACGCGTTCGACTCGGGTCGCTTCACGAAGGTATCGCATCGGCGCTCGCGGACGGCGACGAGGACACCGAAGTCGTGTTCGCCGCCGAACCGTGGAAACACATCCATACCGGGTTCGGCGGGTGGATAGACGGCGTCGTGAGCGCGGCGGTGCTCTCCCGACTCATCGCGGACGCCGGCGGTATCGAACCGCTTCGCTCCGAGGTAACCGAGCGCCCGTATCGAAAAGTGAGCGTCGATTGTCCCGACGACGCGAAGACGGAAACGATGGAACGGGTCGAGACGGCGATTCCCGAGGGGTTCCCCGAGGCAACCGTCGAGACGGAGCACGGCGTTCGGGCGGAGCTTTCGGACGGGTCGTGGGTGCTCGTTCGACCGAGCGGCACCGAGCCGTACGTCAGAATTTACGCCGAAAGCGACGACGTGGACGACCTCGTCGACCGAACGAAGAATCTCGTAACGAACGCCGTATCGAGTGGAAAAAAGTAGCTGGCGGCGGCGGTCTTTCGATTATTTTCCACGTTTTCACACGTGAAGCGACGCGTTTATCACAAATCACTGGACTGATTACTCATAGATGACGAACATTGACAAACGGCGACGAACAGTGATGAAGATAGGCGGTACCGTCGGTATCGCTGGACTCGCTGGTTGTATCAGTAGCCCCAGTGACAGCGGAGGGGACGGTAACGGAGGCGGCACCAGCTCCGACGGCGGAAACGGTGACGGCACGTCCTCGACGAAGGGGACCGACAAGGGCGGTTCCGACGGCGGCAAGGACACCAACGTCGGGATGGTCTACGCGACGGGCGGCCTCGGGGACAACTCGTTCAACGACATGGCCCACAAGGGTATCGAACAGGCAAAACAGGAGTTCAGCGTTCAGTACCAGAACGCGGAGCCCGACTCCCCGAGCGACGTGGAGAACCTCCAGCGACAGTTCGCCCAATCCAGCAGTCCGGATTACGACCTCATCTGCTGTATCGGCTACGTCCAGACGAACTCCCTCGTCAAGAACGCGGGACAGTACCCCGACCAGGACTTCATGCTCGTGGACAGCGTGGCGGAGAAGAGCAACGGCGACCTCGTCAAGAACGTCGCGAACTACGTGTTCAAGGAACAACAGGGGTCGTTCCTCGTCGGTCACCTCGCGGGACAGTTGACCCAGATGGACTTCAGCGCGGGCAAAAGCTCGACCAAGTCCGGGGAGAAGACCGTCGGCTTCGTCGGTGGCAAGGAAGTGCCGCTCATCAAGAAGTTCGAGGCCGGCTACAAGGCCGGTGTCGCACACGCGAGCGAGGATATCGAGGTCAAAACCGCCTACGCCGGCACGTACAGCGACCCCGTCAAGGGGAAGGAAGCGGCGCTCTCGATGTACGAGAACGGCGCTGACATCGTCTACCACGCGGCGGGCGGCACCGGAACGGGTGTGTTCAAGGCGGCCAACCAGAAGGGCCGGTTCGCCATCGGCGTGGACAGCGACCAGTCGAAGGCGAAGGGGACGGCGAAGTTCAGTAACGTCATCCTCGCCAGCATGGTGAAGAAGGTGGACGAGGCAGTCTACCGCTCCACGAAACACGAGATAAACGGGAAATTCAAGGGCGGCGAAGTCAACACCCTCGGCCTGAAAGAGGGCGGTATCGAGGCGGTGTACGGCGCCGACCTCGGTTCGAAAATCCCGCAAGACGTGAAGGACAAGGTCGAACAGTCGCGCAAATCCATCATCGACGGCGACATCGAAGTCCCGACGAAACCGAAGCAGTAAGCGCAAACCCGCGCGCTTAAACAAGTAGGACGGAAATCCAGAATTAGAATGAGCCGGGCGGTACATCTCGACGGCATTACGAAGCGATTCCCGGGTGTCGTCGCAAACGACAACGTCGATCTGACGATAGAACCGGGGTCGATTCACGCACTTTTAGGGGAGAACGGAGCCGGGAAGACGACGCTGATGAACGTCCTCTACGGACTGTACGAACCCACCGAGGGACGCGTCGTCATCGACGGCACGCCACAGGAGTTCGACTCGCCGCGTGACGCTATCGACAACGGAATCGGCATGATTCACCAGCATTTCATGCTGGTCGATACCCTCACGATTACGGAAAACATCGTTCTCGGCAACGAACCTCGAAAGTGGGGTGGATTGGCGATGGACAGAACTCGCGCCGAACGCGAGGTGCGAGAACTAAGCGAGCAGTACGGGTTCGACGTGGACCCGAACGCGCTCGTCGAAGACGTAAGCGTCGGCGTGCAACAGCGCGTCGAAATCCTGAAAGCACTGTATCGGGGTGCGGACGTCCTCATTTTGGACGAGCCGACGGCGGTGCTCACGCCACAGGAAATCGAGGACCTGCTCTCGGTGCTCGACGAACTCACGGCACAGGGCAAGAGCATCATCTTCATCACGCACAAACTCGGCGAGGCGATGCACGCCGCCGACCAGATTACCGTCCTCCGCGACGGGGAGAACGTCGGCTCGGTCGATACCGACACCACAAACCGCGAGGAACTCGCGGAACTCATGGTCGGGCGCGAAGTGCTCCTCGAAACGGACAAGGAACCGGCAAACCCCGGCGACGTGATGCTCAACGTGTCGGGGCTTCGAATCACGGACGAACGCGACGTCGAGCAGGTGTCCGGCGTCGATGTCGTCGCCCGGGAGGGGGAAGTGTTCGGCATCGCTGGCGTCGATGGGAACGGACAGTCCGAACTCATCGAGGCCATCACCGGTCTTCGGTCGCCGGACGAGGGCGCGATTTCGTTCAACGGACGGGACGTGACGGGGATGTCCCGCCGGGAGCGAATCGACGCCGGGATGGCCTACATCCCCGAGGACCGGCAAGTTCGTGGTCTCGTCATGGAGTTCGACCTCGTGGAGAACGCCCTCCTCGGGAGTCAGCATTCGGAACCGTACGCACACGACGGCCGAATCGACTGGGACGGAACACGAACACACGCGGAGGACATCATCGAGGAGTACGACGTGCGACCCCCCAACGCCGACGCGTCGGCGGAATCACTCTCCGGTGGAAATCAACAGAAGTTCATCGTCGGCCGGGAGTTCGCTCGTGACCCGTCGCTCGTCGTCGCCGCACACCCGACACGCGGCGTGGACGTCGGCAGTATCGAGTTCATCCACGACCGACTGCTCGACCTGCGCGCGGACGGGAAAGCCATCGTCCTCGTCTCCTCGAAACTCGACGAAGTGCAACAGCTCTCGGACCGACTCGCAGTCATGTACGAAGGAACCATCATGGACGTCGTCGACCCGGACCGCGTAACCGAAGAGGAACTCGGCCTGCTGATGGCGGGCGAGCATCCGGATGCCACACCCAGCCTCAGAGGTGAAGCCCAGTGAGTCCGTGGCGGGACCAAGCGGAAAAAGGTCTCAACCGACTCGTCGAAGCGTCCGCCTTCGAGCGGGTTCTCATCAGCTTCGCGGCACTCGTCATGTCGATAATCGTCGGCGGGTTCGTCATCCTCTTTTCGGGGTGGGCCGCGACCTGTTCGGACCCGTTCCTCGCACGCCAAGTCCTCATCACGATTCCGGGAACCGGTGGCTGGGGGATTCAGTTCCCGATTCCGGGGTCGTTCTGTTACAACCCGATTCAAGTGTACAAGTACCTCTTCGTGGGGTCGTTCGCCAATCCACAGACGTCCACCCTGTTCCCGCCGGACTTCGTCCTCGACAAGTTCAGCCTCGCGGTGACGTTGCGACAGACGAGCATACTCCTGCTCGCCGGACTGGCCGCCGCCATCGCGTTTCGGGCGGGGATGTTCAACATCGGAACGCAAGGGCAACTCGTCCTCGGTGGACTCGGTTCGGCACTGTCCGTGCTGTGGGTTGCACCGTACGTCCCCGCTGGACTCGTCGGCAGTATCATCCTCATCCCACTCGGCCTGCTGGCCGGGGCGCTCGTCGGTGGAATATACGGCGCGATACCGGGTGCGATGAAGGCGTACGCGGACGCGAACGAGGTCATCACGACCATCATGCTCAACTTCATCGCCACGGGTATCGCGTTCGTTCTCGTCTCGGAGTATTTCAAGAACCCGGCGAGTCAGACCGTCGAAACTCGTCCGATGCCGAGCGCGGCAGTGCTGTCGCCCATCGTATTCCCGAGTCAGGCGTCGTTCTCCATCCTCGTCCTCATCGGCGCGCTCGTTCTCGCGGTCGGTACGTATCTGTTCTTCCACCGAACGGCGTTCGGGTACGACCTCAGAACGAGCGGCATTCAACCGGAGGCCGCCGAATACGGCGGTGTGGACGCGAAACGAACGATGGTTTCCAGCATGGCGCTCTCCGGTGCCGTCGCCGGAATCGCCGGGACGGTTTACGTCCTCATGGTTCTGGGGCGGTGGCAACAGGGCGTTCCGTCCTACGGGTTCGACGGCATCACGGTGACGATTCTGGCGGGTAACAACCCGCTCGGCGTTCCGCTGGCCGCGCTCCTGTTCGGGATGCTCAAAAGCGGAAGTATCACCATCGACTTCGCGCTCGGCGTCCCGAAACAGCTCGTCGGCGTCCTGCGCGGACTCATCATCCTGTTCGTCGCCATGCCGGAGTTCTTCCGGATGATCGGTAAACGGGTGACGACGCCGAAACCGTCGGGTGCCGTCGCCGCGGATGGCGGTTCCCGAGTCGACGGAGGTGAGGGCGATGAATAGACGCGTTCGGATGGTCCTTTGGGCCGTCGTCACTCGCAGCAGTCATCGGCGTCGTGGGATTCCTGTTCCCGAACAGCGTCATCGGTAAAATCGTCGGCACTATCGACGCGAGCTATGCGAGTGCCGCACTTCGTGCCACGGTACCCATCGGATTCGCCGCGCTCGGTGGCATCTTCGCCGAGAAAAGCGGCGTCATCAACATCGGACTCGAAGGCCACCTCATCATCTCGGCGTTCACCGGCGTCGCCGTCGCCGACGCGCTCGCCGGGTCGGGAGGCGCGACACAGACGACCCTCTGGCTCGGCTTCTTCGCCGCGGTCGTGGCGAGCGGACTCCTCGCTCTCCTGTTCGCCGTCGTCTGTATCGAGTTCAAGGCCGACCAGATCATCGCCGGACTCGCGGTGTGGCTCATCGCGCTGGGTCTCGCACCGTTCGCGAGCAAGATTCTCTGGGGCGGCATCAACAGTCCGAGCGTCGGGACGATAACGAACTGGCGCATCCCGCTCCTCGCGAAGATACCCGTCATCGGGCCGGTGCTGTTCAACGCGAACCCGACGGTGTACATGCTCCTCATCGCCGTTCCGCTGACGTGGGCCGTCCTGAACGAGACGGCGTTCGGCCAGTGGGTGAAAGCCAGCGGGGAGAACCCGATGGCGCTCGACACGGTCGGCGTGGACGTTCACCGCGTCCGCTACGCGAGCGTCCTCATCTCGGGTATCCTCGCCGGAATCGGCGGTGCAGGGCTCTCGCTCGGACAGGCGGGGCTGTTCAACGGTAGCGGCACCACGATGGTCAACGGCCGTGGCTGGATCGGCATCACCGCCTACCTGTTCGGGAACTACAACCCGCTCGGCGCGTTCGGCGCGTCGTTCCTGTTCGCCAGCCTCGACGCGCTTCAGTTGCGACTCCAACAGGTCGGCTTCAACGTCCCACGGGAACTCATCGGAATCATTCCGTACGTGACGGTCATCATCGTTCTGGTGTTCGTGGGACACACGCGAACCCCGGACGCCGCAGGCGAGCCCTACGACTCCGGTGAGGAGTAGGGCGGCGGACGGTCCGTCACGACGATTCGTTTCTGCTGGTTGTCGATTCGTTTTCTCGATTCCTCCAGCGGGAAGACCGGTCGCTGGTGGACGTTCCGGCATTCTGCAGACAGTAGGATTCGGACGAACGAAACCAGCAGTCGGCGAAACACGGCGGTTCTGGTTCCGTAATGGTATTTGAACGTTTGGAACGGTCCAAATCCGTCGATAAACAGCCTCCAAATCGCCTTCGCGTCTTATTTGAACCGTCGTCACGCACGTGTCGTGTATGGACGAACTCATCGAGCGGGCACGCGAGATTCAGGAACGCGCACACGTCCCGTACTCGGAGTATCCGGTCGGCGCGGCGCTCAAAACCGCTGACGGAACCGTCTACGTCGGCTGTAACATCGAAAACGCGAACTTCAGCAACTCGCTTCACGCGGAGGAAGTCGCCTTCGCCGAGGCGATAAAATCCGGCCACCGGGAGTTCGACCGCCTCGCGGTGAGTTCCGCGCGACGGGACGGCGTAACGCCTTGCGGGATGTGCAGACAGACGCTCGCCGAGTTCTGTGACGACGATTTCGTGGTCGTCTGTGACCATGGCGACGACGTTCGGAAGTACACCCTCGGGGAACTGCTTCCGGACACGATTACCGAGGAGATGCTGGACTGAGACGGTCACTCGACGTCCGAAACGCGAAGCACCTATTTTGACGGCGGCGAACGTGAGAGATATGGACGACAGCGAAGACCCGAACGCGGAGGTACAGTACCACATCG
Organism: uncultured haloarchaeon; assembly: GCA_963811185.1. GTDB lineage: Archaea > Halobacteriota > Halobacteria > Halobacteriales > Haladaptataceae > Haladaptatus. Next base: position 329,075 of record CAWEQN010000009.1, read on the forward strand.
AAGTCGGCGAGGACGACGTTGCGAACGCCGTTCTCCTACCCGGCAACCCCGAGCGCGTCGAGAAGATAACGCAGTTCTGGGACTCGGCGGACGAAAAAGCGTTCCACCGCGAGTACCGAACCGTGACGGGGATGTACGACGATGCCCCCATCAGCGTGACTTCGACGGGTATCGGCAGCCCGTCGGCCGCTATCGCGGTCGAGGAACTGGCGCGAATCGGCGCGGACACGTTCATTCGAGTGGGGTCATGCGGTGCGATTCAACCCGAGATGAACGTCGGCGACCTCGTCATCACGACCGGCGGGGTTCGACAGGAGGGGACGAGCGACGAGTACGTTCGGGAGGATTATCCGGCAGTCGCGGATTACGAAGTCGTCGCGGCGCTGGTCGCGGCCGCGGAACGATTGGACTACGACTATCATACCGGTATCACGATGAGCGCCGACAGTTTCTACGCGGGGCAGGGTCGCCCCGGATTCGAGGGGTTCCTCGCGGAGGGTGCCGACGAACTCGTCTCGCACCTGAAGGACGCGAACGTGAAGAACATCGAGATGGAAGCGAGCGCGATTCTGACGATTGCGAACGTCTACGGTCTCCGTGCGGGTGCCGTTTGTTCGGTGTACGCGAACCGGGAGACGGGGGAGTTCAGAACCGAAGGGGAACACCGTGCGGCGGAGACGGCGAGTCTCGCGGTGAAGCTACTCGCTCGAATGGACGAACTGAAGGCGGAAGCAGGTGTGGACCGCTGGCATCCGGGTCTCTCGCTCGATTAACTCGACTCCGTTGATTATCTCGTTTTCGCGGCCTGCCGTTCGATGACCGTTTGATTCACGCGGAAAATCGTTACCGACCCGGTGCGATACACGTGGTGAACTCCGGGGAACTGTTCGAACGATGTTCGACCGTATCGCTCCCGTTCCCGTGGTCCATAGTAGATGTATCGGACATCGTATCGTTCGAGCTTTCGTGCGCGGGTTTCCCCTGCCGTTTCCGGGGCGAAAATCAGTTCGACGTCGTGTTTTCGAGCTTCGTAGGGACCGTCGCCGCGATACGCCCGCTCCTGATACCAGCCGACGACGGTTGGCACACCCGTTAGCGACGATGCCGGACTTCCCCACGCGTAGGGCTTTCCGGGTGCGGAGACGATGTGCGGTCGTCCCGTTCTCGCATCGAGCCATTCGATGGCACCGGCTTCACCGGGGTGGAACGTTTGGACGAACGCCAAACCGTCGAGCGACGGGTCGTCCGTTCGGTGGATCGGATCGTCCGTCGTCACGTGCTCGGTCAGCGCCAACACGCCGTACACGGATGCGACCAGAACGAGAACCGTCGCACAGACTGCAACCACCTGTTGTCGTACTCGTGGGGTTTCGGGTCGGGAGACACGTGAGGAATCGCCCACAGTGGTCGGAATCACGACTTCCAACAACCGCGTCAATGCGACGCCAGCGGCGACCCCCCAGAGAACCCACAACTGCATGTACACTTTGAACACCGTGTTGAACCGACCCGCGATGGCGTTGTCGTGTACGTAGACGAACTCGACGAGCAAGATGAGTCCCGCTCCGGCCACCAATAGCACCGTCTCGAACCCGAGTCCGGTGTCCGAGCGGAGGAGCAACCAGCCACCGACGAGAAGCGGGGCGACCAAGAACAGCGCCGCGACCCCAGCTTTCCAACTCAGAAGGGCCAGCAGAAGACCGAAAATACCCACGAGTGTCGTATCCCTGCGCTCCCATCGAGCGTTCGTTCCGAGGTACAGCGCGAACAGACAGAGGAACACGCCGTGAACGATGAGCAACTCGACGGCGCTACTCCTATCGGGTAAGAAGCCGAGCCCGCGTGCACCCGCGGCCCCGAGGAGTACGTTGACGATAAACGGTGCCGCCCACACGAAGGCGAGGCCACCGACGGCGGCGGTGATGAACAACGAAAGTACGATTTTGACGAGTTCGTCCGCGAACCGTGACCCCTCGCCGACCGCGAGCAGTCGCTCACCTCTCGGAACGAGCCTCGCCGGATGTCGCTCGGCGAACACGAGTGACAGCCAGACGACGCCGAGTGCGGTCGGGAAACTCCAGAAACTGACGGTGCTGACGAAGCCGACCACGGGGGGAACTGCGCCGAAGACGAGAACGCGCCGCCATCGCGTATCGGAACGATATATCGTATAGCCGAGCGCGGCGACGAACAACAGAAACGGCTGTCCCATCATGTGGGCGTGAAGGTCGCCGTTCAGATAGGCGAAGAAAGGGAACTCGTTTATCGTGCCGACCATGACGCGGCTGGCGTCCCAGTAGTAAAAGTCGCCCGGCGAAATTGGAAGTCGCGGACGGGTTCATCTCCAGCGGTTTCGCGATCGCATCGAGCACCCACCCTGGAAGAGTTCCTGCGAGCAGACGCATAGGGGTGTAGAGATTACCGGCAAAGCCGACGAAAAAGCTCGCAGAGATGCCAGCGAAGCGCCGGGGAATTCCCTGCTGGTCGGCGATTGCGCTTGCAAGTCCGTATGCTGCTGTGATGAGCATCCCGTAAAACCCGGCGAGAGCGAGGTTGTAGCTGTAGCGGGGGAGTGTCCCGGTAAGTTTCGTCAGAATCGCGGCGATGAGATGGCCGCCGTAGTAGTACTGAATCGATTTTCCCGCGAACCACATATCCTCGGGTGGGAGCTTCGGGGTTCGCATGAGCGACTGTAACAGTCCGAAGTCGAGGAACTTCTCGCCTCCCGTTGCGATGATGCCCGGGTCGATAGCTCGGACGACGACGAGAAAACAGAACGCGGCCGTGAAGACGACCATCGCTTCCGTGTAGCCCTCCAAATCGAGGTCGAGGTCGTGCCGTGTCAGTGCCAGCGACAGGGCGGCGAGCGCGACGATTGCGACGACGACGGTGGCGCTCGTAAACGCGAACTGGCCGAGCCAATAGGTGACGACCGTCACCACGACGAGACTCGCCGGAAGGGCGAACGTCGCCCCACGGTCGGGAAACCCTTGAAAGAGCGCGGCTGTGATCGGAAGTCCGGCAAGCGCGAGTGCGTAGTATATCACCAGCCAGAACGCGACGAGCACAAACTCCATACTGGCTCATTCGGAGCACTGCAATGATATACTTCTTGCGGTTGTGTCGATCAATAGATATATTTTTGTGCCGTATACGATCGCGGCACAAACCCACACACGGCGGCCGAATCACAACCCTTAACCACTGGACGGCAGTATGAACTGATAGCGGGATGGGATAGCCAGGAGATTCCGGCGGGCTCATAACCCGCAGATCGGTAGTTCAAATCTACCTCCCGCTATTTTACTTTAGACCTCAACTCCCGAATGACGGGCAGAGTCTTGCCGCTGTCGTCGGGATTGCATGATCCTGCGGAGTCGATTTGAATCTGGAAGTGTAGCGAAGCGGAACGACCGTGGTTCGAACTCTACCTCCCGCCGTTTTCACACGACTTTCTTTCATCGACCAGTTATTTCTTAATCACAACCCTTAACTACCGGACGGCAGTATGAACTGATAGCGGGATGGGATAGCCAGGAGATTCCGGCGGGCTCATAACCCGCAGATCGGTAGTTCAAATCTACCTCCCGCTATTTTACTTTAGACCTCAACTTCCGAATGACGGGTAGAGTCTTGCCGCTGTCGTCGGGATTGCATGAACCTGCGGAGTAGATTTGAATCTGGAAGTGTAGCGAAGCGGAACGACCGTGGTTCAACTCTACCTCCCGCGATTTTCACACGACTCGTCTTTCATCGAGCCGTTCCTTTTTCCCTCAAAATCGGCCGATGCCATCCGACTTATCCCCGTTGCCCCGATAGATGTGTCCATGGCATCCGCACTGTTCGTGGTCAGCGAAGAGGGGTACTGGGGAGAGGAATGTATCGAACCGCTACAAACGTTGGACGAGGCAGGGGTCGAGATAACGGTCACGACGCCGAGCGGCGGAAAACCTGTCGTGGACGAACGTTCCGTCGACCCCGAGAACGTCGGCGAGGAAACTGCCGAACGGGTTCGAGAAGCGGACGAAACCGACCCTCGATTACAGAATCCGATTCCATTGGCGACGACGAGCGTCGAGGAGTACGACGCCGTCGTCTTCCCCGGCGGGCACGGCACCGAGTGGGACGTAAATCAGGACCGGCATGCTCGGAAACTGCTCCGCGATGCGGTCGAAACAGGCGACAAGAAAGCACTCGTCGTCTGTCACGCCGTCGGTCTGCTGGCGTTCACCCGCGATAGCGACGGTGGATTCCTCGTGGACGGACGCGACGTTACCGGATTCCCGAACGAATGGGAGGAGGGAATCGTCGACGACAACGACCGTATGCCGGATGGTCGGAAACTACCGTACTGGGTCGAGGACGAGGTGAAAGCGGCGGGCGGAGCGTGGGACGCGGAACTTGACGACGAAACAAGCGTTCGAACCGACGGCGACTTGCTCACTGCACGCGGTCCGGGGTCGTCACACGCGGCGGCAACGACCCTCCTCTCCGCGCTCGATATCGAGTAAACCGCCGGGACGAAGCGGGCGATTTATACCCTATTCGTTCCCAGTTGACACGATGATGCTAGGGACGCGTAGCGTGCTGGCAGTGATGGCGGGGGTCGTGATGGTAATCGCAATCCCCGTCTTTCGCTCCGGCCGACGGTCGGAGGGATTGTGGTTACTGACCATCGGATTTTTCCTCGCTACTCTCTGGTCCGCGTTTAGCCTCGCATGGGCCCGGAGCCATCCCGGAGCGCTCTCCTTTCAATCTTATTTCCTGTTAGCGACGATGGCAGTTGCCGGGACGATTTACTACGGAATGTTAGCCCGAGAAGTGGACGCGGAACGATAATATTCTCACAAATTTACCAGGGTGTCGAACAAAACACGTTTGTTAGTTTCTAGCTGTGGATTAATTGTATGATGCTATAGGAACTAAAAGCTTCTCCCAAGCAGTAACTTTAAATACATCTTCTACAAGTCTTTGGTATGCCACGGCGACGCAACCGAAGTGGTGCTGATGATAGCCGAAGGACGTTTCTGAAGGCGAGTGGGGCCGGTGCTGTTGCTCTCTCCCTTGCAGGTTGTTCCGGTAATAATGCGGACAGCAAGAACACTTCCTCCAGTAGCAAGGATGGTGGTGGTGATACAACTGACACGGAAACGAAGAAGCCGAGTCAGAACACCCTTTCTCCGGACGATATCAAACCGGGTGGGACGCTCCGATACGGAATGGATACGGCACCGGACAGCCCGAACGTCATGCTGTCCGGCAGTGTGTATTCCGCGGTCGCACTCTCACCAGTGTACGATTATGGTGTCGCTCAGGACCCCGTCACTTTCGAGATCAAACCGGAGGTTTTCACGGACTGGACGATCAAAAACGCCGACAAGGAGAAACCGGACGTTTACGTCAAAGCTCGGAAAGACGGTCTGAAATGGAACGACGGCGAGAAGTTCAAGATGGAGGACATCCTGTACTCCTACCAGTTCCAACTCGACAACCAACCCGGTCAGATCACGGTCTCGGACTACTACGAGAAGATCGAGGAAGCGAAAAACGACTGGGACTTCCACATCAAACTGTCCCAGCAAGTCGGGACGTGGGACGCGGACGTCGTCGGCGGCGCACCTATCATTCCCAAGCACAAGTGGGAGGGCGTCGATTACAAGAACTACGACCCGATGAAGGAGAACGACGAGGGTCCCGTCGGGACCGGGCCGGGTAAACTCGTCAAGTGGAATCGCCGACACCTCGATGCAGATCAAGTTCCGTCGCGATTACATCGAGAACGAGTACGCGCTCAACAAACTCGACTGGAAGAAAAAGAGCAAGACGCTCATTCACGGCGGACCGTTCCTCGACGGCGTGAACTTCAAGGTGTACGGCGGAACGGCGGCGATGACCCAAGCGTTCCTGAACGACAAAATCGACACCCACTACGGGAGCATGGAGTCCGCGAAGATCAAGAACGTCAAGAAAAAGGACGGTCTCGACCTCGTCAAGGGGTACGACAGCGGGTTCTCCTACTGTGGTTTCAACTGCCGTCGCTCCCCGCTCGACGACGTGGCGTTCCGACAGGCGATGTCGTTCATGTTCGACGACTACTACTGGACGACGACGCTCCACGGTGGCTACGACATCAAGGGCGACTACGCCCAGTCGCCGGGGTACAAAGGTGTCCGCCCCGAGACCGTGTTCGGCGGCGACCTACTCACCGACCCACGAACCAACGCGTTCGACTTCCGTGCCGAGAAAGGCAAAAAGCCCGACGTGAAGGGCGTTCGCAAGTTCCTGACCGACGGCAAAGTCATCGACGGGTCGAAAGGGACCTTCGTCGGGAAGAAGTACCCCGGATCGTTCTCCGACGTCAAGGCAAGCCAGTCGAAAGCGAAGTACAAGTACACGTTCGACTCCGTGGAATCGGACATCCTCAAGAAGTCGGACGTCAATGTCGACAAGGAGCTCCGCGTCGACGGCAAGACCGTCTCGGAGATGATGGGGAAGGGTGGCGTCACCCTCTTCATCGACCCGCCGGGTGAACAGCCGAAAACGGCGAAAGCGATCAACCGATGGAAGAAGAACCTGCACCAACTCGGCATCCCCGCCGAAACCAAACCCATCTCCTTCAACACCATGTCGGGGAAGGTGTACAAGAAAGAGGAGTTCGACGTGTACCCCATGGGATGGAGCGGAACCAGCCCGTACGGAACGTCGCTTCACGCGTTCTTCTACTCCGGAAACGCCGGAGGAGACACCGACAAGTTCGCTTACAACTCCACCGGGTACGGCGTCGCAGGCGGCAGTTCCGACAAGCTTCTCGAGGACGCGTACGCGGAAACCGACCCGAAGAAACGGTCCAAGAAGTACGCGAAGGCGATGGAGAAGATATACTTCGACATGCCGTACATGGTTCAGTCCTACTCGAAATACCGTTGGCCGATCAACTCGGCGAAGTTCGCCGGCGTCGTTTCGAACATCGTCGACCCCGGCTATGCGAACTGGGACGCGGAGTACAGTAGCATCTACCTGAAAGAGAACCTGAAGAAGTAACCACGGCTACGAACCCTTTCGATGAGGGTTTTTTCACGGTACTGCAGGGGGAACTGGTGGTTGAATTTACTGCGTGAGCGACACGAAAATCACCACATTAATAATGAACGTATGCCATGCATGGCATGGATACGCAAGAGTAAACGATATGGTAATCAGTACACGGAAATCGACGGAGGATAGAGTTTGACAAGAATCAGCACCCGCTATCTCGGAAAGCGGTTGGTCGTCTCCTACCTGACGCTACTCGTCATAATGACGATTCTGTTCGTGCTCATTCACAGCATGCCGGGCTCGTTCATTTCGAGCATGATTACGCCGAAAATGAAACCGGCGCAGATCGAGCGAATCAGACAACAGTGGGGAATGAACGAACCGCAGTGGAAGCAGTATATCGACTTCATGGTCAACTATCAGATGGGGAACTTCGGTCGGTCGCCGACCAAGCACGTCGCCGTCTGGGACGTCATCATTCGACGCTTCCCGCGAACGATCATCCTGTTCGGAGCCGCGTTCATCATCGCGTACACCGTCGGCCCACTCATCGGCATGTATCTGGGTTGGTGGCGAGGAAGCAACAAGGACAAATCCATCTACACGTCCGGACTCCTGATGTACTCCATGCCCTCGTTCTGGATCGCATGGCTGTTCATCTGGCTGTTCAACTACAAGTTGGGCTGGCTCCAGAGCGCGTTCATGGTCGATCAGTTCGGGATCTCGGACTGGACGCCCACGTTGGCGATGTCCAGTATCTTACAACATATCGCACTGCCGCTGTTGAGCATCGCGTTCGTGGGATGGGTCGGGTCCATGCTCGTTATGCGACCGTCGATGAACAACGTCACCGGGGAGGACTACGTGTTCCTCGCGCGAGCCAAGGGCCTCAACGAGCGCACCGTGATGATGAAACACGCGGCCCGAAACGCGTTGATTCCGGTCGCAACCCAGGCTATCGTCGGCCTCGCGTTCCTCGTGGACGGGAGCGTCATCATCGAGCAGGTGTTCAGCTGGCCCGGAATCGGGAAATTGATCGTGACAGCAGTCCAGGCACAGGATTACCCGATCGCGCAGGCGACATTCTTCATGACTGCCATACTCATCATCACGATGCGACTGTTTACGGACGTCGCATACACCTTCCTCGACCCGCGAATCAAGTTCGGAGGGAAGTAACGAATGTCAACACAATCCGAAAACGCTTCGACGACGAACACGCTCAAAGAGCGATGGGAACCGCGAATCGAACGCTTCCGACGAGGGTGGAGTCGGTACACGCACCACAAGATGGGTGTCATCGGACTCATCATCCTCGTCATGTACATCCTGTGGGCGCTTTTCCCGTCGGTGTTCGCCCCACATACGCTCGATTGGCGGGCGTTCATCGGCACTGACCAATATGCTCGCATCTCGCTTCAGCAGAAGAACCAGTTACCGTATCCACCGGCGTTCGGCGACCCGTTTTTCGCCCCACTCGGGACCAACGACGAGGGACAAGGTGTTCTGACACTGCTGGTGTACGCCGCAAAAGACGCACTCTACATCGGCTTTGCCGCTGGTCTGATATCCAGTCTCATCGGCGTTCCGCTCGGTCTCATCAGTGGATTTTACGGCGACACGTGGATCGACGAGACCATTCAGCGTATCGTGGACGTGATGTACGGAATGCCGTTCCTTCCGTTCCTCATCGTCCTCGTCGCCATTCGCGGTATCAACACGACGAACATCATCTTCGGCATCGCCATCACGTCGTGGCTCAACAACTGTATCCTCGTTCGTGGAGAGACGTTGTCGCTCAAAGAACGGGCGTACGTCGAGTCGGCACGCGTCGCGGGCGCAAGCGACACGCGAATCGTGTTCCGACATATCCTGCCGAACGTCATTCCGCTCGCGTTCGTGTTCCTCGCACAGGACGCGGCAGGCGCGATTCTCGCACAGGCGTCGCTCGCATATCTGGGCTTGGCCCCCTTCGACACCAACTCGTGGGGAATGATGATCGAGAACGTCAAAGCGACCAATCACATCTTCGACGCACCGTGGTGGCTTATCCCGCCTGGACTGGCGATTACGTCCATCGCGGCCGCGTTCTACTTCATCGGATTCTCGGTGGAGGACCTCGCCAATCCACAGGAATAAATCATGTCACTGCTAGAAGTCAACGATCTATCCGTTCGCTACGACGCCGGGGACAAGCAAGTTCACGCCGTCGATGGCGTCAGCTTTAGCATCGAACACGGCGAGACGTACGGTCTCGTCGGTGAATCAGGGTGTGGAAAAACCACGCTGTCGAAGTCGCTCATGCACCTGCTCGACTCGAACGGGTACATCGAGAGCGGCGAAATCTGGTTCGACGGCACCCTCCCCGATTGGGAGGACGAGGACGGGAACGCTCGTCGGGAAATCATCGACGGCGACCAGTATCCGGTTCGCGGGGACGGGATGACCGACCTCGCGCAGTTGGATAATCAACAAATCCGTGATATTCGATGGCGGAATATCGCACTCATTCCACAGAGTGCGATGAACGCGCTCAATCCGGTGTACAAAGTCGGCGACCAAATCGTCGAGGCCATCCTCCGTCACGAACCGAATACGCCACCCGAACAGGCACACGACCGTGCCCGCGACCTCATTCGGCGGGTCGGCATCGACCCCGAGCGGGCGGACGACTACGCCCATCAGTACAGCGGCGGCATGAAACAGCGTGCCGTCATCGCGATGGCGATGGCCTGTAATCCGGATATGCTCATCGCGGACGAACCGACGACGGCGCTCGACGTGATCATCCAAGACCGAATTTTGGAGGAGTTGGAGGCGCTTCAAGAGGAGTTCAACGTCGCGATTCTCGTCGTCAGCCACGACGTGAGCGTCATGGCCGAAGTTTGTGACAAACTCGCGGTGATGTACGGCGGGAAGATGATGGAGAGCGGCCCGATGGGTGAGGTGATAAACGACTCGGCAAACCCGTATACGCTCGGGTTGAAGAACTCGTTCCCGACGGTCGAAGAGGCGGATCAGGAACTCATCTCCATTCCCGGGTCACCACCGACTCTGCTCGACCCGTCCGATGGCTGTCGGTTCGCGCCCCGGTGTCCGTTCGTCGTGGACGAATGTCACACGTCACATCCGCCGATGTACGACGTCGAGGGAGCGGAATCCGGAAAACGAACCGAATCGAGTTCCCCGCACGTCCATCGGTCGGCGTGCTACCGCGTTACCGAACTCGAAACGATGCGTACCGAAGCACGCAAGGAGGAAAAATGGCAACAGACCACGACCCAGACTCACTAGTAGAGATCCAAAACGTCTCGAAGTTGTTCGGCCTTTCACAGAGCGTCATCGGCCAACTGCTCGGTCGGGAAGCACATCCCGTCCGGGCAGTGCAGAACGTCGACTTGAACATCAACAAGGGCGATATCATGGGTATCGCCGGCGAATCCGGATGTGGGAAGACCACGCTCGGAAAGCTACTGGTCAAACTGTACGACCCGACGGAGGGCCGCATCATGTTCGACGGGCGGGACATGGCCGAACTGGCACGGGAGGATCAGAAGGTGTTCCGCCAGCGCGTCCAGATGATCTTCCAGGACCCGTTCGAGAGTCTGAACCCGCGAATGACGGTGTTCCAGTCGGTCGTCGAACCGCTCAAAATCAACGAGATGGGTGACGGCTATCAGGACCGACGGGAACGGGTCGTTCAAGTGCTAAACGACGTCGGACTCTCCCCCGCGGAGGCCTACCTGAACGAGTTCCCGAAGGAACTGTCCGGTGGCGAACGACAACGCGTCGCTATCGCGCGTGCACTCATCGTGAATCCGGATTTCATCGTCTGTGACGAACCCGTCTCGATGCTCGACGTGTCGATTCGGGCGGGTGTGTTGAACCTGATGAAGGAGCTACAGGACGAGTACGGATTGACGTACGTCTTCATCAGCCACGACCTCTCCCTGATTCGGTACATGTGTGACCGGACCGCGATCATGTATCTCGGGGGAATCGTCGAACAGGGACCGACGGACGAGGTGGTGAACGACCCGAAACACCCGTACACGGAGGCCCTGTTCGATGCAGTTCCGGAGATAAAACCCGGCTCACAGCGTCGGCGAGCGAACGTCACCGGCGAAGTCCCGAACCCGCGCAACCCACCGACCGGGTGTCAGTTCCACCCTCGATGTTCGAAGATCATCCCGCCGGAAGATTGGTCGGGAAGCCAGGAAGCGTTCCGACGTAGCTTCAGTTACAAACATCGAGTCAAGACGGGAGATATCCCGGTCGAAGATATCGCGGAGGAGTACACCGAACAACGCGACGCAGTCGATAGGGTTCTCGAAATCGGTCTGGCACTCGAACTGCCCGAAGAACACCAGGTTCCCGGTGAGCAGATGGGGACCATAGATATCGGTTCGCTCGATATGCCACGACAGGCCGAAAGCGCGCTTCGGTCTGCGACACGGGACCTCCTCGATGGAAATCGGGAGGATGCGATAGAGCAGCTCGACAGGCAGTTCAACACGATCTGTGAACGGGAGGTCCCGGAACTTCGCGAGTCCGGGGACCAAGTCACGGCGTGTCATCTGTACGGTTCGTCGACACCGAACAAGGAACCCGTCGCACCGGACGCCTCCGACTGAGCGTCTACCTCTTCTCAGCATAATCGTGTTAGAGAACTTTACAACAATGACAGCCATAACGAACGTTACCTAATGTCCAGTTCGACGCTTCGCTCCGTTCTCACGCCGAAACGGCCCCTCCTCGCTGGAGCCATCCTCGTCGTGGCGGTCGCTACTACGTGGTTTTTCGTTCCGACTCTGCAGGGACACGTCGCAACGATGAATATCCGGTCGGTCAACGTGACGACATCGGATACTGGCGTTACCGACGACGGCTCCGAGCTCGCGACCACGCTGACCATCCACAATCCCACACAGCGAGACGTGATGTTCGACAGCGGTTTGATACACGTTTACGATGGGAAAACACAGTTGACCGACGGAACATCGACACCGTTCAGTCGGACGACCGTTCCCTCACACGGGACGAAGCGGATTCGAATCGAGTTGGACTTGGATCCTGACCGGGTTTCGCGGGCGAGACGAGCGGTGAACTCCGGATCGATTTCGTTTACCGGGTCGGTTCGCGGACGGATAGCGAAGCGGGACGTGCAAGTGTACGTTCGGAACGGGGACTGAACGATGACGGAATCAAAGACGAACACCACGGAGACGAACGAATGGGCGACCGACGGACGGTATGACTCGGTATCGGTCCGCGTACTCTCGACCGCTGGCAAAGGAGTTCTCACCGGAGTTATCGGCGGAATGGCGGCGTTCACCTACCGCCAGTCGGACCTGATGGCGTCGTCGATAGATCCGAAATATCTGCTCCTTTTGCTCGCCTTCGCAGGGGCGTTCGCACATCTCCTCGCATACGACTTGCGTGAGAGCATTCGTATCGGGCTACTCGGGTTCGTGGTGGGAGGAATAACCTTGGTTGTATCGTGGATATCGCCGCTCTGGTTGCTCTCGTACTCCGGAACGACACGTGACCTGTTGCTCCCGAGATTGCTCGGGAACGCCGTTGCTGATGCGATTCTCGTCTACATGGCCGTATTCTTTGGGGCGTATCTCCTGGCGCTGACGGTCGATGCGTACGTGTCAGCGTAAAACCGTGAGGGTTTTGTTTCGTCCATCGATACCTGTATCCGTGTCGAAAGACGTACCAACTCGGGAGCGTTCAGTTCGGGAGCGCGGGACCTTCGCAAAACATGCTGACGACCCGACGGTCGCGAGCTATCTCTCGTCGCTCTTCTTCCTTCTCTCAGTCCCGGTGCTCATCCTGGTAGCATATGAGGGCTACTCGTACGGACTCTACCCGTACGATACTACCATCCCCGTGTTTGGGGGACTGCTGGTCGCCTCTATCGCGCTCGTTTTCGTCATCATGCACGTCCGTACCCGCTAAAACGTGCTGTTCCGAAGCGTCATGTAGAACATGACGACCATCGCCGAGATGAGCAGGAGGAACTCCAACCGAGTAATCGACTCCCCATCCGAAATCATGAACAGGACGAGACTCGACCCGCCGAGCACTGCGACGGCGAGGAACAACAGTATCGAGATGTTGCTCTCGTCACTGACCCAGTAAAATACCCGGTCGCCAAGGTCGTCCATGGCGGTTCAGAACGGCACTCCTTCGTACACACATTCGACAGGGTCGAGGACGAGTTGAAGGGCGAGCATGTAGGTCGTCAACGCGAGTTTCGAGTCAGCAACGAAGTCCGTGTTCTCGGTTCCCCATTCGGCGACACTGGCAGCGAACCTGACGTGGGAATCGTGAATCGTCATGAGCCACTCCGATGGGAGTTCGTCGGGGTCCCCCTTATGCGTCACCCGAAAGAGATATTTGAAGGTAGCGTCGCGGCGGCCGCTGATATCCTCCCCAGCTTGAAGTTCGGGCAGTTGTGGCGTGCCGAACAGTTGGATGAGACGGTAGAGCGGAACGCCGATGTTTTTCGCGTCGGTTGCCGTGGTGTCACCGCTCACGTACGCGACGACGTTCAAATCCTCCCGGTCACGAACGTTATCCTCGACGAGGCGTGCACCGTCCTCTCGACGTGTTTCGATTTCCGACTGCGGAACGGGTTCGATGAGGATGTCTTGGAGTTCCTCGAAGTCCGGCGCGTCCGGATGGTTTCTGATATCCATTAGTATGCAAAGTAGTTGAAGCCACGCCAGCCGGCGTAGCCGACTACGAAGAGAACGATACCGGTCGCGATGACGACGAACGACTCGCCACTCGTCATCGTATCCGTCATCTGTGGAATCAGCTTGAAATACAACGAGAGTCCGAACAAGAAGTAGATGTAGCCGATGACGACACCAAGCAGGGCAACGACTATCGAGAGTAGCCCAATCGGACCACGCAACGATTTCGGGACGCTAGTCTTCAACGCCATGCTTTGTGCTAATTGGGCACAAGCATAAACGTTCTGCAACGATCTTACTCGCTTTTATTCCGTTCCCGCTCTCGTTTTTCCAGGTTTTCCATACTCCCTCCCGAGAGCGGCGACATGCGCTCGTCGAACTGCTCGTCCCCGTCCGGTTTTCCCGCCGCGTCCCGTCCCGCGAAATACGAGGAGATGAACATCTCGTGATTTTCGCGGAGGGTGTATCCGACGTAGACGAGGACGATACCCGGCAGTAAACGAAGAACGACCGCAGGAGATGTGACTGCAAAGTTCCCCGTCACGAGCGAACCGTGGATGGCATCGCCGACGAGGAGCGCCCCGCACACGAGCGTCGTCGTCGAAATCATCGACAGGAACTGGCGGGAGACCATCCTATCCGTCGCCGTGTTCGTCCACGATGACGACTTCGCCATCCTGCACGTCCACGTTGATGAGCGTCTTCACCAGATAGTCCGTGTCGTCCAACTCGTTCGCGCCGACTTTCTTGATGACGGCACACACGTCCACCACGTCCGCGCCGATGTATTCGAGCGCCTCGGTGACGGCCTTCATCGTCCCGCCCGTCGAGAGCACGTCGTCCAGCAGAAGCACTCGGTCGCCCTCGTCGACGTTGTTGATGAACATCTCGTTCTCCGAGTAGCCAGTCTGCTGGGACAGGGACACCTCGCCCTCCAGTCCGTACTGGCGCTTGCGGATGACCACCAGCGGAATGTCCGTCATCAGCGAGACGGCCGTCGAGATGTGAATCCCCATCGCGGCCGGGGTGACGATTTTATCGACGTTCTCCAGATCAGCCTTGCGGATGATCTTGATGACGATTTCGCGCAGTAGCGTCGGTTCGAGCATCGGAATCCCGTCGCTGATGGGATGTACGAAGTAATGATAGCCTTCTTTCTCGATGATCGGGGCTTCCAGAAGCGACTCCTTCAACTGGTCCATGATGGGGGTATTCAGTCCATCAGTAAAAGGTGACGGATATCGTCCCTCACCAGCAGGTCCCTCGGCGGGGAGGGATGGGTGGAACGCTTTCGGACCGTGGTCCATCGTGGATAAAGCGCCCAACCACCTCGTTTCCGCACTACTTTCACTTTCACTCCGGATAAGGATTAGCTCTTTTACACTCTCGTCCGTACGAAACGATGCGGGTGGGAGAGACCCGCGACAGATCGATTGCCAACAACACCCCTACCCTACTTTAACCCAGCAGGGTTCGATTTGTTTTCCACCCCCGAAAGGGGGTTCGGCTTTTGAGAAAGAGATAGCGCAGATCTAGAATTGTTCCTCCATGGTTATACGAGATCTTAAATGGAATAGTCATTATAGTTTATAGTGACTATATGGCGAGCGAACTGTCTGCCGAGACGCTGATTACCGATTTGAAAGCTTTTGCAAGGGAATTGGAGGATGTGCCAACTCGAACGCAGATGAACGAAGAGGGACCGCATTCAGCGACTCCCTTTTACACTCAGTTCGGGTCATGGAATAACGCCCTGAAAGCGGCGGGATTGGAGACGAATCACGAAAATAAAATTCCCAAAGAGAAGTTGATCCATGCACTTCAGCGATTGGCTGATGAACTCGACCACGTCCCGAAATTCGAAGAGATGAACGAACACGGCGAGTACTCCGCGTTTCCATATTTCCGCCGTTTTGGCTCGTGGCCAGAAGCAAAAGAGGCCGCTGGATTGAATCCCAAAACGACGACAAGCAGGCGAATATCGCGGGAAGAACTACTGACAGGGATAGTGGAGTTAGAAAACGAACTTGAGAAAACGCCATCCCAAGAGGATATGCGGGAATATGGACAATACTCTCATCGACCTTACTATCGAGAGTTCGATTCATGGCAACATGCCCTCGAAGTCGCCGGAATCGACCCAGAACACGACTTTGGTACCCCAAACGAGGATTTGATAGCGGAATTACAGCGGTTATCCGACGAACTCGAATCTACTCCCACGATTGCAGAATTGAAAAAGCATGGAAAGTTCTCCGCATGGCCGTTCCTCAGAGCATTCGGATCGTGGAATGACTCACTTCGTGCGGCAGGTCTAGACATCAACAAAGCACATGGCGTTCTCGATGGAGTACTTGATTACGGACCGAACTGGGAGAAACAGAGGAGATTAGCTTTGAAACGAGATGGCTACGTTTGCCAAGACTGTGGAATCTCGAATCGGAAGCAACAGGACGAACACGGCGAAGGATTGCACGTCCATCATCTAAAGAAGAGGAGAAAGTTCGAAAGCTACGAAAAAGCGAACCGACTGGGAAACCTGATTTCTCTCTGTCGATCATGTCATTACGAGTGGGAAGGTAATTCGTTCCAATAAAAAGGGATACGAAGAGTTAGACCGTGATTTCGGATTTGTAGATGACTTTCTGGCTCTTCATGTCGATGATTTTGACGGTGACAGTCTTTCCTAGTGTCGATATTGAGGAGTTGTTATCGCTCCAAGTTAGACCGGTCCATGGTCCGTTGGATATGGTACCACTAACAGGGTCTATTTCGAGTGTGTCCCCAACCGTGAAAGTCTCATCAGAGGACGACGATTTTGTCCAGTAAGCAGTCTCACCATTACTTTCAACAATCAGCTTCGTGTTCTCAGAATGTAAGGCATCGCCTCCATCGTGAGATATCTCAACTGTGTTGGAACCAGTTGAACTAACCGACAAACTCGCCTGCGGAGCCGCTTGACCAACGTTGTTCCCCAGACCCATCACGAACGTGCCGATAATAGCCGCCAGGATAACCGTAATGGCAACCATTAATATCACGCCGATGACAGGTGAAACTGCTCGTGTCTCCGACAGCTTCGAACTGACTTTTTCTTTGAGTGTCATGTGTTGTTTTTCTCCTTCGACGCGCGGCCGCACCACCAGAACTTTCCTCCGCCGGTAATCAATCCGACAGTTATAGACAAACACAAGATGAAGGATATATGGTCCTTAGCTCGAATTTGCTTTCTTCGGATGGTATGCGCGTTATAACAGGCATTCCTACTACTACCTAATAAAGATATGGCTGTATATGTCCACATAAAGTTATCTGATACTTCTGGATTTAATGAACGTGTTCCAGTGAGTATCGATTGGAACCAACGTTCTCGAACGTCGTTTCGACTGTGGAACAACTGACTCTTCCTACTTGTCGCTAGTCGGAGAACCGGTGGAGGGGACGTCGGAATGCCCCGGTTCGTTCGGGCGTATCGCCCGCAAGAACCGCGCCGTTTGCGAACTGTTAAGGCGCGTCCATCGTCATTTTCGAGCGTGCAATCGCCGTCGAATTCGACAGGCGTCGTCGTGCTTGCGCTGGTGATGCTCCCCTTCGTAGCGGCGGTAGTGACGCCGCTCGTCTATCGCGTCCTCCGTGAGCGAACCGCCTACTACGCGGCGGCGGTGGCGCTCGCGTGTTTCGGGATGACCGCCAGCCTGCTCGGCACGAACGTCGCGGTTTCCTTTCCGTGGATTCCCTCGCTCGGAATCTCGCTGGGGTTCTACGTCGATGGGCTCTCGTTGCTCATCGGATTTCTCGCCAGCGGGGTCGGGGTCCTCATTTTGACGTACTCCGGTAGCTACATGCACGGCGAACCGGGAAAGGCGAAATACTACACCGCGCTGTTGGCCTTCATGGGGTCGATGCTCGGCGTGGCGTTCGCCGCCGACCTCATCTCCCTGTTCGTCTTCTGGGAACTGACCAGCCTCACGTCGTTCATCCTCATCGGTCACTACTCCGACCGGAAGTCGGCCCAGTACGCCGCTCGGAAGTCGATGCTCATCACGGTTTCCGGCGGGTTGTTCATGCTCGTCGGGTTCCTCCTCATCAGCGAGGTAACCGGGACGTTCGCCATGTTCGGGCCGCACGGTGTTCTCACGGGCGCGAACGTTGCCGGCACGAGCGAGCAACTCCGTGCGGCGGGACTGTTCGTCCCCGCACTCGCGCTCATCGCCGTCGGCGCGGCGGCGAAATCGGCACAGGTTCCCCTCCACATCTGGCTACCGAACGCGATGGAAGCGCCGACGCCCGTGTCGGCGTTCCTCCACTCCGCGACGATGGTCAAAGCAGGGGTTTACCTCGTCGGTCGATTTCGACCGCTGTTCCTGCCCGAGGAACTCCACGCGATACCTGATTGGACGTTGCTCTTTGCCGTTCTCGGGTTGGTGACGATGACCGTCACGGCCATCCTCGCCGTCGCCGCGACCGACATCAAGGAACTGTTGGCCTACTCGACGGCGAGCCATCTCGGTCTCATCATCGCCGGGTTCGGTTTCGCCTCCGAGTTCGGGGCCGAAACCGGCGCGTTCCACATCCTCAACCACGCGATGTTCAAGGCGGCGCTGTTCCTCGTCGCGGGTATCATCGCACACGAGGCCGGCACCAGGAAAATCGACCATCTCGGCGGCCTGTGGCGTGAGCTCCCGATTACGGCCGCCGTCACGGTCATCGCGGCCCTCGGGATGGCGGGCGTTCCGCCGTTCAACGGATTTTACTCGAAGGAACTACTGTTCGAATCGGCCTACCACTCGGCCCACGTCCACGGCGGCCTCGCGTGGCTGTTCCCGGCCGTCGCCGTCTTCGGAAGCATCTTCACCTTTCTGTACTCGATACGATTCATGATGCTCTTTTTCGGCGAGAAACCGACGGGATTGGGTCACGTCCACCGCCCGCCGCTGACCATGCTGGTGCCGCCGGTCATTCTCGGCACCATCGCGGCACTCATCGGACTCGGTGGTGTGACGGACACGTTCGGCGTCGCGCCGACCGCTCTCGACCACTTCGTCGGCACCGTCGTCGGAAGCGTACTTCCGCCGGGACCGGGCGGACACGTCGAAACGGTTCACTTCAGTTACCATCTCCCGACCGCCGTCACACCGGCCGCCGTGATGAGTGCCATCACTATCGGCATCGGACTCGTCGCTTACCAGTACTACGACGGTCTCCATCGGAACATCAATCGCCTGCTCGCCATCGACCCGCTCCGCGCGGATTGGTGGTACGATAACGCGGTGGACGGACTGAACAACCCGAACGTGGCGAGGGCGCTCCACACCCGGACCGCCCCGCTGCGAACCTACGCCGTCTGGCTTTTCGCAACGACCGCCGTCCTAACCCTCGGCGCGTACGCCGCAGCCTCGTCCACGATTCCGTCGATAACGGGATTCGCGGTGAGTCTGCCCATCGCCCTCGTTCTCCTGGTGACCGTCGTCGCGGCGGTGGCTGTCACCGTCGCCGACTCGCACATCGCGGGGGTGCTCACGCTCTCGGTGATGGGGTTCATGGTCGCGATATTCTTCATCCTCGGACGCGCCCCGGACCTGGCGCTGACCCAACTCATCGCGGAGACCCTCATCCTGGTCGTCTTCCTGCTCGTGTTGGAGAAACTCCCGGCGTACTACGGGGTCATCGGCCGCTGGACGGCGATACGGGACGTCGTCGTGTCCGTCGGCGTGGGAGCGACCGTCTTCCTCACGGTTCTGTTCACGACGGCGGCGAATCCGAAGGAGGGAATCGCCTCCTTCTTCGTCGAACGCGCCGGCGTCCCGGAGACGCACGGTCCGCTCATCTTCGACCACGGCGGTGGCTCGAACATCGTCAACGTCATCCTCGTCGACTTCCGTGCCTTCGACACGATGGGTGAAATCAGCGTCATCGCCATGGTCGCACTCGCGGTGCTCACGCTCGTCGGCATGCGAGGACGGGGTGAGACACGATGACCGACGAGACCGACACCACGGTCATCACTCGGACGGTGACGCGAACCGTCGTTCCGCTGATTCTCGTGACGGCCATCGCGTTCCTCCTCCAAGGACACAACCTCCCCGGAGGCGGATTCATCGCCGGGGTTATGACCGCCTCGGCGGTCGCGCTCATCTACGTCGTCTTCGGTCAGGCGTTCCTCGAAACCGACATCATCGCGGGCTCGGCCGTCGGGCGGGATGGGGCGAGCGAAGCGGGTACCCGGCAGGTCTCGGCGTTCCTCTCCTTGTTCGGGATTGGACTCGCGATTGCCGTCGGTAGCGGACTCGTCCCCATCCTGTTCGGAGCGCCGTTCCTGACGCAGGCCGTGCTGTTCGTCGAACACCTCCCGCTCGTTCACGACCTCGAGTTCGCCAGCGCATTCGCGTTCGATTTCGGCGTCTATCTCGTCGTCGTCGGGTCGCTCCTGACGGTGCTCGCGGTGGTGGGGGCCGAATGATGGCGGTTGAAACCGGTCGTGGCCGCCGAATCCGCACAACCGCAGTTCGTCGTCGCGCTCGTCCTCGGGACGCTGTTCGTCGTCGGAACGTTTCTGCTCCTCCGACGGGACATCGTTCGCGTCGTCTGGGGGCTGACCGTCATCAGTCAGGCGACGAACGTCTACCTCATCGCGATGGGTGGACTGTCGGGGAGCGCTCCGATTCTCGGCGGTCATGGCGTCCACGGCGGGGGTGGCGACGTGACCGACCCCCTCGTCCAGGCGCTCGTTCTGACCGCCATCGTCATTAGCTTCGCGACGACGACGCTGGCACTGGTGTTGACGTACCGCGCCTATCAGGAGAACGGAACGATCGACACTACGGCGTTAGGGGGACGGCCATGACTGACCAATTCGTCGCGGTGGTACTTCTCGTGCCACTCTGTACGGCCATCGTCACGTTGTTGGTCCGCCGGTACGCCCGCCTCCAACAGGGCGTGAGTCTCCTCGGAAGCGTCGGCTACCTCGTCGCCGTCGCAGTACTGTTCGGTCGCGTCGTCCTCCCCCCGATTCTCCGCGCGTCCTCGTCTACCAGGTGTCGAACTGGCCCGCGCCGTTCGGCATCTCGCTGGTCGCCGACGCCCTGTCGTATTCATGCTCGCCATCGCCGCAGTCGTCACGCTCGCCGCGCTCGTGTTTGCCGTCGTCTCCGTCCAGCCCTACGGCCAGCGTCTCTCTTTTCACTCGCTCTATCACTTCCTCGTGCTGGGCGTCACGGGGTCGTTCTTGACGGGCGACGTGTTCAACCTGTTCGTCTGGTTCGAGGTGATGCTCATGGCGAGTTACGTTTTCGTACTGTTCTACAGCGGTCCCGAGCACACGCGGACCGCCTTCTCCTACGTCGTCCTCAATCTCGTCGGGAGTGCTCTCATGCTACTCAGCATCGGCGGACTCTACGCCACGACCGGGACGCTCAACATGGCTGACCTCGCCCGACGCCTCTCTCACCCCGCCACGTACGGCATCGACGTCGCTCCCGTCATGGGGCTCGCCGCCCTGTTGTTCGTGGTGTTCGCGCTCAAGGCAGGGCTTGGTGCCGCTTCACTTCTGGGTCCCCGACGCGTACGCCGTCGCACCGACGCCCATCACGGCCGTGCTCGCTGGCGTCGTCAAGAAGGTCGGCGTCTACGCCATTATTCGGCTCTTCTTCACGGTGTTTTCGAGGGCGTCGCTCTCGATAACGGGACTGGGTCTGCAGGGGGAGTCGATGCTCTCGTTCTTCGGTCCCGTCCTGTTCATCACCGCGACTGCGAGCATCATCTACGGCGGCCTCGCGGCGGTCAGTAGCGACGACCTCGACCGACTGCTCGCCTACTCCTCCATCGGACAGGTCGGCTTCATCGTCATGCCGCTCGCGGTGGCGGCGACGGTTCCGGACCTTCGAACGCTCGGCGTCGTCACAGCGCTCGTCTACTCCGCGGCCCACGCGCTGGCGAAGAGTCTGCTCTTCCTCACCAGCGGCGTCATTTCCTCGTCGTTCGGAACCTCGTCGCTCGACCACCTCGGCGGGGTGGCGTCCTGGCGGCCGTCGCTCGCGGGCGGCGCGTTCGTCGGGATGCTCGCCCTCGTCGGCATCCCGCCGCTCCTCGGCTTTTTCGGGAAACTGTTCGTCTTCCGCGTGGCCGTTCGGGTGCTCGCGACGAACCCGGTCGGCGGCTGGCTCGCGCTGGCCGTCACGCTCGTCGGCGCGATTCTCACAATCGCGTACACCACGCGGGCGTGGAACGCCGTCTTCTGGGGTAGCCGGGAGCGTTCGCCGACCGAAGCCACCTCCCGACGGGCTCTCGCGGTTCAGCTAACCGTCGTCGTCGGTCTCGCGGCGTTGGTCGTTACGCTCGGTTTCGGGTTCGAATTGGTCTCCGTCACCGCCCACACAGCGGCTCGGGCCGCCACCGAGACGGGAGCCTACGTGAACGGCGTGAATCCGGTGGAGGTGGGTCGATGACGCGCCGATGGGTCCTGCAGGGACTCGCGCTCGCCGTCCTGTGGATGTTGGTCCGTGGGGCGGCGCTCACCGTCTCGGCGATTCGTGACGGAGGTTCGTGCTCGGTCTCGGCGTCGGACTCGTCATCTCCTACTCCCTGCGCCGCTTCTACGCGCCCGAAAGTCCACTCGTCTGGCACCCGCGAACCCTCCGATACGTCCTCGGCTATCTGTGGACGTTTTTCAAACAACTGGTCGTCTCCAACCTCGAAGTCGCAATGCTCACCCTCTCGCCGTCGATGCCGATAGACCCGACGGTCGTGGACGTCCCGCTCAGAGTTCGGAGCGACACCGCCATTACAACCATTGCCAACAGCATCACACTCACGCCCGGCACGCTCACCATCGATTACGACGAGGAAAATCACTCCCTGGCCATCCACAGTATCAACGGGGACAGGGAGGCGCTCGTCGAGTCCGTCCGCACGTGGGAGGACTACGCGTTCGTCATCTTCGGCGAATCCCCGACGACCGCACCGCCGTTCCGAGACGGCGGGGCGGGAGGGCAGGACGATGAGTGACCTGACGTCGGTCACACAGGCCTACGATATCGTGCTCACCATCGCGCTCGTCCTCACGAGCGTCCTCACGCTCGCCTGTAGCTACAGGGTCATACGCGGACCGACTACCCCCGACCGCGTCGTCGCGTTGGAGACCGTTGCGACCAACGTCGTCGCCATCGCGGTGCTCGTCGCCCTCCAAGCCGACAGGGGATTTTACGTTCTGATAGCACTCGAACTGGCCATCGTCGGCTTCGTCAGCACCATCGCCGTCGCCAAGTTCGTCATCGGGGGTGACGTCATCCGATGAATTCACTCACACTCGTCTCGCGGTTGGTCGAAATAGCGCTCGTCGCTATCGGCTGTTTCTTCCTCACGGTCGGGACCATCGGACTCATCCGGCTTCCCGACGTGTACAACCGACTGCACGCCACGACGAAGGCGACGACGCTCGGCGCGGCGTCGATCTTCCTCGCCGGTGCCGTCCACTTCGGCCCGTTCGGACCGGACATCCCCTCGCTCGTTGCCATCGTCTTCCTGTTCATCACGGCACCGACCGGCGCACACATGATTTCGCGGTCGGCCCGACGGATGGACGTGCCGTTCTTCGGCGATATCACGGACGGCACCGGACGAGGAGAAACAGCAGGAACGGGAGTAAAAACGCCTACGTGAACTTCGGGAGAACGATGAACCGCATCGTGAGGTCCAGTATTCCGGTGAGAACGGTCACGAGCATGATGACGGTTCCGTACCGCAACCAGTAGCGGAACGTGATCGCATCGCCGTGACGTTCGCTGATTTTGACGGCGACGACGGTGGCGGAGGAGCCGATGTAGGTGGCGTTCCCCCCAAAGCCGGCACCCATCGCGAGCGCCCACCAGAGTTCCTCACCCTTGAGGCCGAGCTGTGTGTTCATCGAGTGGATGACCGGAATCATGGCCGCCGTGAACGGGATGTTGTCCACGATTCCCGACCCGACGGCCGAGAGGAGAAGGACGATGATGGAGGCCGAGTAGTGGCTCGTACTCAGGCTCGCTATCGCCTTCGCGACTGCCGTGAGGACGCCGGTTTTGGCGATACCGTCCACGACGACGAACAACCCTGCGAAGAACAGCAACGTCGTCCACTCGACCCGGGAGACCATCTCCTCCATATCTTGGTCGGCGATGAGCAACAGCAACGAGGCACCCACCAACGCGACGGTTGCCGGTTCGAGACCCGTAACACCCTGAAAGCCGAAACCGAGGGTTACGAGAACGAGAACCGCGAGGCTCCGGTAGAGCAGGCTCCAGTTTTTGACCTGTTCTCGGGGATTGTGGTCGAGGATGCTGTTTTCGGTGCTTCGCTGTTTGATGGTCTCGTTTGCCGCCTCGATTTTGTCCGAGAGGTAGTAGCGGAAGGCGATGAGGGTGAGCACCATGCTCAGGAGGACGACGGGCAACAGATTGTAGAGGAAATCGACGTAGGTGAGCCCCGCCGCACTCCCGATGATGATGTTCGGTGGGTCGCCCACGAGGGTCCCGACACCACCGATGTTGGCGAACGTCGCCTCCATGAGCAACACAGGCTTGGCGTCGACGCCGAGGTCGTCACAGATACGCAGGGATACCGGGGCAACGAGGAGAACCGTCGTGACGTTGTCGATGGTCATCGACCCGATGGCCGTGAGGACGCTAAAGAGAACGATCATGTAGTAGTAGTTCCCGCGTGAGGCCTTCGCGGCGTACACTGCCAACGCCTCGAACAGACCGGTTTCCTCCAGAATTCCGACGATGAGCATCATCCCGAGCAGGAGGCCGATGGTGTTCCAGTCGATGGCGCTGATGACCTCCTCCTGCTCGTAGAAGCTAAAGACGATGCCGAACAACACCATCGCGGCGGCACCCGACATCGCGACGGTAGAACGGTCGATACGCTCGCTGATAATGAGCGCGTACGTGAGTATGAAAATCGCTACCGCCACGATGACACCGTAGTCCATCAGGTGTCACCTCTATGGGCGTCCATGTCCACTCCTCCGACTGCCGGTGCCGACGTGTTCGCGTAATAGCGAGAGACACGTCGGTCCCAGTAAGCACTATCCATCATGCTGTGTGTCATTCGGGTTTCGTCCCCTAAATGTACCGATTTGAGTCACTGGAGCAAGGTACGAACCCGTTTCATAGAATAATACTCATCGTTGATCAGTTCCAACTCCCACGTCCACGACGATTGAATTTTCGACAATACAGCCCCGCCCGATTCGGTTCACCGGTCGGTGAAAAAGCGTTACTCTTCCGCCGGGTCTTCGATGTGAATTACCAGAACGGGAACGGTGGCCGACCGGACGACGTGTTCGGTGACGCTCCCGGAGATGACGCGACCGATGCCGGTCCGGCCGTGGGTTCCCATCACGATGAGGTCGATGTCGTGGTCGTCGGCGTATTTGACGATCTGTTCCGCCGAAGAACCGGAGATAACCGTCCCCTCGGCCTCGACGCCCTCGTTTTTGGCTTTCTCAACGACTCCTTCCACGATGTCCTCACCCATCTCCTTGAACTCGTCGTCGACGCTGATCGAACTGACCGACGACGGAAGGGTGTCTGCGTCCACCGTGTGGAGGACGTGAAGTTTTGCGCCGTCCTGTTTGGCCTGGTGAATCGCGTGTTCAACCGCT
Source organism: uncultured haloarchaeon (assembly GCA_963811185.1). GTDB lineage: Archaea > Halobacteriota > Halobacteria > Halobacteriales > Haladaptataceae > Haladaptatus. Next base: position 354,458 of record CAWEQN010000009.1, read on the forward strand.
TTCTCGGAGACGTCGCTTCCGTCCGTCGGAACCAACACGTTGTCGTACATACTGGAAGAATAAACCGGGTGGTTGAAGGAAGTATCGGTGAGATGGATTGCGGCAGTCCGTCGCCGACCGCGGGAGGCTTTCACGGTATTCGCCGCAGCAGATCCGACCGTCCCCCGACCCGCTTCACTCGCGAATCCCTTCCAGCACGGAAATCGTCCCCTCGGAGTACGACTCCTCGATGACCGTTTCCGCCGCGCGTTTGGCCTTTTCGTCGGCGTTCGCCACCGCGTAGCTCTCGCCGACGACGCCGAAGGTGGACACGTCGTTTTCCGAATCGCCGACTGCGACGAACTCCTCTAGCTCTCGGCCGAGCAGTTCGGCGACGGCTTTGATACCCATCCCTTTGCTCACGCCGGGGGATTTGACGTGGTAGGCGAAGCCGGTGTCCACGACTTCCTGCCCGTACTCGCTGGCGAGTTCCGAAAGCGGTCCGAGCGGTTGTTCGCGCCGAACCGCGATTTCGGTCTCGCGCCAGCGGTTGGTCAGGTCCACCATTCCCCAGCCCAAATCGTGGCCCGCCTCCCGGTATTCCTCTGCGACGCGACGGGCGGCGTCGCCGTCGCCGTTGCGCGTGATTTCGTCGTTCGCGAGGACGATACCGCCGTTCTCGGCGATGACGAGTTCCGGAATCTGGAGGAAGTGACAGAGCGAGACGGGGTAGGGAAACGCTTTGCCGGTGGCGATGACGACGGGGGCATCCCACTCGGGGAGCAGGTCGAAAAATCGGGGGTCGATGGAGTCGTCCGGTCGGGTCATCGTACCGTCGATATCGAGAACGAGCGGTGGAACCATGGCGGGGGATTCGACGGTTCGGCACTTAGGTTCGGCGTTCGCGGGGAACTTCGTCGGGGTCGGCGAGGTGCCAAGTCCGTTCACGCTGAACCGATGGGGAAAACAGGGAAGTCAAATAGTCGGCGGGGACGTTCGAGGTCGATTACATCCCGAGCGACGCGACCCACGCGCTCTGCGGGAAGACGCCGAGCGCGGCGAGAATCGCGACGACGAAAGTGCCGAAGACGATGCTCGCGGCGGGCGGGTCCATGTGCGTGTCGGCGTGGGAGTAGAAGACGCGCTGGAACGCCTCGCCGAACAGGCCGCAGATGACGCCGAACACCGCTCCGACAGCGAGCGCCGTCAGGAGCGGGATTTGGGCCTGAATTGCGGCCGGTGAGGCCGTCGAGACGTTCATGCTCGCCGGGGCGAGCGCCAGCGCGGCGGTGCTCGCCGGGAGAGCCATATGGTGGGTAACGGGCATCCGCTCGACGCCGCAGTTCAGGAAGACGAGGCTGGCCGCGCTGATACCGAAGGCGAGGAACGGACTTCCCGTCTCGTAGGCCGTGTACGCGCCCAGTATTCCCGACGACGAGGCCGAGCGTCGCCACGTTCGCCCACTTGTACTGGTGGGGGAGCCACGGTTCGACGAGGAAGCGGCTTCCAACCGTCCCGCCGTCGGTTTCGGGCGAACCGCCGGCGTCAGATTCCCCGCCATCTACTGCCGGTTCACCGATGATTCGTCTGTCCTCGGACTCGAAGGGGGACATGTTCAGGATTCCCTTCTTCGCGTTGCCGATGATGCTGTAGCCGAACACGAGACGGTGGGCCACGGCGGAGAGCACGACGCCCATCGCGATGGGGTCGTAGGGCATGCCGAAGATGGTGGATAGCTGGACGAACCAGTAGCCGAGGATGCCGAACAGACCGCCGACGACGAGCACGTCCGGTTTCGTCCCCTGCGCGAAGGCGATGTTTTTCGCCTCGTGGAAGTCGAAGCCGGTTTCCATGTAGCCGCGTTTCGCGGCGTAGGCGGCCGCGGCCGTCCCGGCCGCGAAACTGATGGCGGGGGAGAAGACGGGACCGAACGCGATGGTCCCCGTGATTCCCACCGCGCCGAGTTGGCCCGCCTTGCCGGGACCGGCGGCGGCGATGTAACGTCCCGCGACGTTCGCCGCCTCCCCGGCGATGACCATGAAGCCGGTGAAGATGAACGCCGGGAGCGCGCCGACGGCCGCACCGAACGCGCCGCCGGCGAAGGCGGCGATGAGCATCTCGATCGCCCAGAGCGAGGAGAAGTCCGTCATCTATGTTCCTCCGTCGTTCGCCCAGTCGAGCGACCGTTCGACCGCATCCTCCCAGCGGCCGTACTTCTCGTCGGCCTCGCCGCTCGACATGTCCACTTCGAACTCGCGGTCAACCTGCCAGTTGTCCCGGAGTTCGTCGGCGGTTTCCCAGTAGCCGACGGCCAACCCGGCGGCGTACGCCGACCCGAGCGCCGTCGTCTCGTCCACGACCGGGCGGACGATGTCCGTCCCGAGGATGTCGGCTTGGAGTTGACAGAGGAAGTTGTTCTTCACCGCGCCGCCGTCCACACGAAGGGATTCGACTTCGATGCCGCTGTCGGCCTCCATCGCTTCGGCCACGTCGCGGGTCTGGTAGGCGATGGATTCGAGCGTCGCCCGGACGACGTGTTCCTTCCGCGTCCCGCGCGTCATGCCGACGAGCGTCCCGCGAGCGCGCTGGTTCCAGTGGGGTGCCCCGAGTCCGGTGAACGCGGGTACCATGTAGACACCGTCCGTCGAATCGACGCTCCGGGCGAGGTTTTCTGTCTTCCCGGCGTCCTCGATGAGGTCCATGTCCACGAGCCATTCGATGGCCGCGCCGGTGACGAAGATGGAGCCTTCGAGCGCGTACTGAACGGGTTCGCCGGAACGTTGGAACCCGACCGTCGTGAGCAGGCCGTGTTCGCTCTCGACGGCCTCGTTACCGGTATTGAGGAGGAAGAAACTGCCCGTCCCGTAGGTGTTTTTCGCGTCGCCGGCGTCGAAGCAGGTCTGGCCGAACAGGGCGGCCTGCTGGTCGCCGAGCGCACCCGCGACGGGTATCTCCGCGCCGAGGAAGCCCTCGGAATCGGTCGAGCCGTACGTTTCGTCGTCGCTCGACGGGCGCACTTCCGGCAACATCTCGCGCGGGACGCCGAACTCCTCGCACAACTCGTCGTCCCAGTCCATCTCGTGGATGTCGAACAGCATCGTCCGCGAGGCGTTCGTCACGTCCGTGATGTGCTCGCCGGTCAGGTTGTAAATCAGCCACGAGTCGACCGTCCCGAAGAGGATTTCGCCGGTGTCGGCCCGGTCGCGCAAATCCGCGGGGCGGGCGCGTTGGGTTTTGATGGGTTCTGCGTTGTCGAGCAACCATTCGGCCTTCGTCGCCGAGAAGTACGCGTCGGGTTGCAGTCCGGTCTTCACGCGAACGTCGTCCGCTTTGCCCTCGTTCTCCAACTGCTCGACGCGGTCGGTCGTCCGGCGGTCCTGCCAGACGATGGCGTTGTGAACGGGTTTGCCGGTGTCGGCGTCCCACAACAGCGTCGTCTCGCGCTGATTCGTCACGCCGATGGCCGCCAGTTGGTCGGCGTCGATGCCCGCCTCCGCGAGCGCCGACTCGATAACCGATTGGGTGTTCTCCCAGATTTCGAGCGGGTCGTGTTCGACCCATCCCGGTTCCGGGTATATCTGTTCGTGTTTCTCGTAGGCGTTCGCAACCACCGTTCCCGCGTGGTCGAACACCATGAACCGGGTGCCTGTCGTTCCTTGGTCTATCGAGCCGACGTAGGTGTCGTTCGTTTCCATTGGATAGCCTCCTGTGTCCGATGCCTGAATGCCGTGTCCATCGGGTGACCCAGCCATTTTTACTGGCAATAGGCCATTGGCTGTAAACATCAAACACTTTCATTATAAATGTTGCCCCTTCAACGATGACACGACCGTCCTCAATTTTCGCCGAGCGCCCGGAACACGAGCGTCGGGAACCGCGGTTCGAGCCTGCTCGGTTGCCGACCGCTCCGCGTCCCGCTTTCCGCGGTTATCCGTTCGAGCACCCCTGCTTCGGCGAGTTCGTAGAGGTATCGAGTGACCGTTCCGACCGAGAGGTCCGTTTCGGTCGCTATCGCGGTCGCGCTGGTTTCGACCGACATCCGAACGCTCGCGTCGAGTTCGAGCAGTTCGGCGAGGACGCGGCGGCGGTTTTTCGGGAGGGAGAGCACGATACCGAGCGGAACGCCGTCGCGTGGTACCGCGTCCATCGCCGTCGTCAGATGGTCGGCGTGAATTCGGTCAGCGTCCGCCTCGACGGCGAGCGTCACCGCGCCGAACACCGCCGCGAGCGCGTCGTGGGCGTCGCCTCCGGCCCACTCGGCGAGCGTCTTCACCTGCCCGTGGTCGAGGACGCCCTGCCGTAATCCCCGCGACGCGCGTTCGGTAACGATATCCGTGAGTTCGTGCGTGCTGTAGGCCGGAATTTCGAGCGCGTTCGCCGTCTCACCGCGAGTACGTCCGACGGTTATCACGGACAGCGAGTCGCTCGTTTCGTCGAAGAGGGAAACCGTCTCCTCGGCCGTGAGCGTGTCGTCTTCATCGACGTGGTCCACCGCGACGACGACGCTCCGATTCGTCCCGTCCACGGCGCTCGCCAACTTTCGGCGAAGGGTCCCCGTGCCGACGCCCCGTTTCGGGACGGGGTCCTCGGTCAACGAATCGAGCACCGACCGATACAACTGGAAATCCGTCCCCGCCCGCCGGGCGTCGATGTAGACGAAATCGAAACCACCCTCGCTCTCGGCGCGCGTCGTGGTCAGTATCATCCCTCGGTCGGGGGAGAGCTTCTCCGCGAGTTGGTCGAACAGCGCGGTGACGACGGCGGATTTTCCGGCACCGCCCGGGCCGTACAGGTGGACGTTCGGCGGGAGGCAGTCGTCGAACAGGGGGTCGAGCGCGTCGAGAAGTCGTTCCAACGTGGAACCCCGGCCGACGGGGTTCGAGACGTGTGTCACTGGGCTGAGCACGCCCCACTCGGCGACGAGGTTGGCGACGGGGGGCGTCGCCCGGCGACGCTCGATGCGCTCTCCGATGTCCATTACCGCCGTCTAACTGGCCGACCGTAGTAATAGTTGTCTCTCAGTCGTCGCGTTTCGCTCGCGTTCGAGTCCCGAGCCGTATTTTATCTATACTACCATCACCGGCGGTAAACTAAAGTGGACTCCAACGAACCTTCATGCATGGCAACAGACGCTGATGTGCTCGTGATTGGGGGTGGCTCCACGGGTACGGGAATCGCCCGGGACCTCGCGATGCGAGGCCTCGACGTGACGCTGGTCGAGAAGGGTAACCTCACCCACGGGACGACGGGGCGGATGCATGGCCTGCTCCACAGCGGCGGTCGGTACGCCGTCTCCGACCAAGCCAGCGCCGAGGAATGTATCGAGGAAAATCGCGTCCTTCGGGACATCGCCAGTCACTGCGTGGAGATGACCGGTGGCCAGTTCGTGCAACTGGAGGGCGACGACGACGACTATTTCGAGGAGAAGCTACAAGGCTGTCGTGATTGTGGCATTCCGGCGGAGGAACTCACCGCGAAGGAGGCCCGCCAACAGGAACCCTACCTGACCGAGAACGTGAAGCGGTCGATTTCGGTTCCGGACGGGGCCATCGACCCGTTCCGACTCTGTGTGGCCAACGCCGCCGACGCCGAGATGCACGGCGCGCGGGTCGAGACACACACGGAAGTGACCGACGTGCTGGTCGAAGGGAGCGACGTGGTGGGCGTCGAAGTCCGCCACGCGAGCGGGCCGGGCAAACGGGACCATTCCCACCCCGGAACGACCGAGAAGATCCGGGCCGAGTACGTCGTCAACGCGACGGGCGCGTGGGCCGGACAACTCGGTGAGATGGCGGGCGTCGATGTCGAAGTCCGTCCCTCGAAGGGTGCGATGGTGGTCATGAACTGCCGACAGGTGGACACCGTCATCAACCACTGCCGGCCCAAGGGTGACGCCGACATCATCGTCCCCCACGAGACGACGGCAATTCTGGGCACCACGGACGAGGAAGTGGAAGACCCGGAAAACTACCCCGAGGAAGGCTGGGAGGTCGATATGATGATAGACGAGTTGTCGAAACTCGTTCCCATTCTCCGCGATTCTCGGACAATCCGGACGTTCTGGGGGGTTCGCCCGCTGTACGAACCGCCGGGAACCGGGACGACCGACCCGACGGACATCACCCGCGACTTCTTCCTGTTGGACCACGAGGACCGCGACGACTTGGCCGGGATGGCGAGCATCGTCGGGGGCAAGTTCACGACCTACCGGATGATGGCCGAGAAGATTTCGGACCACGTCTGTGACCAACTCGGCGTCAGGGCGACCTGCCACACCGCCGACGAACCGCTCCCCGGCAGTCACGATTTTACCTTGCTCCACGACTACATGGAGGAGTTCGGCCTCCGCTCGCCAATCGGACGCCGGAGCGTCCAGCGACTCGGCAGTCGCGCCGAGGGGGTGCTCGAAACCGCCGACCCGAATCCCACCATCTGTGAGTGCGAGGCCGTCACCCGCGCGGAGATTCACGACGCCATCGGGGGGTCCGGGTCCGACCTGAACGCGGTTCGCATCCGAACCCGCTCCTCGATGGGTAACTGTCAGGGCGGTATCTGCTGTCACCGGATGGCGAACGAACTCCACCCGGAGTACGACGAACCGACGTCCCGAGAGGCGCTGGACGAACTGTTTCAGGAGCGCTGGAAGGGGGAACGCCACGGCCTCTGGGGCGAACAACTCTCGCAGGCCGCGTTGAACTACGCGCTCCACGCGACGACGATGAACCGCGACGAAAATACTGAAAACATCGACTTCACGGCGTTCGACGGGGGCCAGCGTGGCGATTGAGGACGACGTGGTCGTTATCGGCGGCGGCATCGCCGGGATGAGCGCCGCGCTCTCGGCCGCCCGCGAGGGAGCACAGGTCAGATTGCTCTCACACAAGGAGAGCACGCTCCGGCACGCGAGCGGCCTCGTTGACGTGCTGGGGTACGCCGACGGCGACGGACTCGTTGCGAACCCGTTCGACGCGATTTCGACCCTCCCCGACGAGCATCCGTATCGCATCGTCGGCGAGGAGGGCGTCCGCGACGGCCTCGCGCTCTTCGATTCGGTGACGAACTACGAGGGAACGCACACCGACCGAAACGCCCTCGTGCCGACGTTCGGCGGGCGAATCAAACCGACCGCACGGTACCCCTCCGCGACTGCCGCGGGACTCGCCAGCGACGACCGGGACACCTTGCTCGTCGGGTTCGAGACGGTGGTGGACTTCGACGCACCGCTCGCCGCCGACCGACTCACGGCGGCCGTTCCGTTCGACGTTCACGGTGCGACAATCGCATTTCCGGGCGACTTCAGGACCGACGCGCGAATCACGCGCCTCGCCCACTCACTGGACGAAAACGAACGGATCGAGGAATCGAAAGGCGGAGTTTCCACGTCCATCCCGATTCGTACGGCGCTCGCCAATGTCGTCAAACCACATCTCGACGGTGTAGAGCGCGTCGGCTTCCCCGCACTGCTCGGCGAGGAGAAACCGGACGAAGTGATTGCCGCGCTCGAAACCGAACTCGGCGCGGACGTGTTCGAGGTGCCGATGGGGCCGCCGAGTCTCCCCGGTATGCGCCTCGAAACCGACTTCCACCGGGCGCTTTCGGACGAGGGCGTCCGAACCACGTCCGGCAATCCGGTCGTGGATTTCGAACGCGACGATGACGGCGACATCGAGGCCGTCGTCGTGGAGCGCAACGGCGCGGAAATCCCGTTCTACGGCGACCAGTTCGTGCTGGCGACGGGTGGGTTGGTCGGAAAAGGTATCGACTCGACCAGGGAGCGCGTTTCTGAACCGGTCTTCGACTGCTACGTCCCCGCACCCGACGACCGGTATGACTGGTCGGACGAGGAGGCGTTCGGCAATCACGCCTTCGCGTGGTTCGGGGTGGGGACGGACGGCGAACTGCGCCCCCTCGATTCGGCGGGCGAACCGGAGTTCGGGAACCTCCGTGCGGTCGGCGGGGTTCTCGGGAATTACGATTTCGCGGCGGAGAAATCGGGAAGCGGCGTCTCGCTCGCGACGGGCGTCGTCGCGGGACGACTTGCGGGCGAACAGGTGAATACCAATCCATGAGTGAGAAAGAAACTGGCCGACGAGAGGCCTCCGAACTACGCGACGTGTTTACAGGCGAACCGCTCGACCTCAGACCGGGGTCCGACGACTGCTACAAATGCTCGACGTGCGACACGGAGTGTCCTGTCGCGGAAGTGGACGACGACTTCCCGGGACCGAAATTCCAAGGGCCCGAGCAGTGGCGACTCAAGCGCAAGGGCGACGACGACATCGACGACTCCATCATGTCGTGTTCGAACTGCATGCGCTGTGACAGCGCCTGCCCCTCGGACGTGCCGCTCTCGGGCATGCACAACACCGCACGCGGCGACTACGTGGACAAACAGATGTCGAAGTTCTCGCGGGAGTACGTCCGCAACCGGATTCTGGCGAACTACGGCCGACTCGCACCGCTCGGCGCGATGTTCCCCCGCATCACCAACTTCGTGATGGGTCTCGACGTAACGAAGATGGCCTACGAAAAGCTCCTCGGCATCGCGGGCGAACGTGAGTTCCCCGCCTTCGCCGAGCAGACGTTTACGGAGTGGTGGGAAGAGCGAGGCGGCGTTGCCGCCTCGAAAAAACGAGCGCGGAAGGCGCGAGGGGAGCGAGGTGGTGACGCCGCCTCGGAAGAGCGAGCGGCAACGCCGCGAGCAGATGGGGAAGAGAACAAAAAAGTCGCCTACTTCCACGGCGACTACTCGAACTTCAACACGCCGGAGGTGGCCAAATCGATGGTGCGCGTCTTCGAGGAGTTCGGCTACGAGGTGGCCGTCCCCGACCAGCGCTGTTCGGGGACGCCGATGTACGCGAACGGGATGTTGGACGACGCCGAGCGCGCCGCGAAGTTCAACATCGAGACGTTCGCCGCGCTTGTCGAACAGGGGTACGACGTCATCTGTTCGTGTACGTCCTGTTCGATGTCGCTTCGGCAGGAGTACCCCGAACTCTACTCGTTCGACGGCACCGAGACGGTCTCGTCGAACACCTACGAGGCGCTCGAATACCTCCGCATCAACGAGGACTTGGACGGAGCACTCGCGGACTCGTCGGTCCCCGAATCCGAGTTCGGGACCCTCTCCTACCACGCACCGTGTCACGCCAGAAATCAGGGGCTCGCCGGGCAGGCCGTCGAACTGCTATCGGCCCTCGACGGCACGGACCCGGTGGACGTGGGCGACTCCTGTTCCGGCATCAGCGGTACCTACGGCTGGAAGGAGGAGAAGTACGACACGTCGATGAAGATCGGCGAGGAGATGTTCGACCACATGGAGGAGACGGAGGGCGAGACGGGCATGACCGAGTGTCCGACCTGCGCGATGCAGATGAACCACGGGACGGGCTACGAGATTCGCCACCCGCTGGAAGTGCTGGACGCGGCGTTAGTCAGTTGAACTGAACTCGCGTTGAACCCGTTCGGCCGTCTTTTCTGAAGTGTCCTGCGGATTCCGTTGCATGTGTGCACGCAGGTTCGCAAACAACGCCTCCGGCGTGTCGTTCGCACGGTAGCGAATCGATTTTCCGCTCGTCAGTTCGAGCCGAACGTACGGTTTCTCGTACTGAATCGAGGAAATCCACTCGTAGCGAACCTCGGTCAGGTCGCTCCTGACGTACGGCGTGCGGCGTTTCATATCGATGCCGACACCCTCGTGGAACACCACCGACTCGTCGTCGACGAGGGCGTGGGTCGTGAAATATCGCTCGTCGGGAGTTACCGACAGCGACACACCGGAGCTGTAGTTCAGCGTGTAACACGTCCCGTGCAGATGGTCTTCGTGTAGGGTCTCACGCACCTGTTTCGTGTACTCGGCGTGCGTGTCGAGGAGCGTCCAGTACGTCCGGTCGATCTCCTTCGTGCCGAGGTACCACAGTCCCAGTCCAATCATCGCGCCGACGGCGAACCCGACGGGCGTCGCAGTCGTCGTACCGAACAGAACCGCGAGGACGATTCCGAGTGCAACCCCCGCCTCGAATCGCCACCCGATCCACCAGAGAAACGTGCTCGCCTCACCGACCGTGTCCTCGCTCATCGTACTCGAACTGCGTTCGCGTCCGTTGAATAGTTTTTTATGCCGACCGTTCGGCCGGTGATTTCGAGATGACCCTGAAGGTTCTTGCCGATTCCCGTCGTGAAACCCTTCGGGGGTACGATGTCACGACAGCAAACAGGGGGGCAAACGAGGCGAGCCTTTCTCACGACGATGGCGGCAGGGTCACTCGCCGCGATGAGCACCAGCGCCGATGCACAGCAGACGACGACCATCAAATTCGGTGGGGAAGTTCAAGGCTGGCAGGGAAAACAGCCGTCCAACATCTCCGGAAAGACCAACCCGACGTTGAAACTCAAACCCGGACAGAAGTACAGGGTCGTCTGGACGAACCTCGACGGCCAACCGCACAACTTCGAACTGCTGGATTCCTCGGGGAGCGTCATCACGGGCACGGACGTTATGTCACAGAAGGGTGCCACACAGTCACTGACGTTCACCGCCACCGCCGAGATGGCGAAATACCACTGTAAGATCCATCCGACGACGATGGTCGGGAAGGTCGATATCCCGGGTGCGAAACAGAAAGCGGCGAACAAAGGCATCTCGCCCAGTACGTACGTCTTCGTCGCCGCGATTCTCCTCGCGGTGGTCTCGCCGCTGTTGTTCGCACTGTTGTTGATGCGGGTCGGGACTGACGACCGAGTACGACCGTCGGGGTAGCCTCGATTTCCGCAACGTTTTAATTGTCACTGTTTCACACAGTGCCGGTTTGGAGGAACGTTTTAGTCGGCCGGCGGTAGTGTTCACGTATGTTTGATACCCTCCACCACGAAATCGAATTGATCGAACGTGCACACCGAATACTCTCCCTCGTGGGACAGCACGGTCCTATCGGGATTCGCCGTCTGTCACGGATGGCGGAAAAGGAACATCACGAAGTTCGGGCGTCGCTTCGGCTACTCGAAGACGAGGGCTACATCGAATCGACGCCGGACGGCGCAGTGACGACGCCCGACACTCGAACGTATCTGACCGAGGTAGACGACGAGATCGGCGCCGTGATGGTCCGACTCGATTCGCTCCCCACCCGTTCGGAGACTACTCGCGTGGAACACTGACGTTTCGCATCTCAGCACCACACTTCGGACATTCGCCGGGGTGCTGAAGCGCGCTCACGCGGTTGCCACATGCTTCACATTCGTATGTCGCGGTCATCTCGAAGAGCGTAGACCATGTAATAAGTTAACAGTTGTCCCACTCAGTAGTCGAGGTCGTCCGTGGTGTAGTCGAGCAGGAGGACGGCGGCCCCGCCGATGAGCGCGGCGACGACTGCGCCGCCGAGTATCGCCGGCGTCCACGCGAACGACGACGCCGAGAACGTCTTCTCGACGGGGTAGCGGAGCGCCCCGACCATCAGGCTGACGAGGAAGGTCAACGTCGCCGCCCGGTAATGTTCGAGCGCCCACGAGACGATTCTCGAAATCGTCAGCAGGCCGACGAGGGCACCGACCATGAACGTGACGACGACGACGCCGGGCGTGACGACGGATGCGACGGAGCCACCGTCGGCGAGGCCGACGAGCGCGTCCTTGAATCCGTGCAGGCTGTTCGAGAGGTAGTTGTACTGCCCGAGCAGGATGAGGATGAGCGCCCCGGAGACGCCGGGGAGAATCATCGCGCTGATGGCGACCATCCCGGTCACGAAGACCAACGGAAGGGGCGTCGCACCGGTCGCCGATTCCGTCGCTCCAGCGATGAGGAACGCGAGAGCGAACCCGGCGATGGCGGCACCGACCTGTCCCGGCGTACTCACGGAGACTTCGTTGTAGAGCACGACGGCCGACGCGGCGATGAGGCCGAAGAAGAAACCGTAGAGAATCACGGGATGATGTTCACTTCCCCACGTGACGACTCCCGTCACCGCCACGACGGCGGTTGCGATTCCCGCACCTAACGCGAGCAGAAATGGAATGTCCATCTCCGCGAGCATCCCGCGGACGACCGCACGCTCGTCGGGGTCGTACGCTCGGAGGATACTCGGCACGATTCGTGGGTCGAACGACGCAACGGCGGAGATGAGTCGTTCGTAGATTCCCGTGATGAGGGCGATCGTCCCGCCGGAGACGCCGGGGACCGCGTCGGCAGACCCCATGCAGACTCCTTTCAGGTAGATAGTCAGTAAGCCGCGCATTGCCCCGGGGTTTCCGGTCGAATCAAAAAACGATTCCCATCCGCGCTCGGTCCGACTGGACTCGCGTTCGTCACCAGACACGGGAAAGTGTACGATACACACCGATATGAGGATGTGGGCTTCGAGAGCGAAGCGAAAAACGAAGCGAAAGCCGAACGAGAAGCGAGAAAACTCGAAATCCGAATCTTCAGTCCCGACGCGAGACGACCATGGCGGCCGCGAAGGTGCTGACGAGACCGGCGCGGGTCGAAGGTGACGCGGGACTCGGGAGCGAACTGCTGTTAGTCGAACTGTTGTTCGACGAATCGTTGGCTCCGGCCGAACCGTTTCCAGTCGACGAGTTGCCGCCCGTCGCGTTGCCTGGTGCGGAACCGGCCGACGAGTTGTTGCCGGACGAGTTGTTCGCCCCGCTGACCGGAATCGTCTGTTGGTGCGTCACCGACACCGTCACCGGTTTTTTGTCCTCGCCGATGACTTTGCCTTCCGAGACCTGAGCGCTCGCGTTCTTGAACGTGACGCCGCCGTCACCGAACGTCTTCGGCGTGGAGAACTGATACGGGCCGACAGCGTGGACGCTGACGTTGGTGTATCCCTTCTCGGTTCCCCACTTCTGGTACCCGGTCGTGGAGTACGGGAGCGTCATCGTGAACTTCCCGTTCCCGTCCGTCGTCGCGTGCTGAGTGTAGGTGAACGTACCGCCGCTGGGGGAGTTCATCCGCACCGACGCGGTGATTTCGGTGTTAGCCGGGCCGGTTCCCTTCACCGTCGCGCCGGGCACGCGCTCGAACGTCTTCACCCACGAGGGGGACGTTCGGAAGTAATCCTGTGCCGAGACGTTACCTTGATTCAGGAGTCCGATACGTTGGCGGAGTACCTGATAGTTCGAACGGATGTACTGGGACTTGCTCTCCTTGACGACGCGGTAGTGTTGGAGCGCCGGAATCGACTTGCTCGGGTACGGCCCGATGCCACCGATCTGGGAGGAGCCGTCCTTCTGCACGAACGCTCGCGCTTGCTTCATCGTGTCGAACTTTCGAACGACGGTCTCGTTCGGTCCCTGTGGCGCGATTTTGTAGCCGTCCTGAGTCGTGTCCCAATCCACGACTATCGGCTTCGCATCGACCGCGCTTCCGTCGTACTTGTACAGCCGAACCATCGTGCTGTTGTAGTACGCCTGTTTGTTCACGACGAGACGCTGTTGGTAGTTCTGGCCGTAGTAGAGGTAGCTGACGAAGTCCTTGGCCGAGACATTCTTGTCGAACACGGTCGGCGCGAAGAACTTGACGTTGCCGCTCCGGCCGTTCGTCTCGACCATCTTCCAATCGACCATCACGTAGCGAGTCTTCTCGTTTTTGTCGCCCATGTGGTCGAGGACAGCGTTCGCCTTCGATTCGTTCTGGGCGAGCAGGTAGTTCGCCGCGGTGGTCGCACCTTCTTGGAACGGGTTGGCGTCCGGAATCCGTTTGCCGTTGGTGGTGATCCAGTGACCGTAGTCCCACCACGACATGACGCCGTACGAGCCAGATGGGTAGTCGTAATCGCCGTCACCCTGCGTGTACGTACCGTAGTACTTCATCGAGTTCGCGTTGTCCGCACCGGCGTAGTTCCCTTCCTGTGGCGTGTTGTTCTGCATCCACTGGAGGGAACCTTCCCACTGCGTAATTGCACCGGGTCCGGTGCTGTTTCCGACGGTCTGGGCCGTGTACGTCTGCGTGTTCTGACCGACCTGCATGGGGATGACGAGCCCCGGGACGACCATCAGGAAGACGAGACACACCACGAGGACTTGGGACAGTTCGACGTTCCGAACCGTCCTGCTCGCAGTTTCCCCGAAGCCGACGACGCCGAGCACCGACCCGAGAAGGTAAGCGTTCAGCACCGCGACCGGAACCGCGAGGTAGTAGTTGAAGCGTACCTGCGTGAACGCGGCGGCGAGAATGAACGCCGACCAGACGAGGACGAGGAGTTTCTCTGCTTGGGCTTCGTCGGACCGTACCGCGCGCCAGACCATCACCAACGCGCCGACGATGGCCGTGAAGAACATCAACCCGTACTGCGGGATGACTCCCGACGAGAGCGACTGACCGCCGCTCAGGAACGGTTTTGCCTCACCGATGGTGCGCTGTGCCGCTCCCGCATTGAACCCGACGAAGCGAACGAGGTTCGTCTGAATCAGGTTGAACAGGCTCGGGAGGGCGACGTAGACGACGAGGGTACCGACGGCAATAATGCCGAAAATCGCCAGCGGATAGCCGGCCGTCATGAGGTTGCGGTCGTCCCATTCGCGTGCCAACCACGCCATAAAGCCCGCGCCAATTGCGATGGCGAACGCCATGAACGGTTGAAGCAGGGAGAAGCTCGTCGCGCTGAACGAGACCGTTCCGAGCGGGACGAGCAGGAGGAGTCCAGTCACACCCATGCTGACCGACGCGACGAAGGCGAGGTGGTCGGGACTGACACCGCGCACGTAATCCGCCGTCAGTTTCAGCAGGAAGAACACGCCGATGATACCGATGAGGAGAACACCCGGCGGCCACACCCAGAGATACATCGCGGTTGCGATACCCGCGAGGATGCCGTAGCCGAGCGGTCGGCGAACCGCCGCGAAATCACGGTGCAAGAGGAGTTCGTAGACGGGACGTTCCCGTTCCGCGGCCGAGATGGCGACCATCATCGCCAGCACGGCGAACGTTTGGAAGAACGGTTCGACGATGTTGTGGTCCGAGAAACCGACCAAACCACGGTTCAGGAAGACACCCGGAACGAGTGCCAACACGAGCACGCCGAAGAGACCGCCGAGTCGGCCACCAAGTCGCTTCCCGATGAGATACGTCGGGACCGCAACGAGCGTGCCGAACACGGCCGGCGCGACGAGGAGCGTCAGCGCGACCGTATGCGGGGACGGATTGCCCAACCCGACGATCAGCGCCGCCGTAGCGACGATTTGGTCGTAAAGGGTCCCGAACTGGCCGACGCTCGTCCCGTGGGGATAGTACGTCCACGGGTCGAACGGCATCGTCGCGGGCCAATGGTTGACTGTATACTGTACTTGTCTGAGATGGTACCACGCGTCGTTACCGGAGAAATACACCTTTCCGTCGACGAGGAAATTGCCGTACGATTGGAGGCGTACCCACAACATGTATCCCAGTAACACCACGAGTACGGGGATGTGGTACCAATGTTCTATCTGGTCGAGGACTGAATCAGCAGACGTGGAGGTGTCCTCGACCTGTTCTGTTCCTTGGCTCATCTGGTGGAGAATTTGGCAAAACGCGCATAAGCCTTATGATACTAGGATGTAGAGCGGACCCGAGACACCGGATGAAATGCAGACGTGTCGGTATTATAGATGTTGAAATCAGCGATGGAGAATCGACAATTATCGCCGCTACAACGCCCGATACGACGCTACCACCGTAACATACGTCCCGGAAGATACTGTTCCACGTTGGAACCGCGCAGGACACTCCCAACAGTCACGCGAATCTCCCGACTCACGACTACCAACAGGCCGACGTACGTCACGGCACCGACGCCGACCAAGACGCCGAGGTCGAACCACGACGAGACCACGACGACTTGACGGAGTGCAAAGACGACGAGGAACATCACCACGCCGATAGCGACCTGTGCGCGGAGGGGGCGCGGCGCGAGTTCCACCGACGAAACCTGTCGCTTGACCACGTAGGCAGTGACGGCGTAGATGAGAGTTTCCGCGAGAATAGTGGCGACGACGACACCTATCGGGCCGAACAGGAGCGTTAGAACGACCCCGAGGGTGATGTTGACCACCAGTGCGACACTCGACGCGCGCATGTTCACGTCCGGTCTATCGAGTCCGTTGAGCGTTTGACTCAATGGCGTCGTCTGGGTCGAAAGCACTCGATAGGCCGCGATACCGACGATGAGGGACGCCCCGAGCGTGTACTCCGGCCCGTACACGGTCACAACGAGCGCCCGTGGCATCGCAAGTGCACCGAAGAATATCGGCACGGAGAGAACGCTCGAAAACGAGATCGTGTTCGTCACTTCCTGCCCGACCGCTTTCCCATCGGCCCAGAGTTGACTGACACGCGGCATCAGACCACTCCCTGCGAGTGTTGCGACGAACGTCGCGGGAACCGTCAACTGCGCCGCAACCTCGTAGTTCGCGGCCGTCGCGGGCAGTAACAGCACCCCTAGTAGAATCACGTCGAGTCGGTTGTACAGCGTCGCAAAGAAGTCCGTCGGGATGCTGTACCGGGCGTACCCAACGAGACTGGAGAGCGTGTCAAGCGATGGAAGCGCTGGTTTCGTCCCGAGATAGTAGAAGACCACCGGGAACGTAAACACCGTCGCGCCCGCGAGCCCATACACCATCCCGTCCGCACCGTACCCTGCGAGGACGAACACGAAGACCACCTGCAACGGGAGCGTGAGATACGACCGAAATGCATCCGTCCACGTTGCCAGTCCGACCCGGCCACTCGCCGTCAGCACCCGCTCGAAAGATTCGTAGTTCGACTCCGATGCGAGCAGTATCACGAACAACAGCGGCGCCATGGCGAGGCCGCTGTACGATCGAACGTGGTTGGCCAACAACAGTGCTGCCCCCGCCGAGAGCAGAATCCAAACCGCGTTGAACAGCAACTGCGCACCAACGATTTCCCGGTGTTCCGTCTCGTTTTCCGATAACCGTTTCTTGCTCGCCGTTGCCCACCCTGTCAGCGGCCTGTCCGCGAGTTTCGTTAGTCCGAACAGCAAGTAGTAGCCACCGAACGCCGTCGAGCCGAGTTCCCGCGCGAACACCACGCTCGCGATGAACCCCGTCGCCGCCATGGCGAACTTCGCAATCGTCGCCTTCACCGTCTCCCCGCCGAGACTCACGTCCGTAGCCTCAGTCATCCGACTGTTCCACCAGACCAGTCCAGCGTTCAATACTTCGTCGTACAAGTCCCATCGCGGTGTCTTTCGCTACGTCCAACCTCCCGTAGATTCGCTCGCCGACCGACGCACGGAGAAGTAGCCGATAGAACGGCCACTCCAACGGATAGACTAGTATCGCACGAGCTGCGTAGTACACGCCGAGCGGGCGATTTCCAGCGTCGTGTGACATCTTCCCGAACTTCCGAAGCTGCCATCCACGGACGAATCGCTGCCCATATCGTTCGACCAATGCGTCGTACTTCGCAAAGAATCGCGGATAGATGTCGTCTTTCGCTAGTTCAAAGTTCCCACTCATCTTCCCTGGTGAATCTGTTGCGTACCACACCAACGGTTCTTCGACGCAGTGAACGTCGTATTCCAGCGCAACTCGCAGGTACCACTCTCGGTCCTCCCATAACTGGAACGACTCGTCGAAGTCACCGACGGTTTCGACCACGTCGCGGGAGATAACCACGCCGGACGGCGGTCCCACGACGTTTCGACAGAGCAACTTCTTCACGACGTCGCCATCGATGTCTGTTTTCGCGACCGTTTGCACGTGGCCGTCCTCGGATGCCATGTAGCGCCAACACGTTAAGAGGCCACCACCGTGTTCTATCAACGACGCGACTTGCTGTTCGAGTTTCGTCTCAATCCACTGGTCGTCGTCGTCGAGGAACGCTATATACTCGCCGTCTGCGAACTCAATGCCGCGATTCCGGGCATGAGACAACCCCTGTGGGTCGCCGTCGTACACGTACCGAACACCGTGGGTGTCCGCGACGGCGTCGTTGTACTCTGCCGAGTCATCCACGACAATTATCTCGACGTTCGGGTACGTCTGTTTCTGCACGCTCGCTATTGCACGTTGCACTCGCTCGGGGCGGCCGTAAGTTGCGATGACGACGCTGACGAGTAGGGTTCGTTCAGGCATAGCCGAGGTCTTCCAGTCGGGATACGATATCGTCGTCCAAGTCGAACTCGTCGTCGGTGACGTTCCGTCTGTCACACGCCGAAACGAGTTCGTCAAGCCGTTCCCGTGGGTCGAAGTCGGGTGTCGGCCCACGCTCGTTCCATCCATCGAAGGTCTCGTAACCGTAATATTCGCCGGACGCGACCCCCTGAAGTTCCTCGTTCAACCGGTCCACCTCTTCGAACCCCTTATTCTGCAACGAGAGATAGTTTCGTTCACAGAGGCCATGATACTCGACCAGACAGTCGTCGTCCTCCAGCGACCCGAGGAGATTCTGGCCACGTCTGTCGGACTTCACGTCGATGGTGTCGAGTATGGTTCGATGCACATCACAGTGGTTGACCGATGCGTCGCTTTCCCCGCTTGCACCGTCGGCCGTGTATATCGATAGCGGAACGTTCGTGAGTTCGGGGTACAGCCCGTAGAGGTGCCCCCAGACGCCGTGTTCGCCGAGAACTTCGCCGTGGTCGGAGACGGTGACGATGACGTCGAAGTCCGCTCGCAGTTCGGCGAACAGTTGCTCATAGACGTGCGAGAGGTATCGGACACTGTCGTCGTAGGCCTGCTGGATGTCTGCTGGTCTGTCGTCCGGACCGTCCATCGTCGCCGCGAGCGTGTCGATATCGACGTCGACAGTCTTGAACGGTTCCGGCGGGTCGTAGGGGGCGTGTGCCTCCATCAGGTTTGCGAAGAAGAATTCCTCGTCCCCAAACTCCGTGTCGCGGACGAGTTCGAGTGCGCGTTCTCCGCCGCCATCGGCGACCTTACTCCCGAACCCCATGTCGCGGAGCTTCATCTTCGCGCCATGCTTCAACGACGGAATCGTCTTGTACTCGTCGAAGATGCACCGTTTCAGTGCGATAGCGAACCGTTCGGGTCCCATGCCTCTTGACTCCGCGATGAACGTCTCCCAGTCGAACATCCCTTCACCGAGCCCTTCGATTCGGAATCGACCGTCGAACTGCTGGAATCCGCGGTGTGCATCGAACGCGGGTGAGATGTTCGGGTTCGCGCTAAACGCCCGCGTGGTGTAGCCAGCATCCTCGAACTGCTCGGCGAGCAGTGGCGTCTTGCAGTCGAACCGCTGTGCTCCGGCGTAGATTCCCACTTCACTCGCATACTTTCCGGTGAACAACGATGCGTGTGCAGGAACGGTCCAGTGGCTCGTACTCCATGCGTTTTCGAACCGACGACCGGGAAGCCAGTCGAAGTGTCGGTCGAAGGCGTCTTTCCGGAGCGTGTCCAACACGATGAGTGCGACGTTAGTCATTGGTGTCCTCGATAGCGAATAGCGTCCACGGAGTCCCAGACCCCGTTCCGCCACAGCCAATCATTTATTTGTCCAATCATCGTATCCGGTATAAGAACTTTTTTATATCGGCTTGGGTACATTTCCTGTAGCCGTTCCTCTATCGTATTGTCGATAGTTGCACGGGGTCGCTCCGGGTGCTTCATCGATACCTTGTCACTGTACCGACATTCTCCGTCGGCGTTCTGCTCCATCCGCCAACCGAACTCCGTATCGTCGCGCCAACCAGCGTACTCACTGCTGAATCCACCGATGGCCAACGACGCGTTCCGGTCGAACGCGAGGTTACAGCCGACGTACTTACGTTTCCCGTGATACGTTCGGCCGCCGTCCACTTTGCCCTCTAAGCAGACGAGATTCGGGTGCGTATCGAACTCGCGTGCGACGGCGGAGAGCCATCCCGATTCCGGGCGGCAGTCGTCGTCCGTGAGGGCGACGACTGGCGCGTTAGCGGACTCGACTCCGGCGTTTCGCGCCTCGCAAATGTCGAGGCTGGAATCGTTCACGACCAACACTTCGAACGAGTCGAACGTCTGGGATTTTAGACAATTGATGACCTCGTCATGGCTGTTGTCAGGAATCGTCGGAATCACCACCGAAATACGTGGGTCGGCCGTAGTAATGGGGTGCTCGATCGTCATCTCAGTCCTCCATGGCGGCTTGGGAAACGACATCCCGTAGTCCACGCTGGAACGATTCGTAGCTGAATCGTTCGGCCCGCTCCTGAATCATGTCGCTGTCGTATTTCGACGAATCGAACCCTCGAACGACCTCCCGAATCGATTCTACTGTCGGTTCGAACAACTCGCCAGTCATGCCTTCCTCGACCTGATACTTCGTGAACCCCTCATTGACGCCGAGGAGTGGCTTTCCCGCAATCAACGCTTCCGCGCCGACGAGTCCGAAATCCTCCTGCACCGGTGCGTAGATGACCGCCGTCGAACGAGCGACGAGCGATTCGATGTCTTCGACGAATCCCCTCACTTCGATGTTGTCGTGCCCTCGTGCGATGCGTTCGAGTTTCTCTCTATCCGCGCCATCGCCGGCGATGACGAGTCGTTCGTCCAGTTCGGTGAACGCTTTCGCGAGCAACGGCATCCGTTTTTCCGGCGCGAGTCGGGACCACGTTACGAAGTACCCGTCGTCCCTGTCGTTACGCCAATCGCCGGTGACAGGGGGATAGACGACTTCCGCATCCCGATTGTAGTAGCGCTTGATCCGGTCACGGATCAACTCGCTGTTGGCGACGAACGTATCGACGTAATCATTCGCCTCCTTGTCGAGCGCACGCCACCATTTCGCGTAGGTTTTCAGTACGAACCGAACGACGGGATAATCAAACGATTCCATTCGGTCGCGATAGAGGTCGTACAACCACCGAGGCGGACTGTGTGGATAGTGAATTATCGTCTGGTCGACGGTCGGAACGTAATGTTTCGACAGGGGAGCACTCTCCAGAATCACGTCGTACTCCGTGAGGTCCGGATGTGCATCGGTCATATCCATCGCCACCGAGAGCGTTTCGAGTGGGTTCGACCCCTCGTTTTTCCACGCGAGGAGTCGACCCGATAATCCACGCGTGTACTTCTTCTGATTGATGGGTATCACCCTCACGTCATCCGGAATCTCGGTACCGGGATAGACGTACATCGTATAAATCGGTGCGTCCAGCGTTCGGGCCGCCTCGATGGCGAATTTCTCGCCACCTCCGATTTGAGGGAATCGGTCGTGAAGAATAGCAACCGAGGGTAAATTGTCCGACATTCCTTACGGTTTTGCAGTCTTCTTAAAGTACATAAGCTTTCTTACTCAACGCTTTCGGCCGTCATGTTAGAAATTTCACTCTCGCTTCCTCATTTTACTCGAACGCCTCCCGAAGTTCCTCGTCTATCTCCCACGTTCCGTCGCCTTCGCCACGCAACAATTCCACACTCGCCCGAAAGAGCGAGACCTGCGTGTCGAAGATGGCGTACACGGGTTGAAGCGGGCCGAGTCGGTCGCTTCCACCGAGTTTGACGAAGGCTCCGAGCGCGCCGGGGACGACGAGACCGAACGGTCCCGCAGCAACTAGCGCGGCCCCGGTCAGCAGCCCCAATCCCAACGCCACCAGCCACGGCGAGACGACCATGAACCACCAGTTGAACGGCAACACGAGACCGCCGTATTTGCCGTGTTTGCCGAGCGCGTCGCGGTGCTGGACGAGCAGTCGAATCAACCCCATGCCGCGCCTGTCCTTCTGGAACCGACGCTTCCGAAATCGGAGTGCGATGCCTCGCTGTAGCGGATTTCCGGGTCGAAAATCACGCGCTTGCCGTTGCGACGGATTTTCAAGGCGAGTTCCGTGTCGTCGGCGAGTGACTCCGGGTCGATGGGAACGATGGCGTCGTTTTCGAACGCCGAGAACGGCCCGTGGAATATCAGGGTGGAATCGAGATGCGATTCGAGCGTCTGGATGTGTGCCTGGACGCCACGATACCCCGCCTCGACTTCGCTCCCGCCGAGCACGTCCGCGTTCTGGCCGGTCACTGCCGCAACCTCGGGGTCGGCGAGATTCGCGGCCGCGACGTGGAGGACGTCGTTTGCGGTGTAGGAGTCACAGTCCGTTTTG
The DNA here is from genome assembly GCA_963811185.1 of uncultured haloarchaeon. Taxonomy (GTDB): domain Archaea; phylum Halobacteriota; class Halobacteria; order Halobacteriales; family Haladaptataceae; genus Haladaptatus. Next base: position 376,465 of record CAWEQN010000009.1, read on the forward strand.
ACCACCATCTCGTTTTCGGCGGCGGCGTAGGCGTCGTTGAGCGCGGGTGCGAGTCCGCGCCGCTCGCTTTCCTCGATGAGGTTCAGCGACGGATGCTCGCGGTCGGCGAAGTACTTCCGAATCAGGTCGGGCGTCTCGTCGTCGCTCGAATCCACGACGACGAGTTCGACCTTTTCCATCGGGTAGTCGAGTTCGAGCAGGTCGTCCAGTTTCTTCTCGATGATGTCGGCCTCGTTGTACGTCGGCAGAATGATGCTAACGGTCGGCTCCGCTTCCCGTTTCCGGGCGGGTGAGCCGTCCGGGCGAAAGAACCCGTACAGCGCGAGGAAGAGGAGATACGGAATCGCGGCAACGGCGATGACGGCCGCCGCAACCTTTGCGAGCCGGTTCATATCCGGTCGTTGGACGTTTTGTTTTAAACATCTATGGATTAGCTGTGGTTACCACTCGTGGAGGGAAGTAACGTGGAGGGGAGCGTTCGACAACCGCGCTACGCTACAATCGAGCGCGGAACGAGTTAGCGCAGTATCCGCGTTAGATACCACGTCAGCAGGACGCCGAGAAGGAGACCGCCGATGGTTGCACCGACGAGGACGAGCGGCATCGCACCGCTGTGGAGCGCGATGAGGCCGCCGGACACGCCGACCAGCAGGACGGTGGCGATTTTCAGCCGCACCATCGCGGAGGTGCGCTCCTCGGGTGAAATCGGACCGACCATTATCGCCCCCGAGTCGCTCGAACTGAGGAGATGTTGCCGTCCGCGTCGTCCGATTGTCCTGCCCGCATGAAAGGAGATGGTGCGAGCGAGACGCTTAAATCCCGGCGGGACGGCCCGAACGGATTACTGACGATATCGGTCGACAGTCTCGAAGAGTTCCTCGAATGCCGGCGGGGCATCGTAGCGAATCGTTCCCGTCCGGTCGTCGTAGTCGATGAGATGGACATCCCACAGTTTCGGCAGGGTCAGATGCCTGAGATTGGTTTCGAGCGACTGTTTTCGCAGTTCGTCGCCTGCAATCAGTTCCTCGACGGTGAGCACGCCATCGTCGGCGTCCATCACCATTCGAAGCACGTATCGACAGTTCCTGTCGGCCAGTACTTCCAGCCAATCGTCGACCACGCCGGAGGGTGCTTGCATCTCGTCGGTGGCAATCGCCCGCTCGGGTACGGCAGGCACGCCGGCATCGTCGGCGTCGATGGCACGCGAATCCGTCGGATCGGAATCGAAGTCGGTCGCGTCGGCCGTCTCCGCTGAAGCGGTCCCAACGGCCGGGGCGGTGAAATTGGCGGAATCGTTCGGTTCGGAGGCCCACCCGCCCGACCGCCCTCGTTTCGACCCGGCGCGAAGCGGTGCGACCATTCCGGCGACGCCGACGACCAGTCCCAACAGTGCGCCGCTCGTCACCAACGTCTGGACGAGAAAGTAGGGGTTCGAGATATGCCAACCGGAGACTTTCGCGGTGACGATGACGCCCGCTGCGAATCCGCCGAGTGCGAGCATCCCCTTGAAACAGGAAACGTCCACCTTCTGGAGCGTCTTGGCGTCGAGGTTGCTTCGCGTGAGTCGATAGCCCACGTAGATGAGCATCGCAGAGAGCGTCATCTCGATGACGAACTCCGGGAACCACACCGAATTCGAACGAACGAACGGGTCGATGAGGACGACGACGGACAACAGAACGCCGATGAGTGCGATCACTCTGCCGCCGTTTCTCATTCTCGTCGGCTACTACGAAGTCGAGAGGAAGTCACGCGCATCCGAGGGTCACTGACTAACGTACTCGCTCAACGCTACTATCGGTTTCGCCACGCATGAGAAATCCGATGGGTCATCGACGCGAGTGGAAAATCAGCTCTCACGGGGGGACTGAAATCCCGGGACGACGAGAACGCCGTGATTACTGGAACCCGCGACTGACCTCGTCCTCGTCGATGAGGTCGTCCAGTTCCTCATTCAGGAGCTTTTCCGACTCCTCGAACGTCTCACCGAGGTCGGCGACGGTTTCCGGACGGTCGTAGCCGTCGAACTCCATCGGGCCGAACGCCGGACTCTCCAGTGCTTCCATCACGTCGTCGAAGAGGTCCGCACCCGACGTCGGTGCGTCGGCGTGTGCCTTGATGGTCTCCTCGACGCGCTTTGCCCGTGCCTCCATCTCGTCTTTCTCCGGGCGTTTCTCCTCGGGGTTCCGAACCGCAAACCGTCCGCCTCGGAACTCCTTTTCGGGGAGAAAGTTCCCGATTTCGTCGTCCAACTTCCTGGCGACGTGTGCGCCGACACCCCGAACCTGATAGGGGTTTTTGGCGTACGTCTTCAGATGATAGAGTCCGGCCTTCGGATGGCCGAGATACAGGTCCTCGCCGACATCACCCGCTCGCTTCCCCCCCGCGGCCCGCCACCCTTCGGGGTCGACACGCCGGCCAACCACGTCCTGTAAGATATCCTGCCATTCTCGAACCCGCATGGGTACCCCGTGACACGCCGGGGAGATTAACGTGTCGTTTTTTCGGATTCGGAGACGGGGATATCTTCATCTTCCCGTCTTCGGTCGCTCGTCCCCAGCGCTTCCGACCGGCTCAAGCGGGATCCGATATTGGTACCGTTCTGGTAGTGGAGTTCAAGAAAATTGCGACGTTCACGGCTCGGTCGTGAGTCACATCGAAACCGAATCCGATGCGGTCGTCACAGTCCGAAATAGACGGCAATCGCTAGCGGCGTCACAACGGCAAGAATCACCTGGAGCAGTGCACCCACGCGGAAGTAGTCGGTGAATCGGTAGCCACCCGGCCCGTAGACGAAGAGGTTGGTCTGGTAGCCGACGGGACTCAAGAACGCCGCGCTCGCGGCGAACATCACGGCCAACAGGAAGGCGAGCGGGTTCGTCCCGATTTCCCTGGCGGCGTTGATGGCGACGGGGACCATGAGCGCGACGGTGGCGTTGTTGCTGATGATGTTCGTCAGAACCACCGTCGTCGCGTAAAACACCCCGAGGACGGCGACGGTCGGGAGGTACTGTGCCGTGGTTGCGACGAGCGCGCCGAGAAGCGCGGCGGTGCCGGTGTTCTCCATGGCGATTCCGAGCGGAATCACGCCCGCGAGCAGGAAGATGACGGTCCAGTCCACGCCCTCGTACAGTTCCGTGGGCGAGAGGGTTCCCGAAAGCACCATCGCCACGACGCCCATCAGGGCGGCGACCTGAATTTCGAGGAGGCCGAGCGCGGCCGACCCGACGACGACGGCGAGGATGGCGATGGCGACGGGAATCTTGTCGTAGCGGTAATCCTCGCGCGGGATTTCGCGGGCGACGATGAGGTCACGCGTCTCGGCCACGCGCTCCAGTTCGTCGGCGGGCAGTTGGAGCAACAGCAGGTCGCCGACGGTGAACTCGGCTTCGCGGACGCGCGGCAGGCGAACGTCGCCGCGTTGGAGGGCGACGAGCGTCGCGTCGTAGCGCTGGAGCGTCGTGCTCGTCTCGATGGTCTCGCCGATGAGCGTGGAATCGGTCGGGACGACGACTTCGATGAGGACGGTTTCGGCGTCGTCCGGCATCTCCTCGACGACCGCCGGTTCACGGCCGACCGTCGGCAGGGGATTCAACGCTTCGCGCTCGATGAGCGACGTGAGGTCGGGGCGACTCGCGGTGATGAGAAACAGGTCGTTCGGTTCCACCGGTTCGTTGGAGAACGGCGAGAAGACGGTATCCTCCCGAACGACTTCCTTCACCTCGCCGCCGAATCCGGCCTCGATGGGGATGTCCGCGATGGGCGTTCCGACGAGCGGGGAGGCTTCCGGCGCGACGAGTTCGGCCAGATACTCCTCGACTTCGTACTCTTCGAGGAGCGTCTCGCGCGGACGAACGCGCTCGGGAAGCAGGTACGGCGCGATAAAGACGAGGTAGAGTACCCCCGTCACGAGGACGACGACGCCGACCGGCGTGAACTGGAAGATTCCGAGCGAGCGCCCCAACAGTTGCTGTGCGAGGCCGCTCGCCAGCAGGTTCGTCGAGGTGCCGATGAGCGTCAGGGTGCCGCCGAGCATGGCCGCGTAGGAGAGCGGAATCATGAGCTTCGACGGGGACGTGTTACCCCGGTGGGCGAGGTCGGAGGCGAACGGCACGAGGAGGGCGACGACCGGCGTGTCGTTGATGAACCCCGACACCGACCCGGCGATGCCGACGGTTGCGAGCACCTGTTTGAACTGGCTATCGCCGACGAGGCCCGCGACGCGATGGCCGAGCAGTTGCACCGCACCCGTGCGGCGGACGCTCTCGCTGAGGATGAGCATGGCGAGCACCGTAATCGTCGCCTCGTTGGAAAAACCCGAGAGGCCGTCCGTCGATGACACCTTCGTCCAGTGGCCCAGCAACATCAGGAGGACGAGGATGATGAGCGCCGTCACGTCTACGGGAAACAACTCGGTGACGAAGAGGACGAACGCGAGCAGGATGATTCCCAGGACGACGAGCATACTGTTCGTTATCGGTGGAATATGGACACCTGTTTGAAGCGGAACCAACATTTTACCCCCTATGTGGACGCGTCGCACTGCTCACGTGCCACCCCACTGTTCATTCGACGGAAGCCGACAAATCCCTATCTCAATAGTTCGACGGAAGCCGACAAAATCCATCGAACCACCTCGTTAGTGTATCACGATACGCCACGTTTCCGGGGAAATCGATTGAAGTCCATCGCCGTCGAATCTCTTCGGGGACGATGTACGACGCGATTCTCATACCGACGGACGGCGGGAACACGACGGCGCCAGCCATCGAACACGGACTTCGAGTCGCCGAGAAAACCGGCGCGACGGTCCACGCGCTGTACGTCATCGACGTGCCGCACCTCAGCGTGGCGAACGCCGACGAGGGACTTTCGGGGTTGGTCGACCTGCTCGAAGACGAAGGGCGGGAGGCGACGGCGGCCGTCGCCGAGCAGGCGGACGAGTACGGCGTGCCGGTAACGGAAGCGATGGAGTCGGGCGTTCCCTATCGGGAAATCCTCGACTACGCCGACGACCACGACATCGACCTGATTTCGATGGGGACGGGAAATCAGGGTCGCCTCGAATCCTACGTCGTCGGGAGCACGGCGCGCAAAGTGAATCGACTGTCCGAGTGCCCCGTGTTGACGGTTCGAGCGTCCGACGAGACGCCGACGACGGAGTACGAAAACGTCCTCCTCCCGACCGACGGAACCGAAGGTTCCGAGCGCGCTATCGACGAATGTGGCGCGTTCGCTGTCGAGTACGATGCGTTCGTTCACGTCCTCTACGTCATCGACTCGCGCATCGCGCGCTCGGGGTCGCTGATGGAACTCATGGAGAGCGAAAGCGAGCGCGCGTGCGGCGACGCCGTCTCGCGGGTGACGAGCGACGGCGCACAAGCCAGACGGGAGACGCTTCGCGGACGGCCCGCCGAGCAAATCCTCGACTACGCGGAGGAACACGACATCGACTGCATCGTGATGGGTACCCACGGCCGAACCGGAATCGACCGATTCGTCATGGGAAGCGTGGCCGAGAAGGTCATCCGACGGGCGACGGTTCCCGTGTTCACCGTGCGGGATTCGGGCGAGGAGTGAGTTCCTGTCGATTGGTTTTTATTCTCTTAGGTTTTTGGTTCGGTAATGTCGTCCTCGGGAGCGAAGATTCACATCGTTTATCTCGTTCTGATTGCCCCCATCGCCTTCCTCGACGTCATCCTCCCCCTCTCCGGGAACTATATCGCGGCGGGATTTTTGTGGGCACTCACGGCCGTTCTCCTCGTGTTGGTCATGTCGTTTTCCCCGTCGTTGTCGGACGGAATGCTGGAATTCGAGCGGAAAACGCGAACCAAGTGGACGCCGAGAGTCCGGACGAGCGGACGGGCGCGACCGAGGATACAAACCAGTCTCGCGCGGAACTGACCGGGTCAGGAGAGTCAGCGAAACCGACGGAATCATCGGAACCACGAAACCTCCAAACGTCGTCGTTTCCCGAGCACGCGACGGACGACGCACTCGCCCACCTGCGCCGTCGATACGCCGACGGCGGGGTCAGCGAGGCACAGCTCGAACGCGCCGTCGAGCGACTCCTCGCCGTCGAGGATAGTGACGACGAGGCCGTCGTCGCGCTCCGGAACCGGTACGCTCGCGGCGACCTCACGGACGAGCAGTTCGACCGCAAGTACGAGCGCCTTCGGGCGACGAGCACCGTCGAAAACGCGGAGGAGTCGGTCGAACGGAGCGCACTCTCCGAGGAGGAGACGAGACGGAGTGACGAGTCGCCACGAGAGGACGAAGACTCCATATAATCATCCATTTGACCATTCTTCATGGTCCGGATCGCACATCGTCCGTGCCGTGCGGATATCATCGGGTTCGTCAAGGACCGCCGCATTAATCGGTGACGTATTCGATCGTTCTCGCGTTCTACCTGCGGAAGCGGAAGCCACGGCGGGGATATCCGTACGCGATGCCCGGGCAGTAGTGGAGTCCCGAGAAATTGCGGGGTCGCGTGTGCTATCGCTTCTCCCGGTCGGGTAATCCTTATCCCCCGTCCCTGAAAACGTCGATTCACCATGTCCGATTCGGACCACGAAATCTATCCGATGCCGCTGTTTCCCCAGTTGACCGTCTCGAACCTGAAGAAATCCACGGCGTGGTACGAGACGCTGGGATTCGAGGTCATCTACTCGATGCCCGTGATGTCCCACGTTCGCTACCGCAAGTACGCGGACATCATGCTCGTCGCGGAGCGGGATGAAGACGAGGACGAGAGTTGGTCCGAGACGCGAACTCCTCGCAAGCACCGCCCCGCGGACGCGGGGTCGCCACGTACGTCACCGTCGAGGACGAGTCCGTCGACGACGTGGCAAGCCGGGCCGAGGAGGAACGGTATCGAGGTTGCCGTGCCGCCACACGAAACCAACTGGAACACGCGGGAGACGACGATTCACGACCCGGACGGCTACGAACTCGTCTTCTCGGAACGGGCCGAGACGGACGCGGATTTCGAGGACGTCATGGGTTCGGTCGAGGAGTAAGTCGCCCTGAAAGCTTATTCCGACCCGCGAGACAGTCCGGTCGTGGCAACCGACGAATCGGAACACGGCGGGATCATGTTCGGGTCGGGACACGCGTCTCTCGAAGCGACTGCTCGCGGTTGCGGTCTGCCTGTTCGTCCTCACCTTCCTCGCACACACGCCGCCCGACGTGTTCCCGCTTACTTTCCCGTTCGGGTTCGACCTCCGCATCCTCGTCGTGCTGGCCGATCGATTCCGCCGCTCGTGTCAGCCTACTGGAACGACGGCTTTCTCGTGAGTCTCGCTCTCGCGGCTGCCCCGACGGTCGGATTTTTCGTTCCCCTCGCCGCGTTCGATGCGGTGTCACCCGAGTCCGACGCTCGCGTGGGGCATCGGAACCGGCGTCGCGTGGGCATTGGTACTCGGCGTACCCGCCTATCTCGTCGGTGCGATTGCGCGACGAATCGTCGCGCCGCCGTAACGTCGAACGACACGCCTTTCCTGCCGCCCGAGAAAACCGACGGATATGGACAGAAAGCGAGAGCTTTCGAGCATCGACCTCGCCGCAATCTCGCGGGAGTTGAACTCCTTCGAGGGTGCGAAGGTCGATAAAGCGTATCTCTACGGCGACGACCTGCTACGCCTCAAGATGCGCGATTTCGACCGCGGTCGTCTCGAACTGCTCGTGGAGGTGGGCGAGATAAAACGCGCCCACACCGTCGCACCGGAACACGTCCCGCCCGCACCGGGCAGGCCGCCGAACTTCGCCATGATGCTCCGCAACCGCCTCTCGGGGGCGGACTTCGCGGGCGTCGAACAGTTCGAGTTCGACCGCATCCTCCAGTTCCACTTCAAACGCGAGGACGGCGATACGACCATCGTCGCGGAACTGTTCGGACAGGGCAACGTCGCCGTGCTGGACGAGAACAACGAAGTCATCGACTGCCTCGACACCGTTCGACTCAAATCGCGCACCGTCGCGCCGGGGTCCCAGTACGAGTTCCCCAGTTCGCGGGTGAACCCGCTCGAAATCGACTACGAGGAGTTCGAGTTCCGCATGAACGACTCGGACACCGACATCGTGCGGACGCTGGCGACGCAACTCAACTTCGGCGGACTGTACGCCGAGGAAGTGTGCACCCGCGCCGATGTCGAGAAAGCGATGGACATCGCGGACGCGACGGAGGAGGAGTACGAGCGCGTCTTCGCCGCCATCGAGCGACTCAAGGAACCGCTCGAAACCGGCGACTTCGACCCCCGCGTCTACTACGAGGACGACGTGCGCACCGACGTGACGCCGTTCCCGCTCGAAGAGTACGAAGGCAAGGATTCGGAGGCGTTCGACTCGTTCAACGCGGCGGTCGACGACTACTTCACCAACCTCGACCTCTCGGAGAACGAGAGCGCCGGCGAACCACAGCAACCCGACTTCCAAGCCCAAATCGAGAAACAACAGCGCATCATCGACCAACAGGAGGGCGCGATAGAGGGCTTCGAACAGCAGGCGGACGCCGAACGCGAGAAGGCCGAACTGCTCTACGCCAACTACGGCTTCGTGGACGAAATCCTCTCGACGGTGCGGAACGCCCGCGCGGAGGACACCCCGTGGGCCGACATCGAAGCGCGGTTCGAGGAAGGTGCCGAGCGCGGCATCGAGCAAGCGGAAGCCGTGCAGGGCATCGACCCGAGCGAGGGAACCGTCACGGTCCGAATCGACGACACGACCGTCTCGCTGTACCCGGACGACGGCGTGGAGAAGAACGCGAACCGCCTCTATCAGGAGGCCAAGCGAATCGAGTCGAAAAAGGAGGGCGCGCTGGCCGCCATCGAGGACACCCGCGAGGAACTGGAGGAAGTCAAACAGCGCGCCGAGCAGTGGGAAGCCGAACCCGAGGAGGAGCGGACGGAACCCGAGAACATCGACTGGCTCTCGCGGGCGTCGATTCCGGTCCGGAAGCAGGAACAGTGGTACGAGCGGTTCCGCTGGTTCCGCACCTCGGATGGATTTCTCGTGCTCGGCGGGCGCAACGCCGACGAGAACGAGGAACTCGTCAAGAAGTACATGGACAAAAACGACCTGTTCTTCCACTCGCAGGCACACGGCGGTCCCATCACGATCCTGAAGACCTCCGACCCGAGCGAACCGTCGAAGGACGTGGACGTGCCGGAGCAAAGCAAGCGCGAGGCCGCCCAGTTCGCCGTTTCGTACTCCTCGGTGTGGAAGGACGGCCGCTTCGCGGGAGAGGCCTACATGGTCAACCCCGACCAAGTGTCGAAGACGCCCGAGAGCGGCGAGTATCTCGAGAAGGGTGCGTTCACGATTCGCGGCGACCGGACGTACTTCGACGATACGGAGGTCGGCGTGGCGGTCGGCATCACCGTCGAACCGAACACCCGCGTCATCGGCGGCCCGCCGTCGGCCATCGAGAAGCAGGCCGAGACTATCATCGAAGTCGAACCGGGCCAGTACGCCCAGAACGACATCGCCAAGATGCTGTATCGGGAGTTCCGCGAGCGGTTCGCGGACACGTCGTTCGTCCGCAAGGTGGCGAGTCCGGACCTGATTCAGGAGTTCCTCCCGGCGGGCGGCAGTCGGATGACCGACTGACTCAGTTCTTGTTCGAAAACGTTTTCGACCGAATGTCGATGGAATCGGTTCGGATGTGGATGGTCACGGACAGCGCGCCGGGCTTTGCAGGCTTGCTGTTTTTCAGGCCGCTCCGGGTTTCGGCCGTGATTGGCTGGTTGGAACTGCTGACCGAGGAAATCCGTTTTCGCTCTCCCGTTTTGAGAATGAAGCGCTTCGATATGACTTCCGTCCCCCCAGAAATAACGACGGAGAGGTCCTGTTTCTCGTCGGTGTGATTGACCGCGTAAATCGGTATTTCACCGTCCGCTGAGTTCGAAGTGCTGCTGTGCGGTTTCGCCGTACTGTTCGTTTCGTCGTCGGAATTCGAGAGTGCGTTACAGCCAGCGAGCGACGGGAGGAAGATGGAACAGCAATACCCACCGAACCGTCTTCTCGTCGGGGACCGATTCATGACGCCCGATTGTGAACGTCGTCTTATTAAAGTTACCATACAGGTTCGGGCACGCAAAGAACACTGACACGTCCACTTTCCCTCGCAAACGATTAAGCTCTCAGACGGCGTATGAGTGCCTGTATCGGGCGAGCTGAAAGTTCGACCCGAGGGGGAAAAACAATGTTCAACGAAAGCATTCGATATTTGAAAGACAGTGACGACGCGGTGACGAAGGTACTCGTCGGCGGCCTGCTCGTCATCTTCAGCTTCCTCATCATTCCGGCCATCGTACTGGAGGGGTACATGATTCGCGTCCTCCGGCGGGTTTCGGAGGGTGACACGGAGGCTCCGAAGTTCGACGACTGGACGAAACTGTTCGTGGACGGACTGAAGGCGATAGTCATCGCGTTCGTCTATCTCCTCGTACCGGCAGTCATCGCCGCTCGTGTTCATCGGCGGCGGCGCGGCGCTCTCGAACAACTACGGCGTTCTGGGGGGACTCGTCATTCTCCTCGGTACCGTACTGACGTTCGTGGCAGGGGTCGCGGTGTGGTACGCGCTTCCCGCCGCGCTCGTTCGTTTCGCCGAGAAGAACACGATGGGGTCGGCGTTCGAGTACGAATCGTACATGCCCATCCTCCGTGACCGCGAGTACGCCACGGGGTGGCTCATCGCTTTGGGAGTAATCGTCGTGACCGGCGTCATCGTGAGCGCCATCGCCGTCATCCCCATCATCGGATGGGTGGTCGGCGTGTTCCTCGGGTTCTACGCCCACGTGACGGCGTCGTACATCTACGGCCGCGCCTACGCGGAAGCGGACGAACACCGACTGCGAGAAGGGCCGGAAGTCGAGGACGGACGACCCGCCATCTAATCTTTTTTCAGCGATTCAGTCCATCGGCGTCGCCGCACGCTCCGTCGATTGGCGCGTGGGTTCGACCACGTTGCCGAACGCCGTGCCGAACATGTAACTGCCCGCGAGGTAGAGCCAGAAGTAGAAGAACGGGAACAGGAGGTAGCCGATACCGAACGTAAGGATTGCGAGGACGGAGAACCCGATTCCGCCGGCGATAGCCACGAGCAAGGTCAGCACGACGGCGGTGATGTACTCCGTGCTCTTGAGCACCGGAGCGAGCGTTTCGAAATCGAACGCCGCGCCAATGTCCCCCGTCCGGGCGAGGTTCGTCAACGCGGCCGGGAGGAGATACTGAACCGCGAGTGCGAGAACGAAGGTAACGAGGAGGCCGAGTACACCGATACCGCCGAGCAACCCGCTGGAGTCGTTCGAGCTACCGATACCGATGAGGAGGAACATCGCTATCATGATGACGATGGGAACAAGCGCGTACACGAATCCCACAACGAACCCCTTGAGGCCGTCGATAAACATTCCTCCCCAATCCGTGAATTCGGGCGGCTGTTCCTCGTTTCGTGAGGCGGCCGCTAGCACCCGTAGCATGTATCCGCCGACGAAGAGGCCGGGGATGAGGAGGAAGGAGAAAAACGTCAACGTTCCCCCGATGATAAGCCGTGCAATTCCGCTCTCGCCTTTCGTCGGGTAACCTATCGCTTCTTCGAGCATCGTAACCGAATATCAAACTGCGGGGCTTTAATCCTATCTGATAGATTGGGCCGACGAACGAACGGCCGAATAGCAGGGCACTTATCGCCGGAAACCGCACGACCACCCATGCAGATACACGACCGAACGTCCCTCGACGGGAACCGCGAGCGAATCACGCTCGTTCCCGAGAGCTTGGACGACCTCTGGCACCTGACGTATCTCCTCGAACCGGGCGACGAAGTCGCGGGTGATACGACCCGCCGCATCCAACGCGCCGACGACCAGATGCGGGACACGGGCGGCGAACGCGAACACATGCACATCACGCTGGAAGTGGAGGACGTGGAGTTCCATCGCTTCGCCAACCGCGTCCGCGTCGGCGGGGTCATCACCGACTGCTCGCGGGAGGACCAGTTGGGTCTTCACCACACGCTCAACGTCGAGGAGCGCGAGAAACTCACCATCGTCAAGGAGTGGAAGCGCGACCAGTTGGACCGACTCGACGACGCCGTCGAAGCGACCGACAATCCCGGATATCGCCATCGCCACCGTCGAGGAGGGCGAAGCGTACATCCACACCGTCGCCCAGTACGGGGCCGACGAGTACACGTCGTTCACCGGAACGACCGGCAAGGGCGAGTACGCGGGTGGTCGCGACGAACTGTTCGAGCAGTTGGCGTCGGCGCTGTCGCATCTCGACGTGGACGCCATCATCCTCGCCGGACCGGGCTTCACGAAACAGGACGCCTACGACCACATCGAGGAGAACTATCCGGACCTGACGGAGATGATTACGACGGTAGACGTGAGCTCGACGGGTGACCGGGGTGTCCACGAAGTCCTGAAACGCGGTGCCGTCGACGAGGTGCAGGCCGAGACGCGAATCGCAGAGGAAGCCGAACTCATCGACCAACTGATGAAACAGATCGGCGAGGGTGCGAAAGCCGCCTACGGCATCGAGGAGGTCAAACAGGCAACCGACTTCGGGGCGGTCGAGCGACTGCTCATCTTGGACGAACGACTCCGGAAGGAACGCGGCGCGCTCGGCGAGGACGAAGCGGGCGGCGAGTGGGAGATAGACGTGAACGAAATCATCACCGACGTGGAGCGGAAAGGCGGGGACGTGACCGTCTTCTCCCACGAGTTCGCGCCGGGAGAGCAGTTGTCGAATCTCGGCGGCATCGCGGCGCTTCTCCGCTATCGGCTGAACTGAATTCGACGCTGGATTTTCATCCCCGGCAAGAACGCTTAACCGCCGTCCGTGTGAATTTTCGGCCAGATGTTTCTGTATCTGGCGGGGAAGTTGGCTATCGTCGCGGTTTATTACTTCGTCAGGCTGATACCCATCGTCGGGTTGAAACTCTCCGACCGGTACGAAGACCAGATGTTCGGCCCGCTAGTGAAAGACGTCTCCGTCACCGAACTGACCGCCGAGCGGTCGGGGAGGTCCGTCTCCGTCGAACTCGAACTCGACAACGACAGCACGCTCGACGCGCACGTCGTCGGCGGGTCAGTTCGATGGGGTACCGAACAGGACAGTGGGACGGTCTGTGCGTTCCTCTGGACGGAGCATTTCGACACGCTACCGAAGAACGTCGAGGCCACGAAAATCGAGGGCGGCGAGGGCGGAACGCTCCGACTCGAACACTGTGTCGATGACGACGACCTATGGGTGGACGGCGAACTTCGATTACGCCGCGTGTTCACGGTTCGAGGACAGGAGATGCCGCTCGGCGTCGCCAATCTGTGCCTGCCGGAGGAATCAGTCTCGGTCGAATCGAGCGAGGCCGTCCGAGCAAACGGCAATCGAGGGTTAGATTTCGACGGCCAACAGGTCTTCTGCGAACCCGACATCGCCGTCGTACTCCGCCGCGATGGCGTTCAACATCGCCTCGTGTTTGCCGTCCGTGTGCGGATAGAGATGAGTGAGATACACGCGTCCGATATCCGTCCCCGAAAGCGCCTCCCCGAGTTGTGACGCCGTCGGGTGGTTCGCCACGTCCACCTCGTCGGGGAACGAACAGTCGTGGACGAGGACGGCGCTCCCGTCGGCGAAGTTCGCCAACCCCGAAAACGCCTCGCTGTCGCCGCTGAACGTGAACTCGTCGTCGAACCGGTACGCGAGACAGTCCATCGAATGGCGCGTCTCGAACCCTTCGACGGCGAAGCCCGCGACCGAAAACTCCTCGTCGGGGGTGATTTCGCGCACTTGGAGGTCGATTCGTCCGTCGAGATAGTCGTGCACGGAGAGCAGCCCATCGAGAAGGGATTTCGTCCCGGGAGGGCCGACGATTTCGAGGTGTTCCTCCCCGGCAAGCCATCGGGCCTTCAGGAGGGGCATGAGGTCAGAAACGTGGTCGACGTGGTGGTGGGTCAGGAGGACCGTCGAGATGTTCTCGTAGCCGACGCCGGACTGCTGGAGGCGGTGGAGGACGCCACTGCCACAGTCCACGAGAACGCGACGCCCGTCCTCTTCGACGACGATGCCCGATTGAAAGCGACTTCCGGTCGGCATCGCGCTTCCCGTACCGAGAAACGTGACTCGCATACGTACCCTCACGTCGGGAGGATGAAAAAGGTTCAGCAGTGAAAAACGATAGCAGTGAGAGTGGTAGTTGGTAACGCACGACTACGGTGTGGACGATAGTCGAACGGTCGATGTCGATCGTCACTCGACTGGGCGACTCACGAACGGGGAGACGACGATATATCCGAGGTTCACGGCGCGACGGGCCAGTAACGCGCCCGATGATTTTTGCCCGACCGTTTCCGGAGCAATTCCGGACGTATTTTTATCCCGGCGACGAACGAAGCGACGATTCGCGGAATTTCCGCCACTCGTACCCGTGGCGGGGGACGATACTCACCCATGTTCACCGATACGCGGAGTGCGATTCGACTCGAACGCGGCCCGGACAGCCGTCATCTCGCCGTCTCACGGGATATCAGCGCCACACCGAGCGAGGTGTGGACGATTCTGACCGATACGACCTACTGGCCGGCGTGGGGGCCGTCGGTCACCGGCGTCGATTGTCCCGACCGAGTGATTCGGGCGGGTTCGAGGGGACGAATCGAAACCGCGTTCGGCATGCCGCTCCCCTTCGAAATCACGTCCTGTGAGGGGTTTCGCTGGACGTGGGACGTGGCGAACGTCTCCGCGACCGGTCACCGCGTCGAAGCGCTCGATGCCGGAAGCCGCGTCGTTTTCGAACTCCCGCTGTTGGCGGCGGCGTACGCTCCCGTCTGTCGGACGCGCGCTCGGCGAAATCGAACGACTCGCCGACCGTTCATAACCGAAGACGGAACCAGTGCGGGTTACGGATGACTCCTCCCGCGCCCTCGAAAAATGACACCGTTTCGGAAGCCCACCGACATTTCATCAGATGTTCTCTTCATTTTCCTATACTTTGTTCCATATTTAATCCCATACAACAATGTTTATTTAATCGAGTATGTCGCAAGAAACTCTCCCGGCGGCAGTTCGTGCAAGTATCGGCAGTGACGGCGGCGGCGTTCGGCGGTACGGTTTTCGGTGCGGCGCGCGCCCAATCGGCGGACGACGGCTGGGCGGAAGTCGAGTCGCCGACGACGAAGACGCTCCACGGGGCGGTCGAAACGGTCGAAGGGCCGTTCGCGGTCGGTGCAGGCGGGGACGTTCTCGCCCGCCGAGCGAGCGGTTGGCAGAAGGTAGTCGAATACGGACCACAGGCACGGAGTCGTCCGCTGACGGGTGTGGACGTCACCGACGACGGGAAGGCAATCTGGTTCGTCGGCGGAAGCGGCGTCATCGGCGAGTACAACGTCGTGACGGAGACGCTGACCAACTACTCCGCGCCGAAAGGAAAGACGAGCACGTGGGAGGACGTCGCCGTCACCGGAACCGCGGAGACGGACGAACGACTCTACTTCGTCAACGGGTCGGGCGAACTGCTCGTCGGCGTCCGGCAGGATAGCGGCGCGGTGAAGTACGAGAAAGTCATCAAACCCGGCGGCGGTTCGACCATCCCCGGCATCGACTTCCATTTGCCAAAGGGTGGTCACGTCTGTAGCACGAGCCAGTTCGTCGCGAAAACGACTGACAGCGGGGCGAACTGGTCGAAAATAGGTATCGACTTCGCCGGCGGCGCGTTCTTCGACATCGCGAGCGTCGGCCCGAAGGACGTGAACGTCCCGGCGGGCGGCGGTATCGTCTACCGCTACGACGGGTTCCGGTGGACGCCACACGTCATCGACGACGACCGACAGGGCATCCACGCCATCGACCGCGACGGCGAGAACGGACTCGCCGCAGGAAACGGCGGCAAGGTGTACGAACGCCAATCGGCGGGCCAGTGGACGCGATATGAAACCCCGTTTCGAGCAAACTGCTGGGCGTCTCGCGCGGGTCGAACGGCATCGATGTCGCCGTCGGTGCTGGCGGGACCATCGTGGAACGGACAAGTGGGAGTTCCGGTGGGTCCGGGTCGTCCGGCGGGACGAACAATACGACCGCCGGAACGAACACGACGGTCAACGCCTCCGACATCTCGATTCCGGACACGGACAAGACCGTGAAGAAGTATCGTCAGGGGGTCGTGGAGTTCGAGTAGGTGAATCGGGGTAAGTTCGAGAACGAATTTCACTTTCGCTCCGCTGGCACAACCCTCTTTGCCGCCCGCTACCAACGCGGAACAAATGGATGCGAGAGGGCTGTTGGCCCGCGAGGAGTTGGATTTCGACCCGGAGTCGGTCGAAATCGCCGACGAGGAAACCCTCGACCTCCTCGAACCGGCAGTACGGGAGTGGTGGGTGGAACAGTTCGGGGCGTTCGTCCCGGAGAACGGCGGTTTTTTCACCCCACCACAGCGCGAAGCGATTCCCCTGATTCACGGCCACGAGAACGCCCTCATCGCGTCACCGACGGGGAGCGGGAAGACGCTCGCCTCGTTCACCGCCATCGTGAACGAACTGTTTCGACGGGAGCAAGACTCCGGACTCGGCAATTCGGTCTACTGTCTCTACATCTCGCCGTTGAAGTCGCTGGCGAACGACATCCATCGAAACCTCGAACTGCCGTTATCGGGAATCGAGGAGAAGATGGACGACGTGAGCGGCGTCCGCCACGCCATCCGGCACGGGGACACCGATTCGTCGGCGCGCCAGAAGATGCTCAAAGAGACGCCCCACATTCTCAACACCACCCCCGAAACGCTTGCCATCCTGCTCAACTCGCCGAAGTTCCGCGACAAATTACGAACCGTCGAGTACGTCATCGTGGACGAAATCCACAGCCTTGCGGACGGAAAGCGCGGTACGCATCTGTCGGTCAGCCTCGAACGCCTCGAAAACATCGCCGAGTCCGCACCGACCAGAATCGGGTGTTCCGCGACGGTCGAACCGCTGACGGACATCGCGGAGTTCCTCGTTGGGCGGGCCGAACCCGACGGGGAAAGTAGAGAGTACGAAATCGTGGACACGCGGTTCGTCCGGGAGTTCGACCTCGAACTTCACTGCCCGACCGACGACCTCGTCCACACGCCGCGGGCCGTCGTGCAGGAGCGGTTTTACGACCAACTGCACGAACTGATTCGGGAGCACACGAACACGCTCGTCTTCACGAACACGCGGTCGGGGGCCGAACGCGTCCTGCAAAACCTGCGCGAGAAGTTCCCGGAATACGACGAGGAGAACTCGGGTTGTCACCACGGCAGTCTCTCGAAGGAGTCGCGCCAGCGAATCGAGGGGCAACTGAAGGAGGGCGAGTTGGACGTGGTGACGACATCGACCAGCCTCGAACTCGGCATCGACATGCCGCACGTCGATTTGGTGGTGCAGGTCGGCTCCCCGAAGAGCGTGGCGTCACTGCTCCAGCGCGTCGGACGGGCGGGCCACCGCCTCGGTCAAACCGTCATCGGGCGCGTCGTCGCGCTCGACCGGGACGAACTGGTCGAGTGTGCAGTCATGCTGAAGAAGGCCGAGGAGGGGTTCGTGGACCGCGTGTTCATCCCCGAGAACGCACAGGACGTGGCGGCCCAGCAGGTGTACGGGATGGCCATCAACGAGGTGCGACCGGCCGAGGACGTGAAAGCCACGCTCAGGCGAGCGTATCCGTACCGGAACTACTCGGACGAGAGGTGGGAATCCCTACTTCGCTATCTCACCGCGGCCTACGAGGGAATGGAGGACAGGAACGTCTACGCCAAAGTCTGGCACGACGAGAACGACCCGCCGGACGGCGAGTATCACTACCCCGACTTTCCGGTCGGGGAGCCGTTGATGGGCAAACGCGGCCGACTCGCTCGCGTCATCTACATGACCAACATCGGCACGATTCCGGACTCGTTCACCTGCGACGTGTTCACCCGCGCGGACAACGAGTGGGTCGGGGATTTGGACGAAGGCTACCTCGATACGCTGGAGAAAGGCGACGTGTTCGTCCTCGGGGGACAACACTTCGAGTACAAATACCGGCGCGGGTCGAAGGTGTACGCCGACCGGACGAACTCCCGACCGACGGTGCCATCGTGGTTTTCGGAACGATTGCCCCTCTCCTACGATTTGGGGCGGGAAATCGCCGCGTTTCAGGGCGAACTGCTCTCGCGTCTGACTGACTGCGGAAAACCAGCGGTTCGGGTGTGGCTTCGGGAGTTCCCGCTGGACGAGAACAGCGTCCGGGCCATCGCGCGGATGTTCGACGAACAGGTTCGCTACGCCGGCGCGGAAAGCATCAGCACGGACGAGCGGTTGACGGTCGAAATCGTGATGGATAGGGACGAGTACGAACGCCACTACTACGTCCACTCGAACTACGGCAGGAAGTTCAACGACGGCCTCTCGCGGGTCGTCGCGTACCGCTGTGCGCAGGCGGCCAACACCAACGTCGGAATTGCCGTCGCGGACAACGGCTTTACCGTCTCCATGCCGCTGAACCGAAAGGTGAACGTTCCAGCCATTCTCGCGGACATCGACCCCGACGAGGTACGTGGGGACTTGCGCGCCGCACTTTCGGGCACCGACCTACTCCAGCGTTACTTCCGCATCAACGCGACGCGCTCGCTGATGATACTCAAACGCTACAAGGGGTACGAGAAGTCCGCCAGCGAACAGCAGGTGTCGAGCGAGATGTTGCTCGGGTTCGCCGACGAGTTGGACGAGTTCGCCGTCATGGAGGAAACGTACCGCGAAATCGTGGAGGACAAACTCGCGCTCGAATCCGTAGAGGAGATTTTGGGAAAGATACAGACGGGCGACATCGAAGTCGTTCAACACCGCGTCGAATCGCCGACCCCGCGGGCGTTCGGGTTGGCGACGCTGCATGGCCAGCGACGTGGTGCTCGCGGAGGACGAGAGCGCCGTGTTACAGGAGTTCCACGAGCGCGTGATGGACTCCATCGCGGAAGAGTAACGTCCCCTCCCGAAACGGACTCCCGTTTCACGTCGGTAATAATTGAAATGAGTACCGGGAATTCCGTTCGAGTAATAATTCCTCCTAGTAGAAGAAAGAATTAATTGTGGATAGTTCATGCGTATGCTCACCAATGGCACAGACGAATCCACGCAAGCGACTCGTTCTCTTCGTTCTCGCGCTCGTCGGAACGGCGATAATCGCCGCCGCACCGACGCCCGCCGGGCTTTCGACTCGCGGGCAGTTCGCGTTCGCAACGATGTTTTTCGCCGGATTCCTCTGGGTGACGGGGACGCTCCCACTGGCCGTGACGGCGCTATCGATTCCCGTCGTGCTCACGATATTCGGCGTGTACGCCGACCTCGACGAGGCACTCGCGGGGTTCGCAAATCACCTCATCTTCCTGTTCATCGCCGGGTTCATGCTGGCGAACGCGCTCCAGAAGTACGGCATCGACCGACGAATCGCCCTCTGGTTGATGTCCGTGATGGGGTCCTCGCCACGCCGTCTCGTCCTCGCCGTCATGCTGGCCACGGCGTTCCTCTCGATGTGGGTGTCGAACACGGCGACGGCGGCGATGATGACGCCCATCGCGCTCGGCGTCCTGTCGCAGGTGCTGGGCCGCGAAACCGTCGAAGCGACGAAAGCGGCGGACTCGACCGCCGATTCGACCGACTCCTCCCCGACGCCCGACGGCGGCACCGTACGCTGGCGAGAAGGCGGACGGCGAGTTCACGAACCTCCACGTCTCGATGCTCCTCGGAACCGCCTACGCGGCCAGCGTCGGCGGCGTCGGCACGCTCATCGGGACGCCGCCGAACGCGGTGCTGGCCTCG
Source organism: uncultured haloarchaeon (assembly GCA_963811185.1). GTDB lineage: Archaea > Halobacteriota > Halobacteria > Halobacteriales > Haladaptataceae > Haladaptatus. The sequence continues at coordinate 396,273 of CAWEQN010000009.1, forward strand.
CAGTTGAACGAGATTCTGGGCTACGAGATCGGCTTCGCCCAGTGGTTGATTATCGGCGTCCCGGTCGTCGCCATCACGCTTCCCATCGTCTGGTACGTCCTGACGTTCCTCCTCTATCCGCCGCAGATAGACGACGTGAGCGATGCACGGCGGATGGCGCGTCAGTACCTCGAAGAGGAAGGCGAGTTGAGTCCGCGCGGGAAGCGCGTCGCGCTCATCTTCACCGCGACCGCCCTCCTGTGGGTTCTCGGCGGGTTGGGCGACTTCATCGGCCCGTACCTCCCATCGGCGTGGGCGGTCACGCTGTTCGGCGGCGAGGGAACGAGCGTCTTCGGCATCGACGGCCATCAGGGAATGCTCTACTACGTCGTCGTCGGTCTGCTCTCGATTCCGGCGCTCGTGCTGGCGGACACGATGGAGTGGGACGACCTCGTGGACATCGACTGGGGGACCATCCTCCTGTTCGGCGGCGGCATCGCGCTCGCGGACGCGCTGGCGACGACGGGGGCGACGAAGTGGATATCGAACTCGGTCTTCAAATCGCTCACCGGCGCGCCCATCGTCCTCGTCGTCGGCGTGGTCGTCCTCCTCGTCATCTTCCTGACGGAGATGACCTCGAACACCGCCACGGCGACCATCATCGTCCCCATCCTCATCAGCATCGGGAGCGTCTTCGCGGCCACGCTCGGCCTGACGGACGTCGCGGCCGCCGTCTTCCTCTCCGTTTCGGGGGCCATCGCGGCGAGTTTCGCGTTCGCGCTCCCCGTCGCGACTCCGCCGAACGCCATCGTCTTCGGGAGCGGCTATCTGAAACAGGAACAGATGATGCGTGCTGGCGTCGTGTTGAACCTGATAATGACCGTCGTCCTCACCGGCCTCATCTGGCTGTTGTTCCAGTTCGTCTGGCCGCACGTCCTCTGGTAGCTGCGGGTCAGTTCGACCGAACCAACAGCGTATCCAGCGCGTTCGGGGCCACGAGCACGTCGCTGCCGCGTTCGATGGCGTTCTCGATGGACTCCCGGAGTCAGGTGCCCACTCGACCATCCGGTCGTAGAGGGGCGACGAGCGCAGGGCGCGTTCGTCGCCGACGAGGACGAGCGACTTCTTGGCGCGGGTCAGCGCGACGTTCACGCGCCGATAGTCGTCGAAGATGGGGCTATCCAAGTCGCCCGTGGCGACGAACGAGACGATGATGACCTCCTTGCTCGACCCCTGGAACCGGTCCACCGTATCGACCGCGACGGAGTCGGGCACGCGGCGGGAAATCTCCGCGACCTGCGCCCGGAACGGCGCGATGACGCCGATGTCCTCGCGGGCGACGCCCGCCTCCACGAACTCCGAGACGAGTTGGGTAACGCGTTCGGCCTCGACGGGGTTCGTGTTCCCCGCCGTCTTCCCGTCGGGGTCGAAGAAACTGACCCCCGTCCGGAGTTTCGGTGAAAGGGCGTCCGGGTCAACCGTCTCCAAATTCTCGATTTTCTGTGCCGCAACGTCGCCGTTCGCCGGGCGAAGCGCGCCGTCGTAGAACTCCCGCGAGGAGAACGCCTGAATCCGCTGGGCCATCCGATACTGTCGGTCGAGCATGACGGCAGCGTCGGGGTACAGTTCGACGAGCCGTTGGAACAGGGATGGGAAAGCTCGGTTTCAGCTCTCACGACGGGCGGCAGTTGGTGGTGGTCCCCGACGAGGACGAACCGCTCGGCGAGGTTGATAGCCGCGTGTGTCGCGGGTTCGGTCAACTGCGAGGCCTCGTCCACGAGCGCCACGTCGAACGCCTCCTCGCGCATGATTCGTGAGCCACAGGTCGCCGTCGTGGCAGCGACGACGCTGGCACCCTTGAGTTCGGCGACGCGCGCGCCGGGGTCGCCGCTCCGCTCCAGGCGAACGTCCTGCATGTCCTCGCGGACGCCGGTTTCGGTGCCGACGCGAACGATTTCTCCTCTCCGAATCCTTGCTCCCGGAGCGCCTCCAGCGCGTTGTCCACAGCGCGGTTCGTGAACGCCGACAGCAGGACGCGGTTGCCGTCCTCCACCAGCGCGCGAATGGTCCGTGCGATGGTGTAGGTTTTCCCGGTGCCGGGCGGACCGTGAATGAGCGCACAGTCGTTTGCATTTACGGCGAGGTTGACCGCCTCGTTCTGTGCGTCGTTGTTCTCGATGAAGGGTTGGACCCCTGCCCTGAATTCCGGTTCCTCCCTGCCGAACAGCACGTCCTTCCGTCGCTCGTCGCCCTTCAGCAGGGCGTCGTGGAGCGCGGTCAACATCGCGTCGGACGAGAACTCCGAGGGGTACACGTCCAATCGGCGGAGTTCGACGGGTTCGTCCGTCGTGACGACGATTTCGTCGCCCAACTCCACGACCCGCGCCAGTTCCGCGTGTCCGCTGACGGGTGGCCGTTGCTGGCGAGGACGACGTCGCCCTCCCGAATCTTCGAGACCGCGTCGTCGGTCTGCCGGGCGCGGAGTTCCCAGCGTTCGCCCTCGATTTGGGTCTGTCCCGCTGGTTCCAAGCCGATGAGCGCCCGGTCGTCGTCGGCCCGTTCTTGGGCCGTCTGCTCCCAGAGTTTGGCGTATTCGCGGTGGGTCGCCCGCCGTTCCTGCTCGATTTGCTCGTACTTCCGTGGAAGTATTCGCGTTCGTCCGCCGGAATCGGCTTGCCGATTTGGCCCGCCTTCGACTCCTGATTCAGACGGCCGGAGACGACCATGCAGGTGTCCTTCTCGAAGCAGTACTCGCATTTGGCGTTGGACTCCTTCCCCGTCGGCACGTCCATGTCGAACTCCATCGCGGCGATTTCGTTGCGGGTTCGGACGACGAATTCGAGCAGACCCTTGGCGATGGAGAACTCCTTCGCGGGCGAGAGGTCGCCCGTCTCCTCGGCGCGGTCCAGCGCGGAGTTTTTCGTGTACAGCAGGGTGCCCGTGTCGGCCGGAACGTCCCGCTCCTGTAGAAGGAGGGCGTAGCAGGCCGCCTGAATCTTGTCCTGAAATCGCGGGTCGCGGTTCGTGTTCTTGCCCGTCTTCAGTTCGACCGGCATCCCGCGACGGAGCGCGTCACAGCGACCCTTGATGCCGAAGCGTTCGCTGATGAGCGTGTACTCGCTTCGCCAGTCGTCCGTGTCGTCGAGGACGCCCTGTTCCAGCCATCCCTCGATGGCGCGGGCGTTCTGCCGGACCTCGCCAGCCACCTCGTCCGCCTCGCGTCCGAGCAGGCCGAGTTGCAGGCCGACCTCGTGCACACGCTCCTCGATGGAGTCGTCCAGTTCCCGCCCGCGGAGCAGGTCGCCGAACACCTCGTGGACGATGGTCCCTTTCACGACGGGGTAATTCAGCGGAATTCCCGACAGTTTGTTCAGATAGTACATCCGGGGGCACTGCACCCACGAGCGGACGTCCGTCACGTTCACCAGAAAACCCGGTTCGACGACGACGTAGGACTCCTTGCTCGTCGCGTACGTCGTCTCGCCCTGATACTCGGACTCCTCGGCGTCCGTCACCAGCAGTTCCATCCCCGCTTCGAGGTATTCCGCCGTCTCGGCCCACTTCCCCCATAGCGTCACCGTCTTCGACACGTCGTCGTCCGGTTGGACGGCGACTTCCACGAGGTCGCGCTCCCCGTACTGCGTGCTCACGGTTCGCGCCTCTCCCGGTTCTGTGACCGTCCCCCGTATATTCACGCGACGTTCATACTGCCTCTCACGGAAAAATACTGTCGATTACGGCGGCGAAGACGAGTTCGACGTATTCGGTCCGATGTTGGACCTCCTTTCCGGCTCGCTCGTCGGGCGAGAATTCTTATCCGCGAAAACCCCGTAGCCCGAACAAGCATGACCGACTATCATGCGGTGCTCGTCTTCGACGGCGAGTGCCCGTTCTGTTCGGCCGCCGCGTCCGCGCTTCGTCGACTCCGCGGTGTCGGGGCGGTTCCGTGGGGCGACGATGCGGCCCAATCGTTTCTCGACGCGCAGTTCGGGGAGACGCCGTTCGCGCTCGTGTTCGCCGACACCGAGGACGGTCGGGTGTACGTGGGTCGGGAGGCGGCCCGCGAACTCTGTGAGCGGGCGGGGGTCCCGGCGCTGATTCGGGACGTCGTCGGGAACAACTACGAATCCATCGCGGACGCCATCCGAATGGTGACGGGGGTGGACGGCGACCCCGACCCGTACCACGGCGTGTACCCGTTGGCCGACGACGCTCGCGACCGGTTCGACGCGCTGGCGGCGAACGCGGATTCGATGCCGATAGCGGTGCAGGACGACTGAGTCAGTCCGTTTCCTCGTGTGGTTTGCACCCTTCCCGAACGTTAAGACCCCCCTTCCCGTAGCCCCCGGCATGTTCCCGGATATCGATTATCTCGACTGGATTACCGGCCGTCCCGACGCCGCTACCCACGACCTCGGGTCGAGCGACCTGCGGCGTGCGGTGCCGGAACCGGACGGAATCGTGCCGCCCGAACTCGCCGACTTGCCGTCGCCGCCGGACGACCTCGACCTCGAAACCATCATCGCCAACGCCTACGATGTGGGGACCGAGAACGTCCTCATCACGGCCGGAGCCACGCACGCGAACTTCGTCGCCATGGCCGCCGCACTCGATGGCGGAGAAATCGAACGATGGTGATAACCGCCGACCGCGCGCGTTGGTCGAAAAACCGGGGTACGAACCGCTGGTGGCGACGCCGAAGGGACTCGGCGCAACGGTGGACCGGTTCCGCAGACCGACCGAGGACGACTACGACCTCGACCCCGAACGAGTCGAATCGGCGATGAGCGACGGGACGCGCTGTATCGTCGTCACGAATCGCCACAACCCGACCGGGAGTCGGGCGAGTCGGGAGACGATGGAGGAGGCGAGTCGCGCCGCCGTGGATAACGACGCCATCCTCCTCGTGGACGAGGTGTACGCGCCGTTCTGTGCTGACGAGGACCCCAGCGTCTTCGGCGGCCCGACCGCCGCCATGCTCCCGAACACCGTCATCACGAACTCGATGACGAAGTTCCTCGGATTCGGTCCGGTTCGCGTCGGATGGCTCGTCGCGGACGCCGACTTCGTCTCCCGCGCCCAATCGGTCATGTTCCACGTCCCGGCGATTTCGGCACCCGGCATGGCGCTCACCCGCCGTGCGCTGTACGCCGACGCCGACCTCGCGGAAGGCTCGCGCGACCGAATCGAGGAAAACCGGGAACTGCTCGCGGCGTTCGTCGAAGAGCGCGACGACATCTCCGGCACGACTCCGTCCGGGTGTACCTACGGCTTTTTCGCCCACGAATCGGCGGACGGCGACGAAATCTCGGACGCCGCGTGGGAGGAAGGAATCCTCGTCGTCCCCGGTCGCTTTTTCGACGACGGCGACAGCTTCCGGTTGAGTCTGGGCCTCGACAACGAAACGGTCAGGGCAGGGATTGGACGCGTTCGGCGATGTCCTCGATGAGATATCTGCCAAGAGTTAAGACCCGCGCATACAATCACACGTGCATATGGACGGAATGGACGGAAGCCCAGCGGAAATCACGACGCTCGTCGGCCGGGAGGTATACTCCAACAACGGAGTCTTCGTCGGAGAAGTGGACGACGTTCGTCTCGATTTGAATGAAAATTCAGTTACAGGTCTCGCGCTCGGTGGTATCAACGACGAACTGTTCGGCGAGCGCATCGCTCCGGGGCGCGGCGTCATCGTCCCGTATCGATGGGTGCGCGCGGTCGGCGACGTCATCCTCATCAACGACGTCGTGGAACGACTGAAGGAACCGGAAGACGGCGAGAGCGAAGAAGCGGTCGTCTAATTTCCGTTCGACTCTCCATCGACGCCCATCGCGTCGAACAGTTTCTTCTTGACGGCTTCCTCGGTGAGCGACAGGAGCGTGTCGCGGTTGTCCTCGTTGGTCTCGATGCCGGTGAAGATGCCGAGCGGAATCTCCGCGCTGGCCTGCGTCGAGTGACCTGCCGCCTCCCCGATGGTGTCGAAGGCGTCCTGTAGCACGTTGCCGATGTTCATCCGGATGTCCTTCGACCGGGCGGCGAGGTAGATGGTGTCGTCGGCGATGCCGAAAACGGCCGAGGTGGTGATGCCTTCGAGGTTGAGCAGGTGTTGGGCGGCCTGCGTGAGCGCGTCGCGGTCGCGGATGAAGCCCGCGTTGCTGACGAGATGACTGCCCTGCACCTCGCGGTTCGTGATTGATTCGGCGAGCACGTCCAACGTCTCGGGCGACATCGACGGCGATTCGACCTGTTCGAGCGTGTCGTGGTTGGCGAACGGGTAGAGGTAGGCCGCCGCAGTGAGGTCGGCGGGCGTCGTGTCGCGCTTGAAGTCGAGCGTTTCGGCCCGGATACCGTACAGGAGCGCCGTGGCAACCTCCTCGCTGAGGTTGATATCGAACTCCTGCACGTACTTCGTCATGATGGTCGAGGTCGAACTGACGTTCGGCCGCACGTCCGAGAACTCGGCCTCGTACTCCGTGTCGGGTTCGTAGTGGTCGATGAGGATATCGACCGGATGGTCGAGTTCGGGTTGGGTCGCCCGCATGTGGTCCACGAGGGCGAACGTGTCGTAGGAGTCCACGTCCACCTCGTCGCGCTGGAGCAAGTTCGATACCGAGCAGGTTGACGAACGCTCGGTTCTCCTGATGGCCGATTTCCCCGTGATAGAGGATGTCTGCCTCGACGCCGAGGCTCTCGGCGATGGTCTGCAGCGCGGCCGCGCTGGCGATGGAATCCGGGTCCGGATTGTCGTGTGTGAGGACCGCGAGTTTGCTCGACGTGTCCTCGATGACGGCGGATAGCTGTCGTGCCTTGTACTCCAACTCGCCCGATTCCAGCGACCGAAGCGCGGAGTTGGCGATGACGGTAGACGGGTTGATAACCACGTCCGCCCCCATCTCGGTGAGTTCGTCGGCCGACACCGGGTCGCTCGCGCGCACTACGATGAACCGTTCCCCGCCTCGGTCTTGGAGGTTCGAGACGGCTTCCTTGTTCGCCGAAACGTCGGACGAGAGGATGAGGACGACGTCCCGGTCGTTGACGTCTTTTGCAACCGATTCGTCGCGGATGTCCCCTCCCTGTGCGTTCAAATCCTGGTCACGGAGCGCCTCGACGCGGTCGGTGTCCCGGTCAATGATGAGAACTTCTTTCCCCTGTGCAACAAGTTCCTCGGCGACAGCGTAGCCGACGCTCCCACACCCCAGAATGGCGTACGAAGACATCGAGGAGATAGTTATCCCGGCGCTCATTACTACTGGGCCGTTGCCCCGGCCGGTACTTAATCCTCCCGGAGCGCCGGTGAAACCAGTACCACGCCCCGTTTTCCTCGGTACACGCCGGACTCTATTCATCATTTCGAAATGAAAAAATGAATACCTACTAAATCCCGCCGCGAGAAACGGACACGCCGGAGACGACGAGCACCCTCACGCCCGTTCGGGCGATTCACTCTGGTCGCGTCTGTGTGACTACATCGATTAGTCATTTCCCTCCGATGGTCGGGGCCGTTATTTCCAGTGACTCCGGCCCCCGTTTTCGCCGCCTGATTTTCCCATCGTTTTTCACCCCAAACCAGGACACTGCGATTCGAAAGGAAACGTATTTACGTCACACCCGACTTTTTCAGAATGCGTTGGGCCGGTAGCTCAGTTAGGCAGAGCGTCTGACTCTTAATCAGACGGTCGCGTGTTCAAATCGCGCCCGGCCCGCTTTTGCGAAGAACAACGTGACGAGCGAAGCGGCCGCCGGGATTTTCGAACCACCTCCGGTTCGGGAACGAAAACCGTTCTCGGAGGGGTTCTTCCGACTAGCGCTCGTCATACCACCACCGACGAGTACGCGGTAAATGATGGCCCCGCCGCTTGTTGGTTGGTGCTCTTGACCTGGTGACATTTGTAGGGTTCCTATGAGTGTCGGAAGACGGTAAATTACCGGAAAGCGTAGGCAAACTGTATACCTGCTCACAAGCAAGCTTGAAGGTGAAAAAATGTAATATGGTTGGGAGAAAAAATGATATGCACACACACACACACACACATACGCTATGAACACAAATCGAGACGAGGAAGGAACAACATCGGAACCCCACTTCGAGATCGATGCTCTCCCCGAGATTCCACCGGAGATACTGGAGTTGGACTACGTTTTCCAATCGGTCGCGAAGGCGCGGCGGCGATATCTGCTCTATACTCTGCAATCGGAGACTGAATGGTCCTTGGCCGAGCTTGCAACCAAAGTCACTTCGTGGGAGACCGACACGCCCGAGGCCGACGTGTCACAGGACGAAATCGACCGAATGTATGCGTCCCTCTACCACGCACATATCCCGAAGTTGGTCGATGAACGGGTCATCGAGTTCGATAAGGAGCGCGAGACCATCAGACCCGGTGAGTACGCCGAGCAAGTTCTGGTCGCGCTGGCGGGGGCGGGTGCCAGCCTCGACAACAGACAGGAAGCCCACGCTCGGAGGGAAATAGATGACGAAGAGCACTGACGAAGAAAGTAGCATCGACGCTAGCGAGGGGAGTAGCATCGACGCTGGCGTGGATGATGGGTGGCGTCTCGTGCAGCAGGCTCACTACGAAACTACTGGACGGGATGACCTGACGACGACGATCATTGGGGCGGTTGCGGAAGCTGAAGGCGTTTCCCCGACGGACATAACAGAGCCCGTTTTGTACGAGTGTGTCGATATTGCTGCGCTGGAGGATGCTTTCTTTGGACCGACTGTCGTGGGACATGACCGGGACGCTGTCGGAAGTGTCGAGTTTCGGTTCGGTGAGTATCGCATCGAACTCAAAGACGATGGCTGGATTACGCTGTACAAACCCACCGACTGAGCGACCTCCATGCTGTGAAAGGTTCCACGCAGTTGACCATTGGTCGAATCTCACACTCACAACACCTCGTCAACGGCCTCCCCGTAGCAGTCCAGCGTCTCGCGTTCGTAGAGCGAGTCGTCCGCGAACGCACCGTCGTGAAAATAAATCGGCAGAGATGGCAGGAATCGATGGGAGTTCAGGGGCGCGGGAGAGTCAGCGACGAGGATTTTCAGGGATGCAGAGCCATTCGGACGGAAGCGTTCAGGAACCGAATCGCTTAGGGGCGGAGGGTGATGGTTCTCGATTTGCGACTGCCGTTCACGGAGTATTCGATACCCACGTCGACCGTTTTGCCGGCCATGTCCACGGGTGAACCGCTCGCTCGGAACTGGTAGAGGTTGACGGTCGCGGCGGACCCCGAGGAGAGGACTGCTTCGGTGGAGGTTCCGTCGCTGTAGCCGTCGGTATCGAGGTCGATGGAACCGGGGAGCGCCATTCCGTCGTTGATGTCGGTGACGCCGTTCCGCACGTCGGCATCGATGAACAGTTCGCTGACCCACTTCCCCTCGCTGTAGGAGTGGTCGCGTATCTCGTCGATGTCGCCGTCGGACGGCGTGATGCGCAAGGTTTCGACTATCAGGTTCGACGACGCGTCGTTCGTGACCTCGAACGAGAGTCCCGAGCGTTCGCCGTTGCTGTCTTCCGGGGTATCGACTGCGGTGACGGTTCCGTCGTACCCGAGGGGGTGTGATAGGGCTAACGAGTTGTCTCCTGCTTCGAACGAGAGGGTTTTGCTCGTTCCGTCGTCGAGTTCGTAACCCACCGTGAAGGTGACCGATTCGCCCGCCATATCGACGGGACTGCCGTTCGATTCGAACTGGTAGAGGTGGACGGTTGCGGCGGACCCCGAGGAGAGGACGGCTTCGGTGGACGCACTGTCGCTGAAACCGTCCGAATCGAGGTCGATGGTCGTCGGAAGCGACGTGCCGCCGTTGATGTCGGTGAGACCGTTCTGCACGTCGGCGTCGATGAACAGTTCGCTGACCCACTTCCCCTCGCTGTAGGAGTGGTCGCGTAGTCGGTCGATGTCGCCGTTCTCCGGTTCGACGCCGATGTTCCGAATCGTCGCGTCCGAACCGGCCTTGTTCGTGAGGCTGAACGTGATACCCGACCGTTCCCGGTTACCGTCCGCCGAGGTGTTGACCGCTCCGGCGTCCTTGTTGTAGGCGAGGTAGCCATCCTGCGAAGGAGAAATCGAACGCTGTGATGGGGAACTCGAACCGGACGAAGCGCTACTGCCCGTGAACGAGGACGACCCGACCGCTCCGTCGTCGAGTTCGTAGCGTACGGTGAAGGACACCGACTCGCCGGACATATCGACCGGGGAGCCGTTCGATTCGAACTCGTAGAGGTAGACGGTTGCGGAGGACCCCGCGGAGAGGACTGCTTCGGTGGACGCGCTGTCGCTGAAGCCGTCCGAACCGAGGTCGATGGTCGTCGGGAGCGACGTGCCGCCGTTGATGTCGGTGACGCCGTCCTGCACGTCGGCGTCGATGAACAGTTCGCTGACCCACTTCCCTTCGTCGTAGGAGTGGTCGCTGAGTCCGTCGATGTCGCCGTTCTCCGGTTCGATTCGCACGTCCTGAATCCGCATGGACGAATCGGCATCGTTCGTGACGGAGAACTTGAGAGCGGACCGTTTGCCGTTGTCGTCCACCGACACATTGACGGCGGCGGTGTCGTCGTGGTACAGGAGGGAGTTGTCGGCGGCCGCGTTGTGCGATCGGGTGATGAGTCCGTACTCCCGGAAGAACTCCCGGACGGCGGCGGTGGTGTTCTGGACCTGCTTGGCGGTCGGGCGGCCGTACTCGTACGTCGATTCGATGATCATCGCGGGCGTGTTCAGATCCGCGCCCACCTTGTGTTTGAGCATCGGTCGCGACCCGTCCGGACTCGTCGCTCCGCTGTACTTGAACGTCGAATCGGAGACGACGTTCTCGTTCATGTAGGAGACGAGGCGCTTGCGGTAGGCGGTCGCGTCCCCTGCTTCCGTGGAGAAAATTCCCTGTCCGACACCGTCACCCTGCTTGTATATGCCGTGGGAACTGTGCATGTCGATGAGGAAGTCGATATCCTCCGACACCGCCACGTTCCAAATCGCTCGGGCGAGCGGCGTCGTCGGCGACTCTTCGGGCGGGAACTGCCGATTGAGGTCGATGTCGTCCTTGTTTTCGTTGTTGTAAACCCGCGAGTCCCGTTTGATGCCCCACTGGTTACATCTGGGAATCACGACCATCCGTCCGGCGTCGATATCCCAATTCATGATGACCTCGGCCGATTTGTACCCGTTCGCCTCGCTACCGTGCATTCCGCCGGTAAGCATCACCGTCGGGCCAGGGTTCCCGCTGTCGATTTCGTAGACAGTCGTCTCTTCGGGAGTCCCGTCCATGATCTTGTAACTCGAACGGGAGATACCGTTCGAATCGGCGGAGACACCGCGAGACTCCGCGGCTACTCCGCCTACCGCGCCGAGTGCAACGAGGCTCGATTTGAGATACGTGCGTCTGTTTACCTGACTTCCCGTCGAATCCGATGAAGAGCGATGTCGTGTCATGATTGCTTGGAACCGAATTTTTACTCATCAAATCCTATCTTCCTCGGGAAGTTACCCACTTGGCTTCACATAGAGACTTATTATAAGTCTCAATATTTCACAACTCATGTTGACAGTTGTCGTGGTGGGGTATTCCGCCGGCGCTGTCCGTACGAAGCTATTACTGGTGGTCGCTCGTTTCCGATAGGTGGACGATGACGCCTCCCTCCATGCTACTGTTTCTCGGCGCTTCGCTCGCGCTCATCGCCACGCCCGGCCCGGACACGATGTGTGTTCTCACACGCGGCGTCGAACACGGACAGCGGGCAGGTATTCGGACGGCTTCGGGTGTCAGCACCGGAATTTTAGTCCACACGACGGCGGCAGTGTTGGGACTCTCGGTCCTCCTTCGAACGTCGGCCGTCGCTTACTCGGCCGTCAAACTCGTCGGTGCGGCCTATCTCGTCCTCCTCGGCGTTCGAACGCTCCGGGAGAGGGACGGATTACAGTTGGAGGCCGGGGCGGAGAATGGGGACGTGGAAAACGGTTTTCGACGGGGGATCGCCGTGAACGTCCTCAATCCGAAAGTCGCCTTGTTCTTCCTCGCGTTCCTTCCGCAGTTCACCGGAACCGGACCGAACACCGGCGTTAGAATGGCCCTCCTCGGTCTGACATACGCCGGATTGACCCTCGTGTATCTCTCCACGGTCGCGTTCGCGGCTCACCACGTGGGAAGCGTCGTCCGGGAAAACGACCGGGTGAGCCGTGGTCTACAGTGGCTCGCGGGAAGCGTCTTCATCGGACTCGGGGGTCGGTTAGCACTGCCCGAACACGTCGGATGAATGGGAAAAACGAAAGCCGAAGTCAGAAATTCGAAACTCGAAATAACGGCGTTATTCGCCGGGACTGTAGTTCGGGGCTTCGTCGGTAATCATCACGTCGTGTGCGTGGCTCTCCTGTTGCCCGGCGGGCGAGATGCGGACGAACTCGGAGCGCTCCTTGAACGACGGAATCGTCTCCGCGCCGACGTAGCCCATACCGGACTGCATGCCGCCGACGAGTTGGTGGAGTTCGCTTTCGAGCGTTCCCTTGTACGGCTTCGCCGCCTCGACACCCTCCGGAACGTACTCGTCTTCGTCCTGCGGGTCGTCCTTGAGGTAGCGGCTTCCGTCGCCGCTCTTCATCGCGCCGACGCTCCCCATGCCGCGGTACTGTTTGTACTTCTTGCCCTCGATGGTGATGACGCGGCCCGGAGCCTCGTCGGTCCCCGCGAAGTACGACCCGAGCATGACGGCGTCGGCACCCGCCGCGATGGATTTGATGGCGTCGCCGGAGTAGCGAATCCCACCGTCGGCGATGACGGGAACGTCGTGTTGGGTCGCCACGTCGGCCACCTGCGAGATGGCGGTTATCTGTGGCATGCCGGACCCGCTGACGACGCGGGTGGTACAGATGCTTCCCGGCCCGATGCCGACCTTCAGTCCGTCGGCGAAGTCCACGATGTCCTCCGCGGCCTCTCGCGTGCCGATGTTTCCGACGACCACGTCGGCGTCCACCGACTCCTTGATCTCGCGCGCGCCGTCGATGACGTTCAGGTTGTGTGCGTGCGCACAGTCGATGAACAACACGTCGGCACCCGCCTCGTCGGCGGCGACGGCGCGGTCGGTTTCGAACGGTCCGACGGCGGCACCGACGCGGAGGTGGCCGTCGTCGTCGCGGACTGCCTCGCCGTACTCCCGACGCTGGAGGACGCCCTGCATCGTGACGAGTCCGGTAAGGTGGTTTTCGTCGTCCACGATGGGGACGCGCTCGATTTTGTGTTCGTACATGAGTTCGAGCGCTTCGCGGGCGGTCACGTCCTCCGTCGCGGTGACGACCTCGTCGGTCATCGCTTCCCGAACTTCGTCCTTGTCGCCGACTTCGAGGTACGGACGGATGTCGGTGCCGGAGATGATGCCGAGCACTTCGTCGTCGTCATCGACCACGGGTGCGCCGCTGACGCCCTCGTGGGCCATCATGCGGTCCACTTCTCGAACCGTCTGTGCGGGACTCGCCGTCACGACATCGCGGATGATGAGTTCGTCGGCGTGTTTGACGCGCTCGATTTCCGCCACCATCTGGTCGACGTCCATGTTTCGGTGGAGAACCCCGAGTCCACCCTGTCGAGCCATCCCGATGGCCATCTCGCTCTCGGTGACGGTGTCCATCGCGGCCGAAAGGACGGGAACGTTGATTTCGACGTTCTTCGAGACGCGCGATTTTACTTCGGCGTCGTCCGGTTCGACGCGGCTCTCCTTCGGACGCAGAAGTACGTCGTCGAACGTGAGCGCCTCCGGTACGCGGAGTTTCTCGGAATACGGCCCGTCGTTGGTAGAATCGTTCGCCATGTAACCCGAACGAATGGGTTACTGAAAAACGTTGCGAGATTGTGCGTTCCTGCCGCCTCAAACGTTGATCGTTATACATGCATATGAGTATTCAGGGGGGCTGCGGCCGAAGCCGTCAAATATTGCCACTGAGGAACAGTTGGCGAATGTGTGTCTTTGACAAAAAAGCTCAACTGAGCCGCCGCTTTTTGCGTCTATTTCGCGTTGCGTGGGGTCATTTGTCACGCAACACTTAAGCAATAATCGACAATAATCATAAACATGGACTCTACCAGTCTCATGGCACAGCGTATTGCAGTTCGGACGAGCAGTGACTCTTTTGCTCCGATTGCAATTTTTGCAAAACTGTGTACAACACTGGTAGCGAAAGGATTTGCGGGGAGCCTTCGACCGAATTCGCACGACCGGTCGCACCGCAGATACCATCACCCTTCGCCCACGGGTCAGGGTCATAGTCACTAGTCGATGAGTAGCTCACACCATCCAGTCGCCTACCGCTTAGAGCGGAAAGTAGGCGGCGCGACGAAGTTGCTTGCGACCGTCATGGGGCTTCCCCTCGTGGACGGTATCTTCCCGGCGATGGTGCTCGCCGGCGCGTTGAGTTCGCCGGTCGGCATCATCCAAGTCGGCCTGCTCGTCTTCGGCGGGAGTGCGACCGTCGCCGTCATCCTCGCTGAAATGGACGGAACGCCCCGCGAACAGGCCACCAGCGTCCTCGCGGTCGGCGTCGTCCTCATCGCCATCGCGGCCATCGAAGCCGCGTTCGCGCCGACCATCGCGAGCGCGTTGAAGATGCAGATCTTCGAGCGCTTCGCCGCACTGGTCATCGCCGCCATCGCAGCGAAGACCGCGAGTGCACGCATCGGCGAGGTGCTGCCGAGCCCCGGAATCATCATCGGCCTCGGCATGCTCGCCAGCCTACAACCGTCCGGCTTCGAGGTGAAGGCCATCGAAGTGGCCCACATACTCCCCGCCGTCGCGGCGGCCGGTACGGGCGTCGCGTTCGCACTCGCTATCGCGCTCACCTCGCCATGGCTCCGCGGCGTCGTGGATATCGACCGTTTCCGCTTCGGTAGTGCGGTCGCGCTGGGCGTCTTGCCCCTGTCGATACTCAACCTCGCACCGGGCCGCGCTCCGCTGGCCGTCCTCGCGGTCACCAGCCTGCTGGCGCTCGACCCCGGCGAACACGTGGAATCAGCCATCGAAGCGGCGGAAAAATCGGCCGTCGAACCGAACCCCGAACCGGCCGACGAGGCACAGACGGGCGACAACGCCACCGCCGTGACCGACGGCGGCGAGAACGCCGACCTCGATGAAGACGGTTCGACGACGACCAGGACGCGGAGAACGGGTCCCCTGCCTACGGCTACCCCGGCGAGGAAGACGGTAACGAACGTCCGCCGTGGCTGTAGTCGGATTCGGATTTCTGATTCCCCGCCCGTCCTCGTTTTTCGGCTCGCGGCTGTAACGTTTTTCCCGCTCCGTCGCAGTGGTTTTCACATGCCGGAAAACCGCGTCGTGCAGGGACGGATGGTGACGCCGAAGCGACTGGCCGAACTGATAGAGGACGACACCGTGATGGAAGCCGACCGCATCGAGGACGCCGAGCGGGAGTGCCCCGACTGCGGCGGCGACGTATTGAAGGTCGGGTACATGCCGAGCGTCACGGCGTTCGTGACGGGATATAAATGCCAGGACTGTGATTGGGGGACGCGGGAGGAGTAGAATCGAAACCCCTTTAGGTGTTTTCGACCAATCACAGTTCGCGGGGTCGTGGCCAAGCCAGGGATGGCGACTGACTCCAGAGGCTACGCGCCCGGGACGAAACTCCAGCTGATATACCGAGCGAGTGACTGATCATCGCTCGCGTTGACGACCCTCTGGAGTTCCGAGGCGCACCGGAGATATCAGTCGATCGGGGGTTCAAATCCCTCCGACCCCATTCTTCCCGCGAACAAAACGACGAGCGGTCGGACCGAGATTCGTCTTCGTTCGATAACAACTATTACATGAGATTAGTTTGATTTCACGGTATGATTCCCTTGTTCGGTCCGGTCCCCGGCGGAATGGAGCTCAGTGTCATCGCCCTCATACTTGTCGTTGCCCTCGCCCCGGCGTATGCCGTCTATCGGGACGCGAAGGAACGCGGGAGTGACCACGTTTATGCGTGGACGCTCGGCATGATTCTCGGCGGACTCTTCGGGAACATCTTCGGGGCCGTCGTCGTCGGCGGGTTGTACTACGTGGTCGAAGTTCGTTCCGGAGCTAACTCGGCGTAGCCGTTCTCCGCGGTTTCAACCACGTTATCAGCAGGTCCGGAACGGACGGTTGGCAACCTGGCGAACGATATATCAGGGACGGTTCGTGATGCTGTCGCCCTAGATTTGGATGAACATCGACGGTCGAATATCGTTTCTCCCCCGCGAGATTCGTCGGAGAAACCGATTCACCCGTGGCGGACCTATAGGATGCATGAGTGTTATCGCCGAGTTCACCATCGACCCTGAGGAGTTCATGTTCGGTGCGGTGATGGCTGAAATACCGAACACGACGATAGAACTGGAGCGTATAATCCCGACTTCGGACGCCGTGATGCCCTTTTTCTGGGTCGAGAGTGATGATTTCCCGCTGTTCGAATCGAAGGTTCGCCGGAATCTCCATATCGACAGGCTCGTCGAGCTCGACCGTGTGAATGGAAGTCGCTTGTACCGAGCGATTTGGTCGGAGGAAGTCGATTTGCTGCTCGAAGGGCTTGCGAAATCCGAGGCAGTCGTTCTCGAAGGATACGGTGGCGATAGCTGGGAGTTCCACGTTCGATTCCAGGACCACAATCAGATGGCGACGTTCTACAATTACCTGACCGAACACGATATCGACCTGCGGTTGGACCGTGTGTTCACGCTATCTACGAAAGATGGTGGCGGATACAATGTCAGTCTGTCATCGGAACAACGGGAAGCGCTCGTCATGGCCCACGAACGGGGTTACTTCGCGACGCCGAGCGAAATCACCCTGCAGGAGATGGCCGACGAGTTGGGGATCTCATCACAGGCGTTCTCCAAGCGGATTCGTGGTGCCGAACAGCGGATTTTGAACCAACTGCTGAACTCGATAACGGTCGATACGACCGAATAGCGGAACTGGACAACTATCCACTTTAGTTCGTTTTTCGCCGATGTATCTATCTCAGTTCGACCAAAAGCTGCTCGCTGGTGTGCAATTGTTTATAAATGGGTTCGCTCATCAACCTTCCCGCACAAGTAGGAGTACGCTACTAGTAGTGACTGTCCCATCGATGGTCAGTGCCGATACGGACAACGGGACAGAGTGATCTCGGAAAATGGATTCAAACGACACAGCAGGGAATGTCAGGAGCACTGGGAGGGAAACGAAGACGAGCGACAACGAACGAGTTTCCCTCGGGGAGATATGCGATTTGATGGCGAACGAACACCGGCGGAACATCCTTCTTCGGTTCTCTCGCGGCGACGAAACGATGCTTTCACGCGATGAGTTGGTGGGGTTTCTCGAAGAGAGATCGGTTGATGACTCATCGTATCGGCCCCTGAACAGCCAGCAACTCGCCGTTCGGTTACGGCATATTCACCTTCCAAAACTCGCTGACCACGGTCTGCTCACCTACGACGAATCGAGGGAACTCGTTTCCTACGTTCCCAATCCCAGAGTAGAGGAGATACTCGACATTCTTGCTGGCGTATCCGAATCGACGGAAGCGTGAGTTTTCTCATACTCGATGCTGCGCCGAGGTGTCCCCCGAAAGTCATTACCTGCCGAGCACACCCTTGTGCTGTTGTAACTCGACGAGACGGAGCGAAGTCACCCGATTCGCTGAAAAAATATCCGAAAATCGATTTACTGGCCGACAACGGCCTGTTTGAGTTCCGCGACTACCGGCGCGCCGTCCACGAGCCAGAGGACGAACACACAGAAGTACGGCGCGAGGTAGATGCCGATGAGCATCAACTGCTGTTTCGCCGTGAGCGAGTGGAAGAACGCGCCGATGATGTGGAAGGCACGGTCGAACAGGGTCACTTTGTGGTCGTACGGCGGGAGCGTCACGACGGGCCACAGCACACGGTCGAACGGCGAGGCGTGGTGTTCCATGAACGCGACGATGATGTCGCCGACCAGGTGTGACCAGTATCCGACGGCGAACGCGGCACCGATGTTGGCCTTGCCGTAGTACACCCCGAGGGCGATGACGAGCAGGCCGACCGGAACCGCGACGAAGACCGAGTGGGCGACGGAGTACCCTTGCGGGAAGAGGTGGAGTCCCCACGAGAGTGGTTTGTCCACGAGGTCGGGCAGTTGTGTTCCGAAGAGGAGGGCGAGCACTGCTTTCGCGGACGGTGGCGCGCGCGTCCACGCACGATGACCGAGCGAGTACAGGGTGTACCCGAACGCGGCGTGACCCCACGGCATCATGGGCTACTCACCGCCGAACGGGGACGGACGCGACCGAGCGGGCGGAACCTGCGGGTCGTTCGTATCGTGTCCCTGTGTGAATATCTCATCACCCGTTCGGTAGTAAGTCGAGGGGTATAAAATCAGGAGAACTAGCCACACGTTGACCGCTCCGTTCGCTGACGAACCCACGGCTCTTGGAGTACAAATCGTTCGGAACGATGCCTTGGGAGTGATCGTTACTCTTTCACGACGACCTTGCCCTTCGCATCGACGGTCACTTCGTAGACATCGTAGTGGAAGGTGATTGAGACGTTGTCCCGAGCGTCCCCGTAGCGGCGGGTTCGGAACAGCGCGTCGAGGGCGTCGCAGTTGACGGCGGTGTGAAGCGGTTGCATTCGCTTCGGCTCTTCGTCCATGACGGTCCCGATTGCCCGGACGATACCGGCGCACGTGTGTCCGTTCGCCATCTGTCGTTCGATGTCGAAGACGTACGTCGAAGACGTTTCCGCTGGATTATCGTCACTGACGTTCTCTATCTCGATTCCCATTCGTTCATCACTGGGTGAATCTACCACTGGTATACTACTGTCTTTCAGAGGTGAATCGGTAATATAGCTATCGGCGAGTTTGGCAATTGACAAAAATTGCCGACACCCACCTGCGGTCGTCTGTATATCGATGTGAGTGACGGTCGCTTCCCGAACACTCGTCGTTTAGTTGTCCCCCGAGGCCGTTTCGGAGGTAGAAGAGAGCGACCCGGAATCCCGGACGCGCTCGATTTCGACCCGTCCGTCGCTGTGTGCGGTCACGCGGTGCGGGCCGTAACGGAAGTCTACGTGGCCGTCCGCTCGGCCGTCACCACTGTGGGTCGAAGAAAAGAGGGAGTCGAGTGCGTCCGGGTCGACGATATCGTACAGCACCGGCCTGATTTCGGTCGGCGTTGTCCCCTCGTTTTCGGCAATCGCGTTGATGACTCGTATACTGAGTCTGTCATTTGGACTCGGACTTTCTTCGTCGGGAGCGACCATTGCATTCACCGATAATACATATCCGTCCATAAACATAGCGGAACAGTGCGTAGACGTTCAAAAATCAGTATTTATCGCTTGTGGCCGAGGTGGAATGTCAACCTTCTCCACCGCACACGTTTACGTCAACGCTTCACTTCCAGTGTGGTTTCCACAGGTTCATTCCGGTGGCGTGCCAACTCACCCACAAATGGCGAACCGTGGCGGTTCACGCTTACCCGGGGTGGAGGACGAACACGAAGAGCGCATCGTCCTCCACGTCGATATGGACTGCTTTTATGCGTCCTGTGAACGGCTTCGCGACCCGTCGCTATGTGGGGAACCGGTCGTCGTCGGGATGGGGTACGAGGAAGGGGAATCACACGGTGCGGTCGCCACCGCGAGCTACGAAGCCCGCGAACACGGCGTTGAGAGCGCCCAAGCTATCGGAAAAGCGCTCGAACAACTGCCGAAAAAAGCGGAGGGGAGCGATGGCGAGGGAGAATACCGACGACACGGGCGACGACGAAGTTCGAGGGTACTATCGCCCCGTCGATATCGAGTTCTACAAATCGATCAGCACGGACGTGCGCGCCATCCTCCACGACTGTGCCGACACGGTGCGCGAGGTGAGCATCGACGAGGCGTATCTCGACGTCACCGACCGAACCGCGTGGACGGTCGCGGAAGGGATTCGCCCGACACGTCAAAAACCGAATCCAGCGCGAAGTCGGCGTCACGGCGAGCGTCGGCGTCGCGCCGAACATGAGCGCGGCGAAGATAGCGAGCGACTTCGACAAACCCGACGGGTTGACCGTGGTCGAACCGGGAACTGTCCGGGAGTTCCTCGCCCCGCTCGACGTGGCCGAACTCCACGGTATCGGGCCGGTGACCGCTCGCACGCTCCGGGAGATGGATATCGAAACCGCCGCCGGCCTTGCGGAGGCCGACCCGCGCGTTCTCGCCGACCGGTTCGGCGAACGCGGCCGAGAACTGTATCACCGAGCGCGCGGGGACGACGACCGAACGGTGACGCCGACGGGCCGACCCAAGAGCCTCTCGCGCGAATCGGCGTTCACCGACCCGACGACCGACAGCGAGGAGAAACGCCGCCGTGTCGCTACCCTCGCGGAGGCGGTGGCCGAACGCGCCCGCGACCGAAACGCGATGTATCGCACCATCGGCGTGAAGGTCGTGACGCCGCCGTTCGACGTGCACACTCGCGCACGGTCCTTGCCCGGTCCGGTGGACGACCCCGAACTGGTGGAGGAAGTCGCGCTCGACTTGCTGACCGAGTTCGACGACGACAGGGTTCGCAAAGTCGGCGTGCGCGTGTCGAACCTCCAGTTCAGCGAGAGCGACCAGGCCAGCCTCGACGGGTTCGACGCGCCGGAGTCGGATGGAAACGAACCGGATTCGACTCCCGAATCGGGCGAGTCGGAAGGGAAGGAAGGGGATGCGGCAGAGAAATCGGAAGGAGAAGACTCGGATGATTCCGAGGATCCGCGGATAACTGCGAGGAAACACCTCCCCACTCGCGGTCGCGGGACGGCGACAGACAGGTGTCGCTCTCGGATTTCTGAGTTCCCTATTCCGGACCCCTGATTACCCTTGCCCCGCTATTCCCGGTATGAACAAACTGGCGGCGGTGGGCGAGGAGCGCTGGCATCTCCCTCAACACGCCCATATCATCGTCTACGAGGCGGAGCAGGGTGACGAACTGCTCACCATCTACGACTGTGGTGCGGCACAGAAACCGCCCTCCGCGCAGGTTATCGGCAACCTCGTCCGCGTTCGGGCGGACCACGAACTCGAACGGACCGTCACGGGTTACATCGTGAGCATGCGCGAGAAGTCGGTGCTCGAAAAACAGGACGACGACCACTTCGTCATCGTCGCCGAATAGCGCGATTCGACGGATTCGAACCCGGAAAATCGATTACAACGGTTCCACGAGGTTTTCCAGCGCAGTCTTCGGGTCGTCGGCTTTCGCCACACCGCTCGCCAGGAGGACGCCTTCCGCGCCGAGGTCCCGCGCCGCCACGAGGTCTTCGCCGGTGCTGATGCCCGCGCCGCAGTAGACGCTCACGTCGTCGGACGCATCGTTCGCGGCGGCCACGGCGTCGGTGACGATGTCCGGGTCGGCCTTGCTGACCGGCGTTCCGCTCCCGATGAGTTCCGGCGGTTCGACGGCGACGGCGTCCGGGCCGAGGGTGGCAACCGCGCCGACCTGCTCGGGGTTGTTGGCACAGACCGTCGTGTCGAGGCCGACACGTTCAGCGGCATCGAGTCCGGCGTCGATGTCCGCGAGTTTGAGCCTACATTCGGAGTGGTTGAGCATGGTTCCGGTCGCGCCCGCGTCGGCCACCGCCTCCGCGAGGGTGCTTCCGGTGTGACTGCCGTGTTCGACGGGGCTGACGTGTTGCCCCCACGTTTCGACGCCGGTGTCGGCCACGCGCGAGAGGTGTGCGGTCTGGGGTGCCACGGCGATATCGACGCCGTAGTCGTTTGCAACGTCGCGGGCGGCTTCCGCGATTTCCACCGGGTCGCACGGATAGGCTTTGAGATTGACGAGTACGAACATATCCGGAGCGACTGTCGGCGCACCCAAATAGGTTGCGTCATCCGGGGAACGGGAGCACGTTCGATGCGACGATCAGAGGCGTTCGTCCACGTGGTTCGCGGCCTTCAGCGAGAGGGCCACGATGGTCAACGTCGGGTTCATCGCGCCGCTGGTGACGAAGGCGCTGGAGGAGGCGACGGTGCAGTTTCGAAGGTCGTGCGTGCGGAGTTGCGCGTTCACGACGCTCTTTTCGGGGTCGGTTCCCATCCGTGTGGTTCCCATGTGATGGAACGCCGGACCGGTCTCGTCGGGACCGACCTGCCACGTTATCTCCGCATCGAGTTCGTCGAGGATGGCGCGCTGAATCTCGTTCGCGCGGCGGAGCGTCGCTCGCGTCCGACCATCGACCCGCCAGTGGATTTTCGGGACCGGATTGCCGTGGTCGTCCTTCGTTCCGGTATCGAGCGTGATTCGGTTCCCCTTCCGGGGTCGCTGTCCGGCGAGCGCGCCCATTCCGAGCGAACTGCCGAATTCCTCGCGGATAGTCGAGACCAAGTCGTCGCCCCACTCGTCCCCCGAGAGGGCCATGGAGACGGGTGACGGCCCGGCGTAGTTCGAGAATTCGAGTTTCAGCCGGTCGAACTCGGTATCCTCGTCGGCGTCCGGAATTCCGTCCGTTCCCCGCGCCGGATTTTCGTAGAACTGGTGGCACTCGCTGGTCAGGAAGCCGACGCGGTTCTGACGAGTTCGACGGTCGATTCGCCCGCCCGATTCCGGCGTACAGGTGGTCCATGAAGTAGCGACCGACCGCACCGCTGGTGTTCGCCAGGCCGTCGGGGTACTGTGCCGATTTCGAGAGCAGGAGGAGACGAGGGATTTCGACGCCCCCGCCAGCGAGGACGAACTCGCGGGCCTCCTGTCGGTGTTCGTTCCCATCGCTACCGCCCCCATCCGGTGTGGCGTACACCGCCGCCTCGATTCGGCGTCCCGACTCATCGTGTTCGAGTCGCTGGACCGGGGCACGGTCGATGACGCGGGCACCCTCGTCCTCGGCCTTTCGGACGTGAACGTCCGCGCTGTACTTCGCGC
Organism: uncultured haloarchaeon; assembly: GCA_963811185.1. Lineage (GTDB taxonomy): Archaea > Halobacteriota > Halobacteria > Halobacteriales > Haladaptataceae > Haladaptatus. Next base: position 419,135 of record CAWEQN010000009.1, read on the forward strand.
CGGAGGGGCAAACGGGCTTGCAGGTGCCGTAGCCGACACACTGGCTTCGTCCGTCGTGGGGTTCGGAGTTGCGAGCGTTCGGCACCGAGTGCATGGTGACCCCCAGTGACTCGCAAGCGTCGGCGAAGATGGAATCGCTGTGGGAGGGTCGGAATGCCGGAAGCGGAAACGGTTGCTCGCGCGGCGGCGCGAAGGGGTTATCGTCCGCTCCCGCGATTCCGAGTTCGGTTTCGGCGCGAGCGTAGTACGGCCGTAGGTCGTCGTAGGCGATGGGCCACGAGTCGAAATCGGCCTCGTGGAGGCGCATCACCATCCCTTGCCAGTGGAGCGTGCTCCCGCCGATTCCCTTCACACGGGCATGATTGAGCGGGTAGAACTGCTCGCCGGACGAGGTGTATGCGTCTCGTGGACCGCCCATCTCCCACACCGACAGGTCGTCATCACCGGGGCGAATCGCCCGCTCCATTCGACGTTTTCTGTCCTCGAATTCGAACCGGCTCGCCCGCGTCGAGGACGACGACGTCGTGGCCGCGCTCGCGCGAGCGTGTGGGCCACCAGCGCGCCCGCCGGACCCGCGCCGATGATACAGACATCGACTCGGTCGGATGGGTCCCGGTTCGTCATTTCGTCCCCCGCCGGTAGCTATCGAGGCCGCCGGGGTAGCCCAGCGGATTTTCGGTGCCGACCAACTTCCCGCCAGTCGGCGAGGTGAACAGCGCGAACAGCACGTCGTTGACGAGGTAGTAGCGAACTCGTTCGGCGTCCGACCCCTCCGGGTCGGGGTCGGCCCTCGCCGCGCCCATCTCGTGAAGCAAGTCGTCCCGCGTCTCACCGTCGAGTTCGACGAAGTTCGCGTCGTGCCACTCGTTCGAGTAGGTGTCGAGAAGTGAGACGGTGTGGGTCATTCCCTCCCGATACTCGGGTCGGTCCTCGGTGCGGCCGAGCGCGTAGGTCGTTACGAACTCGCGGACGCCGGTGATTTCCGAAGGGATACACGACGCCGCGCCACCGCGACGAGCGTGTCGATGTCGTGCTTCGAGAGACCATCGTCGCCCGCTCCGGAGTCCAGCATGTCCGATTCGGCCAGCACCGCGCCGCCAGCCGACGGCGACGCCACTGGCTGCCAGCGCGACCAACGCGTCCCGACGCGTCAACTCCATTTCGAACGGGATTAGGCACACCTAAACCTTGAGGGTTGCCCTTTCGGGTTCGGTCGCTTCGTCACCCGCGAGGGAACGTTTCCCCTGGCTCTCGTTCGCTTCGTTCGTACGATCAGGGCAGGGCAAACCGCGTCTTGCCTGCTCGCCTTCACTCCGTTCGGACGAGACTTCCGGCAGTACTTCCTCCTCGTAGAACTGGAAGAACGATTCCTGGTCGGGACCGATTTGGTGGACGTACACGTGGTCGTAGCCCGCGTCCGCGAACTGCCTCCAGATTCTCGATGTGCGTCTCCGGGTCCGGGTCGGTGACGATGCTTCCGTCCGCGATATCCTCGCGCGTGACCATCTCGCAGGCCTGCTCGAAGTGGGTCGGCGTCGGTAGTTGGGAGTTGAGTTCCCCTTCGAGTGCGCTGTTGGGCCACTGCTCGTGAGCGGTGTCGATGGCCTCCTCCTCGTCCTCGGCGTAACAGACCGTCATCTGGCTATATCGCGGTCCCTCTCCGCCCGCGTCCTCCCACGTCTCTATCACGTCCTGCGGGCCGACGCTCCAGAACCCATCGCCGAGTTCGGCGGCGGCGCGCGCCGCCGTCTCGCCGAACGCCGAGATGACGATGTCGGGCGGTTCCTCGGGCAGGGTGAACAGGCGCGCGTTCTCGACGGTGAAGTGCTCGCCGTAGTAGCTCTGTTGTCCGCCCTGCCACAGTTTGCGGATGATTTCGATGGCCTCCTCGAGCATTTCGAGGCGAATCCGGTGTTCCGGCCAGTGTTCACCCGTGACGTGTTCGTTCAGGCGCTCGCCCGTCCCGACGCCGAGGAAGAACTCCCCTTCGAACATCGTCGCGGCGGTCGCGGCGGCGTGCGCGACGTTGACCGGATGGATCCGCATGATGGGGCAGTTCACTCCGACGCCGACGGGCAGATCGTCGGTGGCCTGCGCGATGCCACCCAGCGTGGACCAGACGAACGGCGCGTTCCCTTGCTCGCCGACCCACGGGTGGAAGTGGTCGGAGATGGACGCGAACTCGAAGCCGACTTCCTCGGCGCGAACCGCGTGTTCGACCAGTTCGTTCGGCCCGTGCTCCTCGCTCGAAATCGTGTACCCGATTTCCGTCATGGCGCTCCCCCGGAAACCGTTCCTTCGATGTTCATGCCACTGGCGCTACATGGGTTACTCGCTTGAGGGCACTGGCTGAAAACGCAAGGTGAAAATTACTGGCCTCGAAGCCGTTCGAATCGCTTTCCTCGTCGTCATCGTCCCGAGCGTGGGTGGTGTCGTCCGAGTCACCGTTGCTGGTGGTGCTGGCCTCGTCCGGGTTGTCGATGCTGATGTCCGGATTGCGGGTGGTGCGACTGTTGCCCCCGTCGTTGGTGCTGTCCGTGGTGTGACTGCTGTCCCCTTCGTTGCTGGTATCGTTTCTGTGGTCGTCCCCGTCGATGTTGCCGTCCCTGCGATTCCCCGTGCTGTTGCCGTTCCCCTTCCTGCCGTCGCTTTCCGTACCGGCGTTCCTGCTGCAGTCGCTCCTGGCGTTGTCTTCGTTCCTGCCGCCCGCCGCGAATCATGGTTCGCTCGACGTCACTCAACTGTTCGTCGGGTGCTCCCCCCTCCTCTCTTCCTCGCTTGCCGCGGCCATATCGTCGTTCCTGCTGTCGACGATGGCGCTGTCCTCCCTCCTGCCTCGCCTCCCTGTGACGGTTCTCTCCCTGTCGTCCACCCGGTGTCCCTGCTCGGTTCGTGGGCCGCCGTATCGTTTCACTCTGGACTCGCCCGCGTGGACTGCCTCGGCTCTCTCGGTGGTGGCTGTGTGTCATTGTTCCCCATGCCGGTGACATCGGGAAATCGCTTAGTCGTGCCGGCCACGGGTGGCCACGCTTAAGACCGGTCGGTGACACCTCCCGACATGGAACCACGAGACCTCTCCGCGCACATCGCCTATCAGGCCGGACGGGGCATCGAGGAAGTCGCTCGGGAACTCGACATCGACCCAGACGACCTCGTGAAACTCGCATCGAACGAGAACCCGTTCGGCCCGAGTCCGGCGGCGGTGGACGCCATCCGGAACGCGGCCGGCAACGCCAATAGCTACCCGAAAGCGTCCCACACCGACCTCACCGCCAGACTCGCCGAGCGCTGGAACGTCACGCCGAAACAGGTGTGGCTGGCGAACGGCGGCGACGGCGCGCTCGATTACCTCTCGCGCGCCATGCTCGACCCCGGTGACGCCGTCCTCGTGCCGTCCCCCGGTTTCGCCTACTACGGGATGAGCGCCCGCTACCACCACGGCGAGGTGAACGAGTACCACCTCTCGGCGGACGACGGCTTTTCACTGACCGCCGAAACCGTCCTGTCCGACTACGATGGCGAGCGAATCGTCTACTTGACCAGCCCACACAACCCGTCCGGGGGTCGGTTCTCGCTGGACGCGGTGACCGAAATCGCCGAGGAAACCGAGGACGAGACGCTCGTCCTCGTGGACGAGGCGTACGGCGAGTACGCCGACGCACCGAGCGCGATTTCCCTGCTGGCGGGCGGGACGACAGCGACACACTTCGGTCATGTCTGGCAATCGCGCTTCGCGCGATGACATCGCCGTCCTACGAACCTTCTCGAAAGCGTACGGACTGGCGGGCGTCCGACTTGGTTACGCCGTCGTCCCCGATGAGTGGGCGGACGCGTACGCGCGGGTGAACACGCCTTTCGCGGCCAGCGAACTCGCCTGCCGAGGGCGGCCTCGCGGCGCTCACGGACGACGACCACGTCGAGAAATCCGTCGAGACGGCCCAGTGGGCGCGTGAGTACATCTACGAGAACCTCGACGCGCCGACGTGGGAGGCTCACGGCAACTTCGTCCTCGCGGACGTCGGTGATGGAAACGCAACCCCCGTTACCGAAGCAGTACAGGAACGCGGCGTCATCCTCCGCGACTGCACGAGTTTCGGACTCCCGAACTGCGTGCGTATCACCTGCGGGACGAAGGAGGAGACGCGCCGCGCCGTCCGCGAACTCAACGAGGTGTTGTCCGCGTGAGGGTCGCCGTCACCGGGACCCCCGGAACCGGGAAGACGACCGCGACGGACCTGGTCGAATCCGATTTGACCGCCGTTCATCTGAACGACGCGATTCGTGATGAGGGACTCCACGATGGCGAGGACGAGGAGCGCGGAAGCCTGTATGCGAACCTCGACGCGGTTCGTGAATGGCTGGCCTCGCAGGGCGACGACCTGCTCGTCGATTCGCATCTGGCCCACCATTTCGAGGCTGACAGGGTCGTCGTGCTCCGCTGTCACCCCGAAGAACTGTCGGAGCGACTGCTCGAACGCGGCGAGGCGGCGGGGAAGGCCGAGGAGAACGCCGAGAGCGAAGCGCTCGACGTGATCCTCTCCGAAACGGTCGCGGAACACGGCCTCGATTCGGTCTACGAAATCGACACGACCGACCGGACGCCCGAAGCAATCGCGGCGGACATCGAAGCCGTTATCCGGGGAGAGCGTGCGCCTTCGGCTGGAACTGTCGATTATCTGGAGTACCTCTAATGCTCGACCAATTTCGCCCCGTCGCAAACCGAGCGCTTCGTCCGTTCGTCTCCGCCTCGACGACCCTCGGACTGACGCCCAACGCAGTGAGTATCATCGCCTTCTTCCTCGCCGGCGGTGCCGGCGTGGCGTTCTACTTCGGTCCGGACGCACCCCTCTGGTACCTCGTCGGTGCCGTCCTCGTCTTCCTGAACGGTTGGCTCGACATCCTGGACGGCGCGCTCGCCCGCGAACTCGGAACCGACTCGCCAGCGGGCGACCTGCTCGACCACGTTCTCGACCGGTACGCCGACATCATCCTCATCGTCGGGTTCGCGGCGGGATTGGGCCAGTTCGCGCTCGGACTCGCCGCCGTGACTGGCGTGCTGATGACTTCGTATCTCGGCACGCAGGCCCAAGCGGTCGGGTTGGACCGCGTGTACGGCGGACTGCTCGGCCGCGCGGACAGGTTGGCGCTCATCGGCGTCGTCGGCGCAATCGCCGCGTTCGTCCAGTCCGTCGGCGGTTACTCGCTGGTGGCCCTGCTGCTCGGCCTGTTCGCCGTCGTTGGGCACCTGACGGCGCTCCAGCGCTTTTACTACTCGTGGCGTGCATTGGCCTGACGTGGCGTGCCATTTATGAACCGAGACGGTAAAGGTCAACGTATGGTTCAGTGTGAGATGTGCGGTGCCGAAACGGCGTCTCCCAAGACTATCAAGGTCGAAGGTGCGGAACTCGACGTGTGTGACAACTGTGCCGATTTCGGCACGGAAGTCAAGACACAACAGTCGTCCTCCACCTCGACCAAGTATTCGACCTCGTCGTCTTCGGGTAATTCGAGCACCAGCACCGGTAGTTCAGGGTCGTCCGGCGGGCAGTCGCGCCGACACGACATGTTCGACGATATGGAGGAAATCGCACAGGATTACGACGATAGAATCCGCAACGCACGCGAATCCAGCGGCTTGAGTCAGGAGGACCTCGCCAAGGAACTCAACGAGAAGGCGAGTCTCATCCGTAAACTCGAACACGGTGACATGCTGCCGAACGACAGCGTGCAGAAGAAACTGGAGAAAAAACTCGACATCACCCTCACGGAGGGCAGTTCCGGCGCGGACGACGAGGAGTGGAGCGGCGGCAGTTCCACCGGTAGCTACACCCTCGGCGACGTCGTCAAGCGCAAGGACTGAACGCGGGGGCCGTATCGAGGGCTCGTTTTTCAGCGGTTGAGCGACAGAAGGGAGTAGTTCTCGGATTCGACGACCGGTCGTTACTCTTCGGCGAAAAACCGTTGGCTCGCTCCGACGCTGAGGAGTTCCAATGCGCCGTCGGACGTGATTTCCACCGGTTCGTGCGGTTCGACGGGGCAGACGGTGTGGTCGTCGGCGAGGAGTTCCACGCCGTCCTCGTCGCGTTCGACGGTCAGCGTGACCGGACCGCGGAGCACCCAGTTATCCACGTGGATGGCGAACGGCGCGACCGGAACGACCGAAAGCACGTCCGACCCCTGCTGGACGACCGGCCCACCCGCATCGTGGGCGTAGCCCTGACTGCCGGTCGGAGTGGCGACGACCACGGCGTCGGCCCTGAACTGGGACACCTGTTCTTCGGCGACGCGAACGCCGTATTCGGAGATGCGGACGGGTTCGCTCGTCACGAGCGTCGTATCGAACAGCGCCCGCGCGACGTGGTCCCCATCGACCGCCACGGAGAGAAGGGGCCGTTCCACCGTCGTCCACTCCTCGGCGAGGAGGTCGTCGATGGTCTCCTCGATGTCGCTCGAAGGAACGCTCTCCATTCCGGTACCGGCATCGACGGGCAAAATCGGGACCGACACGCCCGCACGGACGAGGTCGGTGACGGCACGCTCGCCGTCCGCGACGACGATGGTCGGGTTCGATTCGAGGACGAGTCCGGCGTCGTCGCTCGCGGTCCGTTCCGGGTCGTCGCCGAGCGCGTCATCGATGCGGTCCGCGAGTTCGTCCCGGTCGGTGACGATTCCTACGCGCATTTTGGCCTCCCTCGGTCGTGGTCGCGTGGGTGAGTCATTACCTGAACTGTCTCACCGCGACCTGAAAAGGATACCGCGCTCGCCCCGAAGGAAGCGGCAAAAACGAAGGACGGGTCAGTCGTCGTACGGCCAGTCGCCGATGATTTTCATCCCTGCGGCTTGGTCCTCGACTTCGAGCGCGTCGGCGATTTCTTCGGGGTCCTTGTGAGCGACTTCGAAGTCGTCGCTGGCGAGGTGCACGGCGAGGTCGGTGAGCAGGATGGCTTGCTCGCGGAGGTCACGGACTTCGAGTTTGTCGAGCGTGTCCGCGAAGGTGTGACCCCAGCCACGGCCCTCGTCGCCCGTCTCGCTGCCGACGTGATACCCCGGCACGCCCCACTGGACGAACGGCCAGTGGTCGCTGTGCGGTCCCTGCATCGGAATCGTACTGATGGGATGGTCGTACCTGCCCGCAATCTCGTGGGCCGCGTCGTCAAGCGCGTCGAACCCGTGAGTGGTGAACGTGAGCGTTCGACCGCGACCGACGCCGTCGTTGTTCAGGATGGCTTTGATGCCGTCGAAATCGGTTTCGCTCGCCATATGCGCCGACCCGTCGAGACCGACTTCCTCGGCACCGAAGGCGACGAAGTGGACTTTCGTATCGAGTTCGTCCTCGCGTTCCGCGAGCGCACGGGCGATTTCGACGACCATCGCCGTCCCGGCACCGTTGTCCATCGCACCCTCAGCGATGTCGTGGGCGTCGATGTGGCTGGTGACGTACACCTCTCGGTCGGTGTCCGGTCCCAACTCGGCGTGGACGTTCTGGCTGGTCGCGTCGTGAATCTCGGCGTCCACATCGACCGTCACGTCGTCGCCCTCCCAGCGGCGGGCGAGTCGAGTTCCGACTTCCTTCGAGACGCCGACGGCAGGGATATCGCCGATGGGGTCCTCCTCGGTGCCGACGCTTCCGGTCGGCGGGAGACAGCCTTCGACGTGATTCCGGAAAACGAAGGCGGCCGCGCCGCCGTCGACGGCGTAGTAGTACTTCTCCCGGCGGTGAATGAACCGGTCGAAATAGCTCGGCACGTTCGAGGCGACCATGACGACTTTCCCTTCGATATCGTGTTTCTCGAAATCGGACGGGAGGCCGTAACCCAAATCGACCAGTTCCCCGCCGGCGCTCCCGGCGGGACTGCGCGGCAGGGCGATGCTCTCCTGTGTCGTGTCGCCCGCCGTAATCGAACTGCGTGCCCCGGGTCCATCCCTGCACGTCGAACTCGGCCAGTCGGGCGTTTCGTGCGCCAACTTCGGTGAGCGTATCGCGGGTTACTTCGGCCGCTTCCCGCTCCCCGTCGCTGCCGGTCATCCGGTCCCCGATATCGACTATCGTTTCGAGGAAGTTCCATCCCGCATCGCTCGTGAACGTCCGTCCGATCCACTGTGACATATGCCTGCACATCTCTCAGGGGTAGCCTAAATGTTTCGAAACGTAACACCCTAACGAATCGTCGGTTATCTCCTCGAAATCCGGAATATTTTCGGTTATTTATAATCAAGGTATTTAAACTGCCTGAGATATTTTTCTCCAGAATTGTTCTATGGCGATGTTTTATAACGAATGATGCCGTTTAACCGATAGACAGTCGGTGATTCCAAGATATGGCTTCACAAGCTCCGGATATGGCGCGCGTGGTTGGACTCGATGGCAACGTCGAAGGGAACGTGAACCTCTCCCCGACGGACGTGGAGAAGATGTACCGTTTGCAGGTACTCGCGAGAACGTTCGACGAGAAAGCCGTCTCGCTCCAGCGGCAGGGGCGTATCGGGACCTACGCGCCCTTGCAGGGGCAGGAAGCGGCCCAAGTCGGTGCGGCATACGCCCTGTCGCCGGACGATTACTGCTTCCCGACCTACCGTGACCACGGCATCTACATCACCCGTGGACACGCGATGCGGGACATCCTCCTGCATCTTTCCGGAGCGGGGAACTACGTGGACCGCGAGGAGGCCGAAGGATTGCGGACGTTTCCGCCGACGATTCCCATCGCCACCCAACTGCCCCACGCCGTCGGTGTCGGCATGGGGTCGAACTACAAGGACGACGATTGTGCCGTCCTGGCGAGTTTCGGCGACGGTGCGACGAGCGAAGGCGACTTCCACGAAGCGATGAACTTCGCCGGCGTCTTCGAGACGCCCACCGTCTTCTTCTGCCAGAACAACCAGTGGGCGATTTCGGTGCCGCGCGAGCGCCAGACGGCGAGCGCGACCATCGCCCAGAAGGCACAGGCGTACGGCTTCGAAGGCGTCCGCGTGGACGGCAACGACGTGCTCGCCGTCTACCGAACCGTCTCCGACGCCCTCGAACGCGCGAAGGAAGGCGAACCGATACTCGTCGAGGCCGTCACGTACCGGCAGGGTGCCCACACGACGACCGACGACCCGACGAAGTACCGAAACGATGCCGAAGTGGCCGAGTGGGCCGAGAAGGACCCCCTCGTTCGAACCCGCGACTATCTCGAAACGGAACACGGCTGGACCGACGAGGACGACGAGGCGCTTCACGAGGAGGCGAAAGCGCAGGTCGCGGCGGCCGTCAAAGCGGCCGAAGCACACGACGGCTACGACGTGGAAGCCATCTTCGACCACGTGTACGCCGACGAACATCCGCGCTATCCGGAGCAACGTAAGGCGGTTCCCGACGATCCCGACGTGGACCGATAAGTTCCCCATCAGTCTGGCGGGAACACTCGCCAGCAGGGTTATGTGTCGCGCTGTGGTAGCCGGGACGGGGAATTCCGATGGAACGTCACGAACGCGGAACGGGGGAGTACGGTACCGGGACGGAGAAACTGGCCGATATCGCCGAGATGGAAATCACGGAGCCGACGCTGACGTGGCTCGAAGTTTCACATCCACAACAGCCGATTCCGCTCGGGGAAAACGACCGGGTTATCGATAGCCGATTCAACGAACAACAGGACGTATGGGAGGTGTTACTTCATCGCACTCCCGGACGGAGAAAGAGGAGTAGTTACAGCATATCCTTCTGCTTCATCCCTTCGATGAGGTCGTCGACGAGTTCGTCGACGCTATCGTAGGGGAAATCCTGTGTGTCGTTCATCTTCGTCGCCAGTTCCATCGCGGTAAGGCTCGTGTCGCCCGCTTCGAAACGCGTTCCGGGTCCGTTCGGCAGTGCCGGAACGAGTTCCATCGGGTTGCTGACCGGGTAATCTGCGCCTTCGAACGCGTCGTGAAACTGCTGTCGGAATTCCGCTTCTTTGTCAGCCATGTCACCCCTTGTGTGGGTAACTGGCAAAAACGTTCCGGAAACACGATACACGAGTTGTGAGTTTATTCTCCGCTTTGCCGAACTTTATACCCCGATACGCCAGAGGTTCGGTATGGCATTCGATTTCGATTTCGAACTGTTGTGCGAACTGACGGAGACGAACGGGGCGGCGGGGTACGAGGACCGAATCCGGGAACTCGTTCGGCGGGAGATGGAGGGCGGAGGTGGACGAACTCCACACCGACGCGATGGGGAACGTCATCGGGACGATAGAGGGGTCGAGCGACTACGAAGTCGCCGTCGCGGCGCACATGGACGAAATCGGATTCATGGTCCGCTATGTGGACGACGACGGGTTCGTCTCCCTCGACGCGCTCGGGGGATGGGATTCCCGCGTTCTACGGGCACAGCGCGTTACCGTCCACACGGACGACGAGGATTTGACCGGCGTCATCGGGTCGGTGCCGCCGCATCTCTTGGACGGCGACGAAGGCGAAGAGGACGTGGAGGACATCTACGTCGACCTCGGTCTTCCGGCGGAGGAAGCGAACGAACGCGTTTCGGTGGGCGACATCGTCACGATGGAGCAGACGACGAAGAAAGTCGGCGATAACGTCTCCGGAAAGGCGCTGGACGACCGAATCTGTCTGTTCACCATGTTGGAGGCGGCGAAACGAATCGAGAACCCGGACGCGACCATCCACTTCTGTGCGACCGTTCAGGAGGAAATCGGCCTTCGCGGCGCGACTGCACTCGGTGTCGATGTGGACCCCGACCTCGCGGTCGCCCTCGACGTGACCGTCGCAAACGACTTCCCGGCGGTAAAGAGCGAGCGCGATTACGTGACCAGCCTCGGCGACGGCACCGCGATAAAACTCAAGGACGGTAGCGTCGTCACGACGCCGAAAGTCCACAAACGGATGCGCTCGGTAGCCGAAGAAGAAAACATCCCGTATCAACTCGAAGTGCTCCCCTCGGGTGGGACCGACACCGCCGGATTCCAGAACACCTACGGCGCGAAACCCGTCGGCGCGATTTCGATTCCGACTCGCTATCTCCACACCGTCACCGAGAGCGCCAACGGCGACGACGTGTCGGCGACCATCGACTTGCTCACGGCCTTCCTGGAAACCGAAAACGGAGAGCACGACTACTCGTTGTAATCGAACCGAAACGCCCTCACTCCGCGTCGTCCGGGGTGTCGAAATCGTGAAACGCGCGCCCTTTTTCAGCTGCTCAAGATGTCCAAGCCAGCGGCCGCACCGCCGCCGACGGAGATGGCCGCCTGAATCTTGTCCGAGCGGGCGGTCCATCCCGCCGCGTAGGCGTTTCCGACCGTCGTCGCGCTGTCCGAATCGGTTTTCACCGTGCCGTTGTCGTTCAATTCACAGCCGAGTGCTTCGGCCATATCGCGTGACTGGCCGGTCGTGAAAACGACGTAGGTCGCATCGTACTCGCCGTCCTCCGTCGTCACGGTGAACCCGTCGTCCGACCCCTCGACGTTCGTTACTTCCTCGCCCTGCTTTCGGTCAGCACCCTGTTCGTCCACCTGCTCGCGGGCGATGTCCAGAGAACTCGCCTCCGTCGATGCTTTTGATTCCGAGGTAGTTGAACAGATGCGCCGCGTGCATCGCCGTATCGTCCGTGTCGAAGACGACGGTGTCGAGTCCGTTCTTCGCGGTGAACAGCGCCGCGCTCAATCCGGCAGGACCGCCGCCGATAACAGCTACGTCTGACATACGATGTCCGTTACCACATTGACGCGCATAAACTTCATCGCTCCAGCAACTTCCTCGTCTTTCGGTGTCGATATCGGAACATCGGTTCGAAACCGACTTTCGCGAGCGGGCTTCCCGTCTCGCCGAGCGCCGGAAACCGATACGCCACCTCGTCACGGACGAGCGTCCGCCGTCCGTCACCCGCGTAGAACTGATGGGTGTGTTGCCACTCGGGAAACGGTCCGTCGGACATCTCGTCGCGAAACATCGCCACGGTATCGTCCGCCTCACGTTCGACGATAGTCGAAACCCACCGCTGACGCGGGCCGATGCCGAAGGGACGAAGCGACATGCGAATTTGTGTTCCCGCTTCCAGCACATCGGGGTTCGACTCGCCGTCCGGGCCACGAATCGCCTCCACTCGAAGATGCATCCACTCCGGCGTGAGTTCTACCAAGCCGTCGATGGTCGAGTAAAACGCCCACACGTCCTCGAACGGCGCATCGACCCACACTTCGCGCTGATAGGTGGCCATCGTGTAGGGTTTTCCCGCACCGGTAAAAATGCTTGTGCGCAACCAGTAAGAGAGTTTTATTGCCGTTCCTAGGAGTTTTATTGCCGTTACGAACGACGACTGAGCATGGTCGATATTCGACTCGCGGAAACGGGCCGACGCCGAGGCTATCGCGGCCATCTATGACGCCGATCGTCCGCGAGACGGTCATTTCGTTCGAACGAACGCCGCCCGACGCAGACGAGATAGCGAACCGAATTCGAACGACGCTCCCGACGCATCCGTGGGTCGTCTGTGTCCACGACGACGAACTCTTCGGCTACGCCTACGCGGGTTCTCATCGCTCCCGGGAATCCTATCAGTGGTCGGTGGACGTTTCGGTGTACGTCCACCCCGACCACCATCGGTCGGGCATCGGACGGGGACTGTACGAGTCACTGTTCTCACTCCTTCGGGAACAGGGATTTTACAACGCGTACGCCGGCATCACGCTTCCGAACCCGGCTAGCGTCGGATTGCACGAGTCATTGGGGTTCGAGCGGGTCGGAACGTACCGAAACGTCGGCTATAAAGGCGGCGCGTGGCGGAACGTCGGGTGGTGGCGCTTGCAACTTCTGTCCGTCGAGAACTCCGACAGCGAACCGGAACCGCCGCGTTCGCCATCCGCACTCGACGACAGCGTTATCGACGATGCGTTAGGACTCGGCCGCGAATCGATACGGGTTATTTGAGACGCTCTTGGAGAAACGACGGGTGGGCCGCCGTGACGCCATCGATAGTGAGAATTTCGTCGCTGATGACGGTGCCGACTGCGCCGCCGTTCGGTGCGCGAACCTCGGCCATCAGCATGTGGTCCCCGCTACACGTGTAGAGCGTGTCGATATCGTCTACGCTCTGGAGCGCTCGCGTCGCCTCGACGTACCGTTCGCTTTCGAGGTCGATTCCGACGAGTGCGATGCTCTGACTGGACAACTTTTTCGGGTCGATCTCCGCAGAATAACCGACGATAACACCTTCCTCTTCGAGCTTTTCGATGTACTTTCGAACCGTCGGCTTCGAAACGCCGGCCCGGTCCGCGATTTCCGAGTACGACGCCTGTGCATCGTCCTCTAAGACGTGGAGGATACGGTCTTCGGTCGATTCCGTACTCATGTTACCCGGATGTTTCCCGCACAGGAAAAAATACCTTGCGAAGTGAAAAACACATTGGCGGCCATGAAAAGGTTGTTCGAACCGACGAGTAACGGCGAAACGAGATTACTTGTGGCGCTCGAGCAGGTCGTAGCTCCGTTCCCACTCGTAATCGTCGTCGAAGTACCGCTCTGCGAGCGGCGATTCCGGCATGTCGCCCGTCGACTGTTTCTCCTGCTGGTAGGAGGGTCGCTCGTCGTCCACGTAGAAGCGACCGGTGAGGACTTTGCCCTCGTAGAGCGCGTCCTCGGCGTCGTGTGCCATCTCCATCGCGTCACGGCGGTCGTGGATGTCGAAGTCGTAATCGTCGCTGTCCTGCACGTCGATGTACGGCACGTACTGCTTTGCGTCCTTGTTCCACGTCGGGCACTGCGTGAGGAAGTCCACGTGTGCGAACCCGTCGTGTTCCATCGCCTCGGCGAGGATTTCCTTCGCCTGGTTCGGGTTGACCGCCGCCGTTCGAGCGACGTAGGTCGCACCCGAGGTCAGCGAGAGCGAGAGCGGTCGGATCGGGCTCTTCGCGCTCCCGTGTGGCTGGGTCTTCGACTTATGTCCCTTCGGCGACGTGGGCGACGTCTGGCCCTTCGTCAGTCCGAAGATCTCGTTGTCGAAGACGATGTAGGTCATGTCGTGGTTCTCACGAGCCGTGTGCATGAAGTGGTTCCCACCGATTCCGTACCCGTCACCGTCACCGCCGGCGGCGACGACTTCGAGGTCGGGGTTGGCGAGTTTGGCCGCGCGTGCGACCGGCAGGGAACGCCCGTGGATGGAGTGGAAGCCGTAGCTCTGGAAGTAGCTCGATAGCTTCCCGGAACAGCCGATACCGGTGACGAGCAGCGTCTCGTCCGGCGTTCTGCCGACCTCGGGCATCGCCTGTTTCAGCGCCTTGAGGACGCCGAAGTCACCACAGCCCGGACACCACGTTGCCTGTGGTTCGAGGCTGGGCGTGAACTCGTTCACGTCGATGTCTCGTTCTTCGTCGATTGCGTTGAATACACTCATTTTCAGTCACCCGTTGCGGATTCGATGCGCGTGTTGTGCGCTGGGTTGGCATCGCCGTCGAGTTGGGCTTCGAAACCGTCGACGATTTCCGAAGGCTCGAACGGGTTGCCGTCGTATTTCAGCAGGCTGAACAGCTTGTCGCCGTGCTTGCCGGTCGCCGCCAGGATGTGTCGGCGGAACTGTGCCGTGGCGTTCATCTCGACGACAAGCGCCTCGTCGACGTCTTCGAGGAACGCGTTGACCTCGTCCTTCGGGAACGGCACCATGTCGCTGACGTTCATCGCTTTGACCGAGTGGCCGTCCTCGTTCAGCATGTCGACGCCTTCTTCGACGGCACCCTTCGTGCTGCCGAAGTTGAGGATGGCGTACTCGGCGTCCTCGTCGCCGTAGACGGTCTGGTGGGACTCGTCCATGTCGTCGAGTTCCTCGCGGATGGACGTGAGTTTCTCCATGCGGCGGTCCATCTGCGTGACGCGGTTGTCCGCGTCCTCGCTGATGTGACCGGCTTCGTTGTGCTCGTTACCGGACGCGAGGAAGTTTCCGCCCTTCTGTCCCGGCAGGGACCGCGGGCTGACGCCGTTCTCGCCGTCGTAGCGGTAGCGCTTGAACCGACCGGCGAGGCGTTCTCCTTCCTCGATTTCCTCTTCCGTGACGACTTCCCCGATGTCCGGGTTCGGGTCACGGTCGAAGGTGGACTCCGGAACGGTCTCGTGACCGCCGGAGAGTTTCTGGTCGTAGAGGATGATGCTCGGAATCTGGTAGTTGTACGCGAGTTCGAACGCCTTTCGCGTCTGGATGTACGATTCGCGTGCATCACCCGGCGCGAACACGACGCGGTTCGAGTCGCCCTGACTCGTGTACAGGACGTGTTCGAGGTCGCCTTGTTCGGGCTTCGTCGGCATCCCGGTCGATGGACCGGCACGCATCGATTCGACCAACACGAGGGGTGTCTCGGTGATTTCCGCGAGTCCGAGCGGCTCGGACATGAGCGCGAATCCACCGCCGGACGACCCGCTCATCGCCTTCGCGCCCGCGTGACTCGCACCAATTGCGAGCGAGGCGGCGGCGATTTCGTCCTCGACCTGCTCGGAGATTCCGCCGAGGTCGGTGAGGT
This sequence comes from uncultured haloarchaeon, assembly GCA_963811185.1. Lineage (GTDB taxonomy): Archaea > Halobacteriota > Halobacteria > Halobacteriales > Haladaptataceae > Haladaptatus. Next base: position 434,623 of record CAWEQN010000009.1, read on the forward strand.
GTTTGGTCATGATCGTGAACACGTCCGTCCACGGCGTCATCGGGTATCCGGAGATGAACCGACATCCTTCGTCGATGGCACCGTAGGCGATACCGTGACTGCCGGAGATGAGGACTTGGTCGTCGTCGTAATCGCTCTCGGGGAGCGTGACGCCGACGTCCGTGTCGTAGTTCTCCTGCAGGTCCTCGTAAGACGCGCGGAGAACCTCGAGGTTCGGTTCGAGGATCTTCTCCGGCATGGCCTCGGTCATCAGCTCCTCGACGATGTCGAGGTCGAGACCGATGATGGCGCACGTCGCACCGATTCCGGCCGTGTTCCGCATGATCTCGCGGCCGTACTCCTTGGCGAGTCCGCGAAGGTCCAAATCGAAGACGTGCCAGTCGTTCTCCTCGACACGTGCATCGAAGTCAGGGATGTCGTCGGTGTCGAGCAGTCCGGAGTCGTAGATGATGACTCCACCCTCACGGAGTTCGTCCAAGTTCTCCGTCAGAGGTTTGATCTCCTCGTTACCGTAGTATGCTTCTTCCTGTGGGTTTCGCGCGAAGCTGTCTCCAAGTGCGAGGAGGAAGTTGTAGTTGTCCCCGCGTGATTTGACCTCGTGGTCTCCCGCGCGAATTTCCACATAGGTGTGGCCGCCGCGAATACGCGACGGATAGTGTCGGTGTGTGAATACGTGTAACCCTGCTCTCATGAGGGCTTTTGCAAAGTTCTGACTCGTCGAGTCGATTCCGTCTCCGGAACCACCTGCGATTCGCCAGATGAGTTCGTCATCCGTCATAATTGAAGCTCCTGGCCTCCCGGGCCTAGTGAGTAAGAATTGAGGCGCATGCTGGTAAAGCCTTTGCCATAGATTGGCAAGGAACTATCGTGATAGATGGCGTCTCGCGGCTGATTTCAGCTGTTCCCCGGAGCTAAACTCTTTAGCTTGTAATGGTGATTTTAGCGCCGATTTACGTACGCTAAGGTGGTTCTCGAATCGGTATAGGGCGACCACTCTCCGTCGCTATTTTTATATGTAGTCCTAAAAATAAATCAAACAACTTTTTAAAGCAAAAGGACACAAAATCCGCTGAACCACATGAATCGAGTCGTTTCAGCGGTCTTCGCGTTGCTCCTCTTCGCTACGGTATTTTTGCTGCCGATAACGGCCGCAAACCAACCGCCGCTCGCCGACGCTGGACTCGACCAGCACGTCGCGCGCGGAAGCACAGTCCTTCTCGACGCCACCGGATCACACGATCCGGACGGACACATCGAAGAATACGATTGGTCGATACGAACCCCGAACGGTCGAACCATCACGCCGAACTGTCGAACGTGTTCACGGACCCAATTTCACCCGAACGAAGTCGGACGATACGCGGTTTCCCTGACGATTACCGACGAGAATGGGGCGACCAGTCACGACAAGTTGTTCGTGACCGTCTCGCCGGGTGAAGGCCCATCCGCCGGTGTGTCCGGTCCTCGGAATCCGCACGTCGGGGACCAAGCAGTGTACTCCGTAACGGCCGATGCTGGCGCGGCATCGCTCGACCACGTCGTGTGGTCGATTGGCGGGAAAAAGGTCACTACGGATTCCCTCTCCGGTGGGAACGATATTAGTACGCTTACGCGAACGTTTTCGAGTACCGGAACGCGAGCCGTTACCGCGACAGTGTACGATACGGATGGTCAAACGGATACGGACACACTGAGTGTTTCAGTCAAAGCGAACCGAACACCACCACCACGCAATGCACTCGCGGACCGGTTCTCCCCGACCATCTCCGGGGATAAACTGGTTACTGGCTCGACGCCACTCCGAGGAACCTACAGTTTCCAATCCGCCGCTACGTCGGGCCAACTGCGCTCCGTCACGTGGCTCGGCGACGGTGCAAACCTCGCCAATGGTCGAACACTGACAACGAAGTGGAAACCCGGTGATCACACGTTGTACGCGCTCGTCACCTACTCGGACGGTTCCAGTGATATCGCGCGCTTTTCCGGCGGGTCGACGACCGTCACAGCGGACCCGGAAGCCGACGATCGAACTCCCCACCGTCAATGGTTTTAGATCCGTCTCCGGCCGTGCGTATGCCACCGACGCGTATGCAAATCTCGCATCAGTACGTGTCCGACTCGGTGGGATGGGCATCGGACGCACGAAGATGGACGCCACTACTCCCGGGGGGATGCAACGACACCGAACGATATCCTTCGACTCGAAGGATTTCAAGCCCGGAAAGAAGTACACGCTCACCGTAACCGCAGTCGATACACGTGGACAGAAGAGTACGATCAGACGGGGGATAACTCCCACGAAGATGCCGAAAATCATCCGATCCGGCTTCGTCAACAATAACGTCGATTCTTACAACACACGGATCGATCCGAAGCGATACACCGCCCACCACGTGACGAAAATCAAATTGAATGGAATTGATCCGGGTGATGTGCAAGTGTCGGATTCAAATGTGAATCCCAATGTTCGAGAACTATCTAGAAAGACGACCGCGAATAAACATGTACTGATTATTCGAGAAGATATTGCAGGAGTGTATCCCGGAAAGTACGAGGTTAGTTCTGAATATTCAGTTTTGAACGACAAAAGAAACGACATCGGTGAGATGCTACAGGGTAGGTCCACTTTACACGTGACGCCTAGCCCTCCAGAAATCCGGCTTAACGTCACTAATGACGGAACCACGGGTTATCGACCGATTGATTGGGGTCTCGTCGTAGACGCAAGCGGTTCGTTTGACCCAGATCATACAGAATTGAGATATATCTGGATGAAAGGTGCTCGGCCAATTACTGCAGATAATAAAACAGCAAAATTCTCATCGAATAATTTCGCAAAGTTAAAGATTAAAGATAGATATGGAATAATATCGATGAGAGAATTTAATTATATTAATGATTTTGTCCCGAATGTTGAAGATTTAGAAGTCCTTTCAGAGGGCCCGTACAAACCGAATGATACGGTCCGTTTTCGAGTGACTACAGATCGATTCCAATTCAGTAAGAATAGATATCAGTATAATTATAAATTGGGCATCAATATCAGGGGTGTATCTGGCTCGGTGACGGAGTGGCAAAAAAGAGAGGTGACATTCGATCATAGATCCGTTAGGGAAAGTACGGGGGAGATTCGAGTGTATTCCGGAATCGTGGAAATCCCCGCCTCGCAGCTATTCCAGTCGGAAAATCAACCAAAAATTCGTGTGTACAACGAAAACAAACCGGAAACGTACAAAGAGGTGGACATTCCCGACGTCACCGTATACAGAAGCTACGGGACACGATGGTCGAATCCTCGAATCAAAGATACCGGCTACTTAGTGAACCGGCCGGTTTATAGCTGGAAAGTGACAAAATCACCGGCGAAACGTGATCAGTACCTCTCGAATGGATATGTCGTGGACAAGAAAACCCGTAACGGTTTCGTGTACACACTACAGAGACGGACGAAGGTAGCGGACGCGAAATACGAAGACGTAGACCGAACGTTCTCGACCAAGCTACAGCAGTCCGCCTTCTTACAAGTACATCCGAGTTGGCGGTCCAACGGTCGAACGGCGAAGAAACGGACATACATGACGACCGAACACGAGTGGCGAGATGCGAAATCCGGAAAGGGAACGTTCACCGGAGATACTCGACGGGTGCGGACTTCTCCCGCCCAGTATCGGATGTTGAATCAGTACGCACATAGATACGACGTTGAAAAAACAGGGACGAAAACGGTCAGGAAGCGGAAAACAGTTACAGTAACTAGAACCGGAACCAAATACGTCACGCAGTGTAGCCGGTATGGAATCTGTATGGAGGTGCCGAAACAGTACACCTACACGGACACGGTCACAAGAACGTACACGACGACCGAGTACTACACCTACACCGTCACCAAAACGGACTACTACTGGTCGTATCAAAAGTTCCACTACGACGATTGGGCGACCGGGGAACAGAAGCGAGTGAAAGTACACGACGCCCGGTACAAAACGCAGTACTACTTCAAATATACCGAGAAGCACACGGATGTCGATTACACGTACGCAGTTCAAACGAGGGAAAAAGTTCGAGATGCCCAGTACGAGTGGCAAAACGAGTTGACGACCTCGAAACTCAGTCTCGCAATAGCACACTCCGAAAACGAGGATTGGCGGATCGGAGGAACCAAACCGAACGTACGATGGAGCCTGAAAAAGAAAACGGGGTCAAAGACGACGACCTCGAACGTCTATCAGGATGACGATATCGTCCTCGAAACTGACGTCACCGCGAAAGTAGACGTCGTCAAGCAGTATGCCACTCCGAACGGAGAGATCAAGAACGAATCAGTCGGGAGCAAGATAGTTCACAAATCGTATCAGGGGCTCCTAACTAAGTCCGAACTTCGGAGGCGGCTCAAATCACGTCACGATGAACCAGATGGTACGGATAACAAAGGACTGCGATACACGATATAACACATTAATTTTATATATGATTGTATAACAAATCGATTATATGAGCCGAAAGACACTCAAGATATGTATTGTTTTTCTGTTATTCTCGATAACCGTTGTTTCGTGTGGAAGCGCCAGTTCGAGTTCTTCTTCCGGGTGTCACATTTCTACGACAGGTGACAGTCGAGTCATACACTCGTCCCGTGGTGCATGTATCAAAATGAATCGGTCCAAAAACCATCTTCATATGAACATAGACAATCCGACATCAGAGTATTTGGAGAACTCGGGTTATGTCGTTCTCGTAGACGGAACACGGTTTCAAAGAGAGTTCTTTGCTCTTCGCCCTGGCGAGCGTATCGAACGGGACTTGGTACTCACAAGAGGATTAAACGTGGTCAATGATAATCACACAATAACCGTTTCAACGTATGGTAATGCTACCACCTACAACTTCAGCGAGAAAATCGACGCCTCTGCTACAAACAAGGTCCCAACACCGTATATTTCAAACGTAACGGTAGCAGATGGAACTATCAAAGGGAAACCGTCGTCCGTGGCATACGTTACTGTAGTCAATCCGTCCATGCGGAGATATTCCGCGAAATTGTTTGTTCACACGCTTGGTACGGATGGTAGTTTCTATGCACCTTCCCCTCAGCCACACAACTCGACTACCATCAAAGTCGAACTGCTTGACAAACAGGACACGAAAATCGCGGGAGAAGCACGCCTATACACCGGAAACCTTACGAAAAAGAGCGGTGGGTTAGATCAAGTCGGATTCGCCGGGAAGGCCGGCGGGGAAACCAAGCAGTGGAACGAATCGTTCCGACCCGTCCGACCCACGTGGATGAACAACCACTACCATTACACGAACGACACGTACTCCCAGAGCTTCGGTGAGAAACTCAGCAAAAATCACGAAGTCGGCGGTGTTCCGGTTATCTACCTCACACCCTTCTTGCTGGTCAGACTCCTGTTCGTCCGACGATGGCGTTGAGCGGGATTTAGCTACTTCCCACTCGCATCCTTCGTCCGGATGATTTCCCGCATATTTACGAAGATATCGCGCGGCGTCGTCTCCTCGTCGGGGTCAAACAGGTCGCTCACGCGGTAAAGCATCGCGGCGACCAACTTGCTCTCGCTCGACTCGTCGCGGATGTCGTCGGCAATGTCTCGTAGGGTTTCCATCCTGCTCTTCGTCCGGTTCGAACGACTCCATCTTGCCTGCCATCGATTACTCCCCTTGCTGTCGACGGCGGTTGATGATGCCGACGTTGTTGGCGACGTTCTCGGTGATGGTGCGGAAGGAGCCACCGGTTTCGCTCTCGTCGTCGAGAACGATGGGGGTTCCTTCGTCGCCGCCGCTTCGGACGGAGGGGTCGAGCGGAATCGACCCGAGGAAGGGCATGTCGTGGTCCTCGGCGAACGCGGCACCACCGCCGTGACCGAAGATGTCGTGTTCGCTCCCGCAGTCCGGGCATTTGAACGTGCTCATGTTCTCGGCGATACCGAGGACAGCCGTATCGTGCTTGCCGAACATTTGGAGGCCTTTATTTGCGTCGTCGAGCGCGACCTGCTGGGGTGTCGTGACGATGACGGCTCCAGTGACGGGGACGCTTTGGAGGAGGGTGAGTTGCGTGTCGCCGGTTCCCGGTGGCAAATCGACGACCATGTAGTCGAGCTGTCCCCATTCCACGTCCTCCCAGAGTTGCGTGAGAACCTTGTGTACCATCGGGCCGCGCCAGATAACCGGGTCGTCCTTGCCGGTGAGGAACGCCATACTCATCAGTTTCACGCCGAACTTGACCGGCGGAACGAGCTTCTGTTCCTCGGTCGCCCGCGGTCGTTCGTTCGCATCGACCATTCGGGGAACGTTCGGGCCGTACACGTCGGCGTCGAAGAGTCCGACGCGAGCACCGAGCTTCGCCAGTCCTGCCGCGAGGTTGACGGCGACGGTACTCTTGCCGACACCACCTTTTCCGGATGCAACCGCGATGATGTTCTTGACGCCGGGAAGAACTTGTTCCTCGGGAGAGAGTTCGGTATCGACGCGAGCGGAGAGTTCAGCCTCCAGTCCTTCGTCGGCGAGCGCCTCGCGGACGCGGTTTGCGATTTCGGATTCGTGCGGTGCGTAGGGTGCGCCGAGTGCGAGCGAAATTTGTGCGATATCATCATCGACGGTAACGTCGTTGACGAGACCGAGCGAGACGATATCCTCGCCGAGGTCCGGGTCCTGAACCGTTCGGAGAATCTCTCGAACGTCTGTTTCGTCCATGTGGTGACGGTACGGTACGATATGCCGATAAGGCTTGTGAACCCGGTGGCGTCATCACGGTTAGTGACGATAGAGGAAGGGTTCCGGGACCCATTCCATCTAGCCCTTCGACGGCTGGTAATCAAATCCGGTTACGTTTCGGGTGCCTCCTCCCACGAGTTTAAGAATACTCGGACCAAAACGTGAGTGATGCTCGAAGATTCGTTCGGGCGTGAAGTCACGGGGGTACGTGTTTCACTGACCGACAGGTGTAATTTCGATTGCGTTTACTGCCACAACGAAGGGTTGGGAGACACTCGTGGTCCGATGGATCCGGGTGACGACGAGATGAGCACCGACGACGTGATTCGGTTTTTGGAGGTTGCCCGTGAGTTCGGCGTCGGGAAGGTGAAGTTTACCGGCGGAGAGCCGATGCTTCGGGAGGATTTAGAGGAAATCGTCCGCCGAACGCCCGACGGGATGGAAACCTCGCTCACGACGAACGGGACGTTTCTCCCGGGACGGGCCGAGGCGCTCCGCGAGGCAGGGTTATCCCGAGTGAACGTCTCACAGGACGCACTCGACCCGAAGGAGTTCGCGGAGATAACGAAAAGCGGCGCGTACGACAAGGTACTCGAAGGTGTCGAGGCGGCACTCGATGCGGGACTCGACCCGGTGAAGCTCAACATGGTCGTCTTCGAGGCGACTGCGGGCTACGTTCCGAAAATGGTCGAACACGTCGCGGAGAACGACGGACTACAGCTACAACTCATCGAGTACATGCCTGAGTTGACGGGCAACCCCGAGTGGGCCATCGACATCCAGCGGGTCCACGATTGGCTCGAAGAGCAGGCCGACGAAATCGAAATCCGAGAGATGCACGGGCGAAAACGCTACTGGGTCGGCGACGGAATGGTGGAAATCGTCGACCCGGTCGAGAACGCCAGCTTCTGTGCGAATTGTCATCGCGTGCGTGTTACGCACGAAGGATTCCTCAAGGGGTGTCTGAACCGCAACGACGACCTTCGTCCGATGGGGGAGATGACGAAGCCCGAAATTCGAACGGCGTTCCGTGAGACGGTCGCAA